>CAMYJO010000004.1 GCA_947258755.1 uncultured Gammaproteobacteria bacterium
TACTCATCGCTTATCATCCTTAATAAACTTCAGATTCGAAATAATTTACTTTTAATCTAGTTTGCCGTCAATGTGAAATGTAAGACCTGACCCCCGTGATTGAAATGTAAGACCTGACCCCCGTGATTTACGCATGCCTGGGCTAAACAGCTGTGCGTTGTATTTTCCTTAATTAAAAGCCTTTTATGCTCTCAATACCGAGGAATCAGCATAGGCTGAGGATCACGGCTGCGGCATTTTTGGTTCTTTGCATAGAAAGTTTGCAAATGGTTATTCGAAAATAGAAATCAGACGTCTTAAATGCATCAGGTGACTGAATAGTTGATCACCACAGTTAGCTGGACGCTATATCTTCATCTTTTAAAGATGGCTGTCCTTTTTATTTCTTCAATTGCTTTCATTTGGTTGGTGTGGCCCGACCTACGTTACCCGAAAGATTAGTTTCCTTTTCCGAGCATAAAACATCACCCTCTATAACTTCCTGTAACGGGGCAGGCACATGCACATAGTACCCTTGCGCATAGTCTATCCCTAGAAATGCTAGTTTATCCTGAATATCTCTATTCTCCACGAATTCTGCTACGGTTTTCATATTCATAACATGTCCAACCTGATTGATAGCACTGACCATCGCCTCATTGACAGGATTCTGGTCAATATCATGGATCAGAGAGCCATCAATTTTCAAGTAATCCACAGGTAGGTTTTTCAAATATGCAAATGAAGAAACACCACTACCAAAATCATCTAGCGCGAAATCACAGCCGAGCAATTTCATTTTACGTATGATTTTTTTTGTTATATCGAAATTTGCTACTGCTGCAGTCTCGGTAATTTCAAAGCAAACCGTGCGTGGCGGTAAGCCCGCCTTATTCAGCAAGTCAGAAATATAATCAACCAGTCCCTTATCGCTCAATGTTAAGCCTGACAAGTTTATATTAACACAACGGTTTGGGGAACTTTTAAGATATGTAATCAGCGTTTGCTCTTCTAGTGCCGATTTGATAATCCATCGATCGAACTCTGCTGACATACCATAACGTTCAATAGCTGGAATAAAAACACCTGGCGTACGCAACACACCATTATTATCCATATAGCGAACCAGCAACTCTAAATGTACGGAGTAATCAGTATTTCGAATCGGGACGACTTTCTGTGCAAATAACACTAAACGGTTCTCCTCAAGCGCATTACGAATTTCAGAGACCCAGTGCATTTCAACATGGCGGTGCATTAGTTCTTGATCTTTGTGACTATAGATATGAACTCGGTTTCTACCGAGATCCTTGGCTGCATAACAAGCGACATCCGCATTACTCAGAACATCAGATAATGTCATGCCTTCGTGGTCTATCGATACTAGACCAATACTAACACCTACGCGAAATTGTGATTCTTCCCATACAAATGAAAAATTTGAGATTTCGTTGCGAATCTTTTCAGCAATATTTTCCGCTTTTATGATGCTACATTTGGGCAATAAGATCGCAAATTCGTCACCACCCAATCTCGCAACAATGTCAGTATCACGTATAGAATGATGCAATAAAGAAGCTATTTGTTTTAATAGAGTATCACCTGCAAAATGCCCGGCAGTATCATTGACAAGTTTGAACTGATCAAGATCCAGATATAATAGAGCATGTTCATCTTTCGATGAAATATTCACCAGATACTCACTCAGTAGACGTTCAAATTCCCCCCTATTAACAAGACCAGTCAGTGAATCGTGTGTTGCCTGATGGTGTAGCTGCTTGGTCAACTTTCGGGTTGCAGTTACATTCTGAAATATAACGACGGCCCCTGAAATATCATTGTCGGCGTCACGGATCGGTGAAACAGTAGAATTAACATCGATAAAATCACCTTTTCTGACCCGAAGCTTTTGACCATCTTCACTGAATTGCACTGTTCCCTTTGTCAGAGTATCGTTCAAAAGCCCAACCCAAGGTTCATCTGCATTGGCCTCATAAACCTGATAGATGGAGTCTAGCTGCTTTGCCTTGACCTCTTTCTCAAACCAACCGGTAATATATTCAGCAGCTGGATTCATAAATGTGATGTTACCATCCATATCAGCAACCATTACACCATCGGCGATAGAATCTAGGGTTACATGCAAACGCTCCCGTTGCTCTTCTAATTCTCCTTGCGCGTATTCAATACCCTTTGCCATGTTGTTAAAACTATCAACCAACTCATTCAATTCTCGTGTATTATATTTTTCCTGCATCAACCCAATAGATTGATCTTCTCCATACTTATGCAAAGCAGAAACAATATTCTCCAAAGGCCGTGTGTATACACGGTGAAAAAACACCGCAAACAGATAAGAAATCACAAGCAGAATAGGAACAAGCATCATTTCTTTCTTAAGAACCACAAACAAACTTTCTCTAAGTGACTCTAAATTAATTCGAAACGCCGCCGTGCCATATGTCCTGTCATGGTACTGCAAAGACACATAAGCAATTATAAATTCATCACTTACGAGCGTATAATCAGTTGATTGGTATTCCAGCAATCCATCTATACCACTATCCCTTTTATACTGGAAAACAGGCTCTTGCCGCATGTTAAAAAATACTGCCTGGGATATACGATCAAATGACTCAAG
This sequence comes from uncultured Gammaproteobacteria bacterium, assembly GCA_947258755.1. Taxonomy (GTDB): domain Bacteria; phylum Pseudomonadota; class Gammaproteobacteria; order JAADHQ01; family JAADHQ01; genus JAADHQ01. The sequence goes on from CAMYJO010000004.1 coordinate 2,621, forward strand.
TTTTAAAGCCATGTCTGATGCTGCATCTGCAGAATCCAAAAGTATGACTTGTACCGCATCCTGCCCCAGGCTACTGGCAATAGATTGTGAGAAGATCACAGTATTCTTTTTTAGTTCATCTGCTTTCCAGTAAACATGTATAACTGTAATACAGAATATAGCTACAGCCATAACTATAAAAATCATCAGTGTTAGCTGACTGCGTATACTGAGTTGTAATAAATACTTAGGCATTCAGGAATCTGTATGTAACTCGTTCAACTATACTATTTAGCAATAGGCAACTGTGAATCATTTCCCCACTCTAACCAACCACCATCATAAACACTCACATCGTAACCTAGATTACGTAATATTACGTAAGACATCGCTGAATCCTTTCCGCGGTTACAATAAGTAAGCACCTTATTGGATTTATTGATATTGCCATACATATCAGCAAGCTCTGAAATCGTCTTTATCTCCGGAATACCACTGGAATAATTCAGATTATCTGCAGCGTGTTTGTTAACTGCATTGGGAATATGTCCGGCACGATTCGCCTTGGAGAATTCTCCTAAGTATTCAGATTTATTTCGGGAATCGATGATAAGTACGTTTGGGTTATCAATTGCTATGCGCGTACTCAGCTTTGTAGCCAGATGATGGGCGGATATAGATGGGGTGTATTTACTTACTGGAAATTTGGTGACTTTGTCCGTAAGCTCTCCACCATTTTTTTCCCAATACGCAATTCCTCCATCAAGAATCCTAACATTTTTGTGGCCATATGTTTCGAGTGCCCAGAATACATGCGCAGCGTTTTTGATATATCCATCATCATAAATGACGATAGTATCCTCATTTCGTAACCCTGAAGCACTCAATAACTCGCGCATATTGTTAAAGGAAATGATACGGCTTCCTTCAAAACTTTTTTCGGCAGGTATATTGATAGCATTGACAATATGACCTTTCAAAAATTCTCTTTCTGTGCGCACATCTATGACCTTCAAGTGCGGATTGGAACTTTTTTGCTGAGTCATTAGCCAATCTGCACTGACGATCAAGTGTCCCTTTTGATGGGGCTCATTGGCAGAAACTGAATGCCAACCCAGCATCTGTATGATCAGGCAATAAAACATCTGCTTCAGGATATTCATAAGACTCTGCTTATACATTATAACTCTCTCTCTCCAGCTTATATCCAGGATTTTGTATAAAATATAATTGGTTACTATAACAATATCGGCATGACGGACTAAGTGCTTAAATAAAATTTAATTGTCTTATATATAAGGTTGTCATTATTTACTTTACTAGCTAAAGGACTAAATATTGGCACTTAGTGACTATCATTCAGTCACTTAGCAAATCATACTTAAGTGAATAGCTCTATTATGGATAAGGGATTTGCTATCCCTCTGAGGGATAAAAGGGAAGAATAAAAAGGATCAGGGGTCAGGTTGGAGTACCCCCACTTTTCCGTACACTCAAAAAAGAGGATAATTCCTTGAGGAGTGTACCATGCAAAAAAGACAGACATTTAGTAAAGAGTTTAAATTAGAAGCGGTTAGGCTGTTAGAAGCAGATCAATGGGGTCAGACTCGATTGAAAGCAGATCAATGGCAGATCAATGGGGTCAGACTCGATTGAAAGGACAATAAAATGACGAATCAAATGAGTCTGACCCCATTGAATATTTTAATCCGACCAAGATTTTGACCTATAAATACCCTCTCATTATCCTAATAGCATAGAAGTAGTCAGCATATAATCCACCCATCTTCTATTTGGAGTTCTTACTCTGCCCCCAGAGTTTCCAGTTCTTCCTGGGCCTGCAACCATTGCTCTTCTGTTTGCTGTAATGCCTGCTCCACCTTCGTTTGCTTTTCCAGTATCGCTTTTAACTTATCTTTATTCTCTTCATCATACAGCTCACTATCAGCCAATTGATCGTGTAGTGTTTGCTTCTCTTCGTTATAGGTATCCATCTGTTTTTCGAGTTTCTGGATTTTATTTTGCAGTGGCCGCAGTTGCTGGCGTTTGACGGCGGCGTCTTGTCGTTGTTGTTTTTTGTTGGCACCGGCTGGTTGGCCAGGGGTTGAGGTAACGGGATCATTTTTTAATTGGTCTCTGACCCAGCGGCGGTAGTCGTCGAGGTCGCCATTGAAATCAGTGACGCTGCCGTCGGCGACTAATAACAGGGTATCGGCGACGGTGCGTAGCAGGTGGCGGTCATGTGAGACGACGATCAGTGCGCCTTCAAATTCCTGCAGGGCGGTGGTCAGGGCCAGGCGCATTTCCAGGTCGAGGTGGTTGGTGGGTTCGTCGAGCAGTAACAGGTTTGGGCGTTGGTAAACAAGTAATGCCAACACCAGTCTTGCTTTTTCACCACCGGAAAAGGGTTCGACCTTGGCAGTAGCCATGTCGCCCTGGAAGGCGAAGCCGCCGAGGTAGCTGCGTAGTTGTTGTTCGGTGGCCTTTGGGTCGATGCGTTGCAGGTGTAGTAAGGGGCTGGCGTTTTTATCCAGTTGTTCGAGCTGGTGTTGCGCGAAGTAGCCGACGTTGATGCCTTTGGCCGGGCTGCGTGCGCCGGACTGTGGACTGATTTCTCCGGCCAGGAGTTTGATCAGCGTGGATTTGCCGGCGCCGTTGTGGCCAAGTAAACCAATGCGGTCGCCTTCGACGATGTTCATGTTGATATTTTGCAGGATGGTTTTGTTGCCGTAGCCGGCATTGGCGTCTTCCAGCCTTAATAAGGGGTTGGGCAGGTTGTCCGGTGTGCTGAAATGAAAATCAAACGGTGAGTCGACATGCGCCTGGCTGATCAGGGTCATTTTTTCCAGCGCCTTGACGCGGCTTTGTGCCTGGCGTGCCTTGGAGGCCTTGGCCTTGAAGCGATCGACAAAGCTTTGCATGTGGCTGATTTCACGCTGTTGCTTTTCATACTGCGCCTGTTGGTGTGCGAGGTGCTGGGCGCGGCGTACTTCGAAGTCTGAGTAGTTACCGGTATAGAGCGTCAGGGTCTGTTGTTCGATATGTGCGATGTGGGTGACGACACGATCGAGAAAATCGCGGTCATGTGAAATCAACATCAGCATGCCCGGGTAGGAGCGCAGCCAGTCTTCCAGCCAGATCACGGCTTCGAGGTCGAGATGGTTGGTGGGTTCGTCCAGTAGTAATAGATCGGAACGGCACATCAATGCCTGCGCCAGGTTCAGGCGCATGCGCCAGCCACCGGAGAAACTACTGACCGGCAGTTGTTCCTGTTCGGCGCTGAAACCCAGGCCATGCATCAGGCGCGCGGCGACACTATTGGCACTGTAGCCGTTGATGGATTCCATGTCGGCGAGCAGGTGCGCCATTTGCTGGCCATCATCCTGTTGCTCTGCTTTTTCTATTTGTTGTTCTATACGGCGCAGTTCAAGGTCGCCGTCTTTGACGTATTCAATCGCGGCTTTGTCGGTGGCCGGGGTTTCCTGGGCGACATGGGCGATGACGGTGGCTGGCGATAATGAAAAATCGCCGCTATCGGGTTGCAGTTCGTTGCGTATCAGTGCAAACAGGCTGGATTTGCCGACACCGTTGGCGCCGGTGATGCCGACTCGCTGCCCTGCATGAAAAATGACGGTGACATCATGCAGCAGTTCGCGAATACCACGACGAAGTGAAAGGTCTTTGAAACTCAGCATGACAACATTACATGGATGCTTGCTTGGAAATATACACGCCGTCGCTAAATGCGCTAAAATAGTGATCTATTGCGGGATGGTTGATCGCGGATAAATCAGTGGCGGCGGCCAGATGGCGTTCTGCCACATAGGTGGTGTGGTTGCCATTATCGACCAGGACATGATACCAGGGCTGGTCTTTTGGTGGACGTGACTTCGCTACCTGTTCGTACCACTCCTCCGATTGGGAAAAAACCGGGTCGATCTCGAATATGACGCCGCGGTAGTTGAACTTGTTATGTTCAACCACCTGCCCCATATTAAATTTAGCTTGCTGAATCATTAACACCACACACCTTATTATATTAAGTGAATTGTCGCACATATGAAGAAAATCCAACAACTCGAGTTTAACAATACCTATAGCCGCCTGCCGGATGGCTTTTTTAGTGTGGTTAATCCGACACCGTTAACACAGCCGCATATGATCAGTGTGAATACGGCCGTGGCTGAGTTACTGGAGCTGGATGTGAGTGATCTGCATGAACCAGACAATCTGGCCTATTTGTGCGGGCAAGCGCTGCATGAGGGTATGCAGCCGCTGGCACAATGTTACGCCGGCCATCAGTTTGGTGGCTTTGTGCCGCGCTTGGGTGACGGCCGCGCGATCCTGCTGGGTGAAGTTGTCACCACGCAAAACGGTAAGTGGGACCTGCAAATCAAGGGCAGCGGCCTGACGCCCTATTCACGCGATGGCGATGGCCGTGCCGTGTTGCGCTCGACCATCCGCGAATACCTGTGCAGTGAGGCCATGCATGGCCTCGGCATCCCGACCACGCGCGCGCTGTGTATGATCGGCAGTGAGCAGGAGGTCTATCGCGAGCAGATCGAGAAAGGTGCAATGTTGTTGCGCACCGCGCCTTCGCATGTGCGCTTCGGTACCTTCGAATATTTTTACTACAGCAATCGCCATGAAGACGTCGAGCAGTTACTGGACTTTGTGATCCAGCATCACTATCCGGAACTGGCGGACGCCGACAACCCCGGCCTGGCTTTATTGCAGCAAGTGGTCGAGCGCACCGCGGAGATGATCGCGCAATGGCAGGCCGTTGGTTTTGCCCATGGTGTCATGAACACCGACAATATGTCCGTGCTCGGCCTGACCATGGATTATGGCCCGTTCGGTTTCCTGGATGCCTATGAGCCCGGTTACATTTGTAATCACTCCGATTACCAGGGCCGTTATGCCTTTGATCAGCAACCGAATATCGGCCTGTTTAACCTCAGTTGTTTCGCCCAGGCGCTGCTGCCTGCACTGGGGTCGGATGTCGATGCCGCGGTGGCGGCTGCGAAGCAAGCACTGGAGCAATATCAGTCCAGCTATACCGCTTATTATGCGCAGGCGATGCGTGCCAAGCTTGGCCTTGAACAAGCTGATAATGACGACCAGGCCATCGTTCAGGATCTGCTTGGGTTGATGGCTGAGGACAAGGTTGACTACACGATCCTGTTCCGCCGCCTGTGTGAGTTTTCAACTGAGGATGGTGCCGATAACCATGCGCTGCGCGACTTGTTTATACAGCGTGAGCAATTTGATCAATGGGCGGCGCGCTACCGGCAGCGCCTGGCCAGCGAGGCACTGAATGATCAACAGCGCGCCAGTGCGATGCGCAGCGTTAATCCGGCCTATGTCCTGCGCAATTACATGGCCGAGCATGCCATTCGCCTGGCTGAAAGTGAGCAGGATTACAGTGAGATCGAGCGCCTGTTGAGTTTGTTACAGGACCCGTTTACTGAACAAGCGGGTTGTGAGCACTACGCCGGCTTGCCACCCGACTGGGCCCAACAAATCTCGGTCAGTTGTTCTTCCTGAATTAAACGCCGGGGATACCGATCGGTCCCGGCATGTCGGGTATCACCGAACAGGCGGTGATCCAGTAACTGATAAACAAGACGAACATACTGCGTAGAAAATTTTTCATATCGATTAACTACCCTGATGTGAACAACAATACTAAAACGAATACCGGCATGCCCATCATGATTGCATAGCGCGTCGACAATGGACTGTGCCGTCAATCATACTATCGGCACTGTCTGTCCCAAGCTGAAACCTGCGCAACAATCGTGCATAAGCACCATAATTGACCGGAAAACTACCTATAACGGCCACTATCAAGCTTAATGCTGTTTATTCAGTTATTTTCCTAAGTTATTGATGTTGTGAAAATCCTTGTCTTTATCCACATTCACTGTGGATAACTTTGTGGATAGTCTGGGAGTTATTGTCTACAACACGCATTTTTACAGTACCTGATTTAGATTGACTATTTATTACACAAACATAATAACTCATATTAATCAATATGTTATATGTGTCACGAATAGAGTGCTATAAGCCTTCACGGCAATAGAGCCTGCCAACAGTAGGGAGTTTGCATTGTGTATAAAAAAACAGCACATCGGTCGCACTGGGTAGACATGACAGCGAAAACATGCCTGTAGCTGCTCACTTTTTCATCAATCAAGGGATGGTCTGGGGCTCAGGAACTGCTCTTTTTGTGTAAAAAATGAGCAATAAATCGCTATTGCGCCAAAAAGCTGACAAAGTTTACAAAGATACCCCTATAACTACTATCTATTCATATAGTTAAGTTACTTATAGACGCCTACTGTCTCGCCGGCAGCATGCGGCCCAGCGATCACTAGGCCACGGGCCGCTCAATATGCCCGGCAAATCGTGACTCCGCCTCGATAAACACGCGCTTCACATTGGGATAGAGCTGTTTGATCTCGGCATCCAGGCGAGTGATGGTACTTTCCAGCTCGACTGCGCTCAGGTCATCACGAAAATCAATGCTGCAATTGACCAGGATAAAGTCAGGGCCCATGTGCATGGTCAGCAACTCATTGACATGGACGACTTCAGTATACTTGTCCAGCATAGCTCGAATACCGTCTTCCACTTGTTGATTGGCACTCTCACCGATCAGCAGGCTCTAGGTTTCATAAAGGCGGACACAAAAGCCGTCATGGAAACACTGCGGCTGCTTGAGCCGGTGGCGGGAGCTTACGAATAATAGCTGGCGCTGGCTTTCCTAATGAGAGGGATCAGCACTAAACAGAGGTATTTGTAAAGAATGGAGGTCCGGGCGGTAAGCGCCCGGACTGAATTGTTACCAACCGAAGATAACACCCTGGATCAACTTGTAGTATTCGGCATAATCGCTGTCGGTAGCCGCCTTAAAGGCCTTGGCCTTGCCGCCAAAACGCGCCAGAATATTTTTCGTCGCCGGTATGCGGTCGCCGCGCGCAATCGTTTCCACAATGATCTTGCGTGCTTCTGGTTTAACCCGGCTACTGACACTGATACCCTGGTTGGTCATCGCCGGGCTCTTGTACAAGACCTTGGTCGTGGCGCGCTGCTCTTCGCTCAACTTCTTGGCATAAAAGGTCGTGCGAAGGACCGCACCTTTGCATTTACCGGTTTCGAAGCCCTTGAACACTTTCTTGAATCCACCACGGATGGGTACGATGACCGGCTGGCGTGCGGGGTGCTTATAGGCATCATAGACTGTCAGGGTACCCAGGTTTGGTGGTGGGATACCGCAGATTTTCTTACCGATAAGGTCATCAAGTTCGTTGACCTTGTCATCGTCCTTGTTCGCAATTATCACGAACTGCAATGAACCCGGCAGCTTTAAAACCGTTTGATGTTTTTTGTTCTGTACGCGCCATGAAATGAAATGAGGACCGTCGAAAACGATGTCATATTTATCAGTACGCATATCGCGCTGATAGGCAAGCCAGTTTTTAGGGCGCTCATAGGTAACGGTCTCGCCTAGCACTTCGGTCAAGCGTGCCGCCAGAGGGCATAGAGTTTCTGACCGGCTTCCTTACTTTCGCGCGGGGGTGCAGTCAAAATCAGGTCTGCGGTCGCATACTGCACTTGTACTAATAACAAAGTGACAAGTACAAGAGGCCTTAATATATGCATAACGTGTCTGGATAATTTGTCATTCATTATATTTATTTTTTCCTGGTATCGAACTTGTGTATCCGGGGCTACTTCACCCGAGCGGTAATCGGTTTCATACAGCATTCACACATCGGGTTTGAGATTATCAAATGCCCGGCGTAATAGGAACTCATGTTCCAGCAGTGCTTACGGCTGTTTAATATTACTTGAACCCACCATATCGGCAGCTTTTGATACTACTTTAAAGTTAATAGTAAGAAAGAGTTATACTTCAATGCTAAATGAGTACAGCCAATAAAAAATCCGCCCTGAGGGCGGAATTTTTCTTCAAACTATCATCCTCAATCTATCTAGTGGAGCTAATCTACCGTCATGACGATCTGCTCCTGCGCGCTTAGCGGCTCAAGGCCCTGAGCCGACGTTTTGCTGTCACTATCGAAAACCGTGGCGAACACTGAGCCCAATAAAGTAATGACCAATCCCAGGGTAAAGGGGTCCACTGCACCTCGTTGTTTCTTGTCCATATCAATATCCTCGCTGTTAGCATTAATAAGAGGATTAAGACTAGATTATTCATTAATATTTGATAATATATAAATATTGCATATTATTTATTCAAATAAGGAATATATTTGATGGCGATAAACCTAATCATGTCGATGAGTGTTTTCCGCAGGGTCGCTGAGACCGGCAGTTTTTCCGAGGTCGCTCAAGAACTAAAGTTATCCCAGCCGACGGTCAGCAAGCAGGTCGCCGCACTTGAAAACCATTTAGGAATCAAGCTGATGCACCGTAGCACCCGGCAACTGAAGCTAACGGAGGCGGGTAAGCAATACTATCAGCATTGCCGGTATATCATAGATGAAATCGAAGAAAATGAATCTAATATAAGGTATAACCAATCAGTCTTATCAGGTACGCTTCGCATCAGTACCCCGATCAAGTATGGCGAGATGCACATCGCCCCATTGGTCTGTGAGTTCCTACAGCAGCATCCACAACTGAACATTGACCTGAGTATGGACGATCATTACGTTGACCTGGTCAAGGAAGGCATTGATCTGGCAGTACGGGTCGGGCCGTTGACTGACTCACAAATGGTAGCGCGAAAGCTGGGAGACTTTGATCGGCTGACCGTGGCCAGCCCGGCCTACCTGAGCAAACATGGCGCGCCAGAGACACCAAAGGATCTACTCGCCCACAACTGCCTTGTGTTCACGTTACTGACAACGCAGCACCACTGGCATTATGAAGGTCCCAATGGTAGCGAAAAAGTACCCGTGAGTGGTAACTTCACCACCAATAGCCCCAGCGCAATGAAAAAGGCGGCTCTCGACTCACTGGGCATTATGGTCGCGCCCACCTGGTTACTCGAAGACAGCGTCGAACGTGGTGAACTAAGTCCCATCTTGACAGACTATCGTGCCACGCCGATGGAAATCCACGTGATTTATCCGGAACGACGTTTTGTCCCTGCCCGGGTCAGACAATTTATCGATTTTCTACGCGAGAGAATAAGTGCATAGCAACGTGTAGGATGCGGCCGACCACCGGCTTGGTACCAGTCCATCAACCGGGAAAGAGCCAGTACTTATATTAATGGCAGCCTACACAGCATAAAGTCGTCAAAAGCGTCTATGCTTGTATCATTGGTTCGCATGCTGTTCTGTTACCAGTGTGGCACTTAAATCGTATTCAGTCGTTTCAATCAATCAAGGTGAACAATGCAAGCAGCTGATCGCATCGAGATTTTACAGGCCTTGCCTATCTTCGGCGGCATCAATACCCACTCAATTAAGTTTCTGCTGGAACGCTCACAGACGCGCAATGTGCCAAAAGCAGAATATTTTTTTCATGAAGGCGATGAGGCTGAATCCTTGTTTGTCCTTGAACAAGGCAGCGCCAATCTATTCAAGACACAGAACGGCAAGGAATATTTTTTACGTCAAATCGATCAAGGGGATTGTTTCGGCGAGGTAGCCATAATGGACCTAATGCCAAGGAGTGCCAGCGTCAGGGCCAGCACGGACTGCAATGCCATCGAACTGAGCCGTATGGCGCTATATGAACTTTATCAGGAAGACCTGGAGCAGTTCACTATGATCCAGATGAACATGGGTCGCGAAGTTAGTCGGCGTTTACGCCAGGCTGATCAGCGTTTGTTTGATGCCCTGTGCTTAAATCCTGTACAACAAGATTAGACCTGATGATGCTGAACTTTATATGCTACAGATCGCTGCCATAGCTAATCAGACTGTTCCGGCTCGGCATACTGTTCTTTAATAAGCAACACTTCAGGTAAGACCTGTTTGAAGATTTGCGTCAACTGCGGATCGAAGTGAGTTCCACTGATACGGTCTATCTCGGCCAGGGCCTCTTCAACACTCCATGCCTTCTTATAGGGTCGCTCAGAGGTCAGTGCATCGAATACATCGGCGAGTGCAACAATTCTGCCCTCGATGGGTATTTGCTCACCTTTCAATCCTGCTGGATAGCCTGAACCATCCCATTTTTCATGATGGGTCAAGGCAATCAGCCGCGCCATCTCCATCAAATCTGACGGATGACCGGACAGAATCTCGGCACCGATCGCTGCGTGGGTTTGCATGATGGTCCATTCCTCCGCATCCAGCTTGCCAGGCTTTAACAGGATACTATCGGGTATACCGATCTTGCCGATATCGTGCATTGGACTGGCATTGAGTACCAGTTCGGCATCGCTATCGCTCATGCCCGCAGCCTTACCGATTAGTTGAGAATATTTACTCATACGAATGATATGCAGGCCGGTCTCGTTATCACGGTACTCGGCCGCTCGTCCCAGTCGGCGAATAATCTCCAGGCGCGTCTCCAGTAATTCCTCTGCCTTCTCGCACAACTCCCGCGTCCTTTCACGGACCTTTTCCTCAAGAATATCTTTCTGTTTTCGAACCTGGTTATGCAATAAACGCACTTCCAGCATATTGTGGATACGATTAAGCAATTCAATATTGTCAAAAGGTTTGGTCAGGTAGTCCTTCGCACCGGCCTTCAATGCACGCAAGCGGGTATCTCGGTCAGCCAGTGCAGTTAATACCAACACTGGCAAGTAACCTTCTTCAGCATCCGGTTTGATCTGCTCCATGACACCAAAACCATCTATCTTAGGCATATTAAGATCAAGCAGCACAAGATCGAACTTATGTTCATGATACAAACGTATGGCTTCACCTGGATCTGTTGTCCCCGTTAGTCTGTTATAACCTCCTTTCTCTAACAAACGCTGCAACAGTAGTACGTTAACCTCTTCATCATCTACGATCAGAATGCTAGCTGATTGAACTTCCATCTTTCCTCCTCTTATGACTCTTCCAAATCAAGAGTTACGTCCAGGATATGCAGTAATTCTTGTATGTTATATGGCTTTGTCAGATAACTAAGTGCGCCGGCTGAAAGCAATCGACCAACCTGCCCATGAGTCGCATCGGCACTGATAATCACTACCGGTATTTGCTGTGTTTCGGGATCAGATTTTAATCTACTCAGTACTTCACCACCGTCAATATCAGGTAGATGCATATCCAGCAGAATCAAATCCGGTTTATGCTTCTGTGCCAGGTCGATACCCATCTCCCCTTGCATGGCCGCTATCAACCGAATAGACGGTCGGTATTTCAGGGCTACTTCCACGACACGGAAATTGGTTATGTTGTCCTCGATATAGAGTACGAGAGAAGGCTCTGCATACGGGCTAACAATGGACTCGGCAGATTCCGGTGATGCACTGATATCATCATCCAGTCCTTCGGCATGCTCAATCAACGGCAGTTCAAGCCAGAACGTACTGCCCTTGCCGGGCTCACTATCAAAACCCAACATGCCACCCATAGCGCCGGTGAGCGCCTTACTCAAAGCCAGGCCGACCCCACTTCCTTCCTCGCCGGTGACATCTGCACCCAAGCGATCAAATGGCTCGAATATCCGATCCCAACTCTCTTCTTCAATACCGGGTCCGGTATCACTAATAGAAATACGAATAATACCCGGGCGTATTTCTGCGCAGCCAATCGTAACCATGCCACCATTGAAATTATATTTGACCGCATTCGACATCAAGTTAAGAAACACCTGCTTTAATTTCTGCAGGTCTGCTATCACGTGAACATCGCAATCATCGCCGATATCATTCTTCAGGTGCACACCACGTTCAACAGCTATAGGACGTATCAAACCCCAGGAGTCTATAAGCACCTCACGTACTTTGACCAACTCTGGCGAAAGATCCTGCCGCCCTGACTCGATACGGGCAATATCTAACACCTCGTTGACCAAATCAGTAAGATGCCGACCGGCCTTGAGTATATGTTCGGTACTTTCGCGCTCCGATGGTGACAGATCTTCCAGCTCAAGCAATTGCGCAAAGCCGAGGATGGCATTCAACGGTGTGCGCAGCTCATGACTCATACGGGACAAGAATTCACTTTTTGCACGGTTTGCCTTTTCAGCTTCATGCTTGGCCTTGAGCAATTCGTCTTCGCTCAGTTTGCGTTGGGTCATATCGCGTACAATGCCGGCAAAAATGCGGCGGTCACCGAGCCTGACTTCGGCCACCGAAAGCTCCATCGGAAACAAACTACCATCCTTGCGCTTACCGGTGACTTCTCGACCTATACCGATAATCTTGGCTTTTCCAGAGCGTTTGTAGTTACCTAGATAAGTATCATGTTCAGCGGCATAGGGTTCTGGCATCAACATGTTGACGTTATTGCCGACCACCTCTTCGCTGCTGTAACCAAATAATTCCACTGCGGCACGATTATAGGTTTCAATTATCCCTCTATCGTTGATACTAATAATGCCATCGACAGCGGTATCAACAATCGCGTGGATAAGCGCCTGACGATCCTGCACTTCCTGCGTCGCATGATTGAGCTCTTGGGTCCGCTGCGACGCTTGCAATTCGCCGCGTCGCCTTCGCCGTACCGTGGCAATCAAATACGCACAGACCCCGAAGGTGATGAGCAGGCTTGCGATTGGCAAATAGGCACTTCGCAATGCTGGAAAAGCTGCGGCATCAATCTGATCTGCCGTTATAACAAGGCTCCATTCTCTGTCGGCCACCGACAAAGGATACTCGACAGAACGCTGTTGCTGCTTGCTGGTAGTCTCGCCCTCATGGGCGTGCTTGGATTGCTGCTGGAAAAACAACAGCCGCCCGGGCTCTTCGGATGACAGGTCAAACAGATAAACGTCGGCGGGCAACGATTGCGTCTTCGCCTTATACTGTTCATTGACAGCAGCAAATAAACGCGACAAATTAACAACACCGAGTGTGTAGCCAATCAGGTTTTGTCTGCGTTGTTCTAGAGTCTCATTGTTACTATCACCATGATAAACAGGTGAAAATATCAGAACACCAGCGCTGTTACCTGCATCAGTATGCGCCAACTGCACCAGTTCAACGCGATCACTCACTACAATTTGTCCACTGTCTCGCGCGCGCTCCATGGCAGCCAGTCGTTCTGCACTTGAACCCAGGTCGAAGCCAATGGCCTTTTCGTTACCTGCATAGGGTTCTATATAATAGACGGGGTAATAGTTATTTCTTTCAGCCGCCGGAATCATTTCACCCTGAGCCGATCTTTCAGTGATCTGAAAATCGGCATAGCCGTCAGCACGAGCTGCCTGCTCATAACTGGCACGCTCCAAACGACCTACCCAGGGAACCCACTCAAGCGCCTGAATGCACTGAGTATCGTGCAATATTATCTTGGCTAAATTATGGAATTCACTACGTGTTACACCTTTCGAGACATTGAATAATCCCACCACCGATTTCAAGGTGTTGAGTTCTGCCGATATCAACTTATCCAATTGCGTGGCATATTCGGTTGCCTTATCCCTGAAGGTATCTTCAGCTTCAGCACGATCGAGATCACGCATGTACTGAAAAAGCACAAAAGAAAATAACAAACCGACCAGCAGGACAAGGCCCACCGCAACATAGTGCTTCACAAATTTAATCAACTTACTGCCTATCTAATACTACATTTAAAAAACACTTGTCATAAGAGTGATAAATCGCATTTAAAATTCCTTACAAACGCAAGCAGGGCTGCGATTCGTAATGCTCACACAAAGGACAATAGCCACCCTTATATGGCACTAAAACAACAAGATGTATTGATGCCCTATCTGAAATAAATTCCCGATTGACATTATTGCTTTATTATTAGACAGAATAATATTGTTATTTATTGTTATTAACTATCTGCATTCAGCTTTAATACAGTGATGATTGATGGCAGACACAGCATAGACGAGAGTGGCATAACATACATAGTCTTCTAAACCACGTTATGCCTTACCGTCAATGATCATCCCTTCTTTATTATTAATATCGAAAGAACTGCACACTGTGCACACATTACAGATGCTTACTGATTTTCTGCAACAGGTTATATTTTTCTTAACCCTAAACTTTATGTATATACTTTTATGGGGAAAAGTCAACATGCGCACAGAAAATTGAATACAGAACCTTCTTATAAAGCTATTAGCAGCAAGGTTTTACTCAAAACCTGGTGCCAAAAGATGTCAGCGTATCCAGAGGGATCCTTTGCATGCAGAAAAGTGGAGAATTTTTCAGTTGAGCAGTCGCAGCAAGATCTCGGTATGCTTGCCGGCGTTACATCATTTTAATCAGGGATATAAAAATGGTGACCAGAGACAGACTGGATTACAGGGACGTAACCCAGGACATGCATAACTTGCCCTAAGGGCTGAGCCCAGGGATGGGCGAAGGTACGATTCCAGGGAAGGAATCGGTAGATAGTGTCCGGAACATGCTGTCGAGAACAATGCAGGAGCAATTGTCGAGAGCGACGTCCGGAACCAAAGCCGACGACTACAGGGATGTAGTCGGTAGAGCGACGTCCGGAACCAAAGCCGAGAGCCACAAGAAGTGGCGAGTCAGTTTAACGGCCGATTCGGCATAAAAAACCGTAAAAAGCCGGGACTTATAACAATTGCTTCTAATATCAGCTGAAATTGCTCTCTGACCACCATTTTGGTTGTGAAATAAGTGTATGCTTGGGTATTATTAATGCAATATGTAAAAAAATTTCAGCAAACCTGTTGTTATGAATATGTTGATAAAAAGTATTTCTCCGCTCCTGTTTATACTCTTCACTTTGAATGTTGTAGCAGATACGCATGACACCCCCTTTAATTACAAGATAGACCTGCTTAAATCACGCGCCAAGCGAGGCAACCAGATCGACCAGTTTATTCTGGGACAGGCCTATATGACAGGCAACAAACTGCTGAAGAAAGATGTAAAGCAGGGTGTGTACTGGCTAACGCAATCCGCCGATAAGGGTCATGCAGAGGCGCAGGAATATCTCGGTGAGGTCTATCATTTTGCCGAAGGAGTACCGCACGATTACCGCAAGGCATTTCACTGGTTTGACAAGGCGGCGAAAAATGGCCGTAAGGCATCCCAGGATTATATTGCCCAATATTACTTTGGTGGTCTGGGCGGGATAAACAAGGATATCGATAAGGCACTGTACTGGTTCCAGGTCGCGATTGATAACGGTAGTACTGTATCAGAGGCTAATATGGCCTGGGTGTTGGCAACTTGTACCGATGCCCGCTACAGGAATGGTACAAAAGCAGTGTTAATGGCAATGGAACTGATTGCCAGGAAGGGTTTCAGGGAAGCCAATGATCTGGATAACCTGGCTGCTGCATACGCCGAAACCGGGGACTTCAAAAAAGCCGTGCTGTACCAGAAGCAGGCTGTGGAAATGCTGGACAAGGACAAGGAAAATGCACGTTATGATCGCTACAGTAAGCGCCTGAACTTGTATACATCCGGTCAGAAATACAGAGAATGAAAAAAGGGCTCTGACCCATTTTACTCCTTTTACTTGATATCAAAATGATTACTTAAAGCCTGAAGTAATACTCAGTTTCAGACTGATCAAGTTTTACAGTGGCTTACCGATATCTTTATCAAGCCTGAAATAGGTAGTTTAAGGAACTAAAATGAGTGCATTCTTAATGAAAACTTATTATTATCAATAGTTAAGCATAATCCGGCCGAAACTGCACACCGAGGCTGTAGCAGCTATTTAAACATCATACTAAACAAAAGAACTAAGTATTAGATATTATTAAATTACAAAATTTTTGTTAGTGCATTAATTAATTATTAAGAGTTCTATAAGTGATTGACATATGTTTTACATCATAAAAAGGCAACCTTTTCATATAGCATTAACTCTATGGCTTATTGCCTTGCTAAGCGCTTGTGGTGGCTCTAATGAAGACTCAAGTAAAAGCACAAACATAAGGGAAGGAGACTCAGGACTTCCATTTGCTCCTTCATTAACTAACACCAATAATCTTCTACGTGATTCATTGTCTAGTTATACTGAAGAAAAAAGCATTGATTTTGGCTCAATACATCCAGCGCATCACACAATTGATCATCGAGTACAGATTGATAATTGCGATCAAGTAGGAATTAATGATGACCAATATTGTAGTTCCAGAGATATTGATAACGATGGACTTTTAGATGTTAATCCATGTTATGAGTCTGGAGTGTGCTTATTTAATGCATTGCCTGAATCTCAAAAGACACCATTATCACGCTCAAAAGAAACTTCAAAGTCAGTTCCATTTAGCATTAACCCAAATGAGTTACATGCTAGTACATTAGAATATGCATTAAATAGCAGGGGTCACCGGTTTATATGTGATGCTTCAGCTGATACGCCCATGGGAAAACTTGATCCTAGTGTAGGGACAAAATATCCACGTGCATGTTCAATAGGCAGCAATGGTGTTGCAGATCATGATTGTTACGATATTACCATTATGAGTGTAGTAAATGGTTATGAGGGTTGTTCTTCATCAAGCTGCATAAAAACTGAACTATGGGGACGTGATGTAACAGTTGTGGTTGAAAAACCCAAAACAGATGCGGCACGCATTATTGATGTTCTTTATCGAGATCAGCCTAAAAGGTCACCAGAAAGGCTATCCAATCATTCATTTTTCACTCCAGTTGTCTCAGGTGATGGGAGATTATTAATATTCGGTACTACAGATGGCATGGAATATAGTGTAAATCACCCAGACTCTGGGGGGGGGCCATGCGATGTGGAGCATTGGAATAACTTCAAATCTATTACTGAAATGTATAATGATCCAAATGCTTCTGCTTATGGTTTAGCCCAGTTACCAATACGCGATACTGAAAATAATATATTGCAACCTGAACATCCATTACCAGGAGGTTATTTATGGATTGATAGAAATGCAAGCATGTTATTTTTTAATTCAGCAAGATCTACTCCATCTGTTTACTGGAATCCTGATAGCAAAAAGATGGAAATGGCTTATAAAATTATGGCCATAGATGAAAATTCAACATACACACTGGACGAGATATTAAACAGTACAACTTACAATGAAGCAAGCATAAAGCTGCAAGATGTAATTAATCAAGGCAATCATGGATTCGCATTTTTTGGCTTATGGACAAATAATAAAATAATAGTTCCAGATACGATATTAAATAAAAATAATTTAGGTATTGGTATTGATAGGTTGTTTACTTTAGATCTATATCATGACAATCCATCAGGTGAGAATGTAATGACGGGGCATGTTCGCCGAAAAGGTACCCCTGAGAATAGATTCTATTATTTAGACAATATGTTGCCAGAGAACCCTTCAGATATTATTTGGCATGTAAGTACGGAAAGGGATACTGCAGAGATGTCTTTTGACGATTACGTTACTCGTAATGCTCTCATAGTTGCCCCTATGAACAGCAGTGTGACCGCTGATTTAACAGGGAGCCGTAGTTATTATTATAACAATGGTTTTGCCCATATTAGAAATCCTAAATATCAAGGCCTAGGTTTTACAAAAAAACCCCGTTTGCAGAACACGGCAACGTCCGTACCAGATCAACTTAAGGATTATGCGCCATCAGCATTTTCAATGTGGGAAATTCCGGCATATGGCGAGATTCTTGGAGGAGGTCGTGTCGAACCAATTGCAGCAGGAGGTATACATGGTGCTGGACTATTTTTAAATGGAAGTAATTATGTGAATTTTAATATACCAACTCAAAACCGTTCGATGATAGTGCCATGGTATTATGGTTTATGGATTGAACCTAAATCTACAAACAATAATTCGGTTCTAATTTCTTTCCCGGATGGCACTGAATTATCTAGACTTGATGAAAATAATCTTTTAATTACTAAAAGTGGTTTTCAGAAGATAGTAAAACTGCCATCGAAACTAAAATCTAATGATTCACAATGGATGCATATCGCATTTATTGTTAGGCCAAGACTAAATGGAACTGAAACAAAAGTTGATTTTTATTTTAATGGATACCACAGCTCAAGTATTTGGGTGAAAGCTCCTATCTTCAACTTGTCAGCAGGTTCACTTTACTTGGGTGGAGGGCCAAATAAAGTAGGATTCAAAGGTTGGATCGATAACTTTAAGATAATAAGTCATATACCAAATGAAGAAGAAATTTGTAGACAAGCTGAAGGAACATTAGTCGGTGTAAATAATGATAATAGTGCAGAGTGGGAGTTTGCGAATTCATTTCCAGCTCGATCTCATTCAATGATATCAAATAAGATAAAGAAAAGTTTTCAAGCATATTATTGTGAGCAAAAAATCAATCCGCCAATCAATAGTAACTATCATTGCATTGACAATATAAGAAGGACACATCTACAGCCTGATGCTACTCGTTGTATAGGCTCTAGTTTATTATCTCCAGAGGGTGCTCTATTTTATGATTTAGCACGTCCTGACAGTTCCGATAATAAATTTTGTCATTCATGCCATGTGAACTCACATCCTTCTGAAACTCTAAGAAGAAGCGCATTGATCTCTACTGCAGGAACACCATTACTTCCTCTAGATCATAGAAGGCAACCTATTCAACCACCTTCAAGGATTTTCGGCGTCATACCAAAGGGAGTTTATGGAAATATGCATGATTTTTCTATAGACTCAGGTCCCTCAGGAATTCAGGTAGATACGTTTATTCTCGAGTCATATCAGGATTAATACCTCTACCTGATATATCTCTACAACACATTCCTTAGAAGTGAATGGCCTATACTGCATTCTCTGCAAATATATAATGGCCAGACATGTCTTGACTTTGCCTAGACATGCACCTTTTGTTTTGCAGCAATGTATGAAATAAGGTGATACAGATTATCAATCGGGCCTATTTTTCCCCTTCCCCGATGTGAAAAATTAACTCCGTGACTATCAAAAAAGCCGTGCTGTACCAGAAGCAGGCTGTGGAAATGCTGGACAAGGACAAGGAAAATGCACGTTATGATCGCTACAGTAAGCGCCTGGACCTGTATACCTCTGGCAAAAAATACAGAGAATAATAAAAAAGTGGAGTCAGATCGCAGTTCTCTCTAAGTATTAGAATAATTGTGGTCTGACTCCACATAAAACCTAATGCTGATAACTTTGGTTGTAATGTGTTAATTATATGTTAAAGAAATGATCCAAGTCAGATCCTGATGTTGTAATTGTTATTACTTTCCAATAAATTGTCCTTCATTCAGCTTCAATTCAGCTTCATATAGTATTCTGCTTGCTTAATCTCCAAACCAATCAGTAAGGGTAAAATCATGACAAAAACTAATATTATATTTATTACAAGCTTACTCGCTATCTCGTTTAGCGCCCCATTCGCTATTGCTGATCCTAAAGGAAAAGAAAATTGGAAAGCGCAAAAAGAGCAGATGAAAGACGAACGTGAACGAATGAAACATGAGCGCAAATTAGAAAAAGAAGATGCTAAGAAATATCGTGAAATGGAACGTGAAGAGCGCAAAGAAAGAAAAGAAATGGAGCGGGAAAAGCGTAAAGACCGCAATGAGATGGAGCGCGAAGAAAGAAAACACCGGGAGGAAATGAAACGTGAGGACCGTAAGCACTATGAAGAAATGCGACGTGAGGAAGGTAAGCATCGTGACGAGATGAAGCGCGAGCATCACAAGGATAAAGAAAAGATGGAAAAAGAATACAAGGAATCAGGCAAAGGTTCGGAACAAGGGCAACAACAGCGGGAAGAAGTACGCAAGAAATGGTGGAAATTCTGGGAGTAACCCGCAAAACATTTTTTCAGTCTTTAGACACAACAACCCCGCTTTAGCGGGGTTTTTTAATATTTTTTCTCCGCAATTTCCTGGCCATAAAGTAACGAGAGGAAGATAAACGGCGACCAGGGACTGACTGGATCATGCGGA
Source organism: uncultured Gammaproteobacteria bacterium (assembly GCA_947258755.1). Taxonomy (GTDB): domain Bacteria; phylum Pseudomonadota; class Gammaproteobacteria; order JAADHQ01; family JAADHQ01; genus JAADHQ01. The sequence goes on from CAMYJO010000004.1 coordinate 22,561, forward strand.
TGCAATCCAGGACAACCATAGGTTGCCCTTAGGGCCGATCCCAAGGATGGGATCGCTAGAGCGCCACCTGGAACCAAAACCGAGCACCACAGGAAATGGCACGTCAATGGAACTGTCGTCACGAAGATTTTCAGTTCACAGCTATACCAACTGAGCTACCTGGCCTAAATAAATGAACGACTTGCTAGGGCGAGTAGCGTGTAAATGCCTGATGCCAAAAGCAAGGAGGCGTAATAATTATAAGGAGTAATTTTCCGATTACAAGGAATTGTGGATATCAAATCATACACATGTATGATGTATAATGATGATCATTGTATATTTGGGTAAATTAATTGATAGTGAGCAGGTATTCTCGAAATATGTGGCCGAGACAAATACAACGAAATTTATGCAACAGACGATTTATATTTAATTATTTTACAATATAATATTCGACAACATGAAAATGTTTATAAGCCGATTAAACATACTTAGTAGCAACTAACGCAATATTAATAAGATTTGGATAAACCTATGGAACATGAATCGAAAACAGATGCTTTAGAAATATCAATAATAATCAAGGCGCTTAATGAGGAAAAATACATCGCCAATAGTATAGAGTCCTCACTTAAAGCAATTGAGGATTTACAGGGTGAAGTTATTCTTGCGGACAGCTTATCGACAGATAGAACTGTTGAAATTGCAAAAAATTATCCTATCGAAATTGTTCAATTGGTAAATCCAGATGACCGATGTTGTGGCATTGGTGCACAGCTAGGTTATCAGTACGCAAAAGGTAAATATGTATATATCCTTGATGGCGATATGGAGCTAGAACAAGATTTTATTTTAGAGGCTATCAAGATAATGGATTCCAGGCCTGAGCTTGGCGGTATTGCCGGTATAGTCAGCGAATACGGTGGTGGTAATTATGAATTTGAAGCAAGAAAGAAAATAAGTCAGCTGTGGGCAGAAGCAGGAGAAAAAGAGTGGCTCGATATGGGTGGCCTTTATCGCCGTGAAGCAATCGAATCAGTAGGCTATCTAACCAATAAAAATCTACATGCATGTGAAGAACAAGAGCTCGGGATAAGATTGATGTCCAAGGGGTGGAAGATAGAGAGAATTGATTTACCTTCTGTCCGTCATTATGGTCATACTGATAGTACCGCTACTTTAATGTTTAGGCGTTGGAAAAGTAAGTATATTGATGGCCCAGGGGAGCTAATGCGTCATTCGGTGGGGAAACCCTATTTCGGAATCGTGGCTAAATCAAATATAAAATTAATATTTATGAGCCTGTTGTTTATAGGCTATATCCTCTCAATATTGATGATACCCTGGACACTCTGGCCATTTATACTCATTTCAGTACTCTTTATTTCGTTTTATATTGTACTTGTCATTAGAAAAAAAGATTTTCGTGAGGCTTTTATCAGTTTCGTGTTATGGCCGATACGAACTGCTGGCTTTATGCGGGGGGTTTTGCGTCGTTCAGGTTCGCCTAAAAAACGGATAGAAAGTAATATTGTATCCGGGTCGTCATCATAATGACGCCCATTTTCCTCTACTTTTGATAACTATCTATAACTTATACTCATCTAGACATACCCCTTATTTTATAAAAATATAGGTGGTCTTATGCAGGTCATCAACAAGGCCTGTTTTGCCCCTTACCATGTCAGAAAATTAAGAATCCAATTAATAACAGCTGCTTCATTTTTTTAGTTTTGAATTATCGAAAAAAACAACTCTGAGGTAGCACTGACAATATGTAAAATAAACTTACAGATAAGTGTGCTCATTTTTATTTATGTAATTCAGGGAGTTAAATGGTGGCCAGGGACAGAATTGAACTGTCGACACGAGGATTTTCAGTCCACTGCTCTACCGACTGAGCTACCTGGCCTTAATATAGGATCGAGTTGCTAGTGGCGAGTAGCTAGTAAAAAGCCTGATGCCAAAAGCAAGGAGGCGTAATTAAACCGGGATAGGCGCCCTGAGTCAAGTATAAACCTGCATTTTGGTCAAAAAAATGATCTCATCGACCACATAAACGTATGTTTAGGCTTCATTTTTCTGTATGCCCCTGTAAAAGCACCCTTGATAGAGCCATACAATTACACTAGGGTAGTTGTTTTGGGATATTGATATGAGCCTCGCGCGCACCGCCCCTAAGCAATACCAGCTGGTCGAGACCCGACTGCAGGAAAAGCTTGATAATGGCACAACACGTTGTCACCTGTGTCTATGGCGCTGCAAGATTGGCCATGGCCAACGCGGCTTTTGCCAGGCCCACGTGAACCGTAACGGAACGCTTTATAACCTATCCTACGGCATCCTGTCGGCCATCGATATTGGCCCGATCGAAGACAAACCGGTCAAACACTTTCGTCCGGGTACCCAGGTCATGTCCATCGGCAGTTATGGCTGTAATTTCCGTTGTGGCGGCTGCCACAATCTGGACATTTCATGGGGTGTTAGCGCCCTCGATGACCTTGCACGCGGGCAATCCACGGCCGCCTATGCAACCCCACAGGAACTCATCGACGCCGCTCTTCGCCACGGCGTCGATGGCATCGCCTTTACCTACTCGGAACCGGCGGTATGGCTGGAATATGTTCTCGATGTATCCGAGCTTGCGCACCAGGCCGGCCTGTATACGATCTATGTCAGCAACAGCTTTGTTACCGACGAAGCATTGGAGCTAATGGCGCCGCATGTCGATGTCCTGTGTTCGGACATCAAGAGCATGAGCGACGCCTTTTATCAGGATATTTGCAAGCCGGCTTCGGTTGAACAGGTATTGAGCTCGATCGAAAAAGCACAGAAGTTGGGGATACATGTGGAGACACGCACCAATATTATCCCAACAAAGAATGACAACCTGGAAGAAATGACGCAGATCGCCCAATGGATTTATGACCACATGGGTGCTGATAGTCCCTGGCATATCACACGCTTCTTCCCTGCTTACAAGTTGTCTCACCTACCTGAAACCCCGCCCGATATTATGCACGCGGCTTTCGCTGCGGCTAAACAAATCGGCCTGAACAAGGTCTACGTCTACGATGACAAGGGCTGTGATTGCGCACAGGAAAATCAACCCGTCGATGCCTACCTGGATTCAAACCCGGATAGTATCCACACGATTAAGAAATGCGCCGCCAGCTGCTGTGGTGATGAGGGGATACTGCTGAAAAAATATGAGCCTAGTACGGACACATGAGTCTTGCGTTTAGTCCCAGCAAGACTGATTGTTGAGTTCGGCTAGCTCATATCCTTGAAGGCTTATTCACCATTTCAAGCAGACTTAAACAGCATGACTCCTTTCAACAGATTGCTTCGCTGTGCTCGCAATGACAACAGTCATCGCGAAGGAACGCCAGTGACTGCGGCGATCTGCCAGGCTTCATGTCCAGGCCTACAGTGATTAGCATATTAGACTGACTTTAGTGATTGCTTCACTGTATTTGCAATTGATGTTGTTTGCTAAATATGACTATATCTTTGGCGTAAATCCGACCGGCATTTCAGAGCCTCCGCTAAACAAAAACTCCTCCATCTGCTGTTGCAGGAATTTACGATGCTCGGGATCAATCGGGGTTAAACGATGTTCGTTCATCAGGATGGTCTGCTGCTTGACCCACAAGTCCCAGGCCTCTTTAGAAATAGAATCAAAAATACGTTGACCGAGCTCACCCGGATAAGGCGGACGCTCAAGACCTTCCGCTTCCTTGTTCAATTTTGCACAATGAACCATTCGCGCCATGTTACTTTCCTTTATGCTGTGTTGTATTGATTGAATAAATACTTAACCGGCGCTGCCAGGCCAAGCTTTTGTGATGTGTTGCTGTTATACCAGATATAACGCTGATCATCCATGACCCTGTCGGCGCCGGCCAACAGATTGACCGCATAGGGATAGACATGTAGACGATAATGACTGAAGGTATGTTGCCACGGCGTCAGCGCACTGAGCTGCTGCACTTGCATGCCCCAACGCTGCTTGCATGCCTGTGCGATCGCATCCTTCGATTCACATTCAGGTAGACTCCACAGTCCACCCCAGATACCTGAAGGTGGGCGCCGCTCCAGCAAAATACCGTTTTCCTGCTCGATCACCAGCATGACCGTGTCACGCAACGGTAAGGATTTTTTAGCCTTCGGTGTCGGCAGCTGCATAACACGATCTTCGCACAAGGCAAGACAATCTTCGGCGACAGGACAATGCCCACAATCCGGTTTTGAGCGCGTACATAAGGTCGCGCCCAAGTCCATCATCGCTTGATTATAATCGGCTGTGCGCAAGCTCGGTGTTAGATCTTCAGACAGCGCCCACAGGTACTGCATGACCTTGGCTTCACCTGTCCAGCCGTCGATAGCCTGATGACGCGCCAGCACACGTTTAACATTACCATCGAGTATGGCGTGATGCTGCCCGCGCGACAATGACAGGATTGCTGCGGCCGTAGAGCGGCCTATACCCGGCAGCGCCACCAGATCCTCGATACCTGCCGGGAAACGCCCCCTATGCTGCGCATGAATTAACTGTGCGGTCTTATGCAGGTTACGGGCGCGGGCGTAATAGCCGAGGCCTGACCAGTAATGCAGAACCTCATCCTGATCTGCCAGCGCCAGGCGTTTTAAGCTGCTGAAACGCTGCATAAAACGCTGGTAATAAGGAATCACCGTCGCGACCTGGGTTTGTTGCAACATTATTTCCGAAACCCAGACGCGATAAGGGCTCGGGTTCTTTTGCCAGGGCAGGTCTTTGCGGCCATGTTGGTCGAACCAGTCAAGGACGCGTGAGCTGAAAGTAGGTATTGTATTCTGCGGCACGTATTTACTATCCTGGTCAGTAGCTGGTTGCTAGTGGCGAGTAGCGAGGACAAGCCAAAGCTAAAGAATTCTTACCTCGTGCCACTAGTAACTTGCTACTGTTGTTTCATGGATTGCACCCATGAAACAACAACCTGTGGGAGCGGTCCTTGACCGCGAACTTAGAGTAGCGAGGGTCGAGTAGCTAGTGGCTAGAAAAAACCAGTCAGCAAAGTCTCTTTACCTCGCTACCAGCTACTAGCTACTCACTACTGTTTAATCGCGGTCAAGGACCGCTCCCACACAACATTTAAAATCAAAAGAGACCTTTTAACTTATCTTTGAGTTTATCGCCCACTTTGTCTTCAAGTTTTTTCTTGACCTTTTCTTCGACCTTTTTCTTGACCTGTTCTTTCAGGACTTCATCCATGCTGACCTTATATTTGAGCTTGCTGAATGGACCTTGTATGCGTACCGGAATGGTCCTGCCCTTCAGCTTGGTCATGGCCTCGCCGACCGTATCGGCCAGGTTCTCGTTGACTGTGGCCTTGACCTGGTAATCCATATGTTCCTTGCCAAGATCAACCCGGCCATCACCATTGATAACCAGCAACGGTGTATCCATTTTCATATCGCGATTATCGACAATACCGTTCTTTACCACGGCGGTGGCGGTGATCGATGTAAATGGCGTTTCATTCGGCTCGGCCGCGGGTGCCGGCAGACCCTTGACCAGATTATAGGCCTGGCGGATCTTGTATGGGATATTCACACCCTTGATCTTGCCATCCAGAAAGGAGAAGCCGATGTTTCCGCTGAGACTACTACGAATTGCCGTCATCGTATTTCCACGACCGCTCAGTTTCGCAGTCAAATCACCTTTGCCATCGATCCATTTCATATCGGCGAGGTCCTGGAACAACGGTGCCGCCTGGATACCACTGAGCTTTTCATTCATCGACACCACCAGGTCTTTACCGCGGACATCCAGTGACACATCGCCTGAGTAAGAGCCTTGATACATTTTCGCACTGGCGGGATAGACTCGGATCAAACCGCGATTGGCGCTGACACTCATCTTGATCGCTTCAGATTTCAGGTTCGAAGCCTTCATTTTGCCAATACTGAACTTGCCTTTGACATTCAACTCACGCAGCATCTCGACCGGCAGGTTAATACTGTCATCCACGCTCGCCGACTTGGCCTCGGCCGGCTGTTCCTGCACGGGTGGCAGGTAGCGATCGACATCGATCTGATCGACATTCATATCAAAACGTATCGCCGGATTGCTGAAATTAGAGACACCCAGATTGCCATTCAGGTTTGTCTCATCCATTCTCACTACCAACTTACTGACATCAACTTTGTTTGCATTCCCCTTCGCAACCAATTCCAGCATGGCCTTGCCAAACACCGTTGCATCGCTGGTCTTCGGCACATCGATGCCAAATTGCGTAAACGTTTCTCGCGGTACGAAATCGGAGCTCTTCAGGTTAGCACTGAAAACCGGGGCGCTTTTCATCTTTTCAATATTGACATTGCCCTTCAGGCGTATATTTGCCAATGCAATTACCAGCTTGTCGAAGCTTGCGGTTTCTTTCTGCATATCCATTTTCACAAGGCTGTCCAGGCCAAAGTGCCAGCTCTTGCCTGCCTTGTTATCTTGCAGATCAAATCCCAGACTGAGATCGACTGCCTTGTCTGCCGAGATCGCACCGCTTTCGAGTTGCAGATTAGCGAGCGCATAGGATACGCCTGCCTGTGCATCCTTCCATGACAACTGCGCGTCCTTGATATGGATACCACCGATCTTCAAAGACTCGAGGCCACCTTTATCTTCATCGTCTTCTTTCTTCTCCGGCGCCGCTTTTTTATCTTCCTTGAGCAGGTCATCCCAGTTACTGACACCACGTTTATTCTTTGCCAAATTCAGGATCATGCCATCCAGTGTAACCGTATCCATCTCTACTGATTTCTTAAATAAGGGCAACACCTTGACCTTCAGGTTGATTTGCTCGAATTGCGCGAACGGCTCTTTGCCAAAGCCTTTGGCATTACTCAGTGTTGTCTCACCAATACTGAGGCCGACCCATGGGAAAAACGACAGTGATAGATCACCCTTGATCTGCAATTCACGTCCGGTCTCTTTATTAACATATTCACTGATTTTGTCCCGATACTCATTGGTATCGATCAGTACCGTGGCCGCGACAACAGCCAGCACCAGTAATAGCAGGACTACTGCAATGGTAATTCCTGTAAATTTGAATAATTTCTTCATTGGCGCTTCCTATCCCTCATATCAGCACATTAATAATTACTAACCTGTCCGGTGTTACGACTGGCGAAAATTGAAATCCTGTCTAGGCTTAATACAGGGCATCGATAAACACTAAGCCACTGACATCACAGCCTGCCCTATCATGATTATATATTAGTTGATTTATATCAATGATTACTATGCCCAAGTGTATAACATCGTAAAATATTCCTTACAAAAGACAAAGAGGTCAAACAAATTACCTATCCATAACAATTCACAGCGCTGTTAAGCAGGCTTGTCTACCAACCGGGCAAAACTATGTTGCCCATAACCCTTTATGGAGGATTCGTATGAATCAATACTGTGTAGTAGTTGCCAATGGACATAAAGCACGATTCTTTACCCTCGAAGACCCCGACCAGCCAGAATTTGAATCTGGACCCAATCTGATCAAACACAAAGACCTCAGCAGTGAAACACTGCAGCAACAGCATCAAGACCAATGGAGCGAATCTAAAAGCGGAGGCAACCGCGGCCACGGTGGTCAATCACATGGTTATGATGATCACCGCGCACAGCACGACGACGATGTTGAGCGCCGTTTCGCCAACTCGATTGCCGATGAATGTAAGCGCATCAGCCACAACAAGCGCACCAATGTTGTCCTGGTCTCGCAAAAACGCATGCTCGGCCATCTCCGTAATGCCATCGATGCCCGAGTCCATGGCGTGCATACCGATGAACTGGCCAAAGACCTGATCAAGCTCAACCCAACGGATCTGCACAAATACCTGGCCCGTGTGAAGCTGATCCCGGAACGGCGTAACCCGGCACTGTAAGCATAATATTGCTTACCGATAACGCCCCATTTTGGGGCGTTTATGCAGATGAAACCGAATTTAAGGTTTGACTAATATACTAGATATAAACTATACTTATTTGCTCAAGTATTTCCTGTTATTTTTGGAGGCAATCCGATGGATTTAAATGTTGATGGCGAAGGTTTTCTGGTTGATCGTGACGACTGGAGTGAAGAAGTAGCGCGCGAACTGGCCAAGGGCGATGACATGGAGATCACTGACCAGATTATGGGTTTCATTACCGAGGCCCGTAGAATGTATGATGAAAACGGCGTCGTTCCTCCAATTCGCAAATTTTCCAAGGAAATGAAGGTCTCCACCAAGGACCTGTATGATATTTTCCAGAAAGGACCGATGAAACTGATCTGTAAATGGGGCGGATTACCGAAGCCTACCGGCTGCGTTTAAACCCGCCTCGATCGAACGGCCGCCCTGTCGGACGGCCGTTTTTTGTTGCCCACCGACAGGCTGCCCCACATGTCCAAGCCTGACAATATCATGTAACATTCCTGTTTTATTCCAGTAAAGCCTGAGTCATGAATTCAAAAGTCCCTATTGAACACAATAAACCTGTTGTTATTTGGTTGCTTGCGGTCTGTACGCTGATATTTTGCATGGTCGTGCTTGGCGGCGTCACACGTTTGACCAACTCCGGTCTGTCCATGGTTGAATGGGAGCCGATCATGGGAATTATCCCGCCCATAAACGCGAGCGAATGGCAGGACACATTTAGCAAGTACCAACAGTCCCCGGAATACCAGAAAATCAACCGTGGTATGTCACTGGATCAATTCAAATCGATTTTCTACTTCGAGTATGCCCATCGCGTCCTTGGCCGTTTGATTGGCCTGGCCTTTTTGTTGCCCTTTATTTATTTTTTGTTGCGTAAAAAAATCTCAGCCAGGATGGTACCGAAAATGATCATCATGTTTATCCTTGGTGGTCTGCAAGGGGTACTGGGCTGGTACATGGTTAAAAGCGGACTGGTGCATAATCCACATGTCAGTCAGTATCGACTCACCGCGCACCTGTTAGCGGCAATCTGCATCTATAGTTATATCCTCTGGGTGGCTATGGGCATGCTATGGGATAACACAGCAAACACGGCCATCGAAGGCTTTAACCGTTTGCGTGTGTTTTCACTGACAATCACGGCATTAATTGTGCTTATGATTATCTCGGGCGGTTTTGTCGCCGGTACCCGTGCAGGCCTGGCCTTTAACACCTTCCCGCTGATGAACGGTCAGATAATCCCCGAAGGCCTGTTTTCAATGAGCCCTGTATATCTGAACTTTTTTGAAAATCTGCTGACTATACAGTTTAATCACCGTTTGCTTGCCTATGCCTTGTTTATTTCGATACCGGTACTTTGGTTTTTCGTACAAAAGAGCCAGTGTCAGCAACGCACGCGCAAGATTGCCCATTTATTCATGCTAATGCTGGGCATTCAGGTCAGCCTGGGGATTTCGACGCTGTTATTCCACGTGCCAGTGGCCTTAGCGGCCACACACCAGGCCGGCGCATTAGTATTATTGACCCTGTCTTTACTGCTGAATCACGAGTTCAGGAAGGCACCAGCGCATAATGCATAACTGATTACACCCAATCTACTTGATCTATATCAAGCAGATGACTAGATTTACTACTACTATGTATCTTAACCACTGCAATCAAGTCTAAGCTGACTCTGGATAATAACGCGGCATGAACAATAACAAACAATCAACACCGGTACTTACAGACCCGTTTGGCAGACGTATTGAATACATCCGCCTGTCGGTTACGGACCAGTGTGACCTGCGTTGCTTCTACTGCATGCCTGAGGGTTATCGTGACTTTGAGGAACCGAAGCACTGGCTCAGTTTCGACGAAATCGAACGTGTCATTCGTGCCTTTTCGACCTTGGGCACCCGCCGTGTGCGCATCACCGGTGGTGAACCACTGGTGCGAAAAGATCTGCCGGTACTGATCAATAAACTAAACCAACTCGACGGTGTAGAAGACCTGTCGCTGTCCACCAATGCCACGCGCCTGCACAAACAGGCACAGCAGCTTAGCGATGCCGGCATTACACGCATCAATGTCAGCCTGGATACACTGAAAGCGGAACGCTTCAAACAGATCACCGGCGGCAAATTCGACAAAGTGATGGCCGGTTTAATGACCGCAAAACAGGCCGGCTTCAAGCCCATCAAGATCAACATGGTGGCCATGCAAGGCATCAACGATGATGAGATAGAAGACATGGTGGAGTTTTGCATTGAGCATGACTTCACATTACGCTTTATCGAAACCATGCCCATGGGCGATACCGGTCGACAAGCCAGTGAGCATTATCTGGACCTGAAGCAGGTCAAGCAACGCCTCAGCGAACGTTACGAATTAATTCCCGGCACTATGCCAGGCGGCGGCCCGGCGCGCTACGTGCAAATAGCCGGTAGTGATCTTCGCATCGGCTTTATCACGCCGATCTCGCAACATTTCTGCGAGACCTGCAACCGAGTGCGATTATCCGTTGATGGCACCCTGTATATGTGCCTGGGTCAGGAGCACAAGTTTGAATTACGGCCGTTACTCAGGGCCGGTATCAGCGATGAAGAACTATTGGACGTGATCAAACACGCGATCACGCTGAAACCGGAAAAACATGAGTTCAGCAGCAAGCCGCAACAAACGGTTCGTTTTATGTCGATGACAGGCGGCTAGAAAGCGCCCTTGGTCCTGAAGTAGAAACGGCTTTTATTCTCGTCAAGGTTATAGGCATATTCCATGCTCACATTCAGATCGACATAACCTTTAATACGCCAACGTAGACCAAAGCCAGTCGTCCATTTCAGATCAGCCAAATCAATATCACTAAAACGATCATAGGCATTGCCTACATCGACGAATAACAGCCCACGCACATAATTCTTGTCAAGTACTGGCCGGAGATATTCAATGTTTAACAATGCAAAAGCGTCACCACTGACCGCATCAGTATAGGCTCGCAGGTCACCATAGCCATTAATCTCATAGACATCTTCGCCCAGGTTATCGGAGTCACCATCAGATAAGCCCACTCTGAGCTGCACATTCAGATTGTGATGTGCCCGCTGTAAGCGCATATAGCGACGATAAAATAACAGGTGGCGGTTATAGTCATAATCAGACCCGAGAAATTTCAGACCCTGTTCGATATTGTAGCCATACTGAACACCACTACGGCTATATAAATAATCGTGGATGTCCATAAAGGCCACTTGACCAAGAATACTCACTGCGCGATCATTTTCAAACACACCAGTCAGACCGGAAACATAACGATAGTCTTTCTGTTGAAAACCTGCTCCCAAACCTGTTAACCAACCCTTGGATGGCCCGGTCCTTTTCCACCAACGCGTTACCAGAAAGCGCAGATCAAGCTCATCACTATCATACTCTGCTACAACAGCATTGGATTGCAGGTATTGAATCGGTGCGCGCCTGATATTAAATGATGTCGTTAGATTAAATGTTCCGCCATTGATTTTAGGGTAATAAAACTCCACTCCCAGCTCGTTCTGCTTTCCATAATCTGCTTTTTCCGGTTTACTCTGGATGTAGGTCAGCTTCAAACGCTGATTTAGCCCGGCAAGATTATTGACGGTCAGGCGCGCACCTGGATTTATCCTGTTATTGTCATCATCATGTGAGAAACGCGGCAACAACAGGACGTAATGCTTCTCTTTGATGGTAAACACAACCACGCCGTCTTCATCGACATCAACTAAGACAGAGACAAACAACCCCAGGTCCATGATCGACTGTCTGGAGGCCTGTAGCTTTGCGTTGTCAATTGGGTCGCCTACCTTGATCGTCAGCTCTTGACGAAGCACCCTTTCACGGGTGACATGGTTACCGGAAAATTGTATTTCACTGATTACAGCTGTCTGTGCCCGGGCAACTGCCACTGGCAACATGATATTGATAATCAATAGAGATAAACAACAATAGTGCGAAAAATTTCTCAACTATAAATACCTACACAACTACCAGGGCACGCCTCAGGATAACAGCATTCGTATGCCGATGAACAGTAACAGCAGCGCAAATAAGCGCTTTAATATGTGCACTGGCAGGCTGTGCGCCCATTTTGCACCTAAGGGTGCAAATAGCATGCTACTTGCCGAAATCGCCACAAAGGCTGGCCAGTAGACATAGCCCAAGCTGGCATCTGGCAGGAAGGGTAGGCCCTGCCCGAGAAATACGTAGGTAATTGCACCCGCGAGTGCAATCGGAAGTCCACAGGCCGCCGACGTCGCGACAGCCTGGCGGATGCCACGTTTACACCATAACAAGATCGGCACGGTTAGTGTCCCACCGCCTATACCCAGTATTGTCGATACACCCCCGGTCAGCAGTCCGGCGGCCAACAATGTCGATTTGGGCGGCGCTTTGCGCGCAACACCCGTTTGTACAGACAGGCCCAATTGCACAGCAACCAGAATTTCGAACACGGCAAAAATAGTACGCAGGGTGTCATCGGCCATCAAATCGGCGAGCATGGCGCCGGCCACGGCACCGAGCAGGATTCCAGGGGTCAACAGACCCACATCACGCCACTGTACGGCTCCACGACGATGGTGCGCGTAAGTCGATAGCATCGATGTCATCACGATTGTGGCCAGTGATGTAGCAATGGCCAGACGCATCAGCTGTGAAGGTTCAAAACCTTGATGCGCAAACACCATAACCAGCGCCGGCACAATAATCAAACCGCCGCCTACGCCCATCAGGCCCGCCAGTATCCCGGCGATTGCGCCCAATACGAGATATATTGCGACTGTCACAATTTAATTTTCCGAGAATCTGATTTTAAATGAAGCATGTATAGATGTAGCCTATTGCTGCTTTATGTTGTTTTACTGCCAAGCAGGCAAAAAGGCAAATCACAGGAAAGTTACAGCCCAAGTCAGGCCAGGCCGAGCACGACACAGCAGGACAGTAACAATGATTTTAGGCAATATTGGCGATACGCCAACGGCAGACTACTTGCTGTAGTTTAGCGGCCCTGCTGGCGCATCATTTCTTCCATCGCTTTTTTCATAGCGGGATCCATTTTCCCGGCTGCACCGGGAGGCATGCCTGCGCCCATGGCCTCTTGCATTTTTTGCTGCATAGTGGTGCTACGGTAACCAGATGGCGGATTAAAACCACCCGCAGGAGGCTTCACATCACTAACGATGCGCAGGACCTTTTCGATGATTTTACCTTGCTTGTTGATCGTCCCGAGCGGCATTCCAAGTTTCTTCAAACGCTGGGAAAAAACCAGATCTGCGCGATCACATTCGCTCATGTTTTGCGAACCCATCGGATTCATTTCAATCTTGCCCATGGCATCTAGCATCGGTCCAAGCTTACTGTCTTTCAATGCCTTGGCTGACACCAGGGTCTTACTACAAACGCGGCCATTAACCATCAAGGTGTATTTCTGCGTTGCATAACCGGCGACCTTAGGGCCACCGCCCTCATGCTTTACCCTGACTTTCAGGCCTTTGGCACTATCGGATGTCTCTGTCATAAAATGGCTGATATCAATCATTTCTTTTTTCGCGGGATCAACAATCAATACTTTCTTGTTGGCGTAATCGGCCAACATATATTCTTTGTCGTTACCGGTCTCCATGCGCATCTTACTCCCTTGCACCCACATCTTCTGCACCCCTCCCTGGTCATCTTCGGATTCAATCAGGGTCGCAGCATTGACCTGCAATGATAGTGTAAACAGCAGCACAGACAGGCTTGAGCCCTTGATGATGGTTTTCATTAGCAATCTCCCTATTATATTAAATCAGTGATTTAGCTTGATTATACGAGTGTGCCCCTGGATAAGACAAGACACAATTGAACAGCAATCTACTCAAGTAATATAGGGTTTAACTAATTTGAAAATAACAAAGCCCAATGCTGTCAATAGACCCATAACAGGAATAAATACGGGATATACATAGACCCCTTCAGGGGCCGGCTGTCGTTGTTTGATAGCGATCAGCGCCGCATTCACGAGTACAAACACAATCAGGATAACAAAACTGGTATTTTCAGCCAATGATGAAATATCAAAGGACAAGGCCAACACCAACACCGCCACCGCGGCAAACAAAGTTGACACTACCGGTGTCCGTGTACGCATGTGCACATCGCCAAAACATTGCGGCAACCAACCCTTACGACTCAGACCATACAACAAACGGGAAACCATAATAATTTGCACCAGCGCACCATTAATAACTGCAAACAGGCCAATGGCGGAAATCAGCAAGGGTTCCTTGCCGGTATAGTGTTGATAAATCAGCGCCAGTGGCGCGTCACTGGCCGCAAGCTCCTCAGCCGGGGCACCCAGTACGGCCACCAGTGCAACCAGAAAATACAACAATGCCGATACCACCAGTGCAATCAATATAGCCTTCGGTAGTGTTTTTTGTGGTTTGTTTACTTCCTCGGCGACATTGACCATATCCTCGAAACCGATATAGGCATAAAAGGCCAATAAACCGCCCCAGAATATTCCGATCCAGAGAAAGCTGTCGCCTTGCGGCAATAACTCCGGCAAGCGCGCTGGTACCGTCATCAGGTCGGAACGTCCAATCCATAAAATCAAAAACAGGCCAAGCAACTCCAGCACGGTCAGCAACGCCGCGACACGCACAGATTCGACGATGCCCCAGATGGCCAAGGTACATAAGGCCGTGACAACTATAATAATGGTCCATTCACGCGTGGCTGGATAAAATACATTCACATAACCGACAAATCCCTGAACGATAGCGGCACTGGACAAGACACCGGCGAGTACGATCAGCAAGCCCACACCCAGGGACAAGGCACGTAAACCAAAGGCTTCCTGCAAATAGACCGATTCACCGGCACTAAAGGGATGACGCGCTGACAGTTCGGCATAAGAGATTGCGCTGAAAGCGGCCAACATCGAGGCCAGCAGGAATGAAAACGGCGCATACATGCCGGCAACAGCAACAACCTTGCCGACCAAGACATAGATACCGGCACCCAGGATATTACCCAGACCATAGAAGGTCAGTAAAGACAGGGATAAACTACGTTTCAGACTCGCCTTGTGCTTCATTCAATAAACCTGGAACCACTGAATAAGCGGAAATATTTTAATTATCGTACCCACACGGTCTTGGCATTGACGAACTCACGGATACCATGCGAGGACAACTCACGACCATAGCCGGATGCCTTGACACCGCCGAATGGCAGACGTGGATCACTTTTGACCATTCCGTTTACAAATGCACAGCCACATTCGAGTTGCCGGGCCAATCGTTCACCACGTTCACTGTCTCTAGTCCAGACACTACCACCGAGCCCATAGCGACTGCCATTGGCAATGGCTAACGCATCCGCTTCATCACGGGCACGAATAACGATCGCTACCGGGCCAAACAATTCTTCGCCATAGGCACGCATACCCGGCTTCACATGATCAAGAATCGATGCCTGATAGAAAGCGCCGGGATGGTCTTCCGGCACACAGCCGATCACGGCAGTGGCCCCTGCAGTGATGGTGTCGATAACTTGCTGATGCAATTCATCGCGAAGATCATGACGCGCCATCGGTGCAAAGGTAGTGTTCTCATCCATCGGATCTCCCGGTACCAGTTTGCTGACTGCCTGACGGAAGGATTCAACAAATGTGTCGGCAACTTCATCGACAACAATAAAACGCTTGGCAGCAATGCAGCTCTGGCCACTGTTTAGATAACGGGAGGCCACGGCCTGACTGACGGTTAGCTCCAAGTCGGCATCTTCGAGCACAATAAAGGCATCCGATCCGCCCAGTTCAAGCACGGATTTCTTCAAGGACTTGCCGGCGGTAGAGGCGACCGAGATACCCGCAGGTTCGCTACCGGTCAGTGTCACCGCATGCACACGTGGGTCTTCAATGACCGTCGCCACCATCGAAGCGGGTATCATCAGGGTGCGAAAAACATTATCAGGGAAACCGGCCTCACGGAAAACATCCTCTATTGCCAATGCACAGGCCGGCACATTAGATGCGTGCTTGAGTAGGCCAAGATTACCCGCAACCAGCGCCGGTGCGGCGAAACGAAATACCTGCCAGAACGGATAGTTCCATGGCATCACCGCCAATACAGTACCCATCGGTTGGTAGGCTACCAGGCTGCGCCCGGCATCGGATTCAATCATTTCATCGGCCAGAAACTTCGGCCCCATATCGGCGTAATATTCACAAACCCCGGCACATTTTTCAATTTCAGCCAACGCATCCTTGTATAGTTTACCCATCTCCACCGTAATTGATTTGGCT
Source organism: uncultured Gammaproteobacteria bacterium (assembly GCA_947258755.1). Classification (GTDB taxonomy): domain Bacteria; phylum Pseudomonadota; class Gammaproteobacteria; order JAADHQ01; family JAADHQ01; genus JAADHQ01. The sequence continues at coordinate 38,807 of CAMYJO010000004.1, forward strand.
AATGCCTGCTTACGTTGGCGCAATACACTGGCGGCCTTGCGCATCAAATCACAGCGCTCGTCTATTGGCTTTGCGGCCCAAGCGGGACGCGCCTCATGACAGGCCTCCAATACCTGGTGCAGATAAACATTATCCCAGGTATCGTATTCCTGTACCGTTTCACCATTGGCCGGATTAATTGATCGCATGCTCATTGATTACGTCCCGTTTTAGTCGATTACTTATTGTTACTATATAATTCCTTAATAGTAATATAGTATAAATCGGACTGTTATAGTGAAAAAAGATCAGGCCAGGCGCATCAACATGAAATATAAAACCATAGGCATACTGGGAGGCAGCGGCTTTGTCGGTCAGCACTTGTCAGCCCTACTTGCTGAAAACTCGTATCAGGTTCACATTCTAGTCAGGCAACCACGCCGGTATCCGGAACTGGCCTTAATCCCCAACGTGCATATTAGCAAAGGTAATTGCTTTGACATGCCTGAACTGGAGGCCTTTTGTGCTGAGGTCGATGTGCTCATCAATCTAGTCGGCATATTGAATGAGAAACGTGACAACGGCCAGGGCTTCGATCGCGCCCATGTTGAGCTTGCACACCGAATCGCACAGGCCTGTGAGAAAACCGGGGTAAGGCGTATATTGCAAATGAGCGCATTAAATGCCAGCAAGGATGCTCACAGTTACTACCTGCGTAGCAAGGGCGAGGCCGAAGACTGGCTGCACCATGAAGCCAGAAACGGCCTCGAGGTCACCAGCTTCAGGCCCTCGGTCATCTTTGGCCACAACGACTCCTTTTTTAATCGCTTTGCCGGATTATTGAAACTAATGCCCGGTTTTTTTCCATTGGCCTGCGCACAAAGTCGTTTTGCACCGGTCTATGTCGGCGATGTCTGCCAGGCCTTTGTCTATGCCTTGCAAAATTCGCATAGCATCGACAAACGTTACAGCCTGTGCGGCCCTGAAGTTTACACGCTCAAACAACTCGTCGAATACACGGCGCGTAGCCTGGCATTAAAACGCAAGGTCATCGGCTTGCCCGACTTTCTTTCGCGCCTACAAGCACGCATGCTGGGTCTATTACCCGGCAAGCCCTTCAGTATGGACAATTACCGCTCATTACAAACCGACAGCGTTTGTAGCGAAAATGATCTGGCATTATTGGGTATCAAAGCACACTCCATTGACGCAGTAACGCCGGGCTACCTGAGCAATGACAATCGCAAAGCGCACCTGGATGCATACCGCAAACAACCACCGTTTGCATACAAAAAGAAAACTAATGACTGACTATGCCTAGCAGGTAGGTACGTCGCTCAGCTATTTCCATTTTTGTCAGCGCCTGTATAGCGCGGTAAAACTTCGCCAGATCACCCCCCTGCTGGCGTAATATTTCTCTGAATGCCGGCAGGTAATCATGATAGGTCGCCACCGATTGCACCTTGGCATTATTCACTCCGGAAAAGATCCATTGATCATAGGCATCATAACCGCCCCATTGTTGACGTAATACCAGGTAGTCACGGCGTAGCTGCCTGAAAATATCCAGCTTGGCGACAAACATACTCTGCTCCGGTTTGCCGGAGCTGTACAACGCCGATAATTTTTCACGTGCAGCCAACACCAGCGCAATAAATTCCTGTTCGCGTTTGCTTTCCTGCAGGTAACGTTGATAATTCTGACTGTCCTGCTGTTGCGCCATCCATCTGCGCAGCCCCTCTTGTTCGATGGCGCGGGCCAGGGATTCATTAAACACGGTATCATCTGGAATATAAAATTTCTGATGCGCAAGCTCATGGAACAGCGTACCGACAAGATCGTAATCCTGCCAGCGCATCATCGTGTTCAACACCGGATCATCAAACCAACCCAGCGTTGAATAGGCGGACACCCCGGCCACATACACGTCCTGCCCCTGTGCCTGCAAGGTATCAGCGTAGGCCTGTGCCGGTGATTGCGAAAAGTAATTGCGGTAATTGATACAACCGGCGAAGGGATAACACCATTGCTTGGCTTGTAGCGAATAGGGCGGTGTTGCAAACACGTTCCACAGCGCATACGGCCGACCCAGGTCCGCATAATCGCTATAGCTGTCATTATCAGGCAGCAATAGTTCACTGACGGCGAAGACACGCGCCTTTTGTATCATCTTCAGGCGCTCACGCACCTGCACTTCCACAACAGGGTCTTCAATGACGGTACTTATCGGCCTGCGCTTTTGCAATAATTCCATTTGCCCGCCGATGGCCTGGCGATAATAGGACAGGCTTGAACAAGCACTGCTGGCTATCATCACAAGCACTAGCAGCAGCGACCGCGTCACCTTGTTTATTGTGTCTATGTCTAGAATGTGCATACTGTGAGCTTTAAATACCCTTTAACCTGCCCTGTTTTTTAAAAAAGTGTACTGACAGGTAAGATCTTGTTATCAATAGTGTACCTTTTTTATTGATTGAAAAGTAATTTGGCAAAGCATGCTAAAATGGCGGTCATAAACTACAAACAGACATTAAGTTGAGGCGTGAGGTCGATGAAGGTTTATCTGGTGGGTGGTGCGGTTCGCGACAAGTTACTGGGGCTTAAGCCCAAGGAATTTGACTGGGTCGTTGTCGGTAGTACACCCGAAGAAATGCTGTCCCTTGGCTACCAACAAGTTGGCAAGGATTTTCCAGTTTTCCTGCACCCACAGACGCACGACGAATATGCGCTGGCGCGAACAGAAAAAAAGACCGGGCCGGGCTACACCGGCTTTGAGGTACATGCCTCGCCGGACATCACTCTGGAACAAGACCTCAAGCGCAGGGACCTGACCATCAATGCCATTGCCGAGGATGAAAACGGTGACATCATTGATCCTTTCAATGGTCGCGACGATCTCGATAATGGCCTGCTCAAGCACGTCTCCCCGGCATTCAACGAGGACCCGGTCAGAATTTTACGCATTGCGCGCTTCGCTGCACGTTTTGCCCAATGGGGCTTCCGTGTCGCCCATGGCACCAATACCCTGATGCGCAATATGGTCGAGGCCGGTGAAGTCGATGCGCTGGTGGCGGAAAGGGTCTGGAGCGAAACCGAAAAAGCACTCGGAGAAGATCATGCCGAACGTTTTTTTGAGGTGCTGCGCGGCTGCGGCGCACTGGCCAGAGTGTTTCCGGAAATCGATGCACTATTCGGCGTACCACAAACAGAAAAATACCACCCTGAAATTGATACCGGCATCCATGTCATGATGGTGCTGCAACAGGCCTGCCTACTCACCGAGGACAAGCAGGTACGCTTTGCCGCACTGACCCATGATCTTGGCAAGGGTACGACACCTGAAGATATATTGCCGTCCCATCACGGTCATGAACAACGCGGGGTTGAATTACTAAAAACCCTTTGTGACAGGATCAAGGTACCGAATGACTATCGCGGCCTGGGTATCGTCACTGCCGACTATCACACCCATTGTCATCGCATCGAGGAATTGAGGCCGAGCACTGTCCTGAAAGCACTCGAGGGTCTGGATGCATTTAGGCGTCCGCAACGTTTTGAACAATTCCTGCTGGCTTGTACCGCCGACGCCAGGGGCCGTACAGGACATGAAGAAGATGAATACCCGCAAGCAGATTTGTTCCGACAATATCTGCAGGCCTGTACAGTCATCGATAATCAGGAATTTATTCAGCATGGATTGAAGGGGCTGCAGTTTGCAGAAGCATTAAAACAAGAGCGTCTACGCAGAATCAAACAAGTCAAAAAATCTTATAGCGCAGAAAATAATACCGACTAACTCATGGATTGAAATAGTGACATGACCGACGTTTGAGCGTCGACTTACGGCTTGCCGAATACCTTGGCCTCGAACCACAACAGCAGACGGTCCATACCCATCGCTGCAAAAAGCCAACCCAATAACACACCTGCTGTATTGGCGACCATATCAGCGACCTCAAACATACGTGTTCCACCCAGGCCTTGCAGGTATTCGAGAGCGACACCCATAGCAATAAACAGACAGGAATAGAACATGCGCGTGCCATTGGCCTTGTAAAATTGTGCAAACCATAACATCAGGCAAAAATAGCCTAGCATATGAGTAATTTTGTCATTCAATAGTCCACTGACAGCCTCAGCCCCAAGTGTCGATAATGACATATAGACGACCAAACATACCATCGCCCAGCCTACAAATACCCACGCAGGGTGAAAACGCAATTTTGTTGTTTGCTTACTGTCCATGCGCAAAAAACCCAGGATTAAGGAACACCAGATAAAACAGTATTGCGCCCAATGCAAAACGATAAATAACGAAGGGCAACATACCCATACGATTTAGCAACTTCAGGAAAAAGTGTATACACAGATAAGCGGTGATGGCCGAAACCACCACACCGACGGCCATGATATCCCAGGCGATTGCGGTATCGCTTTGCAGTAGCTGCAATGACAGGTAGCCACCCGCCATAATGATGATTGGAATAGATAATAAAAAGGAAAAACGTGCAGCCGCTTCACGACTCAGACCCAACATCAAACCTGCAGTCATGGTGATACCCGAACGCGACGTCCCCGGAATCAGGGCAATGGCCTGGGCGATACCGATAAACAGAACATCAAACCAACCGACACTGTGCTCATTACGTCGGCGCTTACCGGTCGCGTCCGCCCACCATAACAAGGCGCCAAACAATACGGTCGTGATCGCAATCACCAGTGGCGAGCGCAAATAGACCTCAATAAAATCTTTCAGGAACAGACCCGCCAGCCCTGCCGGTATGGTGCCGAACAAGACAGCCCAGGCCAGTCGACTCTCGCCCTGCAACTGCCGGCTCTTGATCGAAGCCAACCAATCTATCGACATCAATTTCAATTCATGACGAAAGTAACTGACGACTGCAATCAAGCTGCCAATATGAACAGCTACATCGAATGCAAGCCCCTGATCCTGCCAACCAAACAGGTTCGGCAGCAAAATCAGATGCCCTGAACTCGAAATCGGTAAAAATTCTGTAAACCCTTGCAACAAGGCAAGGTATATCGCCTGCAATTGATCCATTATGCGTTTATTCTTTCGCCATCAAGTCTATGGAAGCTCTGATTAATTTGTCATTGCAATGACAAATTAATCAGAGCTTCCCTATGTTGTAAAATCCTGTGCCTACATGATAGCGCAGCTACCCAGGCGTCACTACTTTTTATTTACTAGCAACAGGAATTCTTTTGTGGCTTGCTCGCTTCGATATAAGCGGACATAACATAATCTTCGACACCACGGCCCGGTGCCCAGTCCTTGATAAAATCTTTGGACTCATCTTTAGGTATGATGTTGATATCGGTAAAACCGGCCGTAGACATCATTTGCTGCAACGCGTCTATAGTGGACGCCCCGGCCATACAGCCTGAATACAGTTGCAGGTCATCGCGTATCTCCTGCGGCAACTCCATACTGGCAACCACATCGGAAATAGCCAGTCGCCCGCCCGGCTTCAATGCACGGAAGGCTTCGGTGAACACGCGCGGCTTTTCCGGCGACAGGTTGATAACGCAATTGGAAATGATGACATCGACCTCGGCATCGGCTACGGGCAGATATTCTATTTCGCCGAGCCTGAACTCGACATTACTGTGGCCGGCTTTATCGGCATTACTGCGCGCCTTACTGATCATGGTCGGAGTCATATCAACGCCAATCACCTTACCGGCCGTACCGACCTCGGCCACCGCCAGGAAGGCATCAAAACCACCACCACTACCCAGGTCAAGCACGACCTCGCCAGCCACCATGGCAGCAATGGCGCGCGGATTACCGCAACCAAGCCCCATATCCGCGCCTGCCGGCACACTATTCACATCGTCTTGCGAGTAACCCATGCGTACCGAGTTGACCGCATTGATCTCGGGGTCGGCGGCGACACCACAACAACTCGATTCCACTCCACAACAGTCGCCGGCATTACTGGCCTCGGCCACCTCGGCATAACTGGCACGCACATTTTGACGAATTTCGTCAGCTTCTTTTTGATTCATTACTCGGCTCCTGATTTCCTGTAGCAAAAAACGCCGACAAGCTGTGCAGCGTTTGTGGTTCTATCCAACATTCAACATTCTGGCCATTGCGGCGCATATTGATCAGTCCTGCCCGATGCAACTCCTTGATGTGATGCGATAGGGTCGATGCGGCGACGTCCAGGTTCGAGCCCAAATCACCGACGCAACGCACATTAATATCATCCTCCTGACAGACCGTGCCTGGGGTACAGCACTGGGTCAATTGCAGGAAGATCTGCAAACGATTCGGGTTTGAGAGGGCCTTGAACATGGCGGCAAAATCCGGACTGCTTTCATTTCTATAGTTCGACATATATCGAACTATAGAACGGGAACCGCTGGTAGTCAAGCAGGCCTCCATACGTTTAATGCTTTATAGACAAGCAGCTGTCGATACTAGAGCCGACCGCGTTGATCCTGCAGGGAAAATCCCGGCAAGCTGGCCTCGACACCCTTACCCAGGGCCATGACCTTGAAGCGCTCGCCCATCTCACCGGGCATGGTCAGGGTCTTGACCTGCTGCGCGAAGGCCAGCAGCGCCTGCTGCGAGACTTGCTCGGGATCAGGCATCATGTCTTGCAGGCCATTCTCGAGCAGAAATCCGCTCTGCGTGCCGTAGCCCAATAAATCCATACCCTGCTTGTTCCCGGCCTCGGCCACCGCCGTGAAATCGACATAGGCGGTAATATCCTGCAAGCCGATATAACGCAAGGGCTCATCATGGGCACGATGACGGAAGTGACACATCAAGGTCCCCCGGTTGCGTTGCGGATGATAATACTCGGGGCGTCCATAGCCATAATCGATCAGCAACACCACACCCTGATCCATGAATTCAGCCACTGATGCCAACCAGGCCCCTTGCGCCAATGACAACTCGGACTCATAGTCATCCGGCAAGGTCACTGCGGTAGTTTGCTGGATATGATCAACCGCCTGCCTGAGCGCCGCATCGGCAGCCATTGGCTGCAACACAAATTGCTTCTCGGCCTCAGACCAGGTGACACCCAGTGCATGGATAGTAGAATCCTCTATGCGAAAGCGTTGCACCGGCATCGCATCCAACAACTCATTGCCCAGGACCATGCCGCGAAAACCCGGCTCGGGTAGAGTATTCAGCCACTTTACGCGTTCAAGCAGGTGCGGTACCGAGGCCTGCAAGGTCTGGCGCTGACGTTGTTGTAACTCGGCACTGAGCTCCATAATAAAGTATGCCGACGGCAATGCATTCTGCGCTTCCAACTCCTGCAAAATATCGGCCGCCATGCGGCCACTGCCGGCACCAAACTCGAGGATATTATCGGCGCTGATCGCGGTCAGTGCTTGTTTGCAAAAATGTGCCAGGCAGCGCCCGAACAAGGGCGAGATTTCGGGAGCGGTAATAAAATCACCCTGCTCGCCAAATTTACGCAAGCCGGATGCGTAGTAACCCAGACCAGGCTCATACAAAGCCATTTGCATGAAGTGCTCAAAGCCGATGACACCGTCGTTGGTCGCTATTGCGTCGCGAATCACAGCCTGCAGTGCTTCGCTTTGTACTTGCATGCTTTCATCGATCGCCGGCAGTTGCGTACGCTCATGCTCGATGGACGCCAGCCTGCTGCGAAAATCTTCTGGTTTATCTGTCATCTGCCTGGACTATCCTGTAACTACCCGCGCATGGATTTTTAAGGTAAAGTGGAGCCAGTGTCCTATTGCGGAGCATGATCTTGCTTGAACCACTTGAAAATAAAACTGTATTAATCACCGGTGCCGCCCACCGCATCGGCGCGCATATGGCTAAAACCCTGCACCAACAGGGCGCTAATATAGTACTTCATTACCGAAACAGCAAAGATACCGCTGAGTTATTACAATCAGAACTGCATGAACTGCGCCCTAACTCTGTATTTCTGGTCCAGGGTGACCTGCTTGATACTGCCACCATCACTCATATCATTGAACAGACAATACAACAGACCGGACAGCTGGATGTGCTGATCAACAATGCTTCGTCATTTTATCCAACCCCGGTGGGCAGTGTCAGCGAACAGCAATGGGACGACCTCGTTGGCACCAATATGAAAGCACCGTTCTTCCTGTCCCAGGCAGCCGCACCGTATCTGAAAAAATCACAGGGCTGTATCGTCAGTATTGTCGATATCCATGCCGACCGTCCTCTGCGCCAATATCCGGTGTACAGTATGGCCAAGGCCGGCCTGGTGATGATGACACGCGCACTGGCCTGCGAACTGGGCCCTGAGGTGCGCGTCAACGCCATCGCCCCGGGTGCTATCATGTGGCCGGACACCGATATGGATGAGGTCACACGCGAAAAAATTATTTCCCGCACCTTTCTGAAGAGAAAGGGCGATCCACATGACATCGCCAAGACCGCCTTATTCCTGATCAAAGATGCCACCTATATGAGTGGCCAGGTACTGACGGTTGATGGCGGCCGCTCACTGAACTCGTAACGAATGATGAATACCCACGATAACCCAATCATACTCGACATCGAAGCCTCCGGCTTTGGCAAAGGCAGCTATCCCATTGAAATCGGCTTCGCTTTACCAGACAAAAGCGCGCACTGCTATCTGGTCACGCCGCAGGAAGACTGGACCCACTGGAATCTGGGTGCAGAAGAAGTGCACGGTATCAGCCGTGACATCCTCCAGGAAAAAGGCCAGGCCGTTGATGAAATCGCTGAACAACTAAATCTCTATCTGGGTAACAAGACGGTCTATAGCGATGGCTGGGGTTATGACCTGAGTTGGATCTCGTTATTATTTGATGCTGCTAATACGTCGATGAATTTTCATATCGAAACACTGTACTCACTGCTACACGATGACCAACTGGTGCTATGGGAGAAGACCCGGCGAGACGTTATCGAAGATCTCGGCATCAAGCGCCACCGCGCCAGCTCGGATGCACGCATTATCCAGGAAACCTATATTCGTACACGCAACAAACTCAGGGAACAGTCAGCCTGATGCCTGTAGGAGCGGCGCCCCCGCCGCGATAAACGAAGCCTCGATAATCAAAACCTCTCGACCGTTTAGTGCATTTGTGATTTTCAGGCATTGATCGAATCGATAGAATGAAAGATACCTTTGGCTGCAAGGCTCCGTTTTTATCGCGGCGGGGGGCGCCGCTCCTACAGGGGATTAACGATTAAGACAGATTTCAGACCCCAGTCAGGCCAAATCCAGATCCACCACCGTCATCGCCTCCTTCGGCTCAAACTCCTGCCAAAGTTCATGCATGGTTTTGTCTAACTCGGGATGAACAAGATCAGGCACCAATTCAGCCAGTGGCCTGAGCACGAAAGCATAGCGGGTAATCTCATCACGCGGCACATCGAGCCCCCTATCCTTCAGGATCAAATCGTCATACAACAACAGGTCAACATCCAGGGTACGTGAACTAAAGCGCTCACCTTCGCGTACCCGACCATGATCGGACTCTATCTGGCGAAAGATCGGCGCCAGATCCTGAGGAGGATGCTCAGTGTGAAAACCAACAACAAGGTTGTAGAAGTTATCACCACTAAAACCAACCGCTTTGTTTTCATAGACCGCGGATATCTGCAATTCACCAAAACGTTCATGTAAGGCATGCAGACAGGAAAGGATATTGTTACGTCGATCAACGTTGCTGCCGATGCTGACATAGACCATCGCCATCATTATGCCTGTTGCGGCCGTGTGCCGCGTTCGATAATGATGCCGACACCACGGGCACCCGTGATCGCACCGAGTTTGTTCAGGGTCAGCCTGAGCCAGGGCACATCAAATTCCTGCAATATGATTTCGGCGACGCGCTCGGCCAGCGTTTCAACCAACTCGAACTTGCTGTCTTCAACAAAACCGATAACGCGTTTGGCCACGGCCTTGTAGTTCAGCGTATCATCGATGTGATCACTACTGGCAGCCTTGCGTATATCAGTAGCCATCTCGATATCAAACACCACCTTTTGCTTGATCTTCTTTTCCCAGTCATAGATGCCGATAACGGTATCGATTTCCAGAGCTTGTAAAAAAATTATATCCATGACGAATCCAGTTGTTATTAATTAATGCCGTCAATAGCGGGTCATATGAACTTTGTTCAGGCAATATAACGATTTAAGCTCGTCGATGCCAGTTATGCCGACAGATAGGCCTTGACCTGATCTGTGCTTACGGTTCCAATATGCCTCATGCTTTCGATGTTAACAGATCATTACTTGTGGTTATTATTTGGTTATTTACTTGGCTCGGTATCGAGTGCCATTATCGCCTGCCACCTGGCCGGACTACCGGACCCACGTACACAAGGTTCCGGCAACCCGGGGGCCACCAATGTGCTCAGGGTGGGCGGTAAGAAAATAGCCGCACTGACCTTGGCCGGCGATATGCTCAAAGGGGTGATACCGGTACTGTTAGCCAAGTGGTATGGCGCCGACCTTGATCTGCAAATCAGCATTGGCCTGTGCACCTTCCTCGGTCACCTGTATCCAATATTCTTCAGGTTCAAGGGCGGCAAGGGTGTGGCGACCGCAATCGGTGTGCTGGTGACCGCAGCCTGGCCGGTCGGCCTCGGTACCGTAGCGACCTGGTTGTTTGTCGCCAAGGGGATGCGCATTTCTTCTCTGGCGGCGCTGATAGCGTTCCTGCTAACGCCGTTCTATGCCTGGTGGTGGCAACCGGATCAGGGCTATTTCCTAACCCTGGTCACATTGATGTCGATCCTGTTGTTCTGGCGTCATCGCAGCAATATCCGCAAACTGCTCGCCGGCACCGAGGCCTGATCCGCTTACAGGGCCTCAAGCTCCTGTAGCTTCCAGCGCGGCCGGGCCTCAATCTCAACATCGGCATGTTGCCCAGCCTGTAGTCGCAGGTGGCCGGCATAGGCGATCATCGCGCCATTATCGGTACAGAATTCCAGGCGAGGATAATACACTCTGGCCCGCTCATCGGCGCCCAGTTTGTCCAGGCGTTGACGCAGACGGCTATTGGCACTGACGCCCCCCGAAACCACCAGACGTTGCAGCCCGGTTTGCTGCAGGGCTCGCCGACACTTGATGGCCAGGGTTTCAACCACGGCCTCCTGGAAGGCGTGGGCGATATCGGCTTTGTCCTGATCGCCCTTGGAGGAGGCATTAAAGGTATTCAGGGCATAGGTCTTGAGGCCACTGAAGCTGAAATCCAGGCCCGGACGGTCGGTCATCGGCCGTGGGAACGTGTAATGTCCCGGCCGCCCCTGCTCTGCCAACCTCGCCAGTTCCGGCCCACCCGGGTACGGCAAACCAAGCATTTTTGCTGTTTTATCAAAAGCTTCACCAACGGCATCATCAACGCTGTCGCCCAACAATTGATATTGGCCGACCGCATCGACCTGGATCAGCATGCTGTGGCCGCCCGAGACCAGCAAGGCAATAAACGGAAACGCCGGTGGCTCGGCCTCGAGCATCGGCGCCAGCAGATGGCCCTCCATGTGGTGCACCGGAATCGCCGGCAGGCCCAGGGTCCAGGCCAGCGAACGCCCGATCGAGGCCCCGACCAGCAGCGCACCGACCAACCCGGGACCGGCTGTGTAGGCGACCCCATCGAGATCGCTCAAGGCCAGGCCAGTTTGACTTAAAAGCTGATTAATCAAAGGGATAGTCTTGCGTATATGGTCGCGAGAGGCGAGCTCGGGGACCACCCCGCCGTAGTCTGCATGCAGCTTGATCTGGCTGTACAAGACATGCCCAAGCAGACCGTCCTGGCCATCATAGATCGCCACCCCGGTCTCGTCGCATGATGATTCAATACCTAAAACACGCATATTTGGCCCTATTTTCTCCAGATTATCAAAAAATTGCTTTAATTTTTGCAGGTGTGGCTGTATTATTGCCTGCTCCGTCCACAAGGGCGGATTTTTTAACGCTATCACAATTAGCCAAGGTAACTAAGTTTATGCCAAACGTACGAGTCCGTGACAACGAACCTTTTGATATTGCACTGCGTCGCTTCAAACGCGCCTGTGAAAAGGCGGGTGTTCTTTCCGAAGTTCGCCGTCGTGAATTTTATGAGAAGCCTACTGCAGAACGCAAGCGCAAACAGGCTGCTGCCGTTAAGCGTCACCAGAAAAAGATTTTTCGTTCCAATGCCCGCAGGGTGCGCATGTATTAAGCAATGCCTGGTACGTCGACTGTCGGAGCCTTCCTGCAGTCACAACAGAATACAACGCCATGCCACTTAAACAGCAAATTACCGAAGACATGAAAAATGCCATGCGTTCCGGCGACAAGCCGCGCCTGGCTACCGTTCGCCTTATCCTGGCAGCCATCAAACAAATCGAAGTGGATGAAAGGATCGATGATATCACCGACGAGCGCGTGCTTGCAGTCCTCGATAAGATGGCCAAGCAACGCCGTGAATCCATTAGCCAGTTTGAAAAAGCCGAGCGAAATGATCTGGTCGACATCGAAAAGGCCGAACTAAAAATCATCCAGGAATTCCTGCCCGCCGCGCTGGATGACAGTGAAATTGCCGACATGATTGCCGCGGCCATGAGCGAAACCGGTGCCAGCAGCATCAAGGACATGGGTAAGGTCATGGGCATGCTCAAACCCAAACTGCAAGGCCGCGCCGATATGGGTAAGGTTAGTGGCCTTATCAAAGCCAAGCTGTCCGCTTGACCTTGATGTAGCTGGTTGCTAGTGGCTAGTAGCTAGGAAAATCAACTACCACCTCTGTTTTTCCCTAGCTACTAGCCACTCGCTACTAGCTACGTTCAAAAAGCGAAATAATGTCAAAGCACCCCCCTTGTACCTTTTCCCTTCACCCTTTAATCTGAAGTTATGGGCCGCATCCCGCAATCATTCATTGATGAACTATTAAACCGTATCGATATCGTTGATGTCATCGATGCGCGTGTGCCGCTGAAAAAGGCCGGTAGTAACTACAAGGCCTGCTGTCCTTTTCACACCGAAAAAACCCCGTCGTTTACCGTCAGCCAGCCAAAGCAGTTTTATCATTGCTTTGGTTGTGGCGCGCACGGCACCGCGATCAGCTTCTTGATGGAATATGACCGTCTGGACTTCGTCGATGCGATCGAAGACCTGGCGCAGCAGGCCGGACTTGAAGTCGAGCGTGAGCAAGGCAGCAGCCAGCCACAACAACGCGAAGATAATCTTTACGACATCATGCAACAGGCTGCAGACTTTTATAAACAACAGCTACGCTCGCATCCACAAGCGCAGCAGGCGGTAGACTACTTGAAGCAACGCGGCATGAGTGGCGAAATAGCCGCCGAGTTCGGCGTCGGCTATGCGCCACCAGGCTGGGACAATCTGATCAAGGCCCTGGGTAAGGATGAAGCCGCGCGCAAACAACTGGCGCGCGCCGGCATGGCGATTGAGCATGACAACAAGGGCCCCTACGATCGTTTTCGTGAGCGCATTATGATCCCGATCACGGACCGGCGCGGGCGCATTATCGCCTTTGGTGGTCGCATTCTGTCCAGCGAAGATGAACACGGACCCAAATACCTGAACTCTCCGGAAACCCCTATTTTTCACAAGGGGCGTGAATTGTACGGACTGTATGAAGCCCGTAAGGCAATCAGAAACCCGCAAAAACTGCTGGTTGTTGAAGGCTATATGGATGTCCTGGCGCTGGCGCAATTCGACATACGTTATGCCGTTGCCACCCTCGGTACGGCGACCACCAAAGAGCACCTGGAAACATTGTTTCGCGTTGTGCCGCGCATCATCTTTTGTTTTGACGGCGACCGCGCCGGACGTGAGGCCGCCTGGCGCGCGCTGGAAAATGCCCTGCCGGTGATGCACGAGGGGCGCGAGGCTGCCTTCCTGTTCCTACCCGACGGCGAGGACCCGGATAGCCTGGTCAGGCAGGAGGGGCGTGAGGCCTTCGAGCAACGCGTTGATCAGGCCATGCCGTTATCACGCTTTTTACTGGATCAACTATCACAACAAGTGGACCTGGATAGTATCGACGGTCGTGCCCGCCTGGTGGAATTGAGCCGGCCCATGCTAAACCGCGTGCCGGACAAGGTCTTCCGTCATATGATGTACACCCAGCTCGAACGTACGGTCGGCATGAAGACCGGGCAACTACAACAGCTTGTTGAGCAGGATGGCACAGCGCAAACTATTCCTACCCCGAATAGACGCCCCGCCAAACCAGGCAAAAACTCACCCATTCGGCAGGCCATCAACCTGATTGTGCAAAAACCAGCCTTGGCGGCAAACATAGCAGAGGCGGCCTTTCTGCAGGACCTGGATCTGCCCGGTGCAAAACTCTTACATGAATTGCTTGAAATTGTCCGTAACGATCCCCAGATTAATACCGCAGCCCTGCTGGAACGATGGCGCGACAAGCCGGAGCAGGTACACCTGATGAAACTGGCTGAAAACCAGCTACCCGGTGATGATCAGGGGCTGGAAGAAGAGCTGCAAGACATCATTCTTTACCTGCAAAGGCAATTAAAGATGCAGCGTTGGCATTTTCTGCAAGAAAAACTGACCTTCTCTGGGCTGGATGAAGAGGAACTTATTGAGTGGAATCAATTACTTAATGAAAACAACGCGCCCCAGGACAAATAACATAGTTCTGGATATAAACGCCTACTTATATTAGACTGTTAGATTACATTTTTGTTTAATGGCGTACTTTGCCCCCGAACTATGAAGTATTGACTCGTGAGTGAAATGAATCAGGAAAAAATCAACGATAAAGGCCATGATAAGCAGTCCAGGCTTAGGATGCTTATTGCCAAAGGTAAGGAAAAAGGCTTTCTGACCTATCGGGAAGTGAACGATCACTTGCCCAATGAAATTGTTGACCCTGACCAGATCGAGGAGATCATCAGCGTCATCACGGAAATGGGTATATCCGTACATGAAACGGCCCCAGATGCCGACACCCTGCTGATGCACCAGGGCAATAAAGAAACCGACGAAGATGCGGCTGAAGAAGCTGCGGCCGCCCTGGCCTCGGTAGAAGGCGATTTCGGCCGTACTACCGATCCCGTGCGTATGTATATGCGCGAAATGGGCACGGTTGAACTGCTGACCCGTGAAGGCGAGATCAAGATCGCCAAACGTATCGAGGCCGGTCAGAAACAGGTCCTCGAGGCGCTCGCCAGTTATCCGTCCACAATTACCCATATTCTGGCCGTTTATGACGCCATCATCGCGGAAGAAACCCGTATCACCGACCTGATTACCGGTTTTGTTGACCCCGATGAAGACGATAATTTTCCACCGCCAGCCGCCCAGGCACCGGCCAAAGATAGCACCGAGGCCGCCGACAGCGATGATGATGAGGAAGAAGAAGTCGTCGATACCGGTCCAGATCCGGAAGAGGTTGCCAGTCGCTTTGCCGATTTGAAAAAATTATATGGTAAATACCAGACTGTCGCCAAGAAGCATGGCTCCGCTGACGAACGATCACTGAAACAATTCGACAAGGCCATTGAAGTGTTTATGCAGTTCAAGCTGGCGCCCAAGGTCATCGACAGATTACTGACCGACCTGCGCAGCATGGTCCAGCGTATCCGCAAGCACGAACGTGTGATCATGGATATCTGCGTGCAAAAGGCACATATGCCGCGCAAGGAATTCATTACCTCGTTCCCGGACAATGAAACCGATATCAATTGGCTCGACCAACAGATCAAGGCCGGACAGAAATATTCGCCCGTACTGGAAGAATATGCTGACGAGATCCGTATCGCGCAAAAGAAATTGTTGAAAATACAGGACGAGACCGGCCTCAGTATTAAAGAGATCAAGGACATCAATCGTCGCATGTCAATCGGTGAGGCCAAGTCACGCCGCGCGAAAAAGGAAATGGTTGAAGCCAATCTGCGACTGGTTATCTCGATCGCAAAGAAATACACCAACCGTGGCCTGCAATTCCTTGACCTGATCCAGGAAGGTAATATTGGCCTGATGAAGGCCGTCGACAAGTTCGAGTACCGCCGTGGTTACAAGTTCTCGACCTATGCGACCTGGTGGATTCGCCAGGCGATCACGCGTTCGATTGCCGACCAGGCGCGCACCATCCGTATCCCGGTACATATGATCGAGACCATCAACAAGCTCAATCGTATCGCCCGCCAGATGCTGCAGGAAATGGGACGTGAACCCACACCAGAAGAACTGGCCGAACGCATGGAAATGCCGGAAGACAAAATCCGCAAGGTATTAAAGATCGCCAAGGAGCCGATTTCGATGGAAACACCGATCGGTGATGACGAAGACTCACATCTGGGTGATTTCATCGAAGACCTGAATGTCATGTCGCCATCCGATTCCGCCAACTCGGAAGGACTGCGCGAAGCCACGCATTATGTACTGACCGGCCTGACCCCGCGTGAAGCCAAGGTCCTGCGCATGCGTTTTGGTATCGACATGAATACCGACCATACGCTGGAAGAGGTCGGCAAACAGTTCGACGTAACCCGTGAGCGTATCCGTCAGATCGAAGCCAAGGCCCTGCGCAAGCTGCGTCATCCTTCGCGTTCAGAAGCACTGCGTAGCTTTCTCGACCTGGAATGATCTTCGGCTCTAGTATCTGAAAAAAAGAAAGGGCGCATAATGCGCCCTTTCTTTTCACTCCTCTCACTGTAGGAGCGGCCCTTGGCCGCGATATGGATTCAGAATCTTGCGGCAATCGCGGCCAAGGGCCGCTCCCACAACAGAATTCAACCGTTTAAATTCCCCCTTCACTGATAACACAATCCGAGAAAACCCCTATCCTCGCAAGCAACTCGTCCCTAGCCACATGACGGCAGCCACACCCAAGATAGGGGCGGACAAGCCATTATTAAACTATCGAAAAAAATATAAATTGTGTAAAATAGCCGTCATCACGGGCCTGTAGCTCGTCGCTCCCGACCATCCGTGGTCTTCGCGCCATAAGGCCATCCATGGCCAAAAGTTGGTTAGCAAGGAGTCTGAGCTACAGTCCCGAAAAACACGGGCCTGTAGCTCAGTTGGTTAGAGCAGTGGACTCATCAAAATGGTGCGTTCATATCGAAAGGTATGAAATGAACGGGATGAATTCAGGGAAACCTTAACAGCCATATTATGGTGGGCTGATGGCGATCCTGAGCCAAGCCGAAGGTACACCTTCGGAAGGTGCAGAGACTACCTGGGGACTGGTGTAAACCAAGCGTCCTTAATAACAGGCAAGAGCGTCCCGCATCCTAACAAGCCCTCGCGTTGAGGATGATGAGATAGTCCGCTCCTGATAGAAATATCCGGAACAAGTGAATCCATTGGTCGAAGGTTCAAGTCCTTCCGGGCCCACCAAATTACCCTTTTCGTATACAAATTGTGCATGAAAGCATAGTTTGGCCGATACCGGCCTGAAGCGGTCCTACATTAACCTTGTCATTGCGAACGTAGTGAAGCAATCTGTCAAATCACATATCCGACTTACATGCAGCCTGGAAAGTTAAGTTAACAGATCGCCGCGGGAAAAAAACGCCTCGCGATGACTGGTTGTTTTGATTGACCTGAACGTCTTCTAAGGGTCGTTAGCGGCCAGACTATGCGTAAAAAAACGGCCAAACTATGTTCGCAGGGACACATCTGTGTGCATGTAACCAAAATTTGGCCATTTTGACCAATAGCGGCCAGTCAGAGCTGTAAACAGTAGATTACTATCACTGCCCGACTCAGCTTTTATATTTATCGGACAGTGATATAGCACTATTTAATTACCTTAAACTATTGGCAAGCACCTAAATCTTCGAGATTAAACGCCGTAGTTTTTAGCAGCTTGTCACGACCGACATACATCTGCGCACCCACCGGCATCACCTCAAGATCAAAACATGTTGTACTGTTCGCAGGGATAGTAATATCAATTCCATCAACACCCTTGTTTGCAACGCTGAGGATATAATCCAGGCCGTTGTCCCCCAATGTTGCATCGATCGTATCACCGCTGGGCTCGAGCAGAACACCGGTAGCTGTTACAGGATTCGTTGAAGTCAGATAACCACTGTAAGGTGACCAGCTAAGTCCTCCACCAACAACACGCAATAACCACTGTGCATCTGGCCCAGCCGCACTACAATCTTTCCAAAGATATAAACCTGGATCAGTGGCATTATCATATACAGGCTGACCGCATTCGGCTGGCTCCGGTGCAATGTTACAACTAGCCAGGGTATCAAGATTCAATGGCGCAGTGACGAGCTGCTTACCTTCACCAAGGTAAACAGGCAAAGTACTATCCTGGATAAAGCAGGCATTGGCTGCTGATGGCGTAAACCCAAACCCATCTTGCGCAGCATTCCAGACTCTCAATTCATAAATTATCTCATTGATATTAGTAACATTATCAACTATATCACCACCTTCCAGGCTAACGGTCGTCAGGTTGGTAAAACCAGTATCTGAAGTCACTTTACCACCTGCAAACACGCCGCCGGGATCACCGCCACCACTCAAGCGTACTTCCCACTGACCGGTTACGCAATCCTTCCACAGGAAAATACCCTGCTCTGTTGCAAGATCATAAGCAGGCTCACCGCATTCTGCTGAAGGCGGTACGACATCACATGCAGCCAGTGTTGTCAGGTTGAAAGGGCTATCGACCATGATGCGATTTTGCCCTAAATAGATAGGAACATTCGGTGCTGTTGTGGTCAAGCAGGCATCAGCAGCTGGCACAAAGTTCAAGCCATCTTCGCCCCCGCCCCATACTTTCATTGCATAGCTCAAAATATCCGGATTGGTGTTATCAATCACATCATTGGGTTCAAAACTGTATTCAGTGTAGGTTAGACCGCCGACAGATTCGATATAGCCATCGTAGAAAACACCATTATTATCACCACCGCCCGTAACACGCATTCTCCACTCGCCACTGCCATCACATAGCTTCCAGATGAATACGCCTTTCTCGGTAGACCGATCATAGACTGGTTCAAAACAGGCATCCGTCACAGTACTACTATCGTTATCCTGGATTGTCACTGTCGCAGTACTGGTAGCCAATGTCAGGTTCGACGGACCACTCAAATCAACAGTAAAACTTTCAGTTGCTTCAGGTGTAGCATCCTCGATAATCGGTATCAACACCGACTTACTAGTTTCACCGATCGCGTAGGTCAATGTCATGTTGACTGCCGTGTAGTCACTACCACTTAAGGCACTATCATCAGTCGTACTAATCACAATAGACGCTGGTTTGCGTGGCAACGTGGACAGGTCAACGCTAAGCAGCGCATTACCGGCATTTTCCAGAACGGTAACATCGGCCACAGAAACAGATGGTACTGTGCGCGTGACATCGTTCGGATAAGCATCTTCAGTATCCGGCACACCATCACCATCGCTGTCTGTTGGCGCAGGTCCACCACCCGGTTGATTCGGATTGGTATCGACCGAATCATCAATACCATCGCTATCTGCATCAACGCCACCATTACTGTCAGCGCTACCGATCATGCCATCGCCATTGGTATCAAGAGCGGCATTAACCGTTGTATCAATATCGTAGGCGGTACCATCATTGGCCGCATTATTAGACTCGACATCCAGGAAGTCCGGGATACCATCACCATCGCTATCCGGTGGAGTTGTAACACTACCCTGGTCATTAATCAGGTCATCGACCAGATAATTGCCATCAGCATCAATCAAACCTGCCTCAACAACATCAGGGATCGTGTCATTATCACTATCCAGATCATTCTCATTAACGACACCATCACCATCCGCATCATTCGAACTCAACGTAGTTACGCTTATAGATATATCATCAACAGCGGCCTCTACGAGTGAGCCGGAGCCTGCATCGGCAGCCTCAACCAGCAGTCGAATCGTCTGACCCGCATAAGAAGAGACATCGACACTGAAGGCCGTCCAGCTTGCTGCACGGTTGGTACCGTTACCAAGCTGTGACAGAATGGTTTGCTGGTTAGTACCGGAGCGGATTGAAACACGGAAGAAATCAGCGCTGCTTGCGTTGCTACGATGGGCGAAGTAATAGTTGAACTTCAACGTCGTCACACCTGCCGGCAAATTTATCGAAGGCGAGAGCGCGGAGGTCACACCATTGTCAATATCATATGTACCCGCACCACTACCCGCTGCAGCTTGTGTTACCAACGCATTCGAACCACTTGTGGTGTTGTTTAACTGCATTGCATACCCACTGCTGGACGTTGCTTCCGGATTAGCGACTTCCCATTGACCAGTTGTCGCGGTGTCCGTGTTAAACGGGTTAGTAGCCCACCCCTGGTTAGTCTCAAAATCATCCAGCAATTGATCGCTCGGCTGCCCCGCCACGAATTCCGCTGCATTAGTTATACCATCATTATCAGCATCGATATCACTATTATCACCAATGCCGTCACCATCTGTATCCGTTGTTTCTGTAGCATCATTCGGGAAAGCATCCGCATTATCGCCTACGCCATCACCGTCACTGTCAGCCGTCTCATTCGGATTATTCGGGAAGGCATCCGCATTATCACCCACACCATCATTATCACTGTCAACTGATTCAGTAGGATCATTAGGGAATACATCGGCATTATCACCAACGCCATCACCATCACTATCGACTGATTCATTTGGGTTATATGGGAAGGCATCATTGATATCTGGAACACCATCGTTATCATCATCCAGATCAACATCATCTGTTAAGCCATCACCATCAAAGTCAAGGACACAAGGACCTAATGTGGTCAGGTCAAATGGCACGTTGATTCGTTTTCCTGTATTACCCAGGTATACCTGCTCAAAATCATTTCCTTCAAGTGTGAAACAGGTTCTTGACTGCCCCGCGGTACTGAAATTGATGCCTTTACTATTACCGATATCCTGTTGTACGCCTATAGAGAAATCAATAATCGCAGCAACAGAGTTGTCGACAATATCACCGGCACCGGCTGAAATCGGATTTACATAACCAAAATTAGAATCACCGACTATCTGACCGACAGCCATCTGCACGCGACCTTCTGTCAAACGACCAAGACCACCTTTTGCACGCATACGCCAGTTATCTGTACCGCACTCACGCCAGATCAGCATTGCTGGACCTAATGTGGGGGTGTAAACAGGTTGGCCACACTCATCACCAGGCTGAAATGTCACATGCACCGGTGTGCCTGCACCTACTACGTTAAGGCTTCCACCTTCAGTTGCAGTATAGAGTGTGTCGGCAGTGACGTTATTGAATGTATCAACTTGACCTGAAGGCCACTCAATTCGTACCTGATCAACCGTTGTATTGGCTGCCAGTCCAAAATGGATTCTGGTGTGATTTTGCGACCATCGATGATAACCACCGCTTTGCTCACGCAGCTGAATCACACCGCCAGCAGTCACATAAACCTTGGCACCAATTGCCGCACGTGGACTTGTTGTACCAACCAGATCCATCTGGATCCAGTGATTGCCATTACCCTTGTTACGTATCAGGGTATCAGGGCCACCAAAACTATATGGCCAAAAAAGTAAACCATTAGATACAGCCAGGTCCATAAATCCATCGACATCGTAATCAGCAGTAATGACTGAATCTGATAGACCAAACTGAATACCTGCACCGATTGGACCTTCAGCACCATGCGACTGCACTTCTACAAAAGTACCATCACCCTGATTATCGAAATATCGATTGGCAAGATTTTCAACGCCGTCACGACATGCCATATAAAGGTCAAGATCCATATCATTATCAAAATCTGCGGCAACGACACTGACACAGGATTTAAGGCCACTTAGTCCGATCCCGGAAACCCACTCGATTCCAGACGCGGTATTGACACCATACATTGTCGCTTGCGGCTCATCGGCAGTTTGCAGACCATTCATAACTGGATCGCTCACGGTATTTTCAGCAATGACACGAACATAGGCGGCACGGTTATCAGTATCAGATACAGTCCATAAGCCTGTCTGTGAACTGTACCTGATTGAAACCCCGCGATCACTATCAGCTGTGTTAGGCCCATTCGTATTTAATACAAATTCTTGCTCCAGATCAAACGCACCGCCATATTTACCATCCACCAGAAATTTTACTTCGCCTGGAGCGGAAAAAGTGAAAGATGTGCCAGTGCCTGCACGGAACCAGGCTTCAATGCGATTATCATTTATTTTACTTGCGCCTGCAGGACGTAATGCGCCTCTCGTTACGACAATATCTGTTCGCAGGTCATTATTAAAATCACCCAGTGCTGCATCGTTAGAAAGGCCAATCGCAGGAATTAAACTACTGGAGGCACCGGTAACAGATTTAGGGAATGTACCTTCATCTCCACATATTTCTTCTAAATCACCATTCGCATCTAGATCGAATAGCAGAATATATTGACCATTACAGCTGACGTCACTTTCGAGCGCGCGGTCACTGTCAGTATTATTCCATGCAGAATAATTTTGAGCCGTTAAGAGGCTGCTTTTTGTGAAGTAACCACCGCTGTCAGTGTTATTAATAAATAACTCATTTTCATCGCCTACAATAATGTCATCGTCGCCATCATTATCGTAATCGCCCCAGGCCCCGCCGTGCACATCAAACTGTGTGTTACCAATCCAGTAGCCATTCATATTAACGTCATAGATCATCGTCACATCATCAAAATCACCATCACCGGTGTTTCGGTACATTCTTGGAAAATCTCTGTGCCCTGAGTTCCAGATATCCGGCCATTTGTCGCCATTAAGATTGCCCCACGCAATACCCCAGGTTTCCGTGCCTCGTGTAAAACCAAGCTTGTCAGATTTATCTTCAAACTGAACTGGTGATGCATAGCCCAGTGAACTGAATGTCATGGAAAGAAGAACGGACAATATTCGAATGTTCATATAAAACGACCTTAAGATTCTATTTTGAATGATTTACAGTTTTAAAAGATGCCGCAAACATCACAATTAAAAAGTTAAATAGTATTTCAATCAGTATTACTGATCACCGAGCAAAAGGCTCATGACATCAGTAAACCAACTACTCAATAAAAATTGCGGGATTCAGAAATAAATAGAACTTAATGACATTTAGAAAAAATGTACTGGCATAGATTGTTAATCATTATCTCACTCCGCAAATTATTTTTAATTTATTCTGTAATTATATTTTACATGCCATCAATATTGCCGCATTTCGATCAATGTTTAACAATGATTAACATAAAGCAGAATCCATGCCAGGAGCAATTAATACAATGTTTATAGTCACTTAGAACAAGTCTCAAAACCTGTTACACAGAAAGTGTAAAAATTCCCGACATGAAAACAACCAGCGTAAAGCTTCCACTTTATAGTGACATCCTAAAACCAGCGTTTCCTATTTAGCATAAAAATATATATCGTTGCGGTCAATAAAAAGGCCACCCTGAAGTGGCCTTTTTACTACGTCTGACACTGAATTAATCTGGCCTATTGTACGATTTCCCAGCTACCGTCCGCCCTTCGGCAAGCAGTACCATAAGCCACTTCAGTGCTGTTACCAACAGTGACTTCATGTTGATATTCACGGCAATACTGCCCTTTATCACTGGGCCCTTCCCACACTGGCGTGACAGATCCGCTAACATCTCCTTCACTCCAGGAATGTGTCTGCCCAAGCGGTGATGTGGTTGCGCGATACATAGCGCGCTCGTGCGCACGTTGCTGTTCATCATTCAGATAGTCAATGATCTGTAGTGTAATCGCAGTAAAGGCCAGCCATCCCCAGAAGTCATCGTCATGATACAGGCGTTTATACCTGGGATAGCCATAATGAAAAGGCCGGACCTGTATATAGTGACGATGGTGACGGCGTGATGGGATAACAATCACCCTGCCAGGCTTGCGGTGTTTGTATTTTTTGCTTGAATGCTTTCGGTCATAATAACGATAATCGTAACGTCGTCTATCATCACGTCGCGTTGAATCCCGGTGACGTGGAAAGTAGTGATAATAATCCCTACGCTCGGGTCTTGCCCTGTGTTCGGGTCTTGCCCTGTGTTCGGGTCTTGCCCTGTGTTCGGGTCTTGCCTTGTGTTCAGGCCGTGCCCTGTGCTCGGGTCTTGCCTTGCGTTCAGGCCGTGCCCTGTGTTCGGGTCTCGCCTTGCGTTCAGGCCGTGCCCTGTGTTCGGCTCTTGCCGGGCGTTCGGGTCGCTTATATCTCTGAAAAGTTGGCTGTTGTTGCCGGCTCGGTTGACCATAAAACTTATTATCTGATTTTTTATTAGCTTTCTGTCTGTGCTGTTCTTTGTAATTTCTATCACGTTGTTCAGATGCAGCAACGGCTGACGTCATCGAGAAAATGGACAGCATCAGGATAGATGATAGTAATATTGCAATCTTGACATATATTCGCATGATCAGGTCTCTCCCCTGTAGATTCATACAGCAGATACTATCAGAAAGAGGATATACCTAAACGGTATCATTGTGCGCAAGATTGCTTAAAATCTATTGAAGAATTGATCTCGATCAAGCCATCAACTTTCGATGCTCAATTTGAGCGCCTTGTTAGTTTTTATTATATTTATTTTATGGTTTTCAGTCGTCGGGTAATGCATCGAACTCCTTTCGCTTGTCTTCAAACCAGGCTGTCATAGCGGCCGGAGTTTTCATCAACTCTTGTATTCTACCCATTGCCTCGAGATGTTCTTTGTCTTGTTTTTGAAACATCTCCATGCCATGCGCTTTACTAAGTTCTGCAATTTCTTCAAACGTGTCGGCATGAAATGCTTTATCGCATGCGCCACCAAGCTGTCTACAATTCATTGTTTTCATGGGCTCTCCTTTTCCTGATTTAATCAAGCTAACAGATAGTGCATGTGACTATACCATTAAATCTATCTCTTCATCTGTCAGCGCTTGGCGCGATAACTTTTATGACAACCCTTGCAGGCATCAAGCAATGGTTTGAAGCCTGCCCCTATCTTAGCGACATCGCCTGTTCCAGTCACATTCGCGGGTTTATTGAAATATTCCGATTTAACACGCGTATTTTTATATCCTTAAAAAATTCTCTTAATATACCTATCATAGGTAACAATGACTTAAAACCTACTCCCTTACAGCATACTCTACAACCACTTCATCCTTCTGAAGATCAAGTATTGCCCATAGACTACGCCTACTAAAATCATGCAAAAAAGATAAAACGCCCATTTGTTTTCCGCACCAGGTATGCCACCAACATTGATCCCAAGTAAGCCGGTTAAAAAACCTAATGGTAAGAAAATAGCGGCAACGATAGACAGCACATACATACGTTTATCCATTTGTTCGGATATACGACTCATCAATTCTTCCTGAATGACAATGGCTCTTTCCCGGGCAGCATCCAGGTCTTCAATATAACGCATGGTTCTGTCAGCCACTTCCCGCAAGCGCATACGGTCCATGTCATCCAGCCAGGGAACACGCTCATTATATAATCGGGACATGGCTTCACGCTGAGGGGCCAGATAGCGACGTAAACTTATTGCCTCACGTCTGAGCTCAGAAATTTGCGGCCTTAGTTGATGACTTTGCACGGTCAAGACCTGGTCTTCCAGCAAATCGGTACGGTCATCGATATCGCTGATGACATCTGCCATACGTTCGACAAGGCTTTCTGCAATACTGATTAAAAACTCACCCGGAGATGTCGGCCCGCGTCCTTGCTCAATGGCAGCACTCAAGTCACTGATGGATAATATTCTTCGTCTTCTGGTACTGATAATACGTTTACTATTGATCCACATTCGCAAGGAAACCATATCTTCCGGATCTGCCCCCGGATTCATGTTAACACCGCGTAACATGACCAATAAACCTTCCTGCATAACGACGCTACGAGGCCTCGGGTCTTCGCTCATCAAAGCGGCGATGACCACCTCGTCCAGACCGCTTTCATCAGTCAGCCATTTCTCGGCATCCGCAGACGTATAATCAAGATGCACCCACAATATGCCGTCATCCTCGGACCAGTCACAAATTTCCGTCCAACTGATCGCCCTCCCACCGCCATGCTCATCAAGAATATAGGCTGCAATCAAACTGTCATTATCGTCCATAAATTCTCCCGAGAATAAATATCAGGTTCAGTATAGCACCCGTTATCAAACCGGTAGAAAAACCCTACGGGAAGGGACATTCCCAGTTATCAAACTCACCGTAATACCCGCTAATTATTTCACTGAGTAATACCGAACAAATTGCCGCCCCATGACACAAAATATACTTAGAGCGTTTATTTAACCGTGGAAAAACTTTCCAGTCATTTTATAGTCTATATGTATCAACAATAATAACACTGCAGTTAATAGGTCAATAATACTTCCCACTATCAGATTCAGATGATATATACTTTGTTACTAATTTAAACATTACCATAGTAAACAAGCAGATAAGAGGCATATGAATAATAGAGTCCTGCAAATTGCCACGTTAATCCATAATGGGTGCCGACCGCTATTATTCGTGCCTGTCCTACTGGCAGCCTTATTTATGACTGCTTGTACTGATACCTCTGATTCCAATGCTAAGACTAAAAAGAGGAAGCCATCAGCACACCTGGTCGCCATCGACAAAAGCAAAAGCATGAACCTGAGTACCCCGAGTACGCGCGCCGGCACCTTACTCGCCTTGCGCCAGGTCAGGGTCTTTAATCAGGAAGAAGGTAAAATTACCGCACTACCATTTCATCCAGGTGATAAATTCACGAAAGGAAAGCTACTTGTCTCCCTGGATGGCAGCCTGCTGCGCGCGCAACAGGACAAGGCCCTGGCCACGCGTAAGCAGGCCGAACAGGACCTGCGACGTACCACCAGCCTGGTTAAAAAACGACTGGCGGCAGAGGATGAACGCGCTCGCTTTGAAACCGAGCTGCGCGTGGCGAAAGCGGAGGAACAGTTGTTAAGGACGCGACTGGCATACACGACCATAAAAGCACCGTTTGACGGCACCGTCACCGAACGCCTACTGGAACCTGGCGATATTGCACCAAGGCATACGCACATACTGACCATCATCGACCCCGAGTCGATGATCACGCGCGTACATGTATCCGAATTATTACTTGCGC
Organism: uncultured Gammaproteobacteria bacterium; assembly: GCA_947258755.1. Classification (GTDB taxonomy): domain Bacteria; phylum Pseudomonadota; class Gammaproteobacteria; order JAADHQ01; family JAADHQ01; genus JAADHQ01. The sequence goes on from CAMYJO010000004.1 coordinate 65,860, forward strand.
GGCTAAAGACCGGCGATCCTGCTGACATCACCATCGATGCATTGGGTAAACAGGTTTTCCGCGGCAAGATCTCGCGCATTTATCCTGCGATCAACCCAAAGACACGCCTGGGCACGATCGAGGTTACCTTTGATAAGATCCCGGCACAGGCACAAGCAGGCTCACTCTGTCGCGTACGCCTGATGCCACCTGCGCAGTCGTATTTAATGATACCGTTTACCGCACTACGCCGTGATGAACAGGGCGAGTTTGTATTTACCATCAACGACAAACAGCAGGCCTCGAAACAATATGTCAGCACCGGGCTGCGTCATCAAAATCTGATCGCCGTCAACAGTGGTCTTGAAGCAGATACCGTTATTATCACAAAAGGCTTTCTTGGTTTGAAGGAAGGCAAAAAAGTGCGCAGCAATCTAAAACCGAAACAGGCCTCGCAGACCCCCTCCTGACAGGAACTGATAACACGTGAGCAGAAGATCCATTCATGAGCGATTAAGTAGCGGCGGTGGCGGCATGGCGGCCTGGTCGATCAGACATCCGATCGGCGTCATTATGATCACACTGGCGATTGTCATGCTCGGTCTGTTTTCACTCGGGCGCCTGTCTGTCGACCTGTTGCCACAGATTATCTACCCGGACATCAGGGTACGTATCAGCAACCCGGGTGTGCCGGCGAAGATCATGGAAGACCAGGTCACCCGGCAGCTGGAAGAACAACTGGCCATTACCGAAGATGTGGTTAGCATTGAGTCCAGCAGCGCCGAAGGCAGAAGTCGAGTCAACCTGTCTTTCCAGTATGGCAAGGACATCGACATCGCACTACGTGATGCCAGCACCCGACTCGATCGTGCCAAACGCTTTTTGCCCGATGGTATCGAACCACCGATTATTTACAAACGCGACCCTTCACAACGCCCGGTCGCGGAATTTATTGTCAGCTCGGCAACGCGTGGTCCAATTGAGCTACGAAACTGGGTAGATGACGTATTCAGCAAATGGTTGCTGACCCTGCCCGGTGTCGCCGCCGCCGAAGTCGGTGGCGGCCTGGTACGCGAGATACAAGTCTTGCCGGACCAGCAGCGCCTGGCCGGACTCAGCCTGACCACGGACGATGTTATCCAAGCCTTACAGGAGGGCAACCGGGAAGAATCCGCGGGCCGTATCAAACTCGAACGACGGGAATTGAGCGGCCGCATTGCCGCGCGCTTTGAATCGGTCGAGGAGATTGCCAACCTGCCGATCCCGCTGGCCGATGGCGCCCATATTTACCTTAAAGATATCGCCCGAGTCATAGATACCAACGAGGACGAACGTCTACGTGTACGCCTGAATGGAACGCCCGGCGTCAAGCTGTCCATACAAAAGCAACCCAATGCCAACTCGGTGACCCTGGTCGATACGGTCAAACAACGACTGCGTGAACTGGCTGAACAACAGGTCATACCCGATGATATCGAGGTAAACATTGTTGGCGACCAGTCGATCTATGTGCGCAACTCACTCAATCATGCAGCACTGGCGGCCATCTCCGGCGCGACGTTGGCCATGCTGGTTGTCTACTTGTTCCTCGGCAACCTTAAACGCACACTTATAATAGGTAGCGCGATCCCAATCGCGATCACCGTGACCTTCCTGATCATGGAACTGGGCGGCCTGAGCCTTAATATTATGACGCTGGGTGGACTGGCGGTCGGTGTCGGTATGCTGGTCGATAGCACCATTGTCATGCTGGAAAACATATACCGCCACCAGACCGAAGGCGAGGACAGCTTTGAGGCCGGCACGCATGCGGCGCGCGAGGTCAATAGCGCTATAGTCGCCTCAACCAGCACCAACCTGGCCGCGATTATTCCCTTTCTTTTTATTGGCGGACTGACCGGCCTGTTTTTCCGCGAACTGATTTTCACCATCACCGCCGCCATTATTGCCGCCATGCTGGTTGCACTGACCCTGGTACCGGCACTGGCAACACGCCTAAGACAATCTGTGCAACAGACCGAAAGCAGTTTGATGGAAAGGCTCATCCACAGACTGAGACAGAAATACCGTAACAGCGTGCATTTTTTTATGCGCAAACCGTTTGCCCGATTCGGTCTAATGGCGACCTTTCTGGCGGCCATCGCTGTCAGCTGGGTTGCCTTTGACAGTGAATCAAGGGTGTTCCTGCCCGATATGGATGACGGCAGGATCGGTATACGCATCAGCGCCGACCCCGGCGTCAAACTCGATGTCACCGATGAAGCGACACACAAGATCGAAAACCTGATCAATCAAATGCCACATGTCGAGACCGTGTTTACCATCAGCGGTGGTTTTATTTTTGGTCGCACCGAAGTGGAAGCCCGCAACAAGGCACGCCTCGATATCCAGTTAGCGCCCAGGTCTACACGTGACCTGAGCCGGGACGACTGGGTCAAACAATTCAAGGCACTGCTGGCTAAAAACAAAACCCCGGGTGTGCGCGTACGCGTTAGTAAGCTACGTATACCTGGCACCTATTTTCATCGCGGCAGCAACGATGTCGCCCTGCATGTCAGCGGCCCTGACATCGACACATTGGACCAGATCGGTTATGAACTGATGGATACTCTGCGACCCGTCGAGGGCCTGGGCAATATCGAGCATTCATCTGAAGAAAGTGAACAAGAGCTGTCTATCAACATCGACCGCGAACGTGCCATTGATCTCGGCTTTTCGGTTGAGCAAATCAGCCGCGTTATTCGCACAGCCATTGGCGGCGAGATCGCCGGCGACTACCTGGAAGGCGATCGGTCTTACAAAATACGTGTACGTCTACCCGACGTAAACACCTCGAGCCTGAGTGATCTCGAGTCACTGTTGCTCGGCAAGGTCAGCGATAATCAGTCCTCTATCTATCTCGCCGATGTCGCTCGGGTTGAACTAATTCAGGCACCCGCCACTATACTCAGGGACAACCAACAGCGCATTATCAAGGTCACCGCCAGGGTCAATGAGGGTTACACCAGTGGCACGGTACTGGATGCGGTAGCGAAACGCCTGCAGGACTTTGAGTTGCCAGACGGTTACCAGATCTATGATGCCGGTATCTCGGATGTTCTGGAGAGTAGCCAGAACACCGTCTGGCAATTACTGGGCATGGCCCTATTCCTGGTGCTGGTAGTCATGGCCGTTCAATATGAATCATTGCGCAATCCGTTAATCATCATGCTCGGCGTGCCCTTCGCCGCTATTGGTGTTGCGATTGCTATTCATTTGGCTGAATTACCACTGTCGATGCCGCTTTGGCTCGGCATGATTATGCTCGCCGGTATTGTCGTCAACAATGCAATAGTCATGGTCGAGTACATCGAGATATTACGCAAGGAAGGGAAAGCACTCGAAGCGGCCATTACCGAGGCCGCCGGCCTGCGCCTGCGGCCGATCCTGATGACCTCACTGACCACCATTATCGGCCTGACACCACTGGCGATCGGTCTGGGTGAAGGCGCCGAAATGCTGGAACCACTGGCACTGACGATTATTTCCGGCTTGAGTTTTTCACTGATCGTCAGCCTTTACCTGATACCGGTGTTGTACAGGCTGTTTCATAGCCGAGATCTAGTAAAATAATCTATTTCTTATCACCACTCAAAGCCAGCGCCTCAGTCATCGCCAGGATATGAGTCGCATACCAGAAGTTGTCTGTTTTCAGGGTATTATGCCCGCGATTCAGGGCACTGCGGGCCTGCGCCAACATCGGCTCATCATTCTTTATCCGCGCCAGCGCCAGCGTGACCCGTATCAGTGTCGCCGAAGCCGATGGCATCGGCCCGTCAGCAATAATGGCCTCGCGTGATGAGATCCCGGCGATCATGTCTTCAGATAATAACCATCCCTGCTCATTATAAAAGCGTTTCCATGCCTGCCCCACTACAGCTGCTACTAAACTTATATCTTCCTTTTTACCGGTATGTTTGGCCCAGGCAAGCAGACCTGCAGCGACATAGGAATAATCTTCCAGCGTGGCATTACCGAGGTATTGATCATCGGCAATCGCCCTTTTCAGGCTCTGGCCGTCCCATAATCGTTGCACGATAAAATCACGTAAGACCTGCGCCTTTTTCATGTATGCCTTGTTGTATCGACCGGCCCGCGTCAACGCATCCAGGGCCAGACCATTCCATGCAGCGAGCAACTTGTCATCGCGCGGTAATATCCTGCGTTGTTGCCTTTTTAGCAACTTTGTCTTGGCTGTAGCGATCGACTGCTTGATTACCGCAACAGGCTTATTCATCTCTTTTGCCAGCTCGTCTACTGACATGGCTATTTGCGCATGATGACCATCCTCCAGGCTGGGTGCATGCTGCATACCCCAATGCAACGTCATCAACTCAAGCTCGGCAGGTGTGAGCAATGCCTTCAATTCCTGATCCGACCATAAATAATAACCACCCTCGACATTCTTGTTATCGATCGCAGACAGACTACTTATCAGACCACCCGCGGGCTCTGATAACTCCTTCAACATAAAGTCAACGGTCTGTGTCGCGATAATCTGGTATTCGCTTTTACCCAATAACTCAGCCGCTTCAACATACAGACTGACCAGCTGGGCATTGTCATAAAGCATTTTTTCAAAATGCGGAATTTTCCAGCCGGGGTCGACGACATAGCGGTAAAAGCCACCTCGCAACTGGTCATTCATACCCTGCAGTGCCATTTTATCCAGGGTCAGGATCAGGAAATCACGCAGAGACTTGTCTTTTGTCTCTCGATATAGATCCAACAATAGAGTCAGCTGCGGCACCAACGGAAATTTATTGCCCTCACCAAAGCCTCCCTGGAAATGATCAGCCTGCTGCATCGCCAATGTCATATAGGCCTTACGATAGGCCTCGATCTGACGCATATCCAGGTCGGGGCCTGCGGAACGATCGGTTTTGTCATTCACCATTGCTGCCGCTTCGGCCATCACTTTCATACCCGGCCTGTCCGCCACCCAGGCCTGCTGGATATTCAGCAACAATTCGTTGAAATCTTTCGGGGGTAAATACACAAGACCCAACAACGGGTAACCTTCGGGGGTAATAAAGACATTCAAAGGCCAACCGGCATAACCACGTGTCCTTTCGACAAATTCGATCAGGCGTGCATCCAATGCCGGTTGCAACTCCCGATCGACCTTGACCGGAATAAAGTCACGGTTCAGCATCTTGGCAATGTCGGCATTTTGATAAGACTCACGCTGCATCACATGGCACCAGTGACAGGCAAAATAGCCAATGGACACAAACACCAGCTTGTTTTCCTTGCGCGCGCGTTCAAATACCTTTTTATCCCAGCTTTGCCAGTGCACCGGATCGTTTCCATGCATGGCCAGATAAGGAGATGGATGGTCTTTCAGACTGTTGCTACCGGCTGCCAGGCAATGAGCCGATAATGCAACTAAGCATATCGATGTGAACAGGTAGTTTAAGATTTTCATGAATTCCCCGATTGCTGGCAGTGATTCTATATAGAACGTCTTTACAGTGAAAAAATTCCATTTATTTTCGGTTTTATGGGTAGTTTCTTCACTTGGGCTTTGAATGGTATACACAGACAATCTACCGAATGAGGGTCGAGATGTGCATGAAAGCATAGTTTGGCCGTATTAGCCTGACTATAGGTACTTAAAGGGGCAGTTAGGCCGCTACCGACCAGCATCGGTCTTACAAGAACATTGTCATTGCGAACGCCGTGAAGCAATCCGTCAAACTATTTATCCGGCTTGTTTTCTGTCTGGGTAGCTTCACAAGCAGATCGCCGCGGCAAAAAAAAGACAGCTTATTTATGCGTCAAATGCTGGCCCTATTGGTCCATTGAATTAACAAAACCCGAGTATCTAACACCAGACAACAATGCCATTTCATGATGCCAGGTCGCAAGATCATCCTTATTGAATTGATTTAATGCATCATGACCACAGGCTCGCGCCATCACTTGCATGAGTGATTGAGAAGCAGTGAAAAAATTATTCAATTGAGATGCTGATTTTTCTACATCCAGTTTTTTACGTAGCTCCTCTTTTTGAGTAGCTATACCTGCTGGACAGTTATTGGTATTACACATACGAGCAGCCACACAACCAATGGCTTGCATCGCACTATTTGATATTGCAATACCATCAGCACCCAGCGCCATTGCTTTTACAAAATCAATTGGCACGCGTAACCCGCCGGTTATAATTAGGGTGACACGACCACTGGCACCCTGCTCATCTAAGTATCGACGTGCTCGCGCAAGTGCAGGGATAGTTGGCACACTAATATGATTCCTGAATATTTCAGGCGCAGCTCCAGTGCCCCCACCTCGACCATCTAATATGATGTAGTCAGCGCTCGCATCAAGTGCAAACTGAATATCTCTTTCAATATGATTAGCACTTAGTTTGAATCCAATAGGAATGCCGCCTGTAATTTCTCTGACACGATCTGCAAAACGTTTAAAATCTGATGCTGTAGAAAGATCTTTAAAAGTAGGTGGTGATATTGCAGGCTGACCTTCTGGTATATTTCTAACTTGAGAAATTTTTCCTATATTCTTGCTTCCGGGAAGGTGGCCACCAGTCCCCGTTTTCGCACCTTGCCCACCCTTGAAGTGAAAGGCTTGAACCTTTTGTAGCAATTCTTCCCTGTAACCGAATTGAGCACTGGCTAATTCGTAAAAATAACGTGAATTCTCTGCTTGCTCCTCAGGTAACATCCCGCCCTCACCAGAACAAATGCCGGTACCTGAAAGCTCAGCCCCTCGCGCCAAAGCGACTTTCGCTTCTTCTGACAAGGAACCAAAACTCATGTCGGATACAAATAAGGGAATCTGCAACGTTAAAGGCTTTTTTGTTTCCGGCCCTATAACGAGCTCAGTAGACACATTATGATCTTCCATCAGGGGCTTGGTTGCCATCTGCGCTACCATTAATTGAAGATCATCCCAATGGGGTAATTCATGACGAGGCACACCCATAGAGGTCATCGGGCCGTGATGACCGATATTCTTCAGCCCTTCTTTTGCTAACTGATGAATGAATTCAACGGTAGGTTCCTCAGTCGTAGCAACTGCAATGGGAATATCCGTTTTCTGTGTTTCTATACCTGGACCTTCTTTACCCACTTGATCATCGCTAAACTTTTGATGCGTACCATCACAAAAAGGCCTATTCCCACTATGCTTACATGCACATAAATAAGCATCACCATCTTCTTCGGAAACGATTACCTTCGGATTAAATGATGTTCCAGCATGTGAGCCATCGCAAAATGGCTGACTTTTAGATCGCCCGCAAGTACAAAAATGATATTCCTGACCTTTTGAAAGAGTCACTTTAACTGGTTTATTATCTGCAATGATGGGATTACTCATATTTCCACTCTCATAGGATGCATAACGTTTGAGTTAAAAGGCGCTGCGCTTTATGCGACGTCCATTTTTGAACGACTTGTTATGTGATTTTGCTTTATTACAACAACTAATAATCCCATTGCTATTAATGTAACAGCTGAAACCGCATAGTTACCCTCTAAAATAAGTAATATTAGAGATATACCAAATGTTACGATAACCGTAATTGCACCATAGACGCGTGTTTTGAGAATAACCATTAGGATACCGCCGACAACTTGAATAACCCCAAAGATAATTAACATTAAATTATTGAAGCCATATTTACCAAAGAAATCGAGATCTTGTGGCATAAGCATAATTTTTGTAATTCCAGATGAGATAGCTAAGAAAACTAAAAGGCCTATAATTATTTTAATTGCGATTTTCATTTCACCTCCATGTTTATCAATTTTTATTTACACATAACGCCTAGTTAAGGGGCGCACGTTGTTTTGCGTCCCGTTTAAACGCCTTGTTGGGTTGTTAATTATAAACTCACGGTTGAGGCAGATGCCATTAGCCGTATGTTACCATCCTGTGAATTATCACTATTCGTAGTTAACTTAAAAAGCAGCCCCCTTTGTGTGCCCGCCTTGTACCACTGGTAGGTGATACTTCTAAGGTTAGCACTGTTTGGACCATGATTAAGCCTCTCAGAAATTAGAGGTGACGGTGCATTACCTACTAATTTTATAAAGCTTTTTTCTGCTGTGTCTAATTTACCTTGCTTAGAAAAGACAGCGCAAAAATTACTTTCTTTGTGTAATGAAAGAACATAATTTCCATGATTGGATGGAATTGGCCAAGCATTTCCTTCTTTACCACTTAAGAATAAAGCTGCTTTATCTGGAGGGAATTGAGGGGCTTTGGATAATTTATTTCTTAATGTTTCTATTTTATATAGATGCTTAAGGCATAAAGAAGAGTAAAGCTTTATAAACTCATTAGATTGTGCTGTGGAACTGGAAGCAAGCGAAGTGCTTATAGACGAAAAGAAAAATGCTATATATATCAGAGTGTATTTCATTCTTTTCCTTTTAAACCTAACAGTATGATAACCGAGACCCCGGGGTCTCGTTATTATGTTTTAGAAGCTTTATTCACTTTTCGCTTCTTTGGCACGTTTTTCAGTATATTCAATGCATTTAGTTATTTCTTCTTTATCTAATTCCCCACCATTTTTTGATTTAAGATGCAGCTTTATATTTTTGTCATTTTCTTCAATTTGTAATGATTCTATTTTGTTGTATTCTTCTGTAGGGCATGAGCAACGCCCTTCCTTACACTCTTGAAATGCCTCAAGTAATTCTTTCTTTTTGCTCTTTACATCGTTAATTGAAATATCAAGACCGCTATCATTTATATCGATTTTGTATTTCATGATTTTTTCCTTTGTGTACTTCTAACGTTGCCTTAAGCAGCCCGCGATCGAACGATAAGGGCTGCATTAATTATTATTGTTAATGTACTAGCATTTTCCGAAAGCGCTATGTCCCTGCGGGTCTGATTGAAGACCTTGTTAGGCGGTTTTACAATAAATTGATAATAATTGCTACCAAATTTAGAAGAAGAATAAGTAGCAATGTAGCCCTCGCTAACCTTAACGATAATGCAGAAAATGCCATAGCTGCCAATATTTGTGCAAATTTTCCTATGAAAACACCGGGAAGTATTCCAAATGTGGATGCCAGCCATTGAACAACATAATTTCTTTCAAACTGAATACCGTCTTGTTGCATAAATAATAGTGTTGTAACAAAGTCAAAAAAGCCAGTTACAAGAAGAATCAGCCATAAATACCAATACTGATGAAACGATGCCTTTAGATTATCTTTGAGCGGTATTTCTTCATCTAGAATGCGCACTATCTATGCAACCTAACGTTTGAGTTCAGCCGCCGGCCCAGCCGGTCGGCTGGAATGGCTTGTTAGGCGAAAATTTTATTTCCGTTTTCATTCATCCACTGCTCATATATTTGACCTGATTCCGGCGTTAACTCTTGCCCCACTTCTTTGATTAAATCATCTTCAATCATATATCGTGCTTCTCCTTCTACGACAAGATCTGGCGCACCAGTTAATGTATATATAGCGCGCCATTTTCGATTTAGCCGATTACCTTCCACTCTAGGATCAGTCAAAGCAATTAGTGTTCTTGATCTAAATTTTCGATCAGTATTTTCCACACTCTCTTTTAAATGGTTGATAATGTTTGCTGGGCCTTTCAACTTTCCTTTCTGTTCTCCTACGTCGAGATAGGTTGCATCGTCTGCAAAGTACTTTTCGAGCCTTGTCCAATCATCATCCACGATTGTACGCTCAAAATCTGCCGCAAAATTTTCAAAGACTACTTTAATGTCCATAATTTCTATATTGTGCGCCTAACGCGCTAATAAGTGGCCGCCGCTTTTTGGCGGTCCAAGCCCACGCCTTTTGTGGGCGGACTTAATTTAATTGTTAGGCTTTTATATACTTTTTCCATCGAATATATCAATATGTAGTTCATTAGTATCTATGTTATCAATACAGCCTAAGTTTACCCTATAGTTGCCAGGTATACGCATAGTTTCATGGAATGGGTAGATTCCACATGTATTACAAAAATAATGTTTGGCAACCTTTGTATCAAATTGATATACACTTAATACGTCTTGTTTAGCTTTTATTTCAATTTCTGCTGGTGTTAGAGTAAATTCGGACATAACAGCACCTTTACGCCTGCATATTGAGCAATTACATCTTAAGCCGCTTTCGATTTTGTTATGTTCAAAAGAAAAATTGATATTTCCGCAATGACAGTTTCCCTTGTATTTGATCATTATTTTTCCTTTAATGAGACTAAAAGTATGATAACCGAGACCCCGGGGTCTCGTTATCGTGTTTTAGGGATTGTTTTCCCCAATGCACGTTGCACATTCCATTACCGATGGATCGTTGCTCCATGCGAGGATCTTTTTCCGCCCTTCTTCAAGAAGTACAAACAGCTGTTCCGAGAACTCTGGGATTGGGCGATTCTTAATGAGATTTTCTTGTTTCCAGTACCTGTCTCTGCCGCGATCCTGAGAAGCGCACAACCATAGATTAAACGTGAGCAGGTCCTCGGACGCTAGATAGAGTTGGATTAGACAGCGGACATTATTGTTATTCCAGAGCATAGACCTTTCAGGCCAATCCTTTTGGTTTCGGGTTACCTCCAAGCCGTTAGATGCCGCGAATTCGCTTATTATTGAATCCACAGCAAGCAATGGCATTTCCATCTTTTGCCACTGTTGTTCATTGAAGTAGCCGCAGTTTGCCATTCTTTTTTACCCCTAACAGTTGCATTAACGAGACCCCTTGTCTCGTTATACATTTTATCGAGACCTCGATGTACCATTATTTTCTATTGTATTTAAATAATATAACCATTTTCTGTCCCGTTATACATCTCAGGAAAACGTGACAGGTCAAACTTATGATTTTTTTATATAAATATGTGAATATCGGCGATTAAGCACATATGCCGAGTGTAGCTTCGGGTCAAATACCGCGACATCATATTTCAATATAAACGAACACTTTCAGTATTGTCGGCCATAATCTTTGTGCAAAATTGCCACGCTATGGTTACAAACACAGATAGAATTTAGCCCTTCAGCAAATACTCCAATGCCGGCTGCATACGCTTGACACAAGCATAGCCTTCATCGATTGCGACACCGGCCTCATCAAAATCCATCAGCCCCATTGTCGACAGCCTTGGCGCTATAATGATATCCGGCGGGTCTCCTGCCATGCGACTGCGGGTGATGCGGTCCTGCATGATATTGATCGAGCTTGCCAGCACATCAAACAAACCGGGTGAATCCGCATTTTCGCCAAACAGGCGAGATAACAGGATGTCCTTATGATTACTCAGACTAGTCTTTAATTGTGATGACACCCTGTCCCATAGCGCGCTGCCTTGCTGCACATCTGTTTCCGTTGTACTTTCCGTTGATGCATCATCATCGCGAAAGTGTTTACCAACAATTTCACCATTCAGGTTAACGGCAATGACGACATCGGCCCCCATCGCCCGACATAGGGATACCGGCACCGGGTTAGACAGGCCTCCGTCCACCAACCACTGCTCGTGCATCTTGAACGGGGTAAACACACCCGGCAAGGCGACCGATGCACGCACAGCATCCAGCACGGGCCCATCCTGAAACCAAACCTCTTGGCCGCTTTGTAAATTAGTAGCGACGGCACCGAAACGCCGAGGTAATGCATCGATGCTATCTATATTGATATAGTGCCGGGCAAGTTCAACCAATTTATCGCCATGGATAAATCCGCCGCCAAGCACAGACAGGTCGATGTAATTGATGATCTCCTTCCATTGGAGAGTACGCGCCCATTGCTCCATTGCATCGATTTGTTCGCAGGCATAGGCCGCACCGATAAAAGCCCCTACCGAACTGCCGGCAACAACATGCGGCTCTATACCAATATTCTTCAGCGCCTGGATAACCCCGATATGCGCCCAGCCACGCGCCGAGCCGCTACCCAGGGCAAGTCCGATACAACGACCTTCGCTTTTACATTTTTCAAGTTGCATCGTTTTAAGCTTACCTGAGTGTTGATTATTCAATGATACGGCATATGAAAAATGCGTCTTAGATAAATCGAGGCGCAGCCATATGCTCTATATAGCCGGCATCAGCATGCCCCGAATGGTAAAAAATATCATGGCAGCCATCAGTGCTGATGCCGGCACCGTAATAACCCAGGCCAGTACAATTTTCAACAAACTGGTTCGCTTGACCAGCTCCATGCGGTAGGCGCGGCGTAGCCCCTTGCGTTCACGATTAGTGATGCCGGTACTCTCAGATGTTTGCTTCAGTTCCTTTAGCATGACACCTTTGTCTACAACTGAAGCCTGTTCGAACTTAAGCAAAAAGCTGTCGACCGCCTCTTTGTTCTGACCTTCATGGTGATGACGAATTTCAGCGAGCATCTGTGCGTAGTTGCTCTTGATAAATTCGCGCAAAAAGCCGACGCCAAATATACCGCCCACTGCTATGTGGGTAGAACTGACCGGTAGGCCGAGCTGACTGGCTATAATAACCGTTATAGCGGCCGCCATGGCGACACAGAAGGCACGACTCTTATCAAGCTCTGTGATTTGAGAGCCTACCGTCCGTATCAATCTGGGTCCATACAGCGCCAGCCCGATTGCAATACCGATTGCACCTATCAACATCACCCAAATAGGTATGGCTGCTTTTTTGGCAATGCCACCACTCTGGATTGCATCGTTGATGGCAGCCAGCGGCCCGACGGCGTTGGCCACATCATTGGCGCCATGGGCAAAACTAAGCAGGGCTGCTGCAAAAATCAGTGGGATCGTGAACAGACTGTTGACGGCTGATTTGCTATTGGGCAATGTATGCTGACGTCGCTTGATCCAATATTGAACCGCAAAATAAACCACTACTGCGACAGCAAAGCCAACTATCAGCGCTTCGCTGAAGCCGAATTTCCAAAGTTTCTTCAAACCCTTCAGCATTAGATAAGTACTAAAGGTCCAGGCCATCAAACCGACCAGTATAGGCACCATGCGTTTTGCCGCCAGCTTCATATCCTGTCGATACATGATGGTGCGTTTGATGATAAACAGAAACAACGCGGCGATGATGCCGCCCAGGACAGGTGATATTACCCAGCTGGCTGCGATGGCACCCATCGTTTTCCATTCCGCGATCGCAAATCCACCTGCGGCTATTCCGGCACCCAGAACACCGCCAACGATGGAATGCGTTGTCGACACCGGAGCACTCAGGTAGGTTGCGATATTCAGCCAGATAGCGGCAGCCAGTAAAGCGGCAAGCATAAGCCAGATAAACGTGTCCTGATCACCGATTTGCGCCGGATCGATAATATCCTTTTTAATCGTACCAACGACATCGCCCCCGGCTATCAATGCACCTGACGCTTCGAATATCGCAGCAATAATAATCGCGCCGGTCATGGTCAGCGCCTTGGAGCCCACTGCAGGACCAACATTATTGGCGACATCGTTGGCGCCGATATTCATGGCCATGTATCCACCGATGACAGCCGCAACAATTAATATCGTATGACCGGATATACTACTGGCACTCATCGTGGTAAATAATATGATGCCCAGCATGAACAGCATCCCTACGCCTATGCGATAAAGATCACTGCGCTCAAAGCCTGTGGCTTTCTTTTTTCTACGGGGATTTATTATTTTCATTATTTGCCTTTTTATACGAGGCCTCTGGCCTCAGAGAAAAAGCATACGGACTTAAACGTTACTACTACTTATTATATTTACAACGGTTAAGAATTATTTATCTTTGCTGTCTTCAGATTCTGACTTATCGTCTTTGCGCTCGATATCCTCTTCGTCAGCTTCAGATTCCATGGCCTCCATTTCGGCCTCGATACGGTCGATCTCGGCATCCATTTCTTCTTCGCTCATGGCCAGAAAGTCTTTGTCATCGGCTGGATCATATTCCTGGTGACCTGATTCATTCACTGTTTCATCTGCATCATCCACATGGCCGTCATCCTGGGTCTCTGCATTTGCAGTCGCAGTTGCTGTCGCCGCGACCACACCGGCACCAATACTATGGTCTTCGTCTTCCTCTTCTTCCTCATCGCGGACCGGGACATAAATGCGCGCAAAGATAACGCCTAACTCAAACAGTATCCACATCGGGATTGCCAATAGTGTTTGCGAAATAATATCGGGAGGCGTCAGCAGCATGCCGATGACAAAGGCGCCGACAATGATATACGGGCGCTTGGTCGTAAGACGCTCCGGTGTGGTAGCGCCACTCCACACTAGCAAGATGGTAGCCACCGGCACCTGGAATGCCAGACCGAAGGCAAAGAAAATGGTTAATACAAAATCCAGGTAGCGACTGATATCGGTCATGACCGACACCCCTTCAGGTGCCGCCCCGGTTAAGAAGCCAAACACCAGCGGGAATACAACGTAGTAGGCGAATAACATGCCGAGGTAAAATAATATTGAACTAGCGATGACCAGGGGGCCTGCCATTTTTCTTTCATGTCCATACAAGCCCGGCGCAACAAAGCTCCATAACTGATAAAGAATAAATGGCATGGACAGAAATATAGAGGCCATCATCGACAACTTGAATGGCGTCAGGAACGGTGATGCCACATCGATGGCAATCATCTGACTGCCTTCCGGCATATGTTTCATCAATGGCCCGGCGACGTAGGAATACAGGTCGTTAGAGAAATAAAATAAACCGAGGAAGATAAAGATGACACACAGAACTATACGCAACAGGCGGTCGCGCAGTTCAAGTAGATGAGCAATAAACCCCATCTCTTCATCGTTGCTATTATTGTTTTCGGGTTCCGTCATCTTTGTCGGGCTTTTGTACGGATTTTTCTATTGAGTTGACCTGCTGCTCAATTTCGTCTTTATTTTTGACCAGGTATTCCTGCTTGGCCTCATGCAAGGCATCCTTGGTTTCCTCAATGATGTCATGCAAACCGGTGGAGTCCTGTTGTTCTTTGAGAATTCGCTTGAGCTCATCGGCTGCGAATTCTTTATTGATATCATCTTTAACCGAGGATACGAAGCGACGCGCCTTGCCCAGATAGAGGCCCAGCTTGCGTGCCACGCCGGGCAGGCGTTCCGGACCGATAACCAGCAAGGCCACTACCATGATTATCGCAAGTTCCCAGAAACCTATATCAAACATAACGGGGTAACCAAAAGATAACGAATAGCGTATTCAGCCTATCCGTCAGTTGAGTGGCAATCAAACCTTGTCTTTATCCTTTTCGCTACTGGTGACTTCACCTTCAATCACATTGGATTGTTTGTTTTCTTCCAGTTTTTCAGCATCGGTTTCACCGTCCTTGACCGACTTTTTGAAACCCTTGATGGCCCCACCCAGATCCGAACCCAGGTTCTTCAGTTTCTTCGATCCGAACAATAACAATACGATTGCAAGGATGATTAATAATTGCCAAATACCAATACCCATAATTTAATGCTCCAACAAATTTTCTTTTAATACTGCCAATCAATACCAGCGCAGGCCGGTGGCTTGCTACTGTGTACGGCCGGCCTTTTCATCAATACCGGAAATGCCAAACCTTTTATCCAGTTCCTGCAATACATCATCCGGACCCAGTCCCTGACTCGCCAGCAACACCAGGGTGTGAAACCACAGGTCTGCTGTTTCGTGAACGATCTTGTCGGCCTGCCCGTCCTTCGCGGCCATGACCGTCTCGGTCGCCTCTTCACCGATTTTCTTTAAAATCGCATCCAGGCCCTTGCTGTATAAACCGGCGACATAGGAACTCTCCGGGTCAGCCTGCTTGCGCGCCTCGAGAATCTCGGCCAGCTTGTTAAGTATATCACTCATCGACATGCCTCACAGACTGTTAAATTATATAATAATCAATATGTTAATACTTGATCCCGCGGAATAAGGGCAACCGGCCCTGTCAAGCGGGTAAAACGCAGCCTAGCTTAGCATTTTGTGACTAAGCAATATAGCCGTATCGCCTTGATTTCTGACCAAAATGACTAGCACCCAGCGCGACTATTTATAGATGTCTTTCGGGTCCTTGATGACTGCCTCGACCTCGCGCCATTCACCATCCTGTAATTGTTTAAAAAAGCAGTTATGCCGACCGGTATGACAGGCAATGCCACCCCGTTGTTCAACTGAAATCAGGATGACGTCATTATCGCAGTCAAGACGAATGTCCTTGATCACTTGCTGGTTACCGGACTCCTCGCCTTTATGCCAGAGCCTGTTACGCGAACGTGACCAATAGACGGCATGACCGGTCTCTACGGTCAATTGTAGCGATTCCCGGTTCATCCACGCAAACATCAGCACCTTGCCGCTATCGGCTTCCTGCGCAATCACCGGCACCAAGCCATCGCTGGTCCATTTGATGTCGTCTAACCATTTTTCAGACATATATTACCTATCGCTTTTAGTGAGCTAGTACTAACTCGCGAGTAGCTGGTTGCTAGTAGCGAGTAGCTAGGTCTAGGTATTTTTACCTCGCTACTAGCCACTAGATCCTAGCCACTGTTCTTTCGCCACTAGCAACTCGTTACTTTCTAATCTCGATACCTTGCCCAGCCATAAACTGTTTGGCTTCGCCGACGCTGTATTCTGCAAAATGAAAAATACTGGCGGCCAGTACGGCATCAGCCCCGCCCTTGGTGACACCATCGGCGAGATGCTGCAGGTTACCAACACCGCCCGAGGCGATCACCGGGATATTAACGGCCTCACAAACGGCATGGGTCAGATCCAGGTCAAATCCGATTTTCGTGCCGTCACGATCCATGCTGGTCAACAATATTTCACCGGCACCATAGGACTGCATACGTTGCGCCCACTCTATGGCATCGATACCGGTCGGTTTGCGTCCACCGTGGGTAAATATTTCCCAGCGTTTTTCCTCGCCCTCGGCACTGACCTGTTTGGCATCGATGGCAACGACAATACACTGCGAGCCGACCTTGTCGGCGGCCTCTTTGACGAATTCGGGATTGAATACTGCCGCGGTATTAATAGCCACTTTGTCGGCACCGGCATTCAACATACGGCGGATATCATCTACCTTGCGGATACCGCCACCGACCGTGAGCGGGATAAACACCTCGCTGGCCACGGCCTCGACCACGTGCACAATCGTTTCGCGGTCGTCTGAACTGGCGGTGATATCCAGAAAGGTAATCTCATCGGCACCTTCCTTATCATAACGCCGGGCAACCTCGACCGGGTCGCCGGCATCGCGTATATCGACAAACTGCACGCCTTTAACTACGCGACCATTGTCGACATCAAGACAGGGTATGATTCTTTTTGCCAGAGCCATGTCTAACAGACCCGTTGCTTGTAGCTAGTGGCTAGTGGCGAGGAAAGGCCTGACAGACAAATATTATTGTTCATTTGTTGGCTAGCTCGTCGGACAGTTTCTGGCCTGCGGCAAAATCGAGGGTGCCTTCATAGATGGCGCGGCCGGTGATGGCGCCCATAATGCCCTCTTCTTCAACCGCACACAGCGCCTTGATATCTTCGAGATTGGTAATACCACCGGAAGCAATCACCGGTATATGGATCGCCTGCGCCAGGGCGACAGTGGAATCCACATTGACGCCGGTCATCATGCCATCGCGACCGATATCGGTATATACAATCGCTTCGACACCGTCGGCCTCAAAACGTTGCGCCATATCGATGACATCATGATTGGAAAGCTTTGACCAACCATCGACGGCCACTTTGCCGTCTTTTGCATCCAGACCGACGATCACATGGCCCGGAAATTCAACACACAGATCACCAATGAAATGTGGCTCATTAACGGCCTTGGTGCCGATAATCACATATTGCACGCCGGCATTGAGATAGGCCTGCACGGTTTCTTCGTCGCGAATTCCACCGCCCACCTGAATCGGTAGATCGGGGAAGCGCTCGGCAATACGATGGATGACTTCGGCATTGACAGGCTTGCCTGCAAAGGCACCGTTCAGGTCCACCAGGTGCAAGCGTCGGGCGCCGGCATCAACCCACCTGGCCGCTACTTCAACCGGGTCATCGGAAAAAATGGTTTCATCGTCCATTTTACCCTGTCGTAATCTGACACATTTTCCATCTTTCAGATCGATGGCAGGTATCAATAACATTACTCTATCCTCGTTGACTTAGAACAAATTAAAAACTAATCCACGCGGCCATCCCATTGCAAAAAATTCTGCAACAGCTTGAGGCCTGATTGCGCACTCTTTTCAGGGTGGAACTGCACTGCAAACATATTATCCCTGCAAGCTGCGGCCACAAATGGCAAACCATAATCACAGGTTCCAGCGACCTCATCGGGATCCTCGGTCGTCACATAGTAACTATGCACAAAATAGAAACGACTGTCCTGAGCGATTCCCTGCCAGAGTGGATGCGGCCGTGCCTGGTGCAACTGGTTCCAACCCATATGCGGAACCTTCAGGCGTTCATTGCTGATCGGATCGATATGCGGATCGGGGAAACGCTTGACCTGACCAGGCAATAAACCTAGGCCGGCTGTACCACCATCTTCTTCGCTGAAGTCCATCATCACTTGCAGGCCCAGACAAATGCCGAGAAAGGGCTTGTGCCCCATTTGCTGCAACAGGATCTGATCTAGATTGCGTTGTTTCAATGCTTCCATGGCATGGCCGATCGCCCCCTGGCCGGGGAAGACGATATGATCGGCCGCCTTGATGTCGGCGGCCTCATCGGTGATCTTTATGCGCGCACGCGGATCA
Organism: uncultured Gammaproteobacteria bacterium; assembly: GCA_947258755.1. Taxonomy (GTDB): domain Bacteria; phylum Pseudomonadota; class Gammaproteobacteria; order JAADHQ01; family JAADHQ01; genus JAADHQ01. The sequence goes on from CAMYJO010000004.1 coordinate 84,556, forward strand.
ACGTGTTCGAGTGCCTTGGCAACCGAACGTAGATTCCCCATTCCATAATCAATGACAGCAACCAGGCTCATACTTCAATCACTCGAAAATTAAAGACTGCCTTTGGTGGAAGGTAGCTTATCACCCATACGGACATCATGCTCCAATGCCGAACGCACTGCACGACCAAAGGCCTTGAAAATAGTTTCGGCAATGTGATGGGCGTTAACGCCACGCAGACTATCAATGTGCAAGGTCGCCTGAGCATGATTAACGAAACCTTGAAAAAATTCGTGCAGCAGGTCGACATCAAAGTCACCAATGCGCGCACGCGGGTAACTGACATGGTATTCGAGCCCGGGTCGGCCGGAAAAATCGATGACCACCCGTGACAAGGCTTCGTCCAATGGCACATAGGCGTGACCATAACGACGAATACCCTTCTTGTCGCCAATCGCCTCGCTAAAGGCCTGGCCCAAGGTGATACCCACATCCTCGACGGTGTGATGGGCATCGATATGTAAATCACCTTCAGCAACGACATCCAGATCGATCATGCCATGACGGGCGACCTGATCGAGCATGTGCTCCAGGAAGGGCACTCCGGTTTTGAATGTTGACTGACCACTGCCATCAAGATTGATACTGACCTTGATTTTGGTTTCCAGAGTGTCGCGGCTAATAGAGGCCTTACGCTCGGACATGCAATTTACTCCAATTCCTCACCCTGTATTCTACTGAATTACCAAGGTTATTACAGATAGGTTCATAATTCTGCATAGAATAACCGGATATCGGCATGGATTAAACAATGAATTTGATAAAAATAGCCCGAGAATAAGGCTTTACAGAAAAATTGTGTATTTTTGTCAATCATTATTGATTAATCTGCCAGCATTTGCTGAAATAGAATACCTATCCTGATTAGTTGCTGACTTATGATGAAGAACGATACCGATAAAATAGTCACGCTGTCGAAGATCAAGGTCGCTTGCCAAAGCTGCAACCTGTACGAACTGTGTCTGCCGCTTGGTCTGCATGGTGAGGATCTTGATCAGCTGGAAAAGATCATCAAGCGCGCCCATCCACTGAAGAAAAACGAATCGCCTTTCCAGCAGGGTGACAAATTCCAGTCTATTTATGCAATCCGCTCGGGCTCGGTCAAGACCTACACGATCGCCGATGACGGTAGTGAACAAATCACCGGTTTTTATCTACCTGGTGAGCTGGTCGGCCTCGATGCCATTAGTGATGACTGCCATCCATGCACGGCCAAGGCACTGGAGACTACCAGTTATTGCGAGATTCCGTATACTGCGCTGGAACAGTTATCCGGAGAGTTACCCAGCCTACGCCATCAACTGCTGAAAATAATGAGCAAGGAAATCACTCATGATGCCAACCTGTTGATGTTGCTAGGTAAAAAAGCGGCCGATGAACGCCTCGCCTCGTTACTGCTGAGCCTGTCCTCGCGCTTGAAGAACCGCGGTTTTTCAGCCACCGAGTTCCATCTGAGCATGTCGCGTAATGATATTGCCAACTACCTTGGCCTTGCAGTTGAGACCGTTAGCCGCCTGTTTACCCGCTTTCAGGATCAGGGGCTGATCCAGGTCGAAGGGAAATTTGTGCAAATTATAAAACTCGAAGAGCTCAAGGCCATGACCAAAGAATGCACCTGCGAAAATCCGAAAATGGCTTAGTTAACAAACGCCGCAAAAAGAAGTTCCCTCCAGCACGACACTAAAACCTGTATTCAAGACTTTTCTTGATACAGGTCAATGAAAACCTCTCAAAACATTTGCATATTAACACCTACTTATGCACGCGTGTGCAAACATATTTCTATCGCGTAAAAATCTAAGCGTGGAGTTGATAATGAGCATTAAAAACAGTACGTTACCTATAGCGGCAGCCATTGCTGCCATTTTCACAGTCAGCGCACCGGCACTGGCACTCGATCAGGGTGACTGGATAGCACGTGTTGGTGTCAGCCAGGTAAAACCGGATACAGATAGTGACACCGCACCTATATCGGGTGGCCAGGTCGATGTAGATGACGGCACAAGCCTGTCTATCAACGTCGGCTATATGTTGACCAATAATATCGCCATCGATGTACTGGCCGCATGGCCATTTAAACACGATATAACTGGTGTGGGCGCACTCGCACCTGCCGGCAAGGTCGCGGAAACCAAGCAACTTCCTCCAACGGTCAGCCTGCAGTATCACTTCCAGCCAAAGGCCAGTATTCGTCCCTATGTTGGCGCAGGCATCAACTACACCAAGTTCTTTTCCATCAAGGAAACCGCTTCTTTGGGTGGCGCTAAGCTGACCCTGGATGATTCCTGGGGCCTTGCCGCACAGGCCGGTGTTGATTTCGATATCAACAAAAAATGGTTTGCTAATGTCGATGTACGCTATATCCAGATCGAGACTGAGGCCAACAGTACGGTGACCGGCACATTCGACGTGCAAATCGATCCCTGGGTCGTCGGTCTGCACATCGGTACGACATTTTAATGTAATCAACTGAAATTCGATCTACACTAATACGATCGGTAGCCGGGATAATCTTTGCACCCGGCTATCCATTTACAAAAAATAATTAACAACTACCAAAAATTAGCGAGGAAATCCATGGATACGCAGACCACCTATAATTACAAGGTCGTGCGCCAGTTTGCCGTGATGACCGTTGTCTGGGGCATCGTCGGTATGTTGGTCGGTGTGATTATCGCCGCACAACTTGTCTGGCCACAGCTGAACTTTGACCTGCCCTGGCTCACTTACAGTCGCTTGCGACCCTTACACACCAACGCGGTCATCTTCGCCTTTGGCGGCTCGGCCCTGTTCACGACATCCTATTATGTCGTACAGCGAACCTGCCAGGTCAGATTGATCAGCGACAAGTTAGCAGCCTTTACGTTCTGGGGCTGGACCCTGATCATTTTACTGGCCGCCATTACCCTGCCGCTGGGCATCACCACCAGTAAGGAATATGCCGAACTGGAATGGCCTATCGACATCCTGATCGCCGTGGTCTGGGTAACCTATGCAATTGTCTTCTTTGGTACAGTACTAAAACGCAAAACGCCGCATATCTATGTCGCCAACTGGTTTTTCGGTGCCTTTATTATCACTGTTGCGATATTGCATATCGTCAATAGTGCCGCACTGCCGATCAGCATGACCAAGTCCTACTCGGTCTATGCCGGTACTATCGATGCGATGGTTCAGTGGTGGTACGGCCATAACGCGGTCGGCTTTTTCCTGACTGCGGGCTTCCTCGGCATTATGTATTACTTTGTACCGAAACAGGCAGGTCGACCGGTATTCTCATACCGCTTGAGCGTGGTGCATTTCTGGTCACTGATCTCGATCTATATGTGGGCCGGTCCCCATCACTTGCATTACACTGCCCTACCTGACTGGACACAGTCCTTGGGCATGGCCTTCTCGATCCTGCTGCTGGCACCTTCCTGGGGTGGCATGATCAACGGCATCATGACCCTGTCCGGGGCCTGGCATAAACTGCGCACCGATCCGATCCTGAAATTTCTGATCGTGTCGCTGTCATTCTATGGCATGTCTACGTTTGAAGGGCCGATGATGTCAATCAAAACTGTTAATGCCCTGTCACACTACACCGACTGGACCATTGGTCATGTACATTCCGGAGCGCTCGGTTGGGTCGCGATGGTTTCAATTGGCGCTATCTATGCCTTGATCCCGCACTTGTTTGGTCGCAAGCAAATGTACAGCATCAAACTGATTGATACTCACTTCTGGATCTCAACTATTGGCGTGGTCCTGTACATCGTCTCGATGTGGATCGCCGGTGTTATGCAAGGTTTGATGTGGCGCGCCGTCAATGCCGATGGCACCCTGACCTACAGTTTCGTAGAAAGCCTCGAACGTATGTATCCGTATTACATTGTTCGACTATTGGGTGGCGCGATGTTTTTCGTCGGCATGCTGATCATGGCCTACAACATGTGGAAGACCATAGCCGGTAGTGAACCTGCCGACGATGCCATTCCACAAACTGCATAATCAGGAGAGCCAACATGAGTCATGAAAAAGTCGAAAAAAATATTGGACTGATGATGCTACTGATTGTAATCGTCATCAGCTTTGGTGGACTGGTGGAAATCATCCCGCTGTTTTTCCTGAAGGAAACCACGGAACCGGTCAAGGGCCTGAAGCCTTATACTGCACTACAACTTGAAGGGCGTGATGTCTATATACGTGAAGGTTGCTATGTCTGTCACTCACAGATGATTCGTCCATTCCGCGCAGAGACCGAGCGTTATGGTCACTACTCGGTAGCAGGCGAGTTTGTCTACGACCATCCCTTTCAATGGGGCTCAAAACGTACCGGGCCAGACCTGGCACGTGTCGGTGGTCGCTACAGTGATGACTGGCACCGGGTGCATTTAATCAACCCTCGCGATGTCGTACCGGAATCGAATATGCCGGCCTACCCCTGGTTACAGGAAAACCTGCTCGACGAGCAGCAAACACCGACTAAATTACAGGCCATGCGTACCCTCGGCGTTCCCTACACCGAAGCGGACATCGCGGCTGCAGCCGATGCTGTCAAAGGCAAGAACGAACTCGATGCACTGGTGGCCTATCTGCAGGTCCTGGGTACCAGCATCAAGAACAGGAGGTAATAACAATGAACATAATTAACTTTCATTCAGTTTACACCCTGTTGATGCTGATCGTTTTTGTCGGTATTTGTTTCTGGGCCTGGAGCAGCAAACGCAAGAAATTTTTTTCCGATGCTGCCAACCTGCCTTTTGCCGATGACGATATAGCAGCCCATTCCGCGCAGAAACTCCAGGAAGAGGAGAACAAACATGAGTAATTTCCTGCACTGGTTTATCATTATTATTTCCGTCGGTAGTTTTCTCGGTTGTGTATGGCTAATCTGGTGGTCCAGCAGACCCCGTCCGGGTGAAGCGTCCTCTGGCGAAGAAACCGGTCACACCTGGGACGGTGACCTGGCTGAATACAACAACCCATTGCCACGCTGGTGGCTGTGGATGTTTTATCTGTCAATCGTGATCGGACTGGGCTATATGGTCTTCTACCCGGCGCTCGGTAACTTCGCCGGTACCAGCAAATGGACCCAGGTAAAACAATACGAAGAAGAGATGCAACGTGCCGATGAAAAATATGGCGCGCTGTTTAAACAGTATGCACAGCAGCCTATACCGCAATTGGCCGGTGATACTGCCGCAATGAAGACTGGTCAGCGCCTGTTCATCAACCATTGCTCCACCTGTCACGGCTCTGATGCCGGTGGCGCTACCGGTTTTCCCAGCCTGAAGGACCGCGACTGGTTATACGGTAGTAGCCCGGAAACGATCAAGGCCAGCATCCTAAATGGCCGTAATGGTGTCATGCCGCCCTTTGCCGCTGCTGTCGGTGGCGAGCAAGGTGTTGACGAGGTCGCCAACTATGTCATGAGTCTGAGTGGTGCACCGCATGACGCCGGCAAAGCACTAGCAGGAAAAGCCAAGTTTGCTGTCTGTGCCGGCTGCCATGGTCCCGAAGGTAAAGGCAACCAGGCTATCGGCGCGCCTAACCTGACCGATGATATCTGGTTGTATCGCGGCTCGATCGGTGCGGTCAAGAAGGCCATCAATGAAGGCCGTAACGGTGTGATGCCGGCCCAACTGGAGTATCTTGGCGAGCAAAAGGTACACTTGTTGGCTGCCTATATTTACAGCCTGTCGCAAGCGCAATAGGTTTAACATAAATACGGAGAAAGGAAAGATGGCAGATCACCCAAAACGTCGCAAATCTGATATAACTAACACACAACGACTTATTGCGGTGTTCTGGCCTTCTTTCCTGACTGCGGGTGTTGCCACCGCGCTGTTTTTCACCGCCTTCAATCCTGAGGAAATATCTTTATGCATGGGTCACCAGAAGCCCATCAGTAATATTGGCGCCTATACCATAGGCTTCTTTCTGTTCTGGATACTGACCTCATCTACCTGTGCATTAACATGTTACTTCCAACGCCCCTGTCATCAACCCGCCAAAGGCGAAAACGACTAGAAGGCTTTACACCTATATCATGAGCAAGCCACAAACCAAGTCCGCTGCTAACGGTCAGGATGCCTCTGCGCCTGAGGCTGAGTCACTTTATGCCAAGCACAAGAAGGTTTACCCACGCGAGGTCCACGGCTTATTCGCGAATTTGCGTACTACCGGAGTGCTGGCACTCCTCGGGCTATATTACGGTTTACCCTGGTTTCGATGGGATGATCGCCAGGCGGTATTGCTTGACCTACCGCAGCGACAATTTCACATTTTCGGCCTGACTTTCTGGCCCCAGGACTTCTTTTACTTTGCCGTACTGCTGATTATTGCCGGCTTAGCACTGTTTTTCTTCACTGCGCTTGCCGGCCGCCTGTGGTGTGGCTATGCCTGCCCGCAAACTGTCTGGACCGAGGTCTTTCTATGGATCGAACGTAAGGTTGAAGGATCACGCGCGCAACAGATGAAACTGGATAAGGCTGATTTCAGTAAACGAAAATTATACAAGAAGGGATTAAAACATGCGATCTGGATAAGCTTCTCTGCCTTTACCGGTTTTACTTTTGTCGGCTATTTCACCCCGGTAGACGTACTCTGGCAAGGACTAATAAGCCTTGACCTCGGGCCCTGGGAGACTTTTTGGATCATATTTTACAGCCTTGCCACATATGGCAATGCCGGATGGCTACGCGAACAGGTATGCATTTACATGTGCCCTTACGCACGCTTCCAGAGTGCCATGTTCGACAAGGACACACTGATCATTTCCTATGATGAACAACGTGGCGACCCACGAGGCTCACGCAAAAAAAGTGCCAAACCAGGTGAACTCGGACTCGGGGACTGTATTGACTGCACCCTCTGTGTCCAGGTCTGCCCAACTGGAATCGATATACGTGATGGGCTGCAATACCAATGTATTGGCTGTGCCGCCTGCGTCGATGTCTGCAATGAAGTCATGGATAAAATGGGATACCAGAAAGGCCTGGTACGCTATACGACTGAACACGAGCTAGAGGGTGGTAAAACTCACCTGTTCAGACCACGCATCGTCATATACGCCACCATCATTGCACTTATTTTCGCGGCATTGGTGGTTGCGATTATAAACCGGGTGCCGGTCGAGCTGGATATTATTCGTGATCGCAACGCACTGTTCCGCGAGGTCAAGGGTGGTTTGGTCGAGAACATCTACAACCTGCGCATCGTCAACATGTCGAACATGGAACAACGCTATCGTTTGTCTGCCGATGGCTTAGAAGGCATGCAATTGATCAATCCTCGTGGCAACTTCGACGTCAAATCAGGTGAAATATACAGCCTAACCGTCCAGGTCCGACTTGACCCGGTCACGCTTAAGCGCCCCAGCAATGAAATTTTCTTTAATTTAGACTCGGTCAGCGGTGATAAAATATCGATAAAGGAAAAAGCACGCTTTATCGGCCCACTGGTACGCTAAAATAATTCACCTACTAAAAGGCAATTATGAAAGAACAAAAAACTTTAGCATGGTACAAACAATTCTGGCCCTGGTTCTTGATTGCATTACCTGGTTCAGTCGTGATTGCCTCAGTTATTACTATCATACTTGCCGTACAGAATGCTGATACTATTGTCGTTGATGATTACTACAAGGCTGGACTTGCGATCAACCGCGACCTGTCCAGCGAAATAAGAGCGAACGAACTCAATATAAAAAGCAGCATCCAGTTCCACCCTGATCAAGCAAGCATCATCATTGAAAACACGCAATTAACTAGGCCACAGCAATTACAGCTGAAGTTGATCCATCCTACATTGGCTGAGAAAGACCAATCCATCGTCTTGTTACCCACAGATGGTTTACGCTATAGCGGCAAAATAAAGCCTGTTTCAACCGGGACATGGGATATCATCATCATCGCTGATGCGAACTCCTGGCGCATCCAACGCCGAATTAAAGTAGACGATATCCATGGGCGCTATCGGCTACGTTAATCTACGCTCCTGATTTATTTTCCTAATTTACAATTGATTACAAGTCCGGCAAGCCGCGTACTTGTAAATCGATAAAAAATCCGTACTCTTTACTCATCACGAATAATATTCAACAAGACATCCCTCAAACCGATTAAGGAGCTGCTATGTTTCATCCGATTACAATACCCTTTGGCTGCGTCATGTTATTTAATGTCGTCAAACTAAAAGATGGTGTTACCGTCCAGGATGTAGAATTAACCCTGGGCGAAATGTGCAATGTAGTTAAAAACACCTATGGTGATGATAACGGTGGTTTTATTGGCGGCCAGGTCTATAAATATACCGGCTTTGTTTCAGATGAAGGCTCATTCGATTCAAAGAAAATGACCGAAGACCACATCGTCATCATGACTTACTGGCAGTCATTTGAACAACATGAGAAATCGCATGCCGATAAGGCGTTCCTGGAAAAGTTTAATGAACTGGCCGAATTCTGCGAAGAAACCTATGAGTTAGGTTATGAGATGTTGTGGCAGGGTGTACCTGAGTAAGCAGCTTAAACTCAATTGCCTGTAGGAGCGGCCCTTGGCCGCGATTTAATATTTGAGGTTTTTTCGCGGCCAAAGGCCGCTCCTACAGGCTGGTTTTAAAAAATAACCCAGCTATCCGATCAGGCCTCCTGCTAGCCCAACTCCTCATCACGAATTCGCTTGGACTGCAGGCATGACAAGATTCTTGATTTCAGGATCAGCGCGTTGAAGGGTTTGGTAATATAATCTTCCGCCCCCGTCGTCAGACACTCTTCGATAGTACCTTGATCATCCAGTGCTGAAATCATGATCACTGAAGTCTGTTTATGACTGTCATCATTCTTAATTTGCTGCAGTACCTCGATACCACTCATGCCCGGCATCATGATATCCAGCAAGATCAGGTCAAAAGATTGACTGGAAATTTTCTCAATCGCGGCGTGGCCATCGGCAACTGCTGCCACATTGTAGCCTGCACGGCTAACACGCTTCTGCAATAGGTCGCGACTCATATCATCGTCTTCGACGATCAATACTTCGGGCACCTGACCAGACTGCCAATGCACGTCACCGCTAACATCCTCGCGAATACGTCGGTTCAATAAACAGCGCGTGATACGATTACGCAAGACCACCAAATCAAAAGGCTTGACTAGGTAATCATTAGCGCCAAGCTCTATACAGTGAATCACATTGCTGGACTCATCATCAGAAGTTAAGACGATCACCGGCAGGGAGTTTAACTTAGGATCCTGACGCATCGCCTTAAGGACTTCGTATCCATCCTTGGCTGGCATCATGATATCCAGCAATAACAGATCAAAATCCTCAAGGGCCATCATATCCAGGGCCTGCTGACCATCATTAGCAATAGCGACTGTATATCCCTGACCCTCTAAATGCCGCGACAGCGAGTCGCGGTTGGCCTCGTTATCATCTGCAATCAATATAGAATTATGCGTGTGCATCATGTTGTTTCACACTTTATTTCATTGGTTGTTGTTGGTTTTATATTGCCGCTTATCGGCAACCTGGCACGGAAACTTGAACCACTTTGTGCCTGGCTAATATATGTAAGATCCCCGCCCATCATTCTACAGTAACTGCGACTGATAGATAATCCCAGGCCAGTACCACCGAATTCCCGAGTAGTCGAACTATCCACCTGAGTGAAGGGCATAAACAGGTTACCCGACTGACCCTTCGGGATGCCGATACCATCATCCTTGACATCGAAAATAACATATTCTTGGCCTGCATCCACTTCAGTGCTAACAATCAGATCAATCCGGCCATTTTTTGTAAACTTGGCGGCATTACCAAGTAAATTAATCAATACCTGCTTCAGCTTCAGTTCATCGGTAATGATTTCTTCGGGTGTGCCATCATATCGCAGTGTATAGTCATTACCGCCGTACTCAATCAGAGTGCGGACTGTCGCCTCCACCTGAGTCATCATTTCTTTAACATTAACCGGCTTCAGGGAGACCCCCATCTTGCCTGCCTCTATCTTCGACAGATCCAGTACATTTGAAATCAAAGACAGCAAATGCTGGCCGGACATATGTATCTTTTGCAGGTCCGCACTGAATTCCTCCATGCCCATGGCCTTGGTGTCCTCAACCAGCATATCGCTGTAACCGATAATGGCGTTCAAGGGGGTGCGCAATTCATGACTCATATTGGCCAGAAACGCAGACTTGGCCTGATTAGCTTCATCGGCCTCGCGCTTGGCAATATTCAGCTTCTTCAACATTAAATCGATATAGACCGGTAAAATCAGCAAACAGACGACTAGGAAAATAGCCTCGAAGGTCTTCTGCGACCAATGCTGCTCATATATTATTACTGTGATAAAGCCCAGCAGGCTGAGTGCAGCTGATATATAGAGATGGATTCTGCCAAAGCGCACCGCCTGACTGACAAAGATCCAAACATACATAATATACAGCGGACTTGCAGCACCACCCGTTAATAAAATACAAAATGTGATCGCACACAAATCCAGGAACAGGGTGACATAGGTTCTGTTTTTCAAGTTTGGATATTGCACGACGTGCCAGAAAGTGACCAGCAAATAAGTCAGGAACAGACTTGCGAAAATATAATAGGTTAATTTTGGAATTGGATAATAATTGGAATACGAACCCAGACCAATATAGGTGATGCCAAAGATAAAAAAAGCGGCACGCACGATGACCTGCTGAAACTCAGGGTGTTTGCTATTTTCTCTGAAGATAGTTATTAATGACATTGGATACAATTAAGCTTGTACGTGAAATGCATACAAGCGATTGTGCTCATGCTATTAATGAATTGATTTTTTCAAGCAGTCTGGGTAAATCAATTGGCTTGGTATCATAATCATCACAGCCGACCTCCAATGCCTTTTCTCGGTCTCCTGACATTGCATGTGCTGTCAGCGCTATTATCGGAATATTCGCAGTCTCACTATTGCCCTTGATTTGTTTCGTGGCTTCCCATCCGTCCAGAACCGGCAAACTCATATCCATGAGGATAAGATCTGGTAACTCGCTTGCCGAAATTGCGATACCTTCATTTCCATCTTTGGCGATGAGCAGATCAAAGCCTTCACGTTCCAGTCTGCGACTGAGCATATCCCTATTAAATTCATTATCTTCGACCAGCAAGATCTTTCCCATACCTTTTATTTCCCTCTACTGCAAAATTGCACTCAATTCTACTTGATTTTTCTATAAGTCCAAGAACAATAACGACAGCTGACAAAAAAAATGAAGTCATGGCCACTATTCTTAGCTCATTCACACGAACTCAGTCACATCGCAAATAAAAGGTCGCCGGGCCATCATTAACAAGGCGCACCTGCATGTCGGCAGAGAATTTCCCTTTTTCAACAATAGGGTATTGTTCAACTGCATGCTGACACAGCTCAGTAAACATACGTTCGCCATGCGCTGGAGATGCTGCCGAAGAAAAACCCGGACGCATTCCCTGTGAGGTATCGGCTACCAGCGTAAACTGGGGGACCAATAACAATCCACCCTGGATATCCTTCAGGCCAAGGTTCATCTTACCGTCAGCATCAGCAAAAATTCTGTAACCGATAAGGCGCTGCAACAGCCTGTCGCATTGTTTTTTTCCATCTTCCTTCTCAATACCTACCAGGGCCAGTATCCCCTGCCCTATCTCGGCGATAGTTTGATTGTCAACATCGACGCGGGCAGAAGTCACGCGCTGAATAACCGCAATCACGTCAACGAAACACCCAGAGCATGCGTGGCCGACACCAGCGCATCGACAGTACCGGCTTCGAAGGCAGAATGCCCAGCATCGGCAACTACGCTCAGCGCAGCTTCCGGCCACGCTTTTTTCAGATCAAAGGCCTGCTGGATTGGACACACCATATCATAACGGCCATGAACGATCATGGCAGGGATATGCTGAATGCGATCCATATTATCCAAGATCTCGTTTGGCTGCAGAAAGGCATCATGGATAAAGTAATGGCACTCTATGCGCGCCATGCTTAATGCCGTATGCGGCTCCGACAGGCTTGAGACCAGCTCGGCACTCGGACGCAAACTGGCGCAGCGTGCCTCCCACTTTGACCAGGCCTTGGCCGCGGCCATGCGCGCCAGCTCATCGTCACCGAATAGGCGCCGGGAATAGGCCTGTACAAGATTATCACGTTCATTTTCAGGGATAGGGTCAATAAAATCCTGCCAGTAATCCGGGAATACCTGGCTCGCTCCGTGCTGATAGAACCAGTGGATATCCTGCTGTCGGCACAGGAAAATACCACGTAGTACCAACCCCGATACTCTTTCAGGATGGGCCTGGGCATACAAAAGTCCCAGTGTTGAACCCCAGGAGCCACCGAACACCACCCATCGATCGATCGTCAGATGTTCACGAATATGTTCAATATCGGCGATCAGCGCCGCGGTATTATTTGCTTCCAGACTCGCATGTGGTCGCGACTGGCCGCAGCCACGCTGATCAAACAGGATGATCCTGTAGATATCGGGATCAAAGAAACGACGGTGACTAGGGTCGCAACCGGCACCCGGTCCACCGTGCAAAAAAACCACCGGGATACCGGACGGGTTGCCACATTCCTCAACATACAATACGTGCGGTTTGTCTACCGCGAGACTATGTTTCACATAGGGTTTTAGAGCCGGATAGAGTTTTTTCATGCAGGTCTCTTGTTATTGTGGGCTGCGCATAGATCAGCCTGCTGACGTGCAACGCCGATACATTATTCAAGCCGGACGTGCTATCAATCCCTGACCGTTTCTGGTCGTAACCAGATCGCCGCCGCTATACCCATCAGCAACAAGGCCAATAACACCAACCACGGACCAAAGTATAATAGCTTGCCAGCAAACGCGATATCAAATGCACGCAGGTACAACATACCAGAATGTAACAATGCGCCCAGAATAAATAACCAGCTAATCAGCTGTTTAACCAGTATCGGTGCAGCCAGAAAACACAACGTCAGGCCGGCGATAATATTGAGAACGGCCTCGAGGTTACCATGCGCATGCGGCCCGCCCTTCATGTCGTTGATCGGTGCGCGCACATTCTCAAGCATACTCAATGCCAGGATGCCGCGGGTATTGGCTTGGGCGAGCTGCTCGGCTGTCAGCGGCTCCATGGTTTCCGGGTTTTCATAATCACTGCCGGCCAGTTGTTGTAAAAAACCGACATCTTTCTGCTTGGTCTGCATGGCCCCGCTGACATCCGGAAACATGGTCTCGATCATGTACGGACCCAGGGCGGCCGTAAATACCAGATAGATAAAACCAAAAACGATATTTTTTTTACCAATCATGATCTTCTCCAGGCAGGCAATAATGATGCGCTAAGGCATTAATATGACATAGTTTACATCAAGTATATAGAGCCTTCGAGGCCGAAAACGGACGATTTGTAAGAATCATCCTACAAAATAAACCGTGTTTCACCGACTTTTTATACGCGTTAAATATGGCAGAATACTGCACATGAATCATTAATCACCAGGATGGTGGTTATTCAAGGAGTATAAAAGTCTATGGATCAGACGCCTGTCAGCGGATAAGGATTTTCAATGACTGGCTCAATCACCTCTAGCCAGGTTTTGGCGCGATAGGCCCCGGTTATTCCGGGGCTTTTTTTTCGCCGCATTGCCCACTGAGCAAGCATTTCGGATTAATCCTACAAGGACATGTGCCATTGTCCGACTACATTACAACATGATATCCATCATAATGGACGCATAGACTGATTGCCGGATAGCAATCACTACAAGGAAAGATCGCTTTATTTCCATGGAGCGGAGATCAGCCACAGAGAAGGACCCTTCTGGCTGGTTGCTGTCAAACGGACTGCGTTAGCAGCAATAAAAAACCCGGCATCTGTGTCCGGGTTTTTTATTGCTCAGGATTCGGCGCTTAGGCCCATCCTTTTAATCATTGGCCGCACGTGCCGCTTTTTTACGTTCATGTTCGAGCAGGAATTTCTTGCGTAAACGAATAAAATGCGGCGTCACCTCGACCAACTCATCATCATCAATGAATTCCAGCGCTTGTTCCAGCGACTGTTTAATCGGTGGCGTCAACACCACGTTTTCATCCGTACCCGATGCACGCACATTGGTCAGCTGCTTACCCTTGAGCGGGTTAACGACCAGATCATTGTCGCGCGCGTGGATACCGATCACCATGCCTTCGTAAAGCTCATCACCGTGACTGACAAACAAACGCCCGCGTTCCTGCAAGGTGAACAAGGAATAACCCACGGCCTTACCGGCACCATTGGAAATCAGTACACCGTTGATGCGCTTGCCATAATCACCCTTCTTCACCGGGCCGTAATGATCAAATACACTATAAATAAGACCCGTACCCTGGGTGGCAGTCATAAACTCGGTGCGGAAACCGATTAGTCCTCGTGCTGGCATTATATAATCCAGACGCACACGACCCTTACCATCCGGCATCATGTTCTTCAGATCGCCACCACGCAGGCCCAGTTTTTCCATGACTCCGCCCTGGTGTTGTTCTTCAACATCCACGGTAAGCTGCTCAAAGGGCTCCTGTTTCTCACCATCGACCTCGCGAACGATAACCTCGGGGCGCGACACACCTAATTCGTAACCTTCACGGCGCATGGTCTCTATCAGTACCGACAGGTGTAATTCACCGCGGCCTGAAACCCTGAATTTATCGGGATCATCGGTCGGCTCGACCCGCAGCGCGACGTTATGTACCAGCTCACGCTCCAGTCGGTCCTTGATTTGCCGCGAGGTGACAAACTTGCCGTCTTTGCCGGCCAGTGGTGACTTGTTGACCTGGAAGGTCATGCTCACTGTCGGCTCATCAACAGACAGGGCTGGCAATGCTTCGACATTGGCGGGATCGCACAGTGTGTCAGAGATGCCCAGGTTCTCGATACCGGTAAACGCAATGATGTCGCCCGCTTGAGCCTCTTCCACTTCGACACGTTCAAGACCCAGGAATCCAAAGATCTGCAATACCCTGCCATTACGGCTCTTGCCTTCCCTGTCGACGATGGTAACGCTGGCATTCTTTTTGATCCTGCCGCGTTTGATACGGCCGACGCCGATAACGCCGACATAGCTATTGTAATCCAGGCTGGTGACCTGCATCTGGAATGTACCTTCGGTATCCACGTCTGGCGCTGAAACCTCTTTAACGATGGTCTCGAACAGCGGCGTCATATCACCTTCACTGACATCACTTTCCAGAGACGCAAAGCCCTGGATCGCCGAGGCATACACGATCGGGAAGTCCAGTTGCTCATCGGTCGCACCTAGGCGGTCAAACAAATCAAAGGTCTGGTCAATGACCCAGTCCGGTCGTGAGCCTGGCTTGTCGATCTTGTTGACGACCACGATTGGCCTCAGACCCAGATCAAATGCCTTCTGTGTGACGAACCGTGTCTGCGGCATCGGCCCCTCGACCGCATCCACCAGCAGCAACACACTGTCAACCATCGACAGTACACGTTCCACCTCGCCACCAAAGTCGGCATGCCCCGGGGTGTCGACGATATTAATATGGTAACCATTCCAGTCGATCGCGGTGTTCTTGGACAGGATCGTGATACCACGCTCCTTTTCCAGATCATTTGAATCCATCAGACGCTCGGTCGGTGCCGCGCGTTCGTCCAGCGTACCTGACTGCTGCAAGAGTTTATCGACCAGCGTCGTCTTGCCATGGTCGACGTGGGCTATGATGGCTATATTTCTCAGTTTTTCGTTCACGGGATACAACACTCTTGCGTTAATTGGAGGCGAATTGTACTAAAAAACGCGTATTAGCGGGAAATAATATTCAAATAATATAAATAATCATTTAAATACATAGGCTTATGTTAATGCTCTACCCATCGGTAGACTGAAAATAGAACCCTCACTATCTGACTCAATCACGCATGCGGGCGGTTAATTCGACAATCAGGCTGCCATGACGCTGCGACAAGCGCCCTATCTACAAACATGCTGGTGATGGCCCAGGCAAGCTTGGCTGGCCGTTCATTCCTTAACCCGGACCACAAAGGCGCAAGTGGCGAACGACTTTCTTTCAGCTATACTGATAGTGCATTCCACACTCTCCTCAAATATGAGACCCATGGAGAATATTTATTAGTCGTATTTAGATCATTACCATCTTCGATGCCTGTAGCACTGGAAGTCGTTTGCAAATGAAAACTCAGGTGACGCCATTCCAGCGCTGAATGAAAAACAACAACCTTATACAAAAGGGACATGGCATGGTGAAATCAACCGCACGACAAATTGATAGATCAGAATGTTGAGACGCTGATGACCTGCGATCAAACACTCAGCTCACTCGGCCAACTCATTAACGGTAAACTCGGGCGCTGTTTTGCCTGTATGCGAACGGCTTCCCTGCTGGCAGCCACTTTCGCGATTGCCGCCGTTGCATTTCAGTGTTTCTTCAGTGGTCAGCGCATACTCATACTGCTGCTCTGGGGACTTGCTGTAATCTTTACCCTACTGTGGCTGTTACACTTGACCGTCTTTGCGTTAATGGCATACCGCAGTCGTCTCATTCTGCTTACTTTCGAGGGGCGTCCAGTCAAATCTCCAGGACCGATAAGCTTTGCGGCCAGTCAATGTCTGAAAGCAATGATCTGGACATCTCCGATATGGTGGATACCACAGGCCTTTGGTTTTGCTCCCGCCAGACAAAAATGTAATTGCTATTTCGATAAAGACTGTAATTGGTGGCTATTACGCTTTTGCGACTGGAGTGCCGTCTGCAACAACGTCCGTAAAGGCAGCGATAATTGCCCTGAACATGAGGTACCGGGAAGCTGTGATGGCATGTGCGGATGGATAACCCCTTTCTCGGGGTCGCTGGCCACACCTGAATCCCTGGTAAAACGCATCGACTCTGTATTCGAGCTGTATATATCAATTGCTAGATCCGAGCAAGCTGCCGGTAAACCGAACCCTGCACAAATCGAAGCCCTGTGGTCGGACTTGCCTGCCCCGCTATGCGATGAGTTCAGGGCCTGGAGTTTTACGGTCCTTAGGATTGCTCTCGGATGGGACCTGACTCCCGGAGCAACAGTCGAAACCGGACGCTACCTCGCCAGTTCAGAAATGTTTTTTTCACATGTCGCCGATATAGAGGCAACCCCGGCGATACTCGAAGCCACAAGGGATGGCTTGATAGCGGCGATAAATAATCGTGATGCAGGACAGGTGCAACCCGCGCTATCGGCATTCTGGCAACACTACCCGAAATACCAGCCCGCCCACATCGGTAACTGCTATCCGCACGGTCATATTGCTTACGGTACAGCATTGGAATGCCAGCTATCGCACTTAAGCAATATGGCCTCGGTATTGATGGGTGCAGCAGGTCTAATTGAATTACAGCCGCCGGAATAATTTCCGCTCCGCCAAATGTAATAGACAAACCAGATACCAATACAACAGGGCATCTGCCCCTGTGTGCACTGACACGCTGAGACTATCCTCAGAGTAAAAATACCGGTGGGATAAACGAAAAATGCCTGCGATTGAATTATTGAATAGCCGTTTCGATTAATTTTCGCAACGACGCAATGTCATCGCAGCGATCGATTTCTGTGGCCGCTAACAGGACCTTGAGGGCGTCGCCGTCGCGTTGTAAGACCACAGGGTATTGACTCTGCGTAGTTCCGTACTGCTGCTCAAACTCATCACGATGCAAAAACTCCACCGGTATACCCAACTGCTCAATGAATTCGCGCCATTCCTTTTTCTCGCTCAACAGACCATAGGTAATCGCGCACAGGTTACAGGAATAAGTCGAGGGCGACAGCATCTTGTGGGCAATGTCGGTCATGGTATTGAACAGACCGCTATCGGCGTTGTAGACAAATATCAGTGGGCTGGGGTCATTGTCGCTCATAGTCAATCAGACACTCGAATAGTGAGAAAATTCACATCAGTGGCGATATGGACTGTGAGAGCCGCTTCGCACTTCCCTGTGCTCTCGCGGCATAAGGCCGTCCTTTGAGCAGATCAGAGTTGCTCGCGGACCTAACTTGTGACACATATATAGGGCGATATGGACTGTGAGAGCCGCTTCGCACTTCCCTGTGCTCTCGCGGCATAAGGCCGTCCATGGCCAAAAGTCGCTCTCGGCCTTCCTTGGCCTTCGCGACATAAGGCCGTCCTTGGCCAAAAAAAAGCCGATGTGGTTAACATCGGCTTTTAGTTTGGCATTGCCAGAGTTTATCGGTGTGAACCAGCCTCGGCGTGCGCAAGATCAACGACTTTATTAGCCAGATCATTGTATTCCTTGCGGTATCCATCCAGAGGATGACCTTCGCCCGGCGTGTAGTAGTCAAAACCGTCAACGCCATTTTCTTGTTCAAATGCGACAAACTTCTGTTGCAGTTCGAGCATACGCTTGATGATATCTTGCTTCTCGCTCATTGTAATGCCTCCAAATACGGTTCTCTAATGAGTCTAAAAATTCGAGTGAACGCGACTATAGCATTGCTTGGACCGCGAACCCAGTAAAAATGTATCGATAGATGATCTATCCAGACCGACGCAGGACAACTCGCCATCATAATCGCCGGTGGTATCTTTCCATTATATACAGGCATTGATAATTAATATATTAGTTTTTGATAATATATTTTAATGCAGCCATCAAAATTGATCCGCCAAAAGCGATATCCTACTATGGTATAAACACTATCCTATTGTTTTTAAAGACTATATTGTAAATATATCGATCCACAGCTATTAAATTATTTTATTTTATCTTTATCAATACACGAGCTTTTTACTATACAATGCCCGTGCTGACTAAACAGCCAGACTGCAGCCAACACAGGCATCTATACCATTATTATGTCATTACTACTCTCTATTGTTGAAATCGGCGGTTACCCTGATTTCAACGCCCTTTATCAAGAACACGGCTACCATACCCAAACCGTCAAATCAGTGCGCAAGGCTATTTCAAGCATGAAAAAACAGGCCCCGGCGGTGATCGTTGCCGAATTCAATTTTCAGTCGGATTTCAGGGACCGCACCAGTAACCTGGAAACCCTGCTGGCCACCGTCCAGGGCCAATACCCGGACTGCAAGGTCATCGTCTTCTATGAAGCGGAGTACGCGCCGGCCTTTGCACGCCTGCAGCAAAGTTACCCGATCGATTGCGCCCTGCAATTCCCGGTCACTCATGAACACATGCGTAGCGCATTGGCACAACTCAGCGCACCGGGACTGACGGATGCCCACTAACCAGGACATTAAACAGAAGGTCACCGAAGTATTTGATCTGGTCGCGGATGGTTATGACCACCCATCGCTACGCTTCTTCCCTTCTTGCGCCGATGCCTTGATTCATTTCATTCGCCCGCAACCTGGCAGCAAGATCCTTGATGTGGCCACCGGCACGGGTGTTGCTGCAGTCGCCGCTGCGCGTACGATAGGTTCGAGTGGCCGCGTCCAGGCCATTGACCTGGCCGAGGACATGATCGAAAAGGCGATCATGAATGTAGAAAAGATGGCTTTAAACAATGTCGATTTTCACGTCATGGATGCCGAGCAGGTGGAATTCAAAAGCAACTACTTTGATGCGGTCATGTGTTCATTTGGCATTTTCTTCTTGCCCGACATGCAGGCAGCATTAACAAACTGGCTACGGGTACTGAAACCGGGTGGCCAGGTCGCATTCACTATTTTTGGTGAAACGGCCTTACGGCCTATGGCTGAAATATTTCGTGCACAGATGGAACAATACGGTGTTGAATTTGACAAAACCGCATGGGAAAAACTCAATCAAAAACAACATTGCGAACAACTGTTGGATAAGGCCGGTGCAACTGACATTCGCGTGCTCGAAAAACAAATGGGTTATCATCTAGACAATGCCGATGACTGGTGGGCGGTGATCTGGAATAGTGGCTTTCGCGCTTATATCGAACAGCTTAGTCCTGAGCAACTGGCAGAGTTTCGCATCCAACACCTGCAGGAGGTGAGCAAACTGGCCACCGATAAAGGCCTGTGGATGGATGTCAACGTACTATTTGCCAGTGGCCAAAAACCCGCCAATATTGAATAAATAAATCTGGAGAAATACCGTGACAAAGGCTTTATCAGAACAAGCGCTGGATACTCTTTTTAATGAAGCCCGCAGCCATAATGGCTGGCAGGACACCGAAGTCAGTGACGATCAGTTGCAACAGATCTATGCATTGATGAAAATGGGACCAACCGGTGCCAATTGCTGCCCGGCAAGGATACATTTCGTGCGCAGTGACGAATCCAGAGCACAACTACTGCAGTGTGTTAGTGATGGCAATGTCGAGAAATGCCGCACTGCACCAGTCGTTGCTGTCATCGGTATGGACATGGAATTTTACGAGCAATTACCCAAACTGTTCCCACATACCGACGCACGTTCCTGGTATGTCGGCAATGACGAAGCCATTTACAATACCGCGTTTCGCAACAGCACCTTGCAGGCAGCATATTTTATGATGGCTACCCGCAGCCTGGGACTCGATTGTGGCCCGATGAGCGGTTTCGACGCCGATAAAATGAACGCAGCCTTCTTCCCTGACGGTAAGATCAAAATCAATATGATTTGCGCAATCGGCAAGGGCGACCCGGATAAACTGTTTCCACGTCATCCGCGTCTTGATTTTGATGAGGCCTGCAAGATATTGTAATTAAGCTTTCCCCAAGCACACCATGGATAGCCTGTTACGTTAACGAGACATACAATATTCAACACCATCTAAATAGGGATCTCTTATGCCAAACGATTCAGCAACAGAAGTTACCAGTGAAACAAGCAACATCTGGAAAAACCATGTCTCGGTTCCAGATACACCGGCGGGCTTTACCGTCAGGACAACTTACCCAGGCAACGAAGACGGCGCTGAAGTCATGCTGGAACGCTGGGAGGCAGGCACAGAAGAGCCTCCACACTCACACCCCGGTGATGACATGACCGTCGTTGTTGAAGGCAAAATGTCGATACAGTTCTACATAAAATCAGACGATGGACTTATTGCTGACGGCGATCTGTTGATTCTTAACCAGGGTGATACCGGCTATATCAAGGCCAATCGAATACACGACGCCAAGTATCTTGAGCCCTGCAAACTGGTCTACGTGCATGACAAGGCCTTCGGTTTCATTGCAGCATCCTAACTACACCTATTATAAGACCAGCATATGCTGATCAGACCAGGTCATTACTTGCCTTGATGGCCACACCGAGTCATTACAAACGCAACGTCACCATATTGTCCTTGTGTCAGGCGCTATTCATGAGTGGCACGTCCTTAATGGTGGCAACCTCTGCACTGGTCGGCTTTTCTCTGAGCACGGACAAGACCTATGCCAGTATGGCGTTTGCGGCGCAACTACTGGCAACGATGTTGACGAGTATTCCGGCAGCGATGTTGATGGCACGTATCGGCAGGAAGCGCGCGTTTCAGCTTGCGGTACTGGTGGCTATGCTCGGCGCGACGATCTGCACCGTTGCTATCATTCGCCATGATTTTGCTTTTTTCGTTGTTGGCAGCATTCTGTTAGGGGCCTTCTCCGGCTTTGCCAACTACTACCGCTTTACCGTCGCCGATAGTGTCGACCAGGAGTATAAAAGCCGCGCTATCTCCTATGTACTGGCCGGTGGCGTACTGGCCGCGATCATTGGCCCCAACCTCGCCAACCTGACTCGCGATGTCATCAGTGGTGCAGCCTTCGCCGGTAGTTATGCAGCGCTCAATGTTTTATATATCTTGTCGTTTGCATTGTTATCATTTTTAAAGCTTCCGACAAAAGCCGATCAGCACGCTATCCCGGGGCAACGCAGTGGCCGACCTTTGATAGAGATTATGCGTCAACCGCGATTCATTATTGCCGTGGTTTGCGGCATGCTTGGCTTTGCCGTCATGTCACTGGTGATGACCGCAACGCCACTGGCAATGCATCATCATGCGCATCCATTCTCCGACACCTCATTTGTTATTCAGTGGCATGTATTAGGCATGTTTGCACCTTCCTTCTTCACCGGCCAGCTTATTCATCGCTTTGGTTTGTTACCCATCCTATTGATAGGTGCACTCTGCTCCCTGGCCTGCGTAGCGATTAATCTTGCCGGTACCAGCGTTAGCCATTTCTGGTTAGCCTTGTTGTTATTGGGGGTTGGCTGGAATTTCCTCTTTATTGGCTCAACGACCCTGTTGACCGAGGTCTATACCTCGCAGGAACGTTTCAAGACCCAGGCAATCAACGATTTTCTGGTTTTTTCAATGGTGTCGGCAGCTTCCCTAGGCGCCGGAATATTTCAACACCTATATGGCTGGCGCGTCGTTAACTATGCGGCGCTACCGGCGCTCGTCATTATCCTGATTTGCCTGGGCTGGTTATACCGGGTCAATCAGGCCCATCTCGAGCAAACCGAAGCGGGGTAACGCCGTCGACGATTGAGCAGCTGCAACTCTGGCCAGGTAAGAGATGTGACGGGACTTGTATTCACCACTAGCATTCCACATAATATTCAAGAATATACCAGCAGTCATACGAATGCGTATATAAATCAATCGATTACGGAGTCTCTATGAAACATCAGCTATGGCTTTTTCGACACGCAAAGTCTGATTGGGATAAACATGTACCCGATTCCAAAAGGCCGTTATCAAAGCGCGGTAAGAAAAATGCGATACGCATGGGCCAATGGATGTCTGAAAACCGCCTGATCCCCGACCACATCATAAGCTCTACCGCTGAACGCGCTTTCCAAACCTGCGAGTTCTTACAGCAGGGATTTCAAGGTGAGATTAATGTCCCTGTCTGGGACGAGCGTCTTTATATGGCCGACCACAATACCCTGCTGCAAGTCATCCAGGAACAAAGCAATCATGTTGAAAAGTTGATGCTCGTTGGTCACAACCCAGGCCTCGATGATCTATTAAAATTTTTGTGTGGCGAAGATCTTCCCCTGACCGGTAAAGGCAAGCTGATGACCACCTCGACATTGGCCGTCGTCGAATTAACGGATACCTGGAGTAACATCAAGCCCTCTGAGAATCACCTGGTGCAACTATCCCGTCCAAAGGAAATCTTCGAGTGATGATAACCTCAAAGAATACCCCGTCATGATAAAGCTGACAAAGTCTCTACAGACATGGGGAAGCGATCTATTCAATGAGGCCCTGAAACAGGAAATACTACAACTGAATACCGATTTGCTGCCGCTGCAGCAAGGACTGAGGTGCAGCAGCTATGCTTCAGATAAAGACCTGAAAGTGATCATACTGAATGCCGTCGACGGCACTGACTGCATACATGCCAAAACCGGCGTCTTCTATACCGGCATTGTTAGCGGCTGTCATTGCGCAGATGATCCAAGCCCTAACAACGAACAGCCCGAATATTGTGAAATTTTATTTGAAATCAATAAAACAACGGCGGAGACGGCTATACGCCTTTTATCTGAATAACGA
>CAMYJO010000005.1 GCA_947258755.1 uncultured Gammaproteobacteria bacterium
ATTCCCATCAGCCTGCGCGCAGGTGATATCGAATCGGTATAAGCAAGACTGGTCAGTAAGCCAACAGAAAATAGCAGCAAAGTCCCCAACAAAATCAATCCTGATGTCTTGTCCGCTACGTCAGCATAGAAAACCTCTTGAAGAGCAAGATAAATTGCCAGGAGGACACTAATGATAATACGCACAATAACCTGCTCATGCTCACTGTCAGGGCGCGTCTCATAATGTTTTCCAAGTCGAGTGATCAAACTTCGATTTTTTACAGAATCTACTGTCACTTTATATTTATACCTAATGCTACAGTTCACATGTAGCTTTAATAAAAAAGGAACGACACTGGGTAATAGCTATTTAAGCTATAGAGGCGTACTAGCTACTCAGTAAACTAAAACTAACCTTATAGAAACTTTAACGACTCACTGTAAACATTCTTTAATGAGGCTTTGCACTTGAGCGGCTAATGTCTATGCCAAGTAATGCAAATCATGTGAGATAAGTATAGTAAGTGCTGCCAAAATAACCCCTTAGTTAAGCTTTCTACCAGAATAAAAGCCGATAAGACTGACATTAGCTCAAAACTTGTCGATTCTACCTCATTTAAAAAAACGATAAAAAGGCAAAAAATATTATGCTGCACTACCATTAATATCAGTATCAATAATATGGATTTTTGCTCCAGAGTTCAAGTCTTGCCTATGTCGGAATTGGACTGGCAATACACTCGTAGTGTGTCAATTAACTGCGAGCCTATATCCTTCGTTGAACAAAAATTATTCTTTTTCAGCTTTAATGTTAAAAACGACTTCGACTTGATCCCTGACAGCGAGCAAGCCGCCGAACAGGCTCATCGGTTGTATACCGAAATCCGTTTGCATGATAGAAAAACGTCCGCTGGCCGTAAGCACTTTATCTGTGATTAGCAAGCTTAATGGCACGCTAATTTTTTTTTGCCTGCCCTTTAAACTAATGACGATATTAGTCAATGCCCGGTTATTACTACTTATCTTGCCGCTTACCAGAATGTCCGGGTATTGTTGCGCATCGAGCTGCTGCTGGGACAACATATTACGCCTGGTTGATAGCGCTATCTCATCATCTATCTTATTGTGAAACGCCGGGCCTGAACGCTGACGATCTAGAAAACGATCAACAACAAATTGACGTACTGAGAAACGCAGTCTGAAATGGCTTTTCTCCCACTCTTCGGTGTTGTGTATTATTTTCCCGCCAATCGCGGAGCTGCTGATAACGTGATTGTGTCCCAGCCATTTCATGACGCCCTGCTTATAAACTAATAGGCGCATATCACTGCCTTTGCCGTCGATCGTGTAGTGCGTTTCCTGTGCACTGACAGTGGCTGGGAAGACAACTATTAACAATATGAACAAACGAGTTAATCTGAGCCACGATACATACCAACGCGACGGACACGTCCAGTAGTCTTGATTGCCCACTTTATGGCTCCTTATATAGTACGTCTGCGACTGTAGTGATTTAGCGCCAACAGCCAGTATTAAATCATCTCCGCTCACAATCCAGTTCAAAAACCTTTTATTTAGCATTTATTTATAATGCTAATAATAACAACAAGTTATAATTCGTATAACTCTATTTTTTTTATTGAATATTGACTCACAGCGTTATTTCCACTAAGTTAATAAACGTTCACTTAGTAATTAGGAGCAAGTAACATGACAACCAATGTTGATAGTATAGATATGGAGCTGGATGCTCGAGGGCTCAATTGTCCCCTGCCTATCTTGCGTGCTAAAAAATCCATGAATGAATTGGGTAGTGGTCAGCGCATCAAGATTACGGCGACCGATCCCGGTTCGATAAAGGACTTTGAGGCCTTTTGTAAACAGACGGGTAATGAATTACAGGAAACTACGGAGGTTAACGGTGAATTTGTGTTTGTCATCAGGAAAGCAGGCGCTTGAATAAACGCATGAAAGCGGCTGAACGCCGCGCATCGATACTCGCAGTCGCAAAGATACTGTTTGCAGATTGTGGCTACCATGGGGTATCGGTGGATGAAATTGCAAAACGGTTGGGTGTTAGCCCAGCCGTTTTGTATCAGCATTTCACTTCAAAAGAAGCACTGTATGAAGCGGTATTAAATGAAATTGCCTGCCACCGGGAAAGTTATGTGGAGGCAGCACTAACAGGTCCGGATGATTTTTCGAGTGTACTGACGCGCATGACAAGAGTATATGTAGACAGCGTTGTCAATGACCCCGACTACCTGAAAATGGAAATGCAGGCCCTGCTTGAGGATGCACGACTGGCAAGACAGTTTTTTGATTCACGCTGGAAAAGTTTCACTGACTTTATCGAGGTCAACATGCAGGAACTTACGGCAAGCGGAAAATTCTCTCAAGTCAATCCGCGTATTGCCAGCCTTATGTTTCAGGGTATGGTACGTGAAGCCCTGTATGCCAAATGCATCTACGATGCAGAGCGTTACCAGGATTATTCGCCACAAGAATTAGCAGAGCAATTAATTGAATTGTTTCTACATGCGATAGGGTATCGGCCATAACTGGCTAACTCACCCCCTCCGATTGAAATACACACTTTTTCCGGCTTTTAGAGTAGAATAGCAGTATTGAAATTATCAGTACTAAGCTATGTCAAAAGAAAACTATGATTTACTTGTTGTTGGCTCGGGTCCGGGTGGGCAATCCGCAGCCATTACTGCTGCTAAACTGGGTAAGCGTGTCGGCATAATCGAACGTAAACCCAGCCTTGGCGGAGTCAGCCTGCAAACCGGTACTATTCCCAGTAAGGCCTTACGTGAAGCAGCCTTTCTTGCCTCTCGTTTCTCTGCACGTGGCATGCGTGAAGATCATTCTCGACAGAACATGGGCAGAAATTTTCTTGCTGAAGCCATCGATAAGAAAGATCGTGTAGTAAAACAAAAAGAAGTCTCATTACTCAAACAATTATTAAAATGTGGCGTATCCATTATTCCTGGGGAAGCATCGTTTCACGATGCGCACACCCTTGCTATCTGTACTCCTGGCGGTCAAACAGAATTGTTACAGGCAGAAAATATCGTACTGGCAGCAGGTTCACGACCCAGGCGGCCAGAGAACATCCCTTTTGACAAGGAACGCGTCCTTGATTCAACCGCTATCTTAAATCTTAAGCAATTGCCATCAAGCCTGTTGGTGGTAGGTGGCGGTGTTATTGCCTGTGAATTCGCCACGATTTTTGCGCCTCTTGGTGTAGCCGTGACCATCATCGATTCACACCAACAGTTACTCGCTTACCTGGACAAGGATATAGCAGATAACCTCAGCGGTCATATGCATGATATGGGTATCCAGCTGCATATGAGCACAAAAGTGACCGCTATCAAGCGTCACCAAGACCAGGTTGAAGTAACTACTGATAGCGGCCAGCAATTTTCAGTAGACACCGTATTATATGCTTTAGGAAGACAACCCAATTACGATGGACTCGAAATCGAACGCGCCGGTTTGACAAATGACGATAATGGCTGGATCCGCATTAACGAAAACCATCAGACCGGTGCAGAACATATATATATTATCGGTGATCTAGCAGGTAACCCTGCCCTGGCTTCCACTGCCATGCAACAAGGAAAGATGGTTGCCAAGCATGCATTTGCACAGCAACAAAATGTAAGCAGCACGGCATTGCCAATGGCAATCTACACCATACCAGAACTGTCCTATATCGGTGAAACAGAGCGGCAACTACAACAGCGACAGGCAGACTATGTTACCGGCATCGCAAGCTATGCAGACAGTGCCCGCGGGCAAATTATTGGCGAATATCAAGGTATGTTGAAGCTACTGGTTGATCGATCCAGTCAGAAAATACTGGGAGTCCATATCATCGGTGAAGCGGCCAGCGAACTGATCCACATAGCCCAACTAACGATGTCGTGTAATTGTAGCGTGGATACACTCGCTGAAAATGTTTTTAATTACCCAACATTAGCAGAGTGTTACAAAATTGCAGCGATTGCTTGTCTGGATCAATTGTAAGCACTCAGTAGATCAAACTTTTCTGAGCCAGCTTGACCAGGCATCAAAAAGATTTTTATCTACGGCTGCAACCGCAGACCGTGGCTCAAGTCTGTCAACGAATACCGGCTCACCATCCAGTGAGCTGGAAAATCCCCCGGCTGCTGAAAAGATATACTGCCCAGCTGCATAGTCCCAAATATTAGAGCGCCCATGTAGATATAAATGACAACGGCCCATTGCCAGCCAGCACCAGTCTAAGGCAACTGAACCAAAACTGCGTTGCGACGCATATGGCACTTCAGTAACGAGCCGCGTAGCAAGTGATCCAGTAAGGCGTTTAAAATCAATAATAGCGGTCGCCTGTCTGCATTGCATACCAGTATCCATGAGCTTTATAGCCTGCCCGTTTAATTGACTACCCTGCGCTTCATCAGCCGAAAAACATTCATCACGCGCTGGATCATAGACAATACCAAGCTGTACCTTGCCCTCAAATATCAACGCCAGTGAAACCGAAAAATAGGGTATACCGTTGCTAAAATTGTTAGTCCCATCAAGCGGATCAAGACACCATACCGGCTTGCCGGATGTTAGTATTTTCGCCTGCTCAGTCGTCGGCATTTCCTCACCGAGCAGCACGGTCTCTGGGTATAAGGCCAATAATTGTGCTTGTAAATGATGCTGCAAGGCATGATCGGCCTCTGTGATCACGCTTCCATCTGCCTTATAGTTGCGCTCCACCTTGGCATAATAAGGCATCAATACAGTCTTTGCCGAATCAATGACAACGCTTCTAATTGTATTTAGATCGTATTTCATGGATTTTATTTGAGTTAAAGAATAATAAATCTGTCTTGTCATTTCCAGAAAAGCTCATGACTGTTAGCCCCTTGCCAAAATGAAGCCGCAAATGGCTATTCTACTCTGATTGCAAAGGCATTAAAAACCCTAATTAGATGAAGTTCAAGCACTTGTGTAGTCTGCATAGACAAAAGCAGGTACTCTGTATATATTTCAGCACATAGCACTATGAGAACCAGTCCTCAGTATCGTCATTCATGATCAGATATTTTTTAATGATTCATCAATAAGGAATGTGTAGCCAGCCATGATCAGAAACGGATTTGTACTTTTCATTCTAATCTCTACTTTGACCCCGCTCATCAATGGTTGTGGTGGCGGTGGCGGCACGCCCGGTAGTAGCAACACTGATATCAGTGGTTTGGATACGCGCCCACAAAACAGTACCTGTATAGCACCTGAACGACCTACATCCAACTCCAATTTCACCACTACTCGGGTCTTTAACAACTTGCAATTCACTTCACCTGTCGCAATGTTACAGGCACCGGGCGATAATAGCCGCTGGTTTATCGTCGAACTGAATGGCACGGTTAGAGTTTTTGATAATGATGAAAATACTCTAACATCCAGCTTGTTTCTGGATATAAGCACTCAGGTCACCAGCGGTGGCGAACGTGGCTTACTCAATATGGCCCTGCACCCGGACTTTGCCAACAATGGCCAGGCTTTTCTCGCCTATACGGCAACGATCAACAACCAGCTGGTTTCGCGTATCTCACGTTTTTCAAGTAGCGATGGTGGCCAGACCCTGAACAGTAGTAGCGAGGAAATTTTATTAGTAGTCAACCAGCCATACAATAACCATAACGGTGGCTTTTTGGCATTCGGACCTGATAATTACCTTTATATTGGTTTTGGTGATGGCGGTTCAGCCGGGGACCCGCTTGGTCATGGACAAGACACCACTACCCTATTGGGTAATGTGTTAAGGATAGATGTCGACAATGGCACACCCTATGCGATTCCTGCCGATAATCCATTTGTTAGCGATCCACCGAACCGCGCAGAGATTTATGCCTGGGGTTTACGCAACCCCTGGCGTGGTAGTTTCGATATCGCCAATGGAAGCCTATGGCTGGGGGATGTTGGTCAGAACCAATGGGAAGAGATCAACCTGATCGAGGCGAATGGCAACTATGGCTGGAACATCAGGGAGGCAGCCCATTGCTATAACGATCCTAGCGAAAGCTGTAGCACAGCCGGTCTAATTGACCCGGTCCTTGAGTATGATCATGCTAACGGCGGACGATCGGTTACCGGTGGCGTTGTATACAGGGGCACAACTATTAATGAACTACAGGGTGCCTATATTTTTGGGGATTTTACCAATGGAAAAATATGGTATCTGGCAGATACGAACAGCAACACGCCGTCAGCGCAATTACTGCAAGACAGTGGCCTGAATATCAGTTCTTTCGGGCAAGACCAGGAGGGCGAAGTTTATGTTGTCAATTATGGCGGCAATATACATAAAATCGTTTATCAGACGAACAGTAATAACGATACCATCCCTGCGCTCTTATCCATGACAGGCTGCGTTGATATCAATAATCCTCAACAGGCGACCAGCGGCCTGATCCCATATCAAGTTAACGCCTCATTTTGGTCAGACGGCGCCATTAAGGAACGCTGGCTGGCTATTCCAGATAATACCACGATCAGCATTAATGCAAGCCATGACTGGGCTTTACCACCCGGCTCTGTCTTGATGAAGCACTTCCGCATCAATAATAAACTCATTGAGACACGCCTGTTCATGCACCATAGTAATGGCGGCTGGGGTGGCTACACGTATGAATGGAATGACCAGGAAACCGATGCAACACTTGTCAAAGGTGGAAAAACAAGAACCCTCGCAAACCAAAACTGGTATTATCCAAGAAGTGCGGATTGTATGCAGTGCCATACCCAAGCAGCAGGTTTCAGCCTCGGACTGGAGACTGCACAATTCAATCGGGAGATCAACTATACCAGTAGCGGCCGAAACGCTAATCAATTGACGACACTAGATCATATTGGCCTATTCAGTAGCCCTTTATCGACGACTGCATCCAATCTACCGAAGCTACCGGAACCTTTTGGCAATGCAGCTATTGATGACCGTGCGCGTGCGTGGCTACACACTAATTGCGCTCAATGCCACCGCAGCAATGGTCCGACACCAGTAACATTGGACCTTGACTACAACACGGCAATGTCACAAACGGGGCTATGCAACCAGGTCCCTCAGAGCGGGAATTTAGGGATTTCAGATGCACGTATCATTGCACCAGGACAAGCTTCCAGATCGGTGCTTTTCGCACGAGTGAATACACGCGATGCCAACGGCATGCCACCCCTGGCAAGCCAGGAGATAGATACTGCTGGAGTTAATCTCTTGCAGACATGGATTGCGGGCATGAACAATTCTTGTGAATACTAAAAATATCACGCATCGATATATTTGGACATTACTCGGTTACTACAGTTCTTTGTGACTCCTGTCACAAAAGGGCTGATTTTTACTACAGCAACAGCATACCGATAAAAGCCTCATAATTACCTCTATTATCGATAGTATTAACATAATCCGGCATGTCGACGTCGACTCTACGAGAAGCGGTTCACACTTCTGAAGACTATTCCTCGAAACATTGCCGAGTCAACTTTTATAGTACCTATAAGCCACACATAATCTTATCTTTTTGCGAACTGGTTCACCTTCACTTTTTAGCAGTATAGTCGATGCTATATATACAGACCGCAGTAAAACATTTTCTGGTTAGCAAACAGATCACTGGGTCATTATGTCAACAGCAGAAACTAACAGGCTAACAACATGGCAAATAACACACACAAACTAAATATTAGCGACTTGTCTGAATACAAGTCCCGAAGCGGTGTGCCATTAAAAAAGAAATTACATGAACATGCCAGCACACTATTGACTCGCCTGTTACGTAGTATGCTCGATGAGGCGGATGATACCCTGTTTGAATTTTCCAGTAATGCCGATTCCAATTTAGCTCAACAGGGCTATTTTGATGCCATGCGTGAAGTACGGCTGAAACGCAATGATATCGAGCGTGGATTTTTAGCGGCACTGAATGATGCTTTTGATGTATTTAATATAAAAAGATCCTTGTCCAGCAATTTTCTCGATAACGCCAGGACTGAAACCGATAGTCTTGAACTAATAGATGATGAATCTACTGAAGAAAATATGGCCGTTTATAATATGGCCGAAAAACAGGAACGCCTGTATCCTCGAGAAATCTTCGAAATCAAAACAAGGATTGAGTCGCTATATGCGTGCAGGGAAACCGCGAGTCACCCGCTCAGTCCAATTACCATTTCGGGTGCCTTCGGCAATGCACTGCAGCCATTAGATATCGACTTCCGTGTCAAGCTAATCATCTTCAAATTGTTCGACAAATTTGTCATGAGCAACATGGGCGGATTTTATAAAGAAGTTAACGAATTATTGATCAACGGCAACGTCCTTCCTGAGCTAGGCTATCGCTACAAACGCTCCAAATCTACAAATCGGCCTTATACGAACAGGAATGCTAATTACCCAGGACAGGATCAAGGCCCACTTGAAGGTCATAACTGGGATACGGTAGCGGGTCATGATAGTGCCCACGCAGGCATTCCCGGTCAGAGCCACCCATCATCACACCAATCCCTGCTATCCACTGATTTTGGCTTGCGTGGATTTACGCCAACACCTTCACAGACCAGCGGCATCATCGGCACGCTGAGCTCCATGCAAAATTATATCAGGCAAGAAGGCTATCCCGAGGACATTTCACCTGCAGAGTTTGGCAACCAGATCATCAGCGGCATACATAAACTCGGATTTAATAGTGTCCAGGGAAAACGTGCTCTGGACGAAAAAGTCATCAATATGGTTTCAATGATATTTGACTTTATACTTGATGATCAAACCATTGCCGCAAAGATTAAAGGTCAACTGGCGAGGCTACAGATACCCTACCTTAAAATCGCCTTATTGGATCAAGCTTTTCTGAAACAAAAAGACCATCCAGCTAGACAGTTATTAAATGACATGGCACGTGCATCCATAGGCTGGGATCCCAGTCGTAGCAAGCGTGATCTATTTAATAAAATTGAATCCATTGTTGATAGCGTATTACATGATTATGAGCGTGATTCACAATTATTTGAACAATTGCAGCAGGAATTCAGTGAATATTGCACAAAAGAACAACACGTCAACAAAACTTATGAGGAACGTACCTGGAAAACCACCGAGGGCAAGGAACGTGTCCAGTATGCCAAGGGACGCGTCGATGCATGGGTCCATATGTGGTGCAGCCGAGATGAGACACGTAAGCAGATATCAATGTTCCTGAAGCATTTCTGGAAAAATACCATGCTATATTGCATGCATAAATATGGCGAGGATAGCCCTGAATGGCGTTATTATATAAAAATAATTAATGCCTTAATTTGGAGTACAACCCCAAATAAAAATAATGAAGACGTCAAGCAATTGATTAATATTACCCCACTATTGATACGCGGCCTGAATCGAGGACTATTGGCCGTTGGCACACACCCGAATACAATCTCAAAGATTTTCAGTGAATTCTCGAAATGTCATCTGGACATTATTGAAAAAGGTCTGGCCAAACAAGCGCCAGACCAGCAAACAGCGATGCATGATCAGGTAGACAGCAGCGCCGAGGAATTACCTGAAACTGAAGACGTTGAAATAACACTACAGACATTATATCAAACAGACTCTGAGAGTGCCCAGGATAAGCCTGAGCTTGAAGTCGATGAAGCCCTGGCATCATTGATTGAAGACGTCGAAGTCGAAGTGGCAGAGCCTGACAACGAAGACAACAGTGATCTCATTAAGGACGAATTTTACCAACAGGCAGACAAACTCAATTATGGCGATTGGCTTGAATTCACAATTGATGACAAGCTGGTAGCCGCCAAACTTTCATGGAAGTCCAGCATTACCAGCAACCATTTATTTGTTGGGCGCGATGGTATTCGTGTGACGGAAAAAACATTAGCGGAAATTGCACAGGATATACGTGCCGGGCAGGCTCACATAATAGACCAGGCCCCTGTCTTTGATCGCGCGCTGGAATCCGTCAGCAGTGCTAGCTCAGATCTCAGTGAGACTGAATCTGTTTAAATATTAGCCAACATCGTTGGCAGAAAATCACTTGCTCTCTTTACGTAGCCCTGCAGGAAGCATCACGGACAAGGCCAATTCAAGGTCCTGTTCGTGATCTATCATAAGCTCATCGACCACCTGCTCATTCAGGCCTGTTAACTCCCATATACGAGGGTCGAGCCCAAGTAAATCTTCTGCGGGTTCATCGACAAACGCACTATAATGATGATGATTGACCGCATGACTGGCTATACAGATGATCGCCGCATCAAGGGCACTTGCACCTGCATTGAGTGGCTCATGGTGATATCGGATTGCGGCTACCAGACTTTCTGGCAAATTCCACGTAGATAACAGCTCTGCACCTGCCGATGCATGGTTGAAGCCTATACTGTCTGTTTCCGCCTGATATAGAACCTCTTCATCTCCAGCAGACATCATTAATACCTCGCTGGACAACTCCGGCATACCGCTATATAGCAACAGACTACCCACGTCATGTAATAAACCCGCGACATAGAGCCGCTCGCTGTCTATCACCGAGCAGTGGCTGGCTAATTTTCTAGCCAGTATTGCGGTCGCTATGCTATGCCGCCAGAAAGTATTTGGCGATGTCAAATGGCAAGGTATTTGTGAAAATACCCTGGCCGCTGTCAGCGCGGTGGCTAAACTGTACAAATCATTTACGCCAATAATGGTGATAGCGCGTGAGACCGTCGAAATTGGGCTCGCAAAATTATAAAAGGCACTATTCACCACCCGCAGCAAATTGGCTGTCAACCCAGGATCGAGTTCAATTACCAGTGCAAAATCCTGTGCAGATGCCGTCTCGTCATGGACGAGCTCATTCATTTTTACCCACACCTCCGGCGGAGAGACCAGCTGACTGTATTCTTCAATCAGATCAGATAATTTTTCATTCATCGACAATCATTACCTATTTGCTTTATCTATAATCATAGCTGAAAGATCATCTGTTTTTATAATCATTATTCATTTTACCCATTAGGCTGTGTCTCAGCTCACATTTCCCGGCCGAGGGCTATCAGTTTTATCCATCGAGCAATATGACTGCTCTGCCCGGGACACTATAAATGCTTACGCACAAAGCAATGAGTGATAGGCCGGCAATCTTTCCTCGAAACCAGCACTTAAAAACTCGTTTTTTCTGTGAAATTCTGTTGATAGCGACTGCTAACATCCTATACTATAGACAAAAGACCCTTGCACGATTAAGAGCACCAATAATAACACCGGGGAAAAAACATGAATCTTGAAAAAGTAATTTTCGCCTTTTTTATCGTCCTGGCCCTGACATTGAATTTCGGGTTTTTCATCGGTGATATAGCTAACCCTGTTCATCACAATGTCTATGAGCTATTTGCAGCAATTGTCGTCAGCCTGATAGCAACCATCCTGAAATTCGGTGACCGCACCCATATTGGTGCAGTTTTACTCGCCACGAGCCTGGTTGCGGATCTGCAGCTAATTATTGCAGCCATTGTCTGGGGGTATATTGAACAGGTCAGTGATACCGGTATGACACCTCATGCCATGGCCGCGATCGTCTCCCTATCTGGTGGCGCAGTACTCGCCAACATTACATCTGTTATTCTATTGGTTACCGAGACAATAATGGTACGCCGCTAGGCAAACCTGCATGGTCAGACATAACATAGTCTTTGTTTTATTACGGCGCCTGCACTCGCCATTGATTGCACTGGTCTGTGTCTATGCAGTCTGCATACTCGGTTTCGTGCTCATTCCCGGACTCGATGACAAGGGACAGGTTTGGCATATGGACTTCTTCCATGCCTTCTACTTTGTCAGCTTTATGGGTACGACGATCGGTTTTGGTGAAATCCCTTATGCCTTTACCGAAGCCCAACGCATGTGGGCGACAGTATCCATCTATGCCACAGTAGTTGTATGGCTGTATGGAATCGGTTTCCTGCTGACTATTTTGCAGGAGCCCGGTTTTGTTCAGCTCATGCAACAGACCTCTTTTCAACGTAAGATTAGACGTATACGCGATCCCTTTTACCTCGTATGTGGATACGGTGATACCGGCAGTAAACTGGTCAGAGCCCTGACTGAATCGTCAATCACCGCCATTGTTATCGAAATAGACCCTGAAAGAGTCAACATACTCGAACTCGAGGACCACCGTATCTTTGTACCCGGCTTGTGTGCGGATGCCTCGACGCCGGATTCCTTGATTATGGCAGGCGTAAAAAGTAAAAACTGTATTGGCGTCGTAGCACTAACCAATGATGATGCCGTAAACCTCAGAGTTGCTATAACCTCTACCCTGCTCAACCCCGGTGTACGCGTCATCGCCCGTGCAGAAACGCACGATGCCGAAAATAATATCTGCTCTTTCGGCAACTCAGAGGTGATTAATCCGTATGTAACATTTGCCGGACGTCTGGCCATGGCCATTCATTCACCCGGTGCTTTCCTGTTACATGAATGGCTCACCAGTGTTCCGCATGAAAACCTGACTGAACCCTTGTTCCCGCCACATGGGAAATGGATTCTGTGCGGCTATGGACGCTTTGGCAAGGCGGTACACGAGCGTATCGTAGCAGAGGGCCTGGAAGTCACTATCGTTGAGGCCAAACCTGAAAAAACCAATGCCCCGGGCAACGTGATTGTCGGCCGCGGCACAGAGGCCGTGACACTTGAGCAGGCCGGCATCAAGGATGCGGTCGGTATTGTTGCAGGCACCGATGATGATGCTAATAACCTCTCCATATTAATGACGGCCAGAGAGCTCAAACCAGATTTATTCATGGTCGTCCGTCAAAATTCACGTAGTAATGACGCCATATTCAAGGCCGCTGATATTGATCTGATTATGCGTCGCGGCAGTATTATTGCACACAAATTGTTCGCCATGATGCGTACGCCGCTATTGACCAAATTCCTACGTCTTGCCCGCGAGCAGGAGGAAAGTTGGGCCAATCAACTGATCAGCAGAATCGGAGGAATTATTGCAGACCAACCACCAATCACCTGGGAAATAGATATCACCAAGGCGAGCGCGCCTGCAGTTTTTGACCGTTTACTGGCCGGGGCAGACATTCAGCTACATAGCCTGCTCAAAGACCCGCAAAATCGCGAGCAGATATTACCATGCATCCCTATCTTGATAAGCCGCGAAAACCGACAACACATGTTACTGCCAGACCTGGATATGAAGATCGAAATCGGTGATGAAATATTATTCTGTGGTAATATAAAAGCACGCAGGATGACCGATTGGCTGACAATGAATCCGTATGTTTTCAACTACATCGTTACCGGCGAAGAGCATCCGAGTGGCTACCTTTGGAACCTGTTGACCCGAAATAAGAAACAGGCCTCACCTTCATAGAATACAAGTAAACGGCGAGTATTTTAGGGTCAAACGTATCTGCTTACAACACTACTCGGTGCACATTAACACATAAAATCGAAAACTATTCCTGTATCAAAAACAACGAGACGGCCTTACCAGAAATTTACTCCCAATTTTAATAGCACGTTCTACACATCAGTAGAGATGCCATGAGCATGCGAATAAGCATCTGTATTTAACATCAATAAACTTATTAAACTTTTGTGATATTTGCGTGACTTCTTCTGTTCATGCTCATTCCTTTACATTATTTCAGTTTAATCAATATTGTATTATATCCACCCTGGATGAACATTCAGCTAGCAAGCAGCAAGACTGCTGAATATAAGTTAACTCACTGGATATACTCAATATCATTTAACCAATCTAGGAGTCATCATTATGAAAAGTGCTAAAATAACAGGCGCCGCAATGGCTATAGCCGCCGCTGGAATGTTTGCAACAGTACCAGTATCAGCAATGTCTGGAGGTACCGACAGCAAGGTCCATTGCTATGGAGTCAATAAATGCAAAGGCCATAACGATTGTAAAACCGACAAAAATGCCTGCAAGGGTCACGCAAGTTGCAAAGGACAAGGTTTTGTCAGCATGTCTAATCATGCATGC
The DNA here is from genome assembly GCA_947258755.1 of uncultured Gammaproteobacteria bacterium. Classification (GTDB taxonomy): domain Bacteria; phylum Pseudomonadota; class Gammaproteobacteria; order JAADHQ01; family JAADHQ01; genus JAADHQ01. The sequence goes on from CAMYJO010000005.1 coordinate 14,015, forward strand.
GATGAAATAGGCGGCAAGGTCGGTAAATAAACCCGATTAACATGAATAGGCAGGCAGCTTGCCTGTCTATTCATATAATATGTCATCCATGAATAAGGAAAGATAAATCAACACATACTGATATGATTAAAAAACATCCACCCTACCCTAACCTGGGTTATGGCCTGGGATTGCGTAGCGAGTACTATGACACAATCCTTGAAAAGTCTCCCGAGGTTGACTGGTTTGAAGTCATTACAGAAAACTATATGGTTGATGGTGGCAAACCATTGCACTACCTGGACAAAATACGAGAGCGCTACCCGGTCGTTATGCATGGTGTCAGCCTTTCGATCGGCAGCACCGATTCGATAAATCTTGAATACCTGAAAAACTTAAAACAGCTTGCTGATCGAATACAGCCGGTCTGGATCTCCGACCACTTATGCTGGACCATCCATAATGGTCATAATGCACATGACCTGTTGCCTTTACCTTACAACAAAGCAACGATAAATCACCTGGCTGAGCGCATAGATCAGGTTCAGAATTATCTTGGCCGACAAATACTAATGGAAAATGTATCCAGCTACGTCACTTACACCGATTCCGAGATGAGCGAATGGGAATTTTATTCAAACATCGTAGAAAAAGCCGATTGCCTTATGCTTCTGGATATCAATAATATTTATGTCAGTGCAATCAACCACAATTTCGACCCGCACGAATACCTAGATAACGTCCCGAGCAACCGCGTACAACAGATTCATCTGGCGGGGCATACAAATTATGGCAATTTCATTATAGACACTCATGACCAGCCCATCGTTGATTCAGTCTGGGAATTATATCAATACAGCCTGCAACGCCTCGGGTCCGTTACAACAATGATAGAACGCGATGATAATTTTCCGCCATTCCATGAATTAATGGCGGAACTTGAACAGGCCAGAAAAATAGGCAACGAATGGCAGGATAAGAAAACATGTACAGTCTGAAGGAATTACAGACTAGTTTTCAACGACATTTGCTCCATGGGGACAATGATATAATCGAACATATTGTCAGCAGCCAACACGCCAGCGATAAAGAGCGCCTGGCTACCTACAAAAATGCCTACTATGGACGACTTGCCGAAGCCCTGGCTACTGATTTCCCAGCTGTAAAAATGAGCATCGGCAGCGATCAATTCTCCAAACTGTGCTCGGACTACATCGATAAACATCCATCTACTGATACTTCACTGCGCTGGTTCGGTATTCACTTCAGTGAGTTCATACAGCAACATACTGTCATTGAGGACTATAAATTTCTGACGGAGCTGGCCACACTAGAATGGATGTTTATCAATGCTTTCGATGCTAGCAATGCAGATCCTGTTCCAGCATCACTGGTTACCACAATTCCGAATGAATCCTGGCCAAATATTACAATCGACCTACATCCCTCAGTCTACACGCTCAACAGCCATTGGAATGTAGTGGAAATCTGGCAAGCCATGCAACAACATCAGACAGCCCCGCAGGCGATGTACCTAGCAGAGGCGTCCACCTGCGTCATCTGGAGACAAGGACTCAGTACGCGTTACCGCATTCTGGACAAGTTCGAAGCCATCGCCCTACATAGTGCCGCTCAGGGCGCTACATATGCTCAGATATGCGAACGTCTTGCACAGAGTATTGATGAACAAGTCCCTGATTTTACAGAATTAGCGATGCTATGCGCCCGCCTACTAAAAACCTGGTTGACCGAAGGGATGATCGCGCGACTATCCACTGATACGCAATAGAACTTTCTATCCTTACACCGGTCTATTAATCAAACATCAACGGGTACACTCATGCGCATTTTCGTCAAAATCGGATTATTACTACTATCATCAATGCTGTTACAAAGCGTGGCCATGGCCATGAAACCAGCAAGTACAAACACTAATGCAGTTGCCATACTCGCCGGTGGCTGCTTCTGGTGTATAGAAGCTGACTTTGAAAAACTGAAGGGAATCAGCAGCGCCGTTTCAGGCTATATTGGTGGCCACATCAAGAACCCCACCTATAAACAGGTTTCCAGAGGAAATAGCGGACATATAGAAGCCGTCAGTATTCAATATGACCCTCGCGTAATTAGTTATAAGCAGATACTCGATTTTTTCTGGCGCCATATTGATCCCACACGTGATGATGGCCAATTTTGCGACCGCGGCAGACAATACCGCCCAGCAATATTTTATCTGGACGAACAACAACATAAAATCGCCATTGCGTCAAAGCAGAATATTGAAAAAATAAAACCATTCAAACAAGCGATTAAAGTAGAATTAATCAAGGCAACAGAATTTTATCCCGCTGAAACCTACCATCAAGACTATTACAAGAAAAACCCGTTGCGTTACAAATATTATCGCTTCTCCTGTAGGCGGGATGCACGTGTAGAAGAATTATGGCAAAATAGCAGTCCATAAAGCCGTATACACACTAGGTGAGTGCTGCAGCTGGCTCAGCCAGCTTGGTAATATATACATGAATAGAGTACAGAGCATCGTCCTACTGATAGGTCTTCTATCAGCCAGTTTACTGACACAAGCAGGATTAAAGCCCGGGCATACAGCCCCGCCATTCACCCTGAAGAGTCTTGATGGTCCAAACATTTCACTAGCAGAGCTGACAGCAAAGGGACATGTGATGCTGATATTCTGGGAGACAGAATGTGTTTACTGTTTCATGCATATCAAGGAGTTCAATGCATTACATGAACAATACAAGGACAAGGGCCTGACTATAACTGCTATCAATTTTCTCGGCGAACATGAAGCCGCAGTCAGAGAATATGTCAGTAATCACCAGCTAAAATATCTGATGCTTAGCGAACGCGTGAAAAATATCGATGTCGCCAATAAATACAAGGTGATAGGTTCTCCAACTATTGTTGTCGTGTCACCGCAGCGGAAAATCCTGTTTTACGGTCATAAGATCCCTGATATCGGCAACTGGATTAAATAAACCCCCGTTTACTGATCAGATATCGACGCCATCATCCACGCTAGATTGCGGAATCGGTGGCATCCGCTCACGGATCCTTCTGACCGGTAGACCCAAACGTTTTTCATAGACTACTGAGTAGGCCAGAATATTACGCAAATAATTACGTGTTTCCTTGAACGGTATATTCTCAATCCAAACATCGACCGGCAAACTATTGGTCTTAGTTAGCCAGGACCTGACCCGCGACTTACCTGCATTATAAGCGGCGATCGCTAACACCGGGTGTTTCATTAATTCATGTTTGATATCGTTAAGATAATAGACGCCGAATTTAATATTGACTGATGGTTGATTTAGTTCTTTCAGATTAGATATCTTGACCTGTAACTGTCGCGCCACCTGTTTGGCAGTAGACGGCAATAGCTGCATCAAACCGCGCGCATTACTGGAAGACCTGGCGTTTTCCTGAAAAGCACTCTCTTGGCGTATGACAGCCAACGCCAGTGCGGTATCAATAATGGTACTGCGGGTATGCTCGTGGATCTCTGAAATATGTTTGAGTGGAAAACGCAACTGCAGATCATCCCATTCGGACAGCCCGGCCAATGTGACGATGGTTTGATTGTTCCAGCCCCACTGATAGGCTAACCAAGCCGCACTAGCCTTCTGTTTCGCCGTCAACTTAGAGGCTACTCTGTTCCACTCACGACGCGCCTCTGTAAAGCGTTTTAGTAACATTAATTCCCTGGCCCGGGCCATACCAGGATTATTGATTAGTGAGCTGACGAATTGTCTATCAAAATCCAGGTCCCTGTGCTTATAAGTATAATCGACACCGACAACATCGGCCGCCAGAAAACCCTCATAACTTCTGTTGGCAGAAATACCCGTAAATATCTCCTTGGCTTTGTCAGCCTGCCTGAGTTCTGAATAGGCTCGTGCCAGCCAATATTGCCAGCGATCTTGTGCCTGAGTTCCCTGGCCGAGCTTATTGATATGAGTAAGCACCTGCTGCCAATCCTGGTGCCGCATTGCAGTCCTGATTTTCCACTTAAGGACACGTTCACTCAGGTACTTCTCTGGTACGCGCTGTAGCCATAAATCCGCTTGCGGATGAAATCTACGCGCCAGGCTAATCGCCAGTATTTGCTTGATTTTCCCGTCCAGCTTTTTCAGTCGCATATACCGCGGCAACCTCTCTGCGAACTCTATCGCCTGATCGGGGTAATACCAGGCCAACGCCGAAAACTTGAAATCTACCAGGTCTACGGCATCCGCATGCGCCAGTAAGGATTCCTGCAATAATAAGCGCGAGTCTTTATACACACGCAACCATACTTTCATTTGTTCACGTGATACAGCTGGAAGCTGGCTGAGTAATTGTCGTGCCAACTTGAGATTATTTTTTTTCAGGGAAAGCCAAATGCGCTTTCTAAGCATTTGCTCGGTGACCGGGTACTTCTTTTGCCAATCGTCGATCAATGTCTTGCATTCATTCGGCAATGAATAGCCTGTCATCCAGATTGATTTTATTTTTTTAGATCGGTCGTAATTTTTCTTTGTTGCAATAAAGGCACGTTCTCGTAGACAGATCAGAGATTTTCTATTGGTTGCTTTATAATGGTTAAGAAAGTCCTGCCACTGCCCTTTCTCTGCCAAGGTTTTTAACCAGATGCTTCGTAGTCTAAATGACACCGGGGAATCATCGAATGCCTGTAAAAAACTCACAATCTCCACTGCTCTGGCATCTTTGATACGCGCCTGTAAATCCATAAAACGCAGATACGGATACAGCGGGTAATCTCGTAACGCATTCAAGCTATCCCAGTATTGCATCCGGTCGCCGTCAGCTAATGCCTGCTCAGCCTGCTGGAATTGCTGTCTTTGTTGAATATAGATATCCGTCGTCGGAGAAGCGAATGACGATGTGGTCATCAGAGAAAGTATCAATGTGGCGAAGATGCCGAGGTATTTCATGTTAGTAAATTCGAATTTTTTCATGCTGACAAAACAATATTAAACATTGCGTAACACCTGCTAAACTGCCCACCCCTATTATAGACGCAAAGAGTGATAACAACCATCGCCATATCGGTTTATTTTATGGGTAAAATCAGGGATATAAAAACTGCCTGTGGACCTGTCTTAGATGAAGCCTATGGACCTGCGCAAGCAATACATTTATCTATCCGGCTCCATCAGGCTCATAGCGGCCGATTATCGTGTGATCAGCTGCAGGAATTCCATCCTGGTACGATCATTATCACGAAATGAGCCCAACATCATCGATGATGTTGTCCATGAGTTTTGTTTTTGCACGCCTCGCATCATCATACAAAAATGCTGCGCCTCGATCACGACACCGACTCCTGCTGCCCCGGTCACCTGCATAACGGCATCGGCGATCTGCTTAGTCAGCTGCTCCTGAATCTGTAATCTTCTAGAATACATGTCTGTAATTCTGGCTATTTTAGACAAGCCGATAACCTTGCCCTTAGGCAAATAGGCGACATGTGCCTTACCAACAAAGGGAAGTAAATGATGCTCACACATGGAATAAAGCTCGATATCCTTAACGATGACCATTTCATCGTTATCAGATTCAAAGATAGCGCCGTTAACCACCTCGTCTAATGACTGGCTGTAGCCCTGCGTCAAAAACTCAAATGCCTTGGATGCACGTTGCGGGGTTTTTTTCAGGCCGTCTCGACTAATGTCTTCTCCAGCACTGGTAATCAGCGCCTCGTATAACTTGGCAGGATCCATTCTTCAAAGCCTTAATTCATTATAAAAAGGACTTATAACTGTGTCATAGCACTGCCATATCGTCAAGTCCAACTCGATTAATTAAGTAGATATTTGCTGATTATACAATGTTTTACATTTATCTAGCGCAGGCTTTATTCAACCAGATCATCCAGCTCACCATCCATGTGCATTTCCGTCAACTCTGAAAAACCGCCAATCCATTGACCTCTGACTAATATCTGTGGAACGGTGCGTGCATGCTCAGTCTTTTCGAGCATTTCTTTCAACTCTTCGCGAGACAAGTCGACTCTGACTTCTTCATAGGGTATGTGCCATTTATTCAAAAGTGTCTTGGTTTTATCACAGATCGGACAAGTACCAGTACTGTAAATTTTAACTTGCGACATAGCTATTCACCCTTCATATGATTCGCGTATTATAGCACGTAACGCACAAATATTATCCACCCCCAGCAGCTTCACTGCAGATCATTTCCTAGCTCCAGCAAGCATTCTTGCGCGATCTCCCTGACCTGAGTGTCGCTGTCCTTCAACATGCCCTCGATCATAACCGCGCTTTCCTGTGCATGGGTCAACAGCAGGTAATGACACACATCGGCGCGTACCATCGCGTCCTGATGTTTACTCATTGCACTCAATTGCGGCAATACTTCTCTGAGTATAGGGCTGCCCTCAAAATGTTCAATGATAGCCCCAATACCAACGCGCACATTGATTTTTACACCCTCTTTAACGATCAAGGGCAGTAAGTCGCTCAGAGTGGACTCCCCCTCTTCCAAGCGCGTAATGGCATTGGATAATTTGCCATTCAATAACAGGTATTCGAGATAACTGCTTTGCGCTGTCTCTTGTGTTGCTATCTCGATCCATCGATCCATCTCTGCCGGAGTTAACGCACTGTCAAATACCATGCCGTTGAGCTGCAACCAGGGAACAGAGCGCACATTATACGCCTGCGCCGTTTCCGGTGACTCCTCAATATTAATAACATCAAGCACAGCTAAACGTCCGTCCTGCAATCCTTTGTTGAGCAAGCCCTGCATGACATGACAATGCGGGCATTGAGAGGATATCAATAACAAGGCTTGTGGTCCGTTATTATGCTTCATCAAATAACCTTTGATCTGTATATATAATGGCCGTGCGCACAGCTGTGGATGCGCATTTGCTTACTGCAGCTTATTTTGCATTTACATAGTCATGTTTGCAACGGGCCCTCAGCAGAGAATATCCCCCAGTTCCATGTCTTCACTGCTTGCTTTCCAGATAGGGCATAAGTCTGCAAGCGTTGCTCAGGCAAATCAAGAATCATACAGGTATGATTGAATAATGTACTACCCGGATTGACCACAAAAACATTGCCAATATATTCCGCAAAGACCTGATGAGTATGACCGACTATCAATATGTCATAATCAAAATATTCAAGTTGCTGCTGCCACCGGGCTTTTCGATCGGGATAAACCTGTCCTTGTGGATCCAGTAGTTTAATACCACCGCGCATTGCATCCGGGGGATGGGCATGGACGACATAGATACGCTTGCCCGCGATGCTTAATTCCAGATGGTTTGGCAGGCTTGAAAAAAAAGACCTGATTTTTTCTTCGTCAACACCATAGTCGGTGTCCTCCAGGATAACATCATGATTACCTGCCACCATCAGACAATCATGCTCTACCAACAAGTCAATAGTCTGGACCAGTTCGTCTTCGCCATAACCGCCAATATCACCCGCGCAGATGATATGTCCTACCTGCTCACGTTTAAAAATAGACAAGGCTTCCAGCAGCGGGGCGGTGGAGGAATGGGTGTCACTGATCAAGCCAATTCTTTCAGACATGACTGAACTCTATCGGTTGCAAAAAACTTGCGCTCATAATCCAAGCATACACGCTGAGCATGCCGGAGCACCAGATACCAACGCGCCGAAATTATTACTGAATTGACATCCAACAAGGACAAACGCCCAGTCTTTAGAGGCCGGCTAATAACGACCTCATCCCTGCTTGATACTGTAAAGCCGAGTGATAAGCCTGATATCATGCTGCAGTCCACTGCCGGCCTCGGCCAGATAGGTGCTTTTACCGACCTAATCAAATAAATTGGCCATCAAATCCCCTCTAAGGGTATGATTTTAATAGCGACAACGACCTGACCAAGATGCAGCTCATGGGCTGCCAGTGTATAATCAAGGTGTGGACCAGTAACACGCAACAGAGCAATGAGATAATTTAATGAAAAAACCTGAAACGTATGTAGGTATCAATAATGACCTTAATGGCGGCATGACAGCGATCGGCAAGATCATTCGTGATGCGTGGGTATTTGGCCTAATACCGGAAACCGAAACCTGTGAAGGCTGGAATCTGTCACGTTTCGATGCGCTACTGCACGAAGTGGACACTGAATGGGACAAGTATAGCTGCATGGTTAGTCATTTACCCGAAGAGTTAAGAGAACGGCACCAGAGAATCCACGATGAAGGCATCGCCAGAGCCAAGGCAGCGGGCTGGGCCGGTGAATCTGAAACTAACAATGAGAGCTAATGTTGGCAGCAGCCTGGGATCACAAAGAAACCGATAAGGAGCTAGTATTGGGTGAGAAAATATCCGAACTTGAGCCTGACGAGGAATCTGACGTCATACCATTTCAGAAAAAATAGCCCCAGGTGCAATTCAACGACTGGCTACCGGTACACTCATTCCGGCTCCTGATAAACACCATTTAGAAAATTACAGGGCTTACTACCCGCGGGATACAACTGATTACGTTTAAGCCACGACACGCCAGTCATGGTTTGTACCTTAACAACCTTGCTTTTAACTTCTATCACCAGCCCACAATGAGAATCATCTCCTTCAGCAAGCTTGTCACGAAACTCTGCTGTACGTTGCATTAATAGTAAAGCTGCCGCCTCATCATGACTCTGTCGCTTTTGAGTCTGGGCGCGACTTTCTGACTTAGCCTGGGCCTCTGCCTTTAGTTGCTGAAAACTCTTGCTAGACTGCCGCTTTTCTGTTGGGATATTTTTATAATTTCTGACGATCTCTTCATATAACTGCCTGCCGCGCGACCGATCATAAGCAAACTCAACGATATTTGTAAGATCGGCATCGAGCCATTGAACCTGTTTGCTGGCATTAATTACTTTAAGATGTAAGGTAGGCCATGCATACCGGAAATCCTTATCAGAAAGATTTGCGCAGACACCCCCTGCTCTATCGTCTTTAATAGCAGCCATTCCAGACCATTTTCTAACCGGATATGCCTTGTTACCGACATAGACATTCAGTCCAAAATCACTACTTGATGCTGACTTCAAAGAGCGGATAGCGGTTACATCCTTGAAATAGACTCGTTCTGACATTTGACTACCGCGGGTGATATCCTGACGCGGATTCTTCAGAAAGAATTCACAGCGCCCACCAACATCGACATACAATACCGGATATTTTTCCAGGCGAGTTTGTAGACTTGGACTTCCCTCTGTGTCAGTAATGACATTGACCTTGAGGTGTACATAGGCAACGATATCTTTACGACTGCCTGTAAATGACTCACCCGCCGCCGTGCTCACATCTAGCCAGGTGATCAAGCCTGTCGTTAACAATAACATGGCGATGGTGCCGGTTCGTCTCACGATCTCAATCATCTTTATCTATCCTTGTTATCCGTAATAACGGAATATCTGTTTGGCCTACTTTCATGCATTAATATGATGACGCCAAACCAGGTCCGGCTTATGCCTCAACATTGCACACACAGCAGAGCCATATAATGCTGTTCTATCATTCAGGATAACCTTAACCGGAATATTTTCCAGCAAAGATTGCATACGGCCCTTGGCGCAAAAAGCAGTCATGAAGGCGCCACCTTTCAAGGCACCAAGAATCTTGGGGGCAATACCACCACCAATATATAGACCAGCGGTCGCCATGGTCTTCAATGCCAGATTGCCGGCCTCAACGCCGTATAAATGGACAAATAGCTCGAGTGCCTCGCGGCTGATTTCGTCCTGCCCCGTAAAAGCGGCCTGTGAAATTGCCGCAGCTGGATCACCAGCACGCATAGCATCCTGTAATTCCATAGAAATATTCTGATGACGGTATTGACTCAGAAACTGATGCAAGGTAACCAGCCCCGGACCCGAAAGGACCCGCTCCCAGCTGGCATGCTGGTATCGTTCTAACAGGAAGTGCAATAAGGCCACCTCAAGTTCACTGCTGGGACTGAAACTCGCATGACCTCCTTCTGAGGCAAACGGATGATAATCCTCACCATCATAATACATGCCCGCCTCACCAAGTCCTGTACCTGCTGCGATAATGGCCGAGTTCCCCGTTTTGTCAGGTACGCCCTCATTGAGACTATAAAAATCATGCTCCTGCAAACTGCGTATACCCCAGGCATTGGCCTCAAGATCGTTGATCAACACGACTTGCCGCAGCTTAAATTGCTCAGCGATATTAGTGGCACTGACGAACCATGGCAGATTAGTTGCATCCACAGCGTTATTCCTAACTGGTCCGGCAATGCCAAAGCCTGCCACATCCAGCAGAAAATCATGGGTCGACAGAAAATCATCAATAATGGTATTGAGAGATGCATACTGCTGACTTGGGTATTCAGCTTCTGCCAGGGTCTGCAGTAATGTGCCTGATACTGCATACACTGCCAGCCTGGTTTTAGTACCGCCGATATCACCTGAAAGCACATGTGTTGTTGTCATTATCTCATCCATTACTCGACATGCCCTGAATCCATACTCATTTAAAGTAGCTTTTTATCATGCGCATTACCAGCGCGCTCATCGCCAGCGGCATCGACACAAGCGATTAACACATCGTAGCAGGACAGTAGCAGAACACTCATTTCACCAACCACTACCCTTTTTTTATCAAGGTCTTATCTTAATTTTATAATATTGAAATTACAAAAGAAAAGAAAAGAAAAGAAAAGAAACAAATGTTTACTTTTTCAGCACTTTTTATCCGTGTATATACACTATAATTCCTACTAAATCGCTCAACATTATATGGATTTATATGACAACAACCCGCATATTGGTCGTTGAAGACGACCCCTTTATTTCAGACAAGCTTGAAATCCAGTTGGCAGATTGGGGCTATGATATTGTCAGCATTATCTCTTCTGGCGAAGAGGCCGTAGATATGGCCGCCCAGCTCCTGCCCGATCTGATCATAATGGATATCATGTTGTCTGGCGATATGGATGGTATAGAAGCAGCGAGAATCATTCATGAAAACCACAAAATCCCAGTCATCTATGCAACATCGCAAACCGATGAAACTTTCTTCAAACGCTCGAAAACAACCGAACCCTTTGGCTACTTAATCAAGCCTATAGAAGAAAAAGAGCTTGAAATAACCATCCGCATTGCCCTTTATCACAGTCAGCTTGAATCCAGACTCATTAAGAATGAGCGCCATCTTTCCGATGCTCAGCGCATAGGCCTATTAGGTAGTTGGGAATGGGACATTAAGAATAACACCCTGAACTGGTCAGATCAGATGTTCCGTATATTTGGTCAAGAACCACAATCTTTCGGTGCAGATTACAATGCATTCATGATGCGAGTGCACGCAGATGACCGCTCCCATGTACAAATGGCAGTCGATAGCGCACTGGCTGGTGAAAAACATTTCTGTACTTCCTACCGTGTCGTTACCACGGACGGCACTATCAACCGCATACAGGCTGATGGCGAAGTTACATTCGATGCAGATGGATCACCCACTCGCATGATAGGCACGGCACAGGATATATCTGCAATTATGCAAACCCAGGATGACCTGTGGCATTTGGCCCATCACGACCCACTCACCGGCCTCGCCAATAGAAACCTGCTGTCTGACCGTATCGGCCAGGCCTTAAGCCATGCGAACAGAGAGAAAAAACAAATAGCCATCATGATGATCGATTTAGATTATTTCAAAAATATCAATGATGAATTTGGCCATGATTCGGGCGATGATTACCTTCGCAAAACATCGGCACGCATAAGTCAGACGCTGAGAGATGATGACACATTAGCGCGTCTAGGTGGTGACGAATTCGTTGTTGTGGCCAGCATTTTTTGCCTAGAAGACGCTGCAAAGGTTTCCCGTAAAATACTGGATGCGATCAATATGCCACTGCCCCTAAAAGGGACCAGTGTAACCCCGTCTGCCAGTATCGGAATCGCACTTTATCCTGAACACGGGCACGATATAGAATCATTATTAAAAGCAGCTGATGAGGCCATGTACGAAGCGAAACATCAAGGTAAAAATACCTATAGTATTCACCAGTCAGAGAAGACAAAAGCGCACAATAAGCCCGATGGAATAATAATCGACAGTAAAATATCATAAGCCTAACCACCTTAGCCAGACTAATTAAATCTCGGCCAATCCTTCTTCAGTACACATATACTGTGCTCATTCATCAAATGTGGTATATCCTTAAGTTCCATCTAATTAGATTAACAACATACAGTCATGCATAAACTATTACTGAATCGAGATATCTACACTGAACTCGTACAATCATATATTCCACAAGCACGCAAATTCCTGTGGATAGTTACTGCTGATATCAAGGACCTACATGTCGAAATAGACGGGAAGTTCGCACCCTTTCTGCAATTACTCGCGGAACTGGTTGAGAAGGGAGTAGCCATTCGCCTGATTCATGCTAAAGAACCGGGGCCACGCTTTCGCGAGGATTTTGACCGCTTCAATGCTCTGGTAGAGAATGAACTGTTTGAAAGAATCCTGTGTCCACGCGTACATACTAAAGCCGTTGTTATTGATAATGCGATGGCCTTTGTCGGATCAGCAAACCTGACCGGCGCTGGGCTCGGCAGCAAACATGAGGATAAACGCAACTTCGAGGCGGGCTTCTTATTCGATGATCCTCAACATATTCATGAACTCGTCAAATGGATTGATGAGCTGTATCTTGGCCAGCATTGCCAAACCTGCAAAAGAAGGGAATATTGTCCAGATCCAATAGATGACAGCATTCAAATTTAACGGACTCTACTTGCGCCTGACGCATCAGGCGATGCCTATCGCTGCCGGCTTCTGCTGCCAGGCAATCGACAAATAATCATAAGCTACTGTTTTATATTGATTATATTTCACCTCCTTAGCATGCTGTAACTGAATATAGCCGTATTTTTACTAAAGCATATATCCCCCCACCAGCGGCAAAAATGTTAAAGGTTTTTAAGCATAATACCGATATATACTCAAGGGTTCTCGGCCTTCCAGAGAACATTCATTTTTGTAATGCTGGGAGCATCGTCGTCAATGAAAAGTAATCTTATCCGCCTGGTTATCATTAGCCTATTTGCCCCTGCCGCCCTATTGATATACGCCCTTTATTTCCTGCCTGCACCGTCCATCAACAAAGTATCGGCAGCTCCTCATTCTGATCAAATCGACAGTATTAGTAAATCTATCCATGTGGCTACAGTAAATGCATTAAACAACAGCAACAGTAGCGGTAACTCACAACACGCATCCATTAATGAACCGCTGCAATCGATTGACATAGCGCTCAAGACTTATGCAAAAAAGTTCACCAGCACTCAACACCAGGCTGCACTCGAAACAGTTCATGACAAATTGCAGCAATACCGCCAACAATTAGACAAGCTACGCTCAAAACCAGTACAGCAGAAAGAATCTGTTCAAGAGCCGAATACCGTCATTGAAAAATATCAGGTGTTACAGTCAGGAATTAGTCAATTAACAACAAAACTACAGCTCGACCTGAATGATGACTTGAGTGACAATAATATTTCAGCTCAACTGTACACACAAATTTCATCCAATCTACCTGATATCACTATACCTGAACCGGTCATTTTTAGACGAGCTTCGAAAAAGGCAGCCAAAGAACAAGCACCTAAGATTGATAATAATGAAGATAGTGCATCGACCGAAACACCCTCTACAATACTTTCTGTAGAGGCCAGCTCCGATATTGGTACGGGCGTCGACGAAGAAGACAAAGCGGCCAACACAGATGTAGCGCCTGAATCAAATGTTGAAAATGACAATAATAAAATCGAAAGTAGTACCGAGACTACTTCAGCCGAAGACGCCGACATCACTACAAATGACGCAGAGCCCGCATCCGAAGACACGGCAGGATCTGCAGATACGGATTTAATCGTTGTTCAGAAAAAAATGCCTGATATCAAGGCGGAATTATTGGCATCTTTGCAAGACACGATAAAAGAACCAGTATTCCTGAATACTATACGCTCTCGCCTGCATATTCTAAAGGAACTGAATCATCTACAACGCCAACTCGGTGATTTTCACGAGCGTTATTTGGATAAAAACAGAGACCAACAAGCTGTCAACAATGAACTGAAAAACATGACATCCATGTTCGCTGCCTCACTCAATAAATTACTTGAGAACAACAATTCTGTAACAAAACAATACGCAGCCACACTGACTACTATCAAGGACAACCTGGCGCTATATAATGAATCTATCACCACTGCACTTGATAGCAAGCCTGTTATAAAAACGGACAATAATCAGGCTGATCTAGCCCAGAAACTGGCAGTAACAAGCCATGTCCTATTAGCTACAGTACAGCGTCTTGCACGTATTGACACAACTGCAGAAACATCCGCGAAACCCCCAGCTACACCGTATGGATTTTATGCAGCCTGCATACTGACATTAATGATAATTATATGGCTTGCGCGAAAAACCATCCAACAAGACCGCGGCAAGGACAAGGCCTGGGTCGCCGCATTGGAACATCTGAGCAATGGTGATCTTGATTATCGGCTTGATGCCGTTAAGCATAATCCCATACTCATAGATCTTTATAATAAGGCTATTTCTAATATACAGGATACAATGACGGCACTTCATCAAGAACTGGCCTCAATGGAATCCGAAGCGATGATTGATAACGAACATATTGATGACAGTCAATTACAGGCAACATTACACGATCTCGATGAATTACAAATAAAACACGATCAGTATGTACAGCACGTAAGCTCAGAATCCTTACAAGTTGATGACATGCTTCAGGTCATGTTAAAGGATACTCAAAATGGCCAGCAGGAATTAAATAGCACCGTTACATCGATACAGCGCCTGGAAAGTGATATCGATAGTACTAACGAGGTCATAGCTAAACTAAAACTCAATGGTGAAGAAATAGGCAAGGTCGTCGATGTCATACGAGGTATTGCTGATCAAACTAACCTCCTGGCATTGAATGCTGCAATCGAAGCAGCACGTGCAGGCGAGCAGGGCCGCGGCTTTGCCGTGGTGGCCGATGAAGTACGTACACTGGCCAGTCGCACACAACAATCGACAGAAGAAATTGAACGTATGATCGACAATGTGCAGTCAGTAACCGACAACGCAGTTTCATCAATGTCACAGGGCCGTAACCAGGTAGAGATCAGTCTGAGTAAGGCCAATCAGGCAGCTTCCACTCTGGTCAATATCGACGAATCGATCGAGACAATCATCAAGACACATCAGGCACTGAAGAATTAATATATCAGCCCTATCTCTTCTACCAGGCTAATCCTCAATCTTGGCCCTTTACTCCATTAAAGCGTGAAATCCAGTGTAGTTGTCTGCGCCGATATTACTTTCACTGTAATAGTGCGTATAAAATCAATACTGTCATTAGTGCCTGGGTCGTCAATTGTGGCCTCGCAAGTCAGTGACAATGTATAATCACCCTCTTCCAGGAAGGCAGCGGTATAACTCAAGTCTTGTTTTAAACGAGCACTACTGAGCGGCTCGATACTATTACCATCAATATCATCAGCCGTAATATTTTTGCCGCTAAATATATAGACCACCGCTGCGACAGCACCACTATTATCATAACATTCGGTATTTAAACCAAGTAAACTCGCATCCACATTACCCTGGATAGTCCCCGCGATAGTATCATCTACGAGACGTAAATTCGGTCGTAAGATATAGTTATCAGAACCGCTTTCCGGGTCAAATAAAGACTTCCTGACATCAAAATCTATCGTAAACAGGCTATCAGAGCCTGCCTTTACTTTAAACTCTCTATCAATCTGTAGGCCATCCAACGCATCTGTCGGGATGGTAAATGAAAAATCAGCACCATTAACCGTGATAAAAGATTCATCAAGGTCTAATTTCAATTTGATTTGATTATATTTGTCTTTGGGAAAAGCTCGCTCGCTCAATAGTACGGCGCTTTTTCCATCTGTCAAACTCAGTAGATCTATAAGCTTGCTCGGATTAAAATCGATCTTGACCGCGTCACCTGAAACAGGCTGGAGTTCAACACCACTAATGGCCAACTGCAATGATTCTGCGTTATCTATCGGCGCATCGGTAATCGACAGACTAACACGCCCGCAGCCAAAAAACGTCACGCAAAGTGTCATGACCAACAAGTTTTTAGCTATCAAACTTAACCGAAGTCCATTCATCTGATCACCTGAAAAAAAACATAAACTTGATATCCACTGTATTGTACAAGTATAAACCAAACCAGCTACATCCACATAATCGACAAAAACCAAACATCCATCAAATGGACTGTAAACTACGGATATATTTACTAATATTTATTATTATAAGCGCTTACCTGCCAAGGTCGGCTCCTTGTCTGTACGAGTCTCCAGCTTCAGATAACTAACCAGTCTCACACAGCCCTGCTCATGTAAGCTTGTATGGATATCTGCAACAGTATCGAGTATCTCATTTAATTCACCTTCTATATTTGTACCAGAGGCATGCGTCTCTATAATAAAGTCATGCTCCTTCAGTATTTTTATAACACGGGTGATTTCCTGCCTGACGGAAACGCCCTCACCTATTGGGACCATCTGCAATTCTGCAGTTGCCTTCATATGTCTTCTCCGTGATATTGTAATGAATCTCGAATATACCACTTGCGATCATTGAGCAAAAATCTTCATTTGAAACGCTTCGAAATTGAATTCATATTGCCATAATATCAATAATCAAGAAATAAATAATCTATACTCGCCATTCATCCTCTACATCTTTACTTTTGATATCACATAGGCTCCAGTGATATTATCAAAACTGATTATAACTATTTAGATATACCAGGCACTTGAAGGAAAGTTTATGAAACTGGAACTTATCAGCTTTAAAATATGCCCCTTTGTACAGGGATCAATGATTACCCTGCTGGTAAAAGATATCTCTTTTGAAATTACCTATATTGATATCAACGATCCGCCTGCCTGGTTCATGGAAATTTCACCGTTCGGAAAAGTTCCTGTATTGAAAACGAACGATTCCATACTGTTTGAATCGTCTGTTATCAATGAATACCTTGACGAAATCACCCCACCATCAATGCATCCGCAAGATCCGCTACAGAAAGCGAAAAATCGTGCCTGGATCGAGTATGGAGCCAGTCTTAATTTTGCCCAACACAACTTGTACTGGAGTAAGGACAAAGATGAATTCCAGAAACATTTTCAACAAATCAGGCGGCACCTGGAAAAACTTGAACAACAGATAACACAGGCCCATTACTTTAATGGTCCAGAGCTATCTCTGGTCGATGTCGCCTACGCACCTTTGCTAATGAGATTCAAGCTTGTAGAAGGCCTACATGCAAGCGGAATACTTAAAGACTTGCCACATCTACAGACCTGGTCTGATCAACTCACAACACTGGAGCCCGTGCAAAAATCAGTAGTGCCGGAATTTAATGAATTGTATATTGGCACTATTAAAAAAGCCGGTGGTTATATGTCACAGTTTCTTGCATAACTCGTTTTGGTGAAAATTGCTGATCAATATTTACCCATCCCTTAAGCTCAACTATTATACTTCATCTGATCACATGATATTTAAATGGCCTTTTTTTCATCGTAAACCTAGTCTACTACCCAAACTGACTGAGATATATGTCGCCACATCTGCAGGAAAGGCCATGCACGCGGTCAATTCGATAAATGCCATTAAAGGTAAAGGGCTAGAGGGTGATCGTTATTACCTGCAAACCGGCTTCTGGAAATCCATTGAAGCCTGTCAGGTGACATTGATTAGCGAGGATGAGATTAGCAAGGCACAACATAAAAACCCGGATCTGTACGAGCAACTGGAGCATGGTGGTCACCGGCGTAACCTTGTTATTCAGGGTCTGAAAACCAAGTCACTTGAAGGCACGCGTTTTCGCATAGGCACGGCTGTGTTCAGCTATCAAAAGCCACGCCCACCCTGTGGCTACCTGGACAAGATTGAAGGTAAAGGCATGAGCTCTAGCCTGGCGCGTAATAGTGGCGCCTGCATCCTTGTTATTGAATCTGGCCTGCTGTCAATTGGAGATTTCGTGGAAATAATTGATAAACACTAAAAACTGGGGATTCAATTTATTTATCAAATCCACGCTACTCGTTACTGTTTTAACTCAGTGCTGAAAATCACTAACCATTACGAATGGTATCTTCGATCATTTCTACAAATTGCTTCCAAGCATCGTCCTGAATATGTCCGCTTGCCATCAACTCCATCAGCTGATAGGCCAACTGACGAGTCTCTGCAGTCATTTCCTTCAGCTTTACTAACAGATACATATGCCCACCTTTTTCAATATCCAGGGTTTTTATCAGGCCAAACAATAACAAGGCTTGCGATGAATGTGGTTCAGATTTGATAATCTCTGCGACTTTATCCAGGGTTTGCTCTGACATTTAGATCATACTCAAATTTATAGTGAACATATTCAATATTATAGTGAAGAACACCTGATCAATACAGTAATGACGAGAATATAATTACTGAGCTCTTGATCGAACAACTGATGATTCGGCTACCGAAAAATAATTACTCGGCCGCAGCACAAGATTCATCCATCCCAATATTTTCGACAAACAATCATTCAAATGATAACTATTCTTGATGCATGTCAATATATTTTACGCTGTACTTGATTACACTAAACATAGATCTTAGGCTAGGCCTATAAATTACTAGCAGGATCATAATATAGATATATAACTTATCTTTTTATTTCTGACAGGCACCTTTACCTGTCTGGCTAATGCAGTGGAGATTTGGACATGTCTATTCCTACCCTATGTAAACGTTTCATTAAGCCTGCAAATACCTTGATCGCACTTTCGTTAAGCATGATGGTGTTGTCTGGCTGTTCACAAATAACCACAAAGGCCTATGCAACCGCTGGCCTTGGATCGACACAATACAATCCTAAACTGGGCAAAACGCAGTTTGTTGGAAATGTCGATACCAGAGGCAATTTGGTATTTATATCCGTGGGTCTGGCGCTTCCTGCCGCTGCCATCATTAGTCAGATGATGCGCTCACGTCCTCGAGGTGCAGCTGCTGGCCAGAATCCCGCCAATGAAGGCAAGGTTTTATTAGAACTGGGATACACAGACTTTGGTGACTTTGATTTCAATGGCACCTGGAATACGGTTCCGGATGTTGGCACCGATGAAGCCAACGCTATCAGTGCATCTATTGGCTATTCCCATCCGATTAATAACAAGGTATCGGTCATTGGCAAGCTCGGCGTCAGCCACTGGAAGGCCGAGGTCAACGAAGTTTTCGGTGGCACGCCTGAATCGTCTTCCGCTTCAGGCAATGACTTGATGTTGGGGTTAGGGCTCAACTACAAGCTCAATAATACCTGGGGTTTGCGCCTGGAATGGGAACGGCATCAGGATGTTTGGGATACTGATGATGCTGATGCAATCGCTTTGAAAGTGATCTACAATTTCGGCACCGATCTATAGGCCGATTTTAGCCATGCAAAGAAAGTCGTGGCCCCATCCATATATAACATGTTCCTGGGCGCCACGGCTTGGCTATTATGTTTATGTAGATAGCATAATTTATATTAAAACAATAGTTTATAAACCCTCCTGAGCTTTTACTAGCGCTATTCCTACTATCACCAAAATCATATACTTGTATCCCTTTTGGATAATTGTCCGTCACCATGACATACATTATGATGACACGCTCTTATTGACAAAACCGTATTTGAGCGTGGGACACAGAATGCCAATTGAAATAGATGGACGCAGCATAGACACAGATAACGAGGGCTTTTTACTAGAACCTGATGATTGGGACCATGCTGTAGCCAAGGTTTTGGCAGAACAGGAAAACATCGCTATGTCAGATGACCACTGGCAGGTCGTGAGTCTGATACGTGAACATCTTGATTATAGCCAATGTGTACCCGAGGCGCGCATATTGCTGAGGGAACTGGCAAAAATTATAGGCAAAGACAACGCCACCCGCCGCTACCTATACCAACTGTTTCCATACGGCTATGGCCAGCAGGCCTGCAAGATTGCCGGTACACGCAAGCCATTAAAGCTAATGCTAGATGTTTAAGTCATACCACTGACTTGTTAAAGGTTGCGTTGAAAGCCGTCGAAACGACTGCAAGTACTACGGCAGGTCGCTAACATCCTTGATGACAACCTATAGAACCGCCCATATTACCCTTCCGCATATTACGGTGCCGGATTCGGGTATTCACGGTGTATCGCTTCGATCCCTTCCAGCACTTCATCCGTCAGACTGATGTCGATACTATCGATATTACTTTTAAGTTGCGCCATCGTCGTAGCGCCAATAATGGTACTAGTTAAGAAAGGACGTGTATTGACATAGGCCAGCGCCATCTGTGCAGGATCAAGCTGATGCTGCCTGGCCAGGTCGACATATTTCGCGGTCGCGGCGACCGCTACCGGATTGCTGTATCGATCATAATCCGGATACAGGGTCAGGCGTGCGCCATCCGGTCTGGCATGTTGAAGGTATTTACCGGTAAGCATACCGAAGCCCAAAGGCGAATAGGCCAGCAAGCCGACATTTTCCCGATAGGAAACCTCCGCCATGCCCACTTCATAGCTGCGATTCAATAGCGCGTAGGGATTTTGTATGCTGACAAAACGCGACAACTGATGCTGCTCGGCCAGCTGCAGGAAACGCATCACACCCCAGGGGGTTTCGTTGGAGAGACCGATATGCCGTACTTTACCAGCCTGCATCTGCTCTTCTAATACCTGCAAGGTTTCCAGCATTGGCGTTAACTCGCCATCGTCCTCAGGAGTGTAGCCCAGCTTGCCAAAGAAATTGGTCTTACGCTCCGGCCAGTGCAGCTGATACAAATCCAGATAGTCCGTTTGCAGGCGTTGCAAACTGGCATCCAGCGCCGCAACAATATCGTCGCGATTAAAACGTGTCTTGCCTTCACGGATATGCGGCAGCCAGTCACCTGGGCCAGTCACCTTACTGGCGAGCACAAAATCATCGCGCTTGCCGCGCGCCTTAATCCACTGACCAATAATTGTTTCGGTGCTGCCACAGGTCTCAGCTTTGGTAGGGACTGCATATAATTCTGCGGTATCGATAAAGTTGACGCCATGCGCAAGTGCATAATCCAACTGCTCAAAGGCCTGTTCAGCTGTATTCTGCTCACCCCATGTCATCGTACCCAAGCAAATAACACTGACCTTGATTTCAGAATGACCCAGAGTACGATATTCCATTCCCATTTCTGCTGCTCCCAAAAATTAACTGGCATTGACAAGTCATATTATTGCAATAGATATGTCATATCAACTCGCCATTATTCCTCACACATTCATTTCTAACGGTCAGGAGGAAACCTGATGAATAAAAAATTGTTGACCTTAACTATCTCAAGAACTTTTCGGATATAAGGATGGCTTATTCGATTGCGAAATCGCCCAGGCTAATATGTTGGGCTCTTTCATCAGCTTATCAAAGTAGGTCGCCTGCTTTTTCATAATGCACGATAATTAGAATATTTTTAACAGAAAAATCCACAAAGGTCTGTGGAAAAAGCGACAATTGTGTACATTGCGGGCATACAATATCAGTAGGGGCAGCGTTTGCATGGATTGATATGCTGACAGATACCGATGCAGAGCGGCAGAAAGCATGCCAGGGAAATTTTAAATAACCTTAACGATACCTAGAATACATCCTTTCCTGTAAAACCTTTAAAGATAGTCAGGAAGACAATCTTCAAATCAAACCATAACGACCAGTTACGGATATAATCAAGATCAAACTGTACGCGTTGCTCCATTTTGTCCAGTGTATCCGTTTCGCCACGCAGACCGTTGATTTGTGCCCAACCGGTAATACCTGGCTTTACCTTATGCCTTAACATATAGCCCAGGATCTGCGACCTGTATTCTTCGTTATGAGCTACCGCATGTGGCCGTGGGCCGACAATAGACATCTTGCCTTGCAAGACATTAAAAAACTGCGGCAACTCATCCAGCGATGTGCGTCGCAAAAAGGCACCAAATGCCGTGATACGATCATCATTACGTTTGGCTTGAACCACTTTATCGCCGTCTTCACAGACCTTCATGGTTCTGAACTTACATACCTTGATTTGCTCACCGTGCATGCCATAACGTTTTTGCCGGAAAAAAACCGGGCCGGCAGAAGTTATTTTCACCCCCATTGCGATAATCAACATCGGTATTGAGATCAGTATCAAGATTAGACTAGACAAGGCGATGTCCTCCACCCGCTTCGCCAGGCCGTCGATACCATAAAAAGGCGATTCATAGACACTCACGGCAGGGATACCCTGCAAGGTAGTCCAGCGCGCATGTAATAGACCAAACATAAAGAAATCCGGCACAACATAAACCGACACCGTACTATCGGCGAGTTTATTCACTAATTCATTGATTCGCTTTTCAGCACTCATCGGTAACACCACATAGACCACATCGATCCTGCCGCTACGCGCACTATCAATCAGATCAGTAAACCCGCCCAGAATATTGATGTCTTCCCCAGCTAGGCGTCTGCCTTCTCCAGCGGCACGGTCATCATAATAACCTTCAAAACGATAGCCCTTCCAGGGCATACTATTAATCGCCTTTTCAACGTCCTTACCAAGTGAGCGGACTCCCAGAACAGCGACCTTTCTTACATTCTTATTCCGATTACGGAAATAGTTCAATGACAAGCGCCTAACAACATGCAGCAGCACTATTACAACGGGCGTAAGGACGTACCACCATGCGATGACTAGCAAAGGTAAATCCAACATCCATCCGGAAAAATACACAAATAGGGAAACTAGAATCGCAGTCAGCAGCCATAAGCCCAGAATTCGACTGGCTTCACGTGCGATTGGAAAACCTCGCCATATCTCATAGACCTCAAAATGCTCGGTCAGGTACTGAAAAATAAACAGGCCGACTAAGCCGATCCAGGTTAGGGGATTCTGCCAGGCAATGCCATTCAGGTAACAAGCAAGCCATAGGCAAGCGAGAATAGCGATACTATCCATGATCCGTGAGATCGCCATAATCTTGGAATGAAACGGGCGAATCGGCTTATTAGGATACTTGGAAGCCTTATTCGACTTATTAATATCATCAGAAATCCATTTATTCATACCACTACTTTTCCTTCGAGCTATACAATATCGTCCGATAAACTACCCACTGACTGATACATATGAAGGGGTAGAAATGCGCAACCTTCAAAACTCTAGATTACAATGTTAATCTATATCTAATTTTAGGTAAAGATATAATAATATACTGAATTATCTACTTAAATCAGCGAGGCCTACATTACATCCGCACTTATGGCTTTGCAGGCCAAGACCTAAGGATATAAATTTAATATTCATATGTTACAGGGTATTTTCCATTATTTGGTAATAATTTACCATATCTATGGGCGCGATATTAACAAACCGGTCACATTTCATCAGATTGATTGGCCCCGCCACCATCATCAACACCTGTTCGTATAAACACAAATACTGCTTAACAATGAACCGTCATTTGACGTGAGCAGAACGACGTCAGCTGCTCTGTATGCGTGATGAAAAGCAACATATTCTGCTCGCATTTGCTGGGTAAACACGACTTGTTAATTAGCGAAGCACGATGCAACAAATAGGAAAAATGACAAGTAATCATCTAAATCATTAACGATCCTGATAACTGCTCACATACGAAAAACTATGCCGGTCTCATCGACATGACAATATGATTTAGGTCATGCCTTTGTCATCAGCTTTATAGTATTCTAATTATGATAGAAGTAACCTGGGATCTTTATTTATGCTATTGGCAATGAAGGACACATTAAGCTCAATCCTATGACAAGCCCGAAACAATATATCCGTTGGTTTGAACAGCTGGACATCGATGACATCCCACTGGTAGGCGGCAAGAATGCCTCACTCGGTGAAATGTATCGTCAATTGACACCGCAGGGCATCAAAATACCCAATGGCTTCGCCATTACTGCAGATGCCTACCGATATATGCTCGACCAGGCCGATGCCTGGGAGCCATTACACGAAGCCCTCGACAAACTGGATGCAGATGATATTGATGATCTGGCCAAACGCGGCACACAGGCACGCGAGATTGTCTATGCTGCGACCTTGCCAGATGATCTAAGCTCACAAATCCTGGAAGCCTTCCATCAACTACAACAACACTATGATGATGACATCAGTGTGGCCGTACGCAGCTCAGCCACTGCCGAAGACCTGCCCAATGCCAGCTTTGCCGGACAACAGGACACCTATCTGAATATCAGCACTGACGCCCAATTGCTCGACGCTTGTCGGCGTTGTTTCGCCAGTCTATTCACCGACCGCGCAATACATTACCGTATAGACAAGGGCTTTGACCACTTCAAGGTAGCCTTATCGATATCTATAATGAAAATGGTACGATCCGACCTGGCATCCAGCGGCGTTATGTTCTCACTGGATACTGAAACAGGCTTCCGTGATGTCGTCTTTATTACCGCCGCCTATGGACTCGGTGAAACCGTCGTCCAGGGCAGCGTCGATCCCGATGAGTTTTATGTGCATAAACCGACCTATGAACAAGGCCAGCGCACGGTCTTGCGTCGCACACTCGGCGCCAAGAAAATCAAGATGCTGTATGCCGGTGGCCGCACCCGCGAAGCGACCAAGAATGTACCGACAGCAAAAGAAGATCGCCATCGTTTTTGCATTAGCGATGAGGATGTCCTGACCCTGGCAGGCTATGCTATCAAGGTCGAGAAACATTACAGTCAACGTGCCGGTCAGGCCAGGCCTATGGATATGGAATGGGCCAAGGATGGTATTGATGGTGAATTGTATTTGGTACAAGCCAGACCGGAGACCGTTGAATCACAAATTTCAGGCACTAGTCTGGAGTTATATCATTTACAGGAAACGGGCGAAATACTCACTAGCGGCAACGCGGTAGGTGCTCGCATTGCCAGCGGTCGTGCCCGCCTGATTCGCAATCTTGACCTACTAAATGAGTTTCGTCCAGGCGAGGTACTGGTGGCAGATACCACCACACCCGATTGGGAACCGGTCATGAAAATTGCTGCCGCCATCGTCACTAACCGTGGCGGCAGGACTTGCCACGCCGCTATTATCGCGCGCGAGCTCGGCATCCCCGCTATCATTGGCTGTGATAATGCCACTGAGGTTATCACGGACCAAGCACCCGTTACTGTCGATTGTTCCGAGGGTGATCAAGGTAACATCTACGCCGGTGAACTGGCATTTGAGAAATCACTCATGGATATTGGTAGCCTGGATCGACCAAAGACAAAAATCATGCTCAATATAGGCAACCCGAATATTGCCTTCAAAACCTCTTTTCTACCCAATGACGGTGTCGGTCTGGCGCGAATGGAGTTTATTATTAATGAATCCATCAAGGCACACCCGATGGCGCTACTCTACCCAGACAAAGTGCGCGACCCGTCACAGCGGAAAAAGCTGGATGAATTATGCCATGGTTATGCCAGTCCGACAGATTTCTTTATCAAACGTCTGTCCGAAGGCGTTGGTACTATTGCTGCTGCATTCTGGCCAAAACCGGTGGTCGTTCGAATGTCTGATTTAAAGACCAATGAATATGCCGCCCTACTGGGCGGAAAATACTTCGAACCCGCCGAGGCCAATCCAATGCTCGGATTTCGCGGCGCCTTTCGCTATACCCATCCGGACTACGCCGAGGCTTTCGCCCTTGAATGTGCGGCCTTGAAACGTGTGCGCGAAGACATGGGATTGAACAATGTCATCCTCATGATCCCCTTCTGCCGTCGTATCGATGAGGCTGAACGCGTATTACAAACACTACAGGACAACGGCCTTAAACGTGGTGATAATGGCCTGCAAATCTATGTCATGTGCGAAGTCCCGAATAATGTGATTCTAATCGATGCCTTCTCACAATTGTTCGACGGATTTTCGATTGGCTCAAATGACCTCACCCAACTGACACTGGGCGTCGATCGCGACTCGGATATTGTTGCCGCTGACTTTGATGAGCGTGATGACGGTGTCAAAGAGTTGATTCGCATGGCCACAGAAGGCGCTAAACGTAATCAACGTCATTCAGGCCTTTGCGGACAAGCGCCATCCGATTATCCTGAAATGGCTGAATATCTGGTAAAAATAGGCATTGATTCTATCAGTCTAAACCCAGACACCGTCATCAGTACAACCCAGCAAATCCTTGAATTTGAAAAACGCCTGCGGCAATAATGCAGGCTGCTGAAATCCCAAGCGTTATAATCAATATGCAAACAAATATCAGGAGTACTATAATTATTAATAGGTGGTGAATAATTAACTTGAGACAAATATCTGCACCCAACAGATTCAAAGCGGTGTATAGTTCGACAACAACGACATAACATTATTACAAATTTTTATAATATTTTTTCTATGATCAGGAGTTTCTTATGAAAGACCCACATCAGCATGACCCTATTGACGTCCTCGGTGAGGTCTATGAAAAAATGTATGAGAGTGTCGCCAAAAACTTTCATAAGGCCGAGGAAAAGAGCGGGCCCATTCTGCATAAATTAGTTGACGAGGCCAAGGAAGATGCGGTCAAGTTAAAAGATATCTCAGAGGAAGGTGGCGAGAAGTTAGCCGAATGGCTAAAACGCGACCTCGATGATGCAGTCCACTACATGGCCGAAACCGGTGATGAATTAAAAGACTGGCTCGGTTTCGAGACAGCACTACTGGAAAGCAGCTTTATTGACCTGTTACTGAAAGCAGCCGATAAAACGACGCTGAAATTGATACAGATGAAAGAAGACGCGGAAAAGAGTGTCACCTACCACACGGGTGAAATAACCGGTCCAGGCACCCTGAACTGTACTGAATGTAGCGAGAAACTGCATTTTTACAAATCGGGAAAAGTACCGCCCTGCCCGAAATGCCATGGCACCGTGTTTCATCGAAAAATATTAAGCTAATACCGTAGCCCAAAATGCATGCATATTAGCGACACGGCGAGACAGTGATATGATACTGAGACGCATTCAACGCTTCTGGCAACAGCACATCCTGTTTCGTTCGCGCATACCGTATTCCTTATGGCATAAGACCATCATGACATCAACCCTTCTGTCGTGCCTGGATCGAAAAGAACGTCATCGACTGCGTAAACTAGCCAGCCTGTTTCTGCATGAAAAAGCCATCACCGGTGCTGGTGGTCTTGACGTTAATGACACCATGCGAGTCTATATCGCTGCGACCGCCTGCTTACTCATCCTCAATCTTGACCTGGATTACTATGATGGCTGGAGCGAGATTATCGTTTACCCCGACACCTTCGTCATCAAACGCGAAGAATATGATGAAAACGGCCTTGTTCATAATACCCAGCGAGCGCTGGCCGGTGAATCCTGGCAGCGTGGGCCCGTTATTCTTTCCTGGTCGGATGCCAGGCCGGAAGACCAGCCCGACAGGCATGCATCCAATGTCGTCCTGCATGAGTTTGCCCATAAGCTGGATATGCTGAATGGTGCAGCGAATGGTATGCCACCCTTGCATGCCAGCATGACACGTGAAGACTGGACCAAATCACTGTCACTGGCGTACAAAAAACTGCATCAAAAAATAGATCATCATAAGCAGACAAGTATCGATCCCTATGGTGCGGAGAACCCGGCCGAATTCTTTGCGGTGCTGACAGAAACATTCTTTGAACACCCGGCCCGTTTACAGAAAGCGTACCGGCAGGTATATCAACAATTTTGCCTGTTCTATCGACAGGACCCAATACAACGCCACTGTAATCATATGGCTTGACACGACTTTCTGCATTTAACAAAAGGAGTATCACTATGCAATATTCCTCTGAACTGGAAGCAACTATCAACGATATGGCGCAAAAAGGTCGTGGCATTCTGGCCGCTGATGAAAGCGCCCCCACCATTGCCAAACGATTCAAGGCAATCAACGTCGAATCGACCGAGGAAAACCGACGCATCTGGCGCAGCCTGCTGGTGACGACTGAGGGTTTGGGCCAATATATCAATGGCATAATTTTGTTCGAGGAAACCCTGGAGCAAAAGACGGATGATGGTAACAGCATACCTCAGGCAGCCTGGGCACAAACCATAGTCCCCGGGATAAAAGTCGATAAGGGCAAGATCCCGCTGGCCCTGTCTCCTGGGGATCTCATCACCCAGGGCCTGGATGGCTTGGCCGAACGTTTACGCAGTTACAAGCAGCAAGGCGCCCGTTTCGCCAAGTGGCGTGAGGTCTATGCCATTGATAAACATGTCCCAAGTCAACACGGCATAGAGGCCAATGCGGAAATGCTGGCGCGTTATGCGGCCGTCTGTCAGGACGAAGGACTGGTGCCTATCGTCGAGCCGGAAGTTTTGATGGATGGTGATCATGATATTGATCGCCATGCTAACGTGACCGAGGCCGTACAACATGCCGTTTTTCATGCGCTGCATCGTCATCATGTGCAACTGGAACTGATGATCCTGAAACCGAACATGGTATTGCCGGGAAAAGACTGCCGACGTGCGTCAGCAGACGAAGTGGCAACGGCCACATTAAAGGTATTGCATCGCTGTGTACCATCTGCCGTCCCCAGTATTAATTTTTTATCCGGTGGGCAAGGTCCTGAAGAAGCGACCATCAATCTCAATGCCCTGAACCAACAGTCAACAGACGCCCCCTGGAAATTAAGCATATCGTACGGGCGCGCATTACAACAGACAGCATTACAGGCATGGCAGGGAAAAGAGGACAATTACCTACTCGCTCAACAGGCCTTATTGGAACGTGCCAGACTAAACAGCCTCGCACAACTAGGCCAATACAATCCTGATATGGAACAGGCTGACACATAATTGCGCATGAGCATGATAGAAAAAACCTACATATCCTGCGTAATACCCTTTTCGTAATATTCTGGCACACAAGCTAAGGGTATAACTATCTGCGCAATTTCATTCTACTAATTATGATTGCGATGAATGCATCACTACTGGTATGCTTGTTCTTGATCCACAACAAGTATCACGTATGACAAATGTAACACTCTGGATATCACTGGCATTCGCGCTCGGCCTCATCGTTAGACAAATTGGCTTACCACCACTGGTAGGCTACCTGCTGGCAGGCTTCGGTCTTAGCGCTCTTGGTTATAAGAGCGGTATTTTTATTGAGGAACTGGCCCATGCTGGCGTCTTACTACTCCTATTCGGCGTAGGACTCAAGCTACGTCTGTCGAGTCTGTTTCGCGCCGAGGTCCTGGTAGGCTCGATGATACATATGTTGTTCAGTGTCGGCATCGCCGTACTGGCTATGTATATGGTTTCCGGGCTGGATTTCAAGACCATGCTACTGATTGCACTGGCATTATCCTTTTCCAGCACCGTCATTGCAGCCAAAGTTCTTGAGACCAAAAAAGAATTACGTGCCTTTCATGGACGCGTTGCCATCGGCATACTCATTATGCAGGACATCATCGCCGTCGTTTTTCTGAGCGCCAGCGGCGAACAAACACCCTCGCCCTGGGCACTGTTGCTTTTCGCATTGCCATTACTACGCCCACTCATTCACAAAGTATTAGATCTGAGTGGACATGATGAACTGGTCATCCTGTTTGGGCTATTGCTAGCACTTGTTATCGGCGGCGGTACATTTGGTTATCTCGGTCTCAGCTCTGAACTCGGCGCGCTGATTTTGGGCGTGTTATTAAGCAATCATTCAAGATCGCCTGAGGTCTCCAACGCCTTATGGGGGCTGAAAGAAGTATTCCTGGTTGGCTTCTTCCTGCAAATCGGCATGTACGGCTACCCTGACATGGATACAGTATTGATAGCCCTTGCGCTATGCCTGTTGTTACCATTGAAGGCGATACTTTTTTTCTCCATCCTGTTGCTTTTCCGTTTACGCGCTCGCAGCAGCTTCCTTGCCAGCCTGACATTGGCTACCTATAGTGAATTTGGCCTGATCCTGGCCAATGTTGCGACCAAGAATGGGTTAATCTCAAACGAAACATTGATCTTGCTTGCGGTTACAGTCGCTTTCTCCTTTGTATTGGCAGCGCCTGTTAATCGTTATTCACACAGCCTGTATGTCCGCTATGAACATATTTTGACTCGATTCGAATCACACAAACAACATCCGGATGATGGTCCAATCCATTTGGGAAATTCACATATCATGATCATGGGCATGGGCCGTGTTGGCACCGGTGCCTATGACTTTTTTACCGAACGCAAGCAACGCGTGATAGGCATGGACTCTGATCCTGGTAAGGCACAAGGGCATGTTGCTCAAGGGCGTCGTGTTTTGTATGCGGATGCTGAAGACCCCGGTTTCTGGTTTAATCTTAAGCTGGAAGGAATACAGGCAATATTACTTGCTCTACCGGACCAGGAGGCCAAGACCATTGCTGCCAAACAACTGAGAAAGAAAGGTTTTAAAGGCATCATTTCTGCGACCGCTCTATTCAATGATCAAATTAATCCAATCAAGAAGGCCGGTGCTGATATGGTCTACAATTACTACGATGAAGTCGGTTTTGGTTTTGCCGAGCATGTGTGGGAAGAACTTCATTCAGCTCGCGAAGGCGACACGGAAGAAACATCCACCCCTGTTTAATATCAGAATGCAGGGGAAAATTGATATATTAACAACCCGGATAATTCGACAAGGCGATTAACGTTATTCTTAAGTTCGAATGTGACGGCTTATTTATAATTGATCAAAACTACAGCTTCGCCAGTAGTTCTTCTATGCGCGCCAGTTCTTCACTGGTTGCCTTGGCAATACCATCGAGCACTTCTACATTCTCCAGTTCGATCGCCTGCTCTTCCGAATCAGCATTCAGGCCCCGACGGTAATCCGCCTTGATAGCATCAAGCCGCGCCCTTAACTCATCTCGTTTTTCAATCAAACTCTGCTTTTCATTTGTCATAACCGTATTACTCCAATCGATTAATTATCACTTATTGTAGGATAGCCCGCCTTGACCCACGCACTAAATTTTATATCTGCTGCCCTGACATTACTGAAACCTAAATCTTGAAGCGACTTCGCTGCCAATGCACAGCGCCCACCCGTTTTGCAATAAAGTATAATTTTTTTACTAGTATTGGTCTTTTCTGGAAAACCGACATATGGCCAGATTTTGAATTCTATTACTCCGCGTGGAATATTAACTGCACCTGGAATATATCCTGACCGAAATTCTCCGGGTTCGCGGACATCCACAATGATATCATAATCTCGCGCATCATATGCGGCCTTAAATGCTGCCAAACTGATCGGCTTAATAGATTTCTTGGCTTGTGAAACCAGCTGACTCACGCTGCCAGGATATGCCTTTGCAGCTTCCGCTATTGCAGGCCCTGAATATATAAAACACATCAATGTTAGCAATGTTAGCAATGTTATATTACGAATAGCATTTTTCATTACTCACTCCTATTTGCCACACCCTATGCCAGCAATTCAAAAACAGTCAAGATGTAATATAATCACGCGCATATTGACTGTAAAAATACATAAACGCTAACACTGTTACGCTATGGACTCGGTGAATTAGCGGTAATATTATCAGACATAAATATCCTTGTTATGGTTTGATAGCATAGTCCATTAACTATACTAAAAAGGACATTTAAATTCATCAATGAAATAGTACAAATAAACCAACGCCTTAAGTGGGCGTGAGCACGCATCACCCGTGGACTAGCAAATGGCGCTAAATTATTACACTTAGGAATCTTTTAGGATTGCATGCATTAGAGTATTAACTTATTTTATTTATGAACCAATGCTGCTTTAAGATAATATAGAAGTTGAGCTCCTTAGTATTTTTAGCATATAAGTGAAATTGACTACCATTCTTCCTCTTAATGACTATCGTACCCGCTGCATCGTCATTTGGGATATATTTAATGTCTGCAATATCCTTGAATTTTGCAGTTTCCATGTTTACATCACCTGTCTCTTCATCCTTCCAGTAGGAAAATACGCCACGCCGACTCAAACCATTGCCATCTTCCTTAAAGCTGAAAAGAGCGTCAGAGTAAAAAAGTAAAAGCTCATCATCAGGAGTCAAGACACCAATACGGCGCATGTATTTCAAATCTTTATTCCAGAGAGACTTGCCCTCGACTACAGTGTTACTCGGAAAATAATTTATCTCAGTGGATACATCGAAAAACGTCAATGGCAAAAACATTAAGCCGACAGCAAAGTGTCGCGGACGCCATTTAGAATTGAATTTATAGTACGCATCCGTTTCAGGCGTTAATTGGTTAATACTCTCAACCAATGGCAGCATACAAGCCACATATATAATCAGTGCTATATATGAATACACATGATCAATATTTGCTATAAATGCTAGAATGAAAAACAAAAGTGCTAGGGTGGCATACCTAGCTTTACGTAAACTCGTGAATTCCTGTTGTTTAAAAGCCTCATCACGGCGGAAACTATCAAACAAGGGGTAATACCAGAATGTGAAGAAAAATGCCCTACCCCAAGGTATAATTTTAGATTGATCCCTACGCTTAACATATAGCCAGTTTTTATAGAACCAATATACCAGGTACAGCCCATACGAAATAATCGATAATATAAATACCTTTGATGTTGCAACTGGATAGTAATTATAATCCCGCTCTGATGGTGACTTCTTATGGTTAATTCTAAACTCAATAAAAATATATAGCGTTAAAATTAGGAATAATACTGCGATCATCGACAATATCTCAGTTGTCGTCAGCCAAGGCAAAGGAGCAGCGATTACCTTAGATGATCCACTCTTATCTGTAGAAACATTATTTGCATAAGTTGAATAAATACTATAATCAGTAAAATCATCCAATGCGGAAACAGACTTAATATATTCGTCAAGCTGATCGATTGCTATATATTTTTTTTGCGTATCTAGTTTGTACTTCAGCTTTAATATATATTTATCGTCATCATACTCAACCTTACGATTAAACTTAAAGAATGGCGTCTCAACTTTTTTCTCTTTGCCTTTAATCGTCCACGCCTCAGGCAATAGAATACTTATATTCTGCTCAATACTAACCGGGTATTTATATTTATACGGAGAACTCCTATTAATAATTTTTGGTGTTTTAATATAAGGGTAAATTGAATAGGCATAAAAATGCGCATAATTCCTCTTCTCATTCTTATCGTCATACCAAAATTCTGGTATATTGTATTTTGTCTGTACAGTAACCTGGTTCTCCTTCTTGTCATCTGCAATAATGACATCACCCAAAGATTCTATAGAAGTGTAATATTTAGCATAAAAGTCTAGATAATCTTTAAGTAGTTTTTTCTTCCCTTTGGCATTTAGTTTACGGCGAAAACTCTCGGCATCTCTACCAGTAAAAGTAGTAGTAATGGATAAAGTTGCGCGCTTATCTATGCCTTCAGTGAGATCGAATACCTTATCATAAACAATACCATGTGCTATTTCAGCATGACTCATAGTGCTTATGCTTGCATTCCCTTGTTTCAATACTAGCGCTTGACCATAATCGGGTTGAAATATTTTATCTAATGTACTCGCCTGGTTATTGGTTGTAGTCTCCAACCAATAGGACTTACCTCCCAACAGAACCTTGACTAGCACATGATTAAAGGCAGTTAGCCTGGGGCCGTCCTCAGCAAGGGACTCACCATATTCGGTGTTAGCCAGAACTGGATATGCCTCGATGTTCAAAGACTTTAATATAGTTAACAGTAAAAATGTCTTATCTTTGCAGTCACCATATCGCCGTTTCATAGTTGTGTTCGCCGCTGTAGGTATATAACCACCCACGCCTACTTCAATGCCTACATACCGCACTTCATCCTGAACATATCGCAATGCGGCAGAGGCTTGCTCTAACTTTGACGGGTAAGTTTTACGCAATTTACTGACAAGAGTTTTTATTTCCGCGCTTAATTTCGTATCGACTTGGTAGAACGGCACACCCCAATCAACAACATCTCGCCAGCTACCGACACTACTAAAAATTACTCTTTCCCACGGGTCGTACCAGCTCGGCGTCTCGCTCGCAACTTGCAAGGTCGGGTAATCTGAGACATCAATATTATATTCCTTATACCTGTCATACTCAGTTGTCCTAACAATATTTTTAGCATTTAGCGGTATAGTGATATTTATAGGAATATCATTTGGCCAAAGCAAACGATATGTCCTGCGAGCGACCGGAACCTCCCATTGTATATAAGCCAATTCATTGGCATGCCTCTTAAATGCCTGGTTTTGTCCCTTTATGGTATATTTATATTCCAGGACATCCCCTTTTCTTACATCCTCAAGTAGCAATGTAGCTGTCCAACGTCCATCATATATCAGGTTTTCCAGCTCCTTTTCTCTTTGCAGTAGCTTAATTTTATTCCTAACAGGTTGGTCAATTGCCCTTCCATTACGCCAAAGCGTAACTTTATGAATGATTAATGACTGGTAATTTGGCGAAAAATTGATGTTAATCCTGGAATTTTCTTCAACGGCATTTTCATTGAATAACTTAACAGCGTAATGATTGAATCTTTCGACTCTCGATAGCGCATTGGTTTGAGTGTCTACCAATAAATAGTACTCACCTCCCCTGGCGTCGGATTTGTCTTTTAATTCAGTTTTGCTAAATGGTATCGATTTAACCCACTTCGGAGGTGCTGATACCTGAACTTCGGGCCTTTCACTGCCATGTGCGGTACTGAGTACCAACATATTAATAATCGATAATATTATGCTAATATTTCTTTTAAATCTGACCATAAAAGTGTCTTTTTTCTAAGCAGGAATTTTCCAGCGTGCAATATGCATTGCCGCCAAATTCATTATTATATTTATTATCAATAAGATAAGTTAGTCTCTAGCAGAAAATAACTCACGTCCTTGATGTCCATAGAAGCTTATCGGCAAGCTATAAATAATCTTTCGCCGGCCTCTTATGGCACAAAATGGTCAGGAGAGAAGAAAATATCTTTAAAAATGACTATCGCCTCACAAGCGCCTCGACAAGCAAGCGTCTGCATTTATTTTTATCTTCCTGTTGTGTTATTAATTCAGGTATTCCATTCGCAAACGAATAGGCCATATAACGCTGTTCTTTCTGGAATCTTTTATTCAGTAGATGCTCGCTTTGATAACTCACGTTAAAGACGAACCCTACCGGCAGTTTTTTTTCATTCAAGACCCACTCAATATTATCATTAGTACCAACGTTCGGAAAATGACCTGCTGTCTTGCCATATACAATTTCACTCTCCAGGGTATATAGTTTGCCATTATGCTCGAGTACAAACCAGGAACGCGTACCGTCATCAACAAGGAATAGCACATACTGACCCGGGGCTGGACATCGATACACTACCTGCCCCAAACGCAACAATGGACTCTGTCGAATTGCATGTGCTTTTAACTGACGGCATTGCTCTACTGCGACAGATGTGTATGTGCTACTGTAAGTATCGACCTGGTCATCATTTTTCGACGTACAAGCCACCAAGGTATGGGCCGCTATTAAGGCCAAGCTTAAGAAGAGTTTTGGTGATTGGTATAACACTGCCTGTAATGGCTCTTCGTTATTCTGTCAGCCGCAGCAGGACTCGCATGGTGCGTTTACCAACAATACCATCCGGCTCCAGACTATTTCGACCTTGGAAATCGATGACAGCAGCCAATGTGGCAATGCCAAACTCACCATCAACAAGCAGATTTTCCCCCAATTCATTAAGCATTATTTGTAGATTGGCAACGTCCGTGCCGCGACTCCCTAATCTAAGAACCGGCTTTGAAGGCGCGATGCGATCTTTAAATAATTTTCCGGCTTGATGCCACTCAAGTATTTTTTCCTTACTGATTTCGAAATGCATACCATCTTCAATCGTAAAGCCGGCGCCCCAATACCAGCCATGCCGATTAAATATTGGCGCAATCTCAGATAAACCAATTTGCACTTTATCATTACCACGTCTATCCAACACGCCATCGATCTTTATATCAATGGCTGTACCCCATGAGTGATTACTGATAATTGACTGAGACCCTCGAACCATTCTGCAACATAACATGCCTTCGGTCCCCATGATGCGATAGACTCCTGCGTTCTCCTTCCTGATGTCAGCACATACCTCTTTCAATGATGATACCGCCAGGTCAAAACCACTGACCTTAAAAGGCCCGACACTCTTGCCCCATGAGACGCGAGTTAAAAAGTCATCGTTGCTGGGCCCTTCACAGACACGGCTATATGAACTGCGTGGATTTCCTAACAAGGCCAGCATCAAATCATTCTTAACATTACTTAGCCCTTTATTAATACCGGATGGTACTGGCATTAGCGTTGTATAACGTGGCATAAAATGTCCTTTTAAAGCGCCTGCTATTACGAAGGTAAATTTAATCGCGTGCCTTGTCAATTCTGAATGAAGCAACAAACGGCAAATGATCAGAAACGCTTTCTCTAAAGCGCTCACGACCAATATCCATACTCCAATGCATTGGAAATATACGCAGGCTTCCCCGGATGTATTCGGTACAGAATGTACGACTGATGGCAAAACCATCCAGAAGATTGGCCCTGCCCGCCTCGAGAATGTGGGAATAGCGTGCCTGCAGATCCCAGGATGAAACGAAATTCATTAAATCATCACCACCAAGATGATGGAAATTACTGACATCTTGCCCAGGGATCATATTAAAGTCACCAAGCAACAATATATCCTCACGGCTTTGTTCTCGGAGGTCCTTTATAAACTTCCCAATCACCTTTGCCTGATCATCGCGAATTTTTTGTTCATTTGCCCCACGGCCCGATTTAAGATGAACCACAATCAGAATAAAATCGAATTTACCGACCTTCATATCAACAACCAGAGCCTTTCTCCTTCTCGAATCACCGAGATCAGAACCATCGATGAAGCGTGGGTTTGTTGCAGTCACCCCCTGCTTATGCAGTACGCCAATATTCAGGTCATTTTCCTGTGCAAGAATGGTCGATTCGTAGTTAAGCCCCTTACTCTGCAGACCCTGTTTCAAAGTCTCAATAGCGGAAATCGGATTAATCTCAACCAGCGCAACGACTTCTGCATCAAGCAGTGCAAGTCCTTCTACCTGACGCGCTAACCTATCCCCTGGAATCGGGTCAAAACCGGAAAGATTCCATGCTGCGACATTTGCAGTTGATCGACAGAATTCGCTCATAGCGACTCTCCTTGTAACTAATATAAAAAACGATATAGACAATACTATAGTATATTTATGACATTTTAACCCTATGTTTCATTATTACGTCTAACTTGATAACTCTTCAGGTATCTATAAACGATTCGATAAGACCCTAATTCATATTTTTTTTGACTAACTTTAAGGTACACTATGCAGTACTAATACTGACAGCGACACCAGGGCGGCGATTATTTAAATATTAGTATTGAGCTGCCCTACAGAATCGATACCTCTATTTATAGGACGAGCACAAGGAATTGAGTTCGACCTGATTAAAATTATAAAATACATTATCAATTTATAACAAAAACGAATATATACATAGGCCAGACTTCCGTCTACACGTATATAAAAACTAATCAAGGAGGTATTATTACAATGCGTGCAAATCCAAATATTTTACTGATAAGCCTACTTCTCGGTATCATTGGCTGCTCTAAACCAGCGCAGAACCTAGAAACCCAATCAGTTAAATTCACTCACACGCCTACCCCCCAAACCGACAAAGAACATACCTCTACTTATACAAAATCAAAAATAGTCCTCACCTATGTCGATGGGTCAAAAAAAGAGTTTCCGCTGAAGTACGAAAAATTATTCGGCGTCAAAGATAAAATTGGTAATAGTTCACATGCTGCTGGGCAACTCTATGCTAGTGATGGCTCTCCCATTCTCGACCCTTTCAAGAAACCGGTTATTGCAGAAACACCTGACGGCAATAGCCTGTTAAATATTTCCGGGCAACTGTACCTGATCACGCATTATGAATATGACTGGCTCATTAGCGATGGTACGGAAGCTCGGCGCGCAAATAATTGGTACCGCAGAATGCCCATGAGCATGACCCTGACTACTATAAAACAAAATAATGGCCTGCTACAGGCCACGTCTCAATGGCCAATAGATTTTTCAGCTGTAAACGGCCTATATACTCCGTGCTTTGCCTCACAAACGCCCTGGAATACTCATCTTGGTAGTGAAGAGAACAATGATATAGATGCATATCGGGTCGAAACCAATAAAGACGAAGCCTTATCCGGAATGAATGCACTCTATTTTAAATGGAAACAGATATCCAACCCCTATCATTATGGTTTAATACCAGAAGTCACTGTTACCAAAGAGGGGACAACTAAGGTCGCCAAACACTACGCTATGGGACGTGCTACCTGGGAGATGGCAAAAGTCATGGGTGATGGACGCACAGCCTATCTAGGCAGTGATGGTATTAACCAGCCCCTTTTCATGTTCATTGCCACGAATCAAAATGATCTTAGTGAAGGAAGCCTATATGCTGCCAAATGGACACAAACAGATGCGGCCAATGGTGGCGTAGCAGAACTGAGCTGGATTAAACTCGGTTCAGGTACTAACAAACAAATTAAAACATTGGCCGACAATCACAAGTTTAGCGATATTTTCGCACGCTCTGAAGAACCCGCGGAGGGATACACCCCAATTAGAGCAAATAGCAAAAAAACAGAGTATCTGAAACTAAATGATAATAAAGATCAGGCCGCCGCCTTTCTTGAATCAATACGCTATGCTGCCCTTCGCGGAGCAACGACTGAATTCAACAAAATGGAAGGTGTCACAGTTAATGAAAAAGACAAGAAAGTATACATTGCCATATCCCGAATACGTAAAGGCATGACGAAAACACCTGGAGCCCCTGCAGATGATATTCAACTTGATGAGATCAAAGCAGGCGCAGTATATGCACTAGATGTCAGCAGTGGGCAAAAAGACACCGATGGCAATATCATTAACAGCGATTACGTTGCCACCAAGATGCAGACACTAGTCGTCGGTAAAGATATCAGCACGGATACCAAAGGAAACAAAGCGGCCGTAGATAATATTGCCAATCCCGATAACATTTTCTTCTCAGAGAGAATGCGGGTTCTTTTCATTGCCGAAGACAGTGGATACCATGTTAATAATAATCTATGGGCATATCATATCGATAGTGGCGAATTATCACGTATCTTAAGTGTAGTCGCTGGCGCTGAGTCCAGCGGCCTGCAAGTGGTGGAAAATATTAATGGCTATAGCTACATAATGAGTAACGCACAGCATCAGGGTGATTTCATCAAAACCATGGACCGATCACTTAAAGAAAGGTTTGCACCAATGATTGATAGGTTTGATGCGCCTGTAGGGTATATTTCAGGGATACCTGGCTTATAATGGATAAAGCATCGGGGCCGGTAAACCTGTAAATTATGCAGGTTTACTGGCCCCGATTCTAATTTATTAAGATATTATCTAGACCGTCAGATCTTTAACAGAGGCGCCGGGTGCATTATCCATAATACATTTTATGCCGTTAGCGCAAGCCGATGTTGAACTATAGGACTGACTCGTTCCTATAACTTGCTTATTGGCAGCACGTAAATTAAATCTTGCCTTGCCGGTCTTGGTTTCAGTTTGTTCAAAACTTGACTTACTTTTCGAATTCTTCTTGACTGACTCAATGCCGTTTTTACAACTCGATTTCGCTTTATAACCTTCGCTTGCCAGTACAATTTCACCATTGGATGCTTTTAAACGAAAACGGAACTCGCCTGCTTTGTCTTTATATATCTCAAAAGAACCTGCCATATCACACTCCTGTCTTTTTATAATTAACTGATTATATTTGTTAGTTCAGGTTAAATCCTCTCACCGAATGCCATAAAATTCAATATTTTTATGCCAAGCTTGCTTACCAAACTGGGTTCTAGCTAGTACTCCATGATGCCGCCCGACCCAGACCAATCAATCCGTCATTTATGCGCTCAAGTATGCATACGCTTGCCAGTTTTCCCCATAAGTCTCACTCGCAATGCAATACATGATAAGTCTATGTATTTGTTATATTTTAATATTGAAAGCAAGCAATTAAACAGAGTATGATCTCAGTATGAATTCAAGCTTCTAAATCGATACCTCGCACTATTCAGCTTAGGTTCAGCTTGGCTCATGCCTAATATAGTTATAACATCAAACGAGGTTTAAGCATGCGCAGTAAAGCACCTGGCCATATGCGCCCAATACGCCGACCGATTACCATGATTGGTCTGCTTTCTATTGCTATCTTCGGTATAAGTGGCTGCAGCAATTATACTACGCGTAATAATGACTATCGTGACCACCGTGCTTACTACACGCCTCCTGTAACAGCTTATTACGAATACTACTATTATCCGGAACAACACGTTTATTACGACCTACACAGACGTGTGTACCACTATTACCACTACAATCGTGGCTGGGTAAGTGTGATTCACCTGCCAGCCCATATCCACCTGTCACGTCACTACTATAAACCACTACGGTACCGACACAATCGACCTTGGCATGAAGCCCATGCCCATAAACGTCACCGAACACATCACGACAGACCACGCGCAGTGCCCGCACGCAATCCTGACCACCTGCGAAATCAGCGGCGACCGGCAGAAGTTATACCTTCGCCACAGCGACCACACCAGCAACAGCGACGTCGTGATGGTATTCGCCTGCATGATCAAGCCCGACCGGCACGTATCAAACCGCCGCACGGCAGTCGACGCGCACAGCAACCCGAGCGTGTTGAACATCGACGAAACCAACCACGCAATCAAAGGCGTGATGTGCAGCCCGTTCCACGTGGCCAGCAACCACGAGGAGCCACACAGCATCGTCGACAAGCTCAGCCTGTGCAAATCAAGCCGAAGCCCAGCAAGCAACAACGTAGGCTAAATCGCGGCGTCATTCCTAGGCAGCCAAGGCCTGCACCCAAGGCACTACCCATCGAGACACAAGATCAGCCCACTATTAACAAAATACCAAAAAAGTGACAAAAAATATCGACGACAAGTATGAGTAATTATATATTCTAGCAATCAAAATTCAGCCCATATTAGATGGGCTAATTTACTATATAACTATAAATAAAAGATTAAGGAAATTAATTTATGAAAACAACAATAATTTTAGCCCTACTTCTGGCATCTTTTTCGGCTTTCCCTAGTATTTATAAATGCAAGAATCTCAATGGAGAAATCGAGTTCTCTGATCAACCTTGTACGAGCAATGACAAAGAACTCCTTGAGGTCAAGCCAGATTATCAACATAGCACATCACCCGGAACCGGACTTAGCCTAGAGGAAAGGCGAATGTTACGTCGAATTGAAAAACGCGAACAACAGCGGTATTACAACAGGAATCTTGAACAACACTATCCGGAGCAAGATACTACAAAAGTTTATAATTACCAATGCGATCATTACAAATCAAAAATAGCCTATTATGAGGATAGACTGAGAAAAGGATGCAGGTCCTACAGTTGCGAGCGATTTAGAGATCGCAAGCGATATTATGCCGAAAAACTATACCAGGAATGTAGGTGACGTTACCTCAATTTAGATAACAGGGTCTAAATCGATCAACGGGTAAGGAAATTACCCTTCAATCGATTCAAACCGGTTAATCTTTATGTTTAATTAATGCCGTCTATAATGGCATTCAAGGTCGCACTAGAACGCATCACTTGTGTCAGCAATTGTTTATCTGGCCGGTAGTAACCACCCAACTCAACCGACTGACCTTGAACACTATTTAGCTCATCAACAATCTTTGCCTCATGACTACTCAGCTGCTCTGCAACCGGTGTAAAAATAGCCTTTAGTTCACTGTCATCATTCTGTTTGGCAAGCGCCTGAGCCCAATACATCGCCAAATAGAAATGGCTACCACGTGTATCCAGCTCACCCACCTTGCGCGAAGGTGATTTGTCATTGTTTAAGAATTGACTATTGGCTTCATCCAGGGCCGCAGCCAGAACATTTATTTTGCTGTTATTGCTTTTTTGCGCCATGTCTTCAAGTGACACTGCCAGTGCCAGAAATTCTCCCAGTGAATCCCAACGCAAGTGATTTTCCTTTTGCAGCTGCTCTACGTGTTTAGGTGCGGAACCTCCAGCCCCCGTTTCAAACAGCCCACCTCCAGCCAACAGTGGTACAATCGACAACATCTTGGCACTGGTACCCAGCTCCAGGATCGGAAATAAATCAGTTAAGTAATCACGCAAGACATTTCCCGTCACTGAAATGGTGTTCTCTCCGGCCTTTACTCGCGCCAAAGTATATTGCGTCGCAGCAAACGGCGCCATAATCCTGATGTCCAATCCGCTGGTATCATGGTCTTTAAGGTATTTTTCAACTTTGCTTATCAAACTGGCATCATGCGCACGATTTTCATCTAGCCAAAAGATAGCCGGCTGACCTGTCAAACGCGCGCGCGTGACCGCTAGCTTGACCCAATCCTGAATAGGGATATCCTTGGTCTGGCACATGCGCCAGATATCGCCTTGTTCAACCTGGTGCTCTAGCAAGACCGCACCACTGTCATCGATCACTCGCACAGTACCGTTGCCTGGCATTTCAAAGGTCTTGTCATGGGAGCCATACTCTTCGGCCTTTTGCGCCATCAAACCAACATTACTGACATTACCCATGGTCGCAGGGTCGAAGGCGCCATGCTCTTTACAAAAATCAATGGTCGCTTGATAGACCCCGGCATAATTGCGATCAGGAATCATTGCAATAGTATCGTGCAACTTGCCGTCAGGGCCCCACATCTGCCCCGATGAGCGAATGGCCGCCGGCATGGATGCATCGATGATCACATCACTGGGCACATGCAGGTTGGTAATACCTTTGTCAGAGTTGACCATCGCCAACTCTGGGCGAGTTGAGTACACAGCCTCCAGGTCAGCCTCGATTTCCTTGCGTTCTGCATCCTCCAGCATACTGATTTTTG
The DNA here is from genome assembly GCA_947258755.1 of uncultured Gammaproteobacteria bacterium. Classification (GTDB taxonomy): domain Bacteria; phylum Pseudomonadota; class Gammaproteobacteria; order JAADHQ01; family JAADHQ01; genus JAADHQ01. The sequence goes on from CAMYJO010000005.1 coordinate 57,127, forward strand.
CATAGACGTCCCCCAGGCCATTGCGCGTATCGATTCCTAATTGTTTGAACGTCGACGCGTGTTTCTCAAAAGCATCTTTATAGTACACGCTAACAGCATGTCCAAAGATAATCGGATCAGACACTTTCATCATCGTCGCTTTCATGTGTAAAGACAGCAATACACCCTGTTGTTTTGCCTCCTGCATGGCATCTTCAAAGAAGGTACGCAATGCCTTAACACGCATCACCGAGGCATCTATTACCTCACCTGCAAGCACTGGTGTCTTTTCTTTCAAAACCCAGCTTTGTCCATCTTCACCCAGCAATTCAATCTTTACATTGCCCTCTGTTTTAATGACAGCAGATTTTTCACTGGCATAAAAGTCACCCTCCGGCATCGATAGCACATGGGTTTTGGAATCACTCGACCAGGCACCCATGGAATGTGGGTGCTTCTGAGCATAGGCCTTGACCGGCCCCGCAACACGACGATCGGAATTACCTTCACGCAACACCGGGTTGACCGCACTTCCCAGCACCTTGGCATAGCGCGCCTTAATGCTCTTATCTTCATCCGATGCCGGGTCTTCAGGAAAATCTGGAATGCTGTAACCCAGGTCCTGCAGCTCCTTAATAGCCGCCTTTAATTGCGGGATCGATGCACTAATATTGGGCAATTTGATAATGTTCGCGTCGGGCGTCTTTGCCAACTCTCCCAGTTCCGCCAGAGCATCTGCCTGCTTCTGCGCTACAGTCAGCTTATCCGGAAAATTAGCTATAATTCGGCCGGCCAGGGATATATCCCTTGTCTCGACAGCAATACCGGCTGCCTTGGTGTAGGCCTGCACAATGGGTAATAAGGAATAAGTGGCTAGAGCCGGAGCTTCATCCGTTTCGGTGTAGATAATCTTGGAACTTGGCATATTTAAGTCTCAAAAAGCGGTTAATAACGGCGCATGGCCACAAGAATGCCCATTATATTTCAAATGTGGCATCAATTCACGCCTTAACTATCCGCTTATTCTAAGCTTTATCGGAAATTGGCCCTATTCACAGTCTTTGCTAATATCAGCATGAGCTGTGTACTGGCCCAGTGTTGAATGAGGATCGCCCTGGTTGTCAGGCTGCTGTCAAAACGTCTATTTAGCTATCAATATAGCCGCCCAAGGTATAAATACTCGGTAAGTGTATACCTTTATCGTGTTGCTTCAGCTAGAGCTGGCCGTCAGATCCCACTATTACCATTTTAAGTAAACATATCGGATGTAATACTGTCATACCAACCTGCCCCGTAGACTGCCTCCTGCTGCCTAAAAATCGCATCCGCATCTTTTGGGCTGACACCCCCTGAACCCTCCACCTTGACGATAGTTTCATTGCTTACTTTATAGACAGCAGCGACGGAAATACCATAATCCGGCGCCACTAGACTGTAACAGGTGTTGACATAGGAGGGATCCGGCATGTCATAACCACCGAGGCTCGCCGCAATAGCCGCAGCACAAACCTTACCCTGACTATTGGCAGCAAAACCTGATTTTGGCATCTTACCGGCAATGCAAGCATCACCGATGACATGTACATGCTGATGTATCTTTGACTCAAAGGTTCTTTGATTGACCGGACACCAACCCGTCTTGTCGACCAATCCTGCAATATGGGCGAGAACACCCGCTTTTTGTGGAGGAATCAGGTTAATGACATCACCTTTAAAACGGTCACCCAATTCATTAACAAGCTCATTGGTTTTTACATCAATGCCACTGACAATTCCACCTGCAGTGCCCTTAACCCACTCAATCATACCTGGATAGAGAGCATCCCAGCCTTGCATAAACAAGGGCTGTTTAGAGAATTTATCCTTAGCATCCAGGATTAATATTTTAGACTTGGGTTTATTATGTGTTAAATAATGAGCCATCATACTAACACGTTCATACGGCCCCGGCGGACAACGAAAAGGGTTGGCTGGTGGAGCGACAATCACGGTACCACCATCGTCCATTGCCATCAGTTGCTTACGTAGCAGTGCTGTCTGTGGTCCAGCCTTCCAGGCATGTGCAACACGCTGGCTGATCGTGGCATCATAGCCTTCGATCTGATCCCATCTGAAGCCGATTCCAGGGGAAACGACAAGACGATCATATTGGACACTACCACTGCCTGCGGTTGTGACCGTTTTAGCAACAGGATCAATGGCCGTGACGGCATCATGCATAATATTAATGGCATAACTAGAGGCCAGCTTATTGTAACCATGAGTAATACTTGCCATATCACGAATTCCACCGAGCACCATATTGCTAAAAGGACAGGTAATATATTGTTTATCTCGTTCAATTAACGTGATGTCTACATCAGGTGCGAATCGATGTAGATATTTAGCACAGCTGGCCCCGCCAAAACCACCGCCGATAATGACAACGCGAGCCAGCTTTTTTTCCTTGCTTGCACAAGCAGACAACGATGAGACAAGACCAGCACAGGCAGAATAAGCCCCGAGGGATCCTGAAAATTTAATAAAATCTCTACGTGTCAGTTTATTCATCAGATCATCCTCCCCGCTATCTAGTAAAGAAATCTGCGATCAATTTAATTTCTTCGTCACTATAAGCTTTGGCATGACGACCCATGACCGTTGACGGACGTTTACCGTCACGAAAATCCATCAGCGCCTTAGCTAAATAGGAAGCCGGCTTACCATAGATGGCGGGTATTGAGCCGGGGCTTTTGCCGTCGGTCCCATGACAGGCCGCGCAAGAATTTGCCAACATGGCCCCGCGCGTGACCTCAGCAGCATTAAGCAATGAACTCGTTAGTGTACAAGCAAGTACTATGACGGTGAGAAAAAACTGCTGTATAGACTTCATGACAATCCCCTGTGACTATCTGATTCACTAATGTAAATAAAATAAGATAAACAGGATACTGAATGACACATCAAAATTATTTATACAAATTCATCAGTATCGGACATCTGCTATTCGATGACGTTAAGTATAGCCAAAAAAAGACAAAACTGTAGCTCCAAATTTGCTAGATAGACCTGTGCATGACGCTCATTTTTAGTTAACTTTAAAGGGTATTGAAGACAGGCTTACCTGACCGTGACTCTCAGGTATAATTTACATAGAGTCGTTTCGAGCCGATAAATTCACGGTTTTGATGATGCCTTATCCACCGGCTCCAACTTGTTCAATTTTTCATCATACATGGCCGCCAGCAATAACTCGCCGCTGTCGTCTACGCGAAATTGGCCGTAACGTGCTGACTGATAGTATTTTCCATGGCCTTCCTGAAAAAAGAAGGCATTGGTAGCAAATTTTACTGCGCCATTGCGCACGCGGTATCGCATCAGTATTTCGTCCTTAGCCAAGGCCTGGTCTTGGTACAGCCCTTTAAATTCTGCAATGTTCTTTTCATCCAATCTAACAACAATATAACCGTCGGTTGCATCAACATTACGTCGCCAACGCTTGTATTCTTTTTTCTTGGGTAAGGCATTGTAAACTTCATTAGCCATGCGAAAACGCAGGGTCATATAATCACCCTGCATCAGTGAGCGCGGGTCGACAGGCGCGAGGTCAAGATATACAATCCTGCCAGCAGCCAGATGCTGCTCTTTGTTGGCGATAGACCAATTTACCAATACCAGGATAATAGCCAGGGAAATCAAGGCGATCTTATTAGCCATGCTGCACCTCCTTATTGGCAGGAATGAATCGCAACATTAACCAGCGGCTAAATAGCAGTACAACACCGACGAGTAGTAAGGTCATTGCCTTGGTCAGCAAAGTAGCATCAAGTAGATAATAATAGGAAGAGATATAAAAAAGCAGGGAAGCAATACCCAAACCCAACAGTACGCGGTTACCCGCCGAAAAACCCAATAACATAATCATCAGACCCGCAGTGATACCCTGGGCCTCCATCGATATAATACATAGCAAGACCGTACTCAATAGGGCCAGAATCGAAAGACGATCACTTATTGCATGACCATGCCGGCGTAATAACTGCCAAACCACATACAGCATAACAGCACCGGCAAGTGCTTCACTCATCCAGGGTTGAACCCACAACTCCGGTTGATCTGGTCTGTATCGCCACCCCATAAACATACGTGAAAAAAGCATTGTCCCTTTAAACTGGATCAGCGCCAGTACAAGTCCATAACCGATGGCGTGAATCTTTCTCATGTGCTGCGGGTATTTGAACTCATTAAGCCAAAGCCAGGCAATAAAAAACATGAGCACTGCAGTAAATACATATGCGGCGCCGACGAAAGACAGGGCCATGAAAAAGGAAAATGCAGCAATAAATGAAGAAAAAACCCGGTGTACAAAGTTAGGCATAACGATAGCCAATAGAATCTGCAATATTGCTATCCATACCCAGGCCATTGTATCGTTAACCTTGAGTAATCTGAATATTGCGAACGCAACCAGAGCCTGACCCGCCAGGCTAGCGGCTAATGCCAGATGCTCAACAAACTCATTCTTTGGTAAACGTAAAACAGCGTAGGCGCCTGCGATCATCATCGCGCCGACAAACAACGCGGCGGTACTATTTCTTAGAATGGATTGGAACCCCATACCGATAAAGCCAAGCAGGAGCAGTGCAGCTAACCAGCCGGAGAAAGCCAATAATACTTTCACATACCAGGGCGATTCCAACTCACCTGCTTCCGGGGCCGCACCCTGAACCAGGCCAGACTTGTGTAAAGTTGTCCACAACGATTCGCTTTGACTGCTCATGTGTGCAACTCCCGGTGAACGTTTCTAAGCCAGACGGCCGCACCCGCTCCCATCGCGATGACCAGCAAAGCCAGAAAAAGAAAACTGCCCGCATTCCAGTCGTCGAATAAGTGCCTGGCGATATAAGTGATGGTTACCACAATCGCAGACATGCTGACGCCAGCCAGCATAAAGAGATCCGGCCATATCTTCCGATAGATAACTGCCAACGCCACCAACCAGGCTATCCACACCAGCCCGGTCCACGCGATAGAACCCGGATAATCAAATATCGCATACAAGGCCAGCCAGGTTATCGGTACACCGCTGCCTAATGCCAGCAAGCGCAGCGCCCATCGCTCTGATAGCCACGACAATCTTTTCGCCAGAAATTCCCAGGCAAATAAAGCAACCGTATTTATAATGAATAGTAACCACAGTGCGCCGGTGTCGGAACTGAATATAAACCAGAAGGCGCCTCTCAATGTCTGGTAATACAAAACAATAGAGAGATTGATAAGCATGATCCAGACAAGCCAGATCGCAGCAAAGCGAGCAACAAAGGCCCATGGAAGCATCAACATGGCCCAGGTAAAGAATAACTGCCAGGGATCCGCACCCGTTTGATAGGTCTGCCCATATAAGGCCAGCAATACACCCAGCAGGATAGTCGCGACCAGTAGTGACACCTTGCCAGCGACAGATTGAGCACCGAGTTTCCAATAGGCGAGCACGGCAAGCACAATGGACATCTCGACCAATCCAAATTTCGCGAAACGCCCGAAGTCATACCAATTGTACGCAATAAAGAACAAGGCCGAGAAGGCCATTGCCAGGCCACCAAGCCATAGCAAGAGATGATCAATAAATGTCCGCCAGGCAATCGTATCAGGAGTAACCCTAGTTGTTTTTAGCGCTTCATTAATGTTCTCTGAGCGTATTAATCCCTGCTCAATAAGGCTGATAATCTGGCTACGAGTCGAAATCATGCTTCAGCTCCGAGTACTATCGATATAGATTCAAACTTAGTATGACGAGCTCGGCTACAAATGAAATTCGGACCTAGCTAATACTAAATTGTTATTATTTTATGCGAAATTAGTAGCTAAATTTATCCCGCCACAATAATTATTTCAATCAGATAATCTATACCAAGCCCAAATGTGTAATTAAATCTGCCTTTAAACAGTCGAAATAGTTAAGAATCACCCCAAACCATTGTTTTATTAATTATTTCATTAATCATCATCCTGGGCACCAAAGACTTGATAGAAATTGCTGCGAATATTAGTGGGGCTGCACCCAAATCGGATTTCCTCTGAAATCACAACCTAAAAAGGTCTCCGGTGCAATTCTTTCCTGCCACGGTAAACTATAATTAACCCATCAATCCACCTTAACCATTGACACAATTTGATAATTATTGATAAAAAATAATTTCATTATTTTAAGACATAAATCACACTTTATTGGCAAAATATAAATAGAATACTTGTCGGTACATTAATCTTATTTGAAAGACAGGTGGATTGTTATTCTACGCTTATCATTCTGATGGTGCTGCTTTTCAACAGGAAAAGTTATACAATAGCCTAGCAATATAAAAAGGAGCTCTATAATGAAAAAACAGAAATTATTTTCCACCAGCACGGTGGGTTTATTGCTGTCTGCAGCAATGTTTATTTCCCCCGTGCAGGCAAGTGACGTTAAATATAACTATATTGAAGGCAGATACGTATTGGATGCCGAAGTTGGCAATATCGATGGTGATGGGATACTGATCGGGGGCTCCTTCCGACTAAATACTGATTTCTACGCCTTTGGCAACTATGAAACACTGGATATGGATTTCAGCAATGATATTGACACGTTCACCCTGGGCGCGGGCTACATCTATCCGCTGAATACCATGTGGGATGCGAATTTTTCATTCTCATTTGTGAACGCGGAAGTTAATAGTAATGATGACAACGGCTTTGCTTTAACGGCGGGCGTACGCGGCATGATGATGCCAAAAATCGAAGGCCGGGCAACACTGACCTATATTGATGTTGATGATGACGATACCTTCGTTACCCTGGCAGGTGATTATTTCGTTTCACCTAACCTGTCAGTTGGTTTGGAACTGGACTTAGGCGCTGACCTGGAAACTGTTTCTATTGGTGCCAGATATTACTTTTGAGGTAACAATAATATAACAAAGTAAAAGGGCCTCATTGCAGGCCCTTTTTACTGAAATACATTTTTTATATGCCAACTTTAATATAGTGAGCTCACCTATTCATCCTTGCAATCTTTGCTTACTTCGTTAACTTCCTTCCTCGATGGATTCTAGACTTACCAAAGCGTTGATTGATTTCATCACTAAGCACATCGAGCTTATCCTGCTTTACATCCTGCTCAAACAAGTCACCCTGTACGTTTTCTTTAGCTGAAAAACCAGAAACACTTACGCCCACTAATCTAATAGGTCTCACACCTGTCTTCAAGACCTGCAAAAACAACTCCTTGACGGTATTCCATATGAATGTGGTATTAAATGTTATTTCAGACAAGGTTTTAGAACGTGTGATCGTTTTAAAATCATGAAATCGAATCTTTATACTGACAGTTTTACCTTTTACATCTTTGTCGCGTAAGCGCACCGCAACCTGTTCAGATAATTGAGAAAGCATCGCCAGCAAAATATCTTTATCCTGCACATCGCTAGCAAAGGTTGTTTCTGCTGAAATTGATTTTGCTTTTGCATCTGAAATGACAGCACGCTTATCCTGCCCATTAGCTAATCGGTAAATATGATCACCCAGCTTGCCAAAACGTTGTATTAGCCAATCTGGGTTCTTATTACGTACATCATAAATCGTTTCCATCCCAGCCTGCTGTAACAACTGTTCTGTTTTTTTACCTACCCCCCAAATGCGTTTAATGGGTAAAGGATCGAGAAAATCTTGCACCGTGCCGGGCTCAATAACAACGAAACCATCAGGCTTATCGATATCAGAAGCAATTTTTGCTACAAACTTATTTGGTGCGACACCCGCAGAGACAATCAACTGACATTCATTTTTAATATCAGATTTTATTTGTTTCGCAATCTCGGCCGCCGGTCCAAACAATTTCTCACTCGCGCTTACATCCAGGAAAGCTTCATCCAATGACAACGGTTCTATTTCAGGGGTATAGCGATAAAATATCTCATGGATTTGCTTCGACACGCTGACATATAACGTCATATTGACTGGTAAACACACCAGGTCTGGACAAAGCCGAATAGCGCTGGCAACAGGCATCGCACTGACGACACCATAGCGTCGCGCCTCATAACTGGCAGCTGCGACAACACCGCGACCACTCGCGGAACCACCGACGACAACAGGCAGACCCGCCAGTTCTGGCCGCTCACGCAACTCTACCGAAGCAAAGAACGCATCCATATCGAGATGAATAATCATGAAAATGAGTATATAAAAAAGAAACCTTATTTAATATACACTCAGCCTATGAATATCAGAATGATTACCCCCATAGAACGCTACATGCTGTCATCGTCCGAAGCCACCACTAATCAGTGACAGGATTACGATGACTGTGAGTGGAATACGCAGCTGTGGATACCAGACTGGTAAGAACTTTCGACGAGATGCCATCGTATCGGCAATGCACAAGAAACTGAAACTGACAATCAGGACAGAATACGCCAATGGTGGCTGAATATTCATAGCAATCCATGCTAACAGCGCGGGTATTACGCTCAGGCCCAGCTGCCAGGAATTAGCGTTGCCAGCCATGCCAATACCCCAGTGTACCGCAGCCATAAACGCAAGGATACAGGCGGCATAGCTGAGCAAGGCCCTCTCAACCACGTCAGTCTGGCTAACAGGGACGAACCATACGGCGGTACCCAACACGACAAATGGAATCAGGCCAGCATAGCCCAACAGCGCCGGTAACATCGGCACTCTATGTTGACTCAACATAGCTGACATAGATCGCAAGCGTTAATCTAACGGCGCACATAGGGCCGCTCGACGAGATTGCGGCTTGACCAACAACATATGTACATCACCTATAGCCTGCTCTATGAAACCACCTTCACAGTAACTCAGGTAAAAATCCCACATTCTGATAAATTGCGTGGAATAGCCCAAGGAACGCACTTCACCCAGTCTGGCAAAAAAACGTTCACGCCAATGTCGAAGCGTCGTGGCGTAGTGAGGCCCTATGTCCTCCAGGTTATACAGACGCATGTCCGTGTATTGTGCAACAGCACCAGTCATTGCCGATACCGAAGGAATAAAACTACCAGGAAAAATATAACGCTGGATAAAATCAACTGAACGCAATGCTGCCTTGTAACGCTGATCGGCAATTGTAATCGCTTGCAGCAGCATCATACCTTCCGGTTTTAACAATTGACTACATTTTTTGAAATAGGTCGGCATATACTGATGGCCAATTGCTTCGATCATTTCGATAGAGACCAGCTTATCGTATTGCCCTTCGAGGTCACGGTAGTCCTTACATAAGACTGTAATTTGATCTGCTAGACCGTATTCCTGCACACGTTGTTTTGCCAACTCGTATTGTCCCTGTGAAATCGTGGTTGTGGTTACACGACAACCATAATGCCGGGCTGCGTAGATGGCAAAACCACCCCAGCCGGTACCAATTTCGACCACATGGTCTGAAGGTTTCAGGTCCAGTTTGCGACAAATCCGTTCCAGTTTAGCCTGAGATGCTTGCTCCAGAGTCGAATCGCTACTTTCATAAACTGCGCAGGAATACATCATGCTCTCGTCGAGAAATAACCTGAAAAGATCATTACCGAGATCATAGTGCGCCTCAATATTTCGACGACTGCCACTGCGCGTGTTTCGATTAAGCCAGTGTAGCATTTTATAAAGCGGTTCGCGTATTCGTGCCATATGGCCATCCATGCCATCCAGGACTTCACGGTTTTGCAGCAGTATGCGCACCAGTGATGTCAGATCACTGCAGCCCCACCTCTCCTGGAAGTAAGACTCCCCTGCTCCAACGCTACCACCAAAACCAATATCACTATAAAACTGTACATCATTGACTGAAATGGTAACCGATAGAGGACATTGACTTGTAACCTGCCCAAATCTATTTTCTTTACCACTCTCTTTCAAGATGATTTCACCCTGTTGCAGTTTTTTCATGCGCGAAAGAAAACCATGACGGGCAAGACGATCAAATATATTTGCAGGCTTATTGTCTCGCCCTGTTGCGGGCATCGGTATTAATCGTGTATTCATACATCCTTCGCCGTCGACGGCGCCTCCTTCTTGTCAGGGTGAGTATAAAAAGGTACTTTTTTTAACCACAACTTAAAAGCCTGGTAATGGATCGCAACAATAACCTTGACTGTTACTAATGGATACTTCAGTAACACAAGCGCAAGCGTTGACGATTTAATTGGCCTGGCAGCAAGCACCATGGTGGCGTCGAATATCCGCGTGTCATCCCGGAGATTGCGCATATGCACCATGAGTTGCTTTTCCGGGGTAGAAAAATGCCAATCATAGGCAATATCCATCTCCATAAAAGGCGACACATGAAAACATTTGTCAAATTGGTAGCGTTTTTTCTTCTGGCTGATACTGTTCTCATCCTCATGAAGAACATAGCAGTGCTGTTCACCCCACGGGGTGTTATTCACTTCGGCAACAATACATTCAAGATTTTTATCCTGCTCATCAAAGCAGTAGTAAAAGCTGACCGGATTAAATCCATAGCCGTAGTAACGCAAATGTGTCAACAATCGGATAGGGCCTATCGGTCTTTTACCGATTTTGTCTTGCACTAGGTCACGGATACATTCATCAAGGGGCCGATGCAGATCACCGTAGTGTCTGCGTCGATCAAAAAATGCCAGATTAGGCTTGCCCACAGACCATAGCCAGAAAGGTTTGAAAACAGATGGCAGCTCATCAAGGTCCAGATACATCATGTAAAGCCCGTAATGGAAATCGTGTTCCCGTGGCTGAAACCGACGATGCCTAACTTGCCCTTCGTAGATACAACTGTGCATCTAGATGCTCCTTGAAATCCTGAAGTGCATTCAATGCACTGACAACACCATCCTCATGAAAACCATTGCGCCAGTATGCACCGCAAAAATAAGTTCTATTGATACCATTGATCTCGGACTGGCGATTTTGCGCCGCGATTCCGTCGGGCGTAAATACAGGATGGTCGTATTGCAAACGCTTAATAATACGTGATTCATTGATCGCATCAGTATGATTCAAGGTGACACAGAAAGGATCAGCTGATGTCAGGCCTTGCAAAATATTCATGTTGTAGGTGAGTGTTGCCCGCCCCTTATATTGCGGCAAAACATGATAATTCCAGGCCGCCCAGGCGCGCCGAGATTTTGGCAATATACTGGCGTCGGTATGCAGGATGGCCTCATTGCGCTGATAAGGGATGGCTCCCAGCACTTCGCGTTCGAGAATACTGGAATCTGTCAACATATCCAGTGCCTGATTACTGTGACTGGCTATAAACACCGCATCAAAATGCTCAACTGGACCGTCTGACGTAGTTATCGCCACATGTGTTGGAAAACGCTTAATTGACGTAACACGACTGTTTAAACGAATACGATCGCGATAGCCCGCAACTAATTTTTTCACATATTCTCTTGAGCCACCCTTGATGACATACCAGCTTGGTCGATCATTAACACTGAGCATGCCATGGTTGTGAAAAAAGCTGACAAAAAATCGGGCAGGGAAATAGTGCATTTGCTCTGGATCAGCAGACCAGATCGCTGAGCCCATCGGTATAATGTATTGATTTATGAATATTTCACTATAGTTGTTTCGGTGTAGATATTCCCCCAGAGAAATCTCATTATTCTCTTGCTCCAGCAGTTTCGGCGCCTCTCGGTTAAATCGCATGATATCCAGTATCATTTTATAAAAAGACGGACGCAGGACATTACGCCGCTGTGCAAATAGTGCATTCATACTCGTACCGTTATATTCGAGACCAGTTTTCTCGCACTTTACACTAAAGCTCATATCAGATGCCTGTGTACTGACTCCCAACTCATCCAGTAAACTGGTAAAATTCGGATAGGTCCAGTCATTGAAAACAATAAAACCTGTGTCGATACTGTAATGACTCCCCTTCCACTCAATGTCATGCGTGTGGGTATGGCCACCGACATAATTGTTGGCTTCGAAAACTGTTATTTCATGTTCCCTGGACAGATGATAAGCCGCGACATTGCCGGCAATCCCGGAACCAATAATTGCTATTTTCATTACTGCCTCTCTCCCAGTTGAATGACTCTGTCAGGCACCGCTCGAAGATCATAGATAAGCCCTAGTTTTTCCATTACAAGCAAAACGTAATAAGTGATATCAATCTCCCACCAAAAGAATCCTTGTCTGGCTGAGCCCGGGTAATAATGGTGATTGTTATGCCATCCTTCACCGAAGGTCAGCAGCGCCAGTAGCAGATTATTGCGGCTGTTATCTTTAGTCGAGTAGCGCCTGCTACCATAGGTGTGTGCAAGCGAATTGATAGTAAAGGTGACGTGATACAGAACCAACGTAGAGATAACGAAGCCCCAAAGCAGCATCTGCAGGCCATTGGTACCCAGATCAGGATAATACAGTGCCATCCATTCACCGAGTGCATAGAGCAAAACAGCCAACACTACCGGCATCAACATATCAAAACGATCCAGCAGACGCATTTCTGGATATCGACTGAAATCCTTTATACGCTCATGCCGTGGCGAAAAATTATCCCGCGATAAAAACCAGGCCATATGACTCCACAAAAACCCGTGCTGGTCAGGAGAATGCGGGTCATTTCCCTGATCTGCACAAGCATGGTGGTGGCGATGATGAGAGGCCCACCATAAAGGCCCGCGCTGAACCGCACTGGCTGCCAGGGCCGCAAAAAAGAACTGCATCAAACGACTAGTCTTGAATGCCCGATGTGAAAAATATCGATGATAGAATCCGGTAATTGCGAACATACGAATAGCATATAGAAAAACAGCGACAGCAACTGCCGCCGGACTCCAGCCTATCCAGATAACTGCAAAGCAGGACAGATGCATCAGTATAAAAGGTAATGTTCGTATCCAGTCTATTTGCTTTTTTTCTGTGTAAGTATTGTCAACAGCAGCATAACTATCAAACCAGCGGATAATGCCAGACCATAGTCCTGATGTTTTAAATTTGCTTGCACGAACAGTCATTGTTGATATCCCATTATTACCACTTTTGTGGTACACGCTCGAGTTTGCTGATGTCATAGCCTTGCTGTTTTACCAGGCCTACCAGTTTCAGGTAGTCTTTGTCTGAAATCACCGGCTTGCGCGCCATTATCCATACATAGTCACGTGCATTGCGCCCAATAATGGTTTGACTGTATTCCTTGTCAACGTAAACAATGCGATAATCCGCCTTAAATGGCCAAATAAACTGCATACCCCAAGTGGCATTCGTTTGCTTGTCTTTAATAAAGCCCTTAGGTTGATAGACCTTTCGTTTACCATTAAAACTTCCGTCATTAAAACTGAAGGTCGTTGCAATTGTGTTATCTTCGTTTTGCTTATAGGACTCAATCGCATTGTGTGCGCCTTTTTCGATAAACGTCGGGATATTAGCAATCACATACCAGTCACCCATAAATTTATTGATATCAACGTACGACATAGTCTGCACCGGCACTGTTGGACTACTGCATGCCATCATCATCACCAAAATCGTTAAAACAGGTATACGTAACATAATTCGGTCATCCTCTTATCGCCTTTCATAGCGAAGATTCGCGCCATTCTCTGTGGTCGTACTCAAAGCCAGCCATTCCTTTTCAGGGGAGTACCAAAGATCAATAACGAACTCATCACTGACGATGCGGTAATGAGTCGCTTGCACTCTACCCTTGGCTAGAGAGATCTCCTCACCACCTAGATTCAATGTTTGCACCGAGGTATATTTGCCATTCTGCGTATTCAACAAGCGCGTTGCCTGTATCAACTTCGGATCCCAGTAAGCAAAGCTTTTCACACAACCACTGACTCGCTCGGAACCTTCTGCAGACTCTATTCTGAACACATCTTTTTGTTGTTGGCCATTAACGAAAAGCTTTGTGCCATTGTCATCAGTACTAGTAAGTATTTTCGTCAGGCAGCTTTCGCTCCATTCCTCATTCGCCGTGTGAAAATAGGTGTAAGCATTGAAAAACAGGAACTTGACCTTAAAGCTGGCTTCGACCTGTACAATTTTGCGTGACTCCAAGGGTTTGATACTCACCTTGTGGTAACCGATCTCATCACCATCGAGGTAAACGTTGTAGTACAGATCCTGGGTCATCAATCCATGCGCGGGCAAGCTTGTAAGGCCGAGAAAAATGACTAACACTAAATACAGGTTTTGTATCTTCCTCATGGCATTTTCTCCTCTGCAACTGCCGTATTGGCATCATTTGCTGGCGGCCAAGGTACGAAAGCACTGGTACTTTTAATATATTCCCGATAAGCCGGTCGACGATGGACAATATCGCTTTCCAACAAGGCAACACCGGAAAATTTCAGCAACAACCAGGTCATGGCGACAGGTGCCAGAATGGTCCACCAGCCACCGGCACTGAGTGCAAACAAGTAGTATCCCCACCAAATGCAAGATTCACCAAAATAATTAGGATGCCTTGTGTAATGCCATAAACCTTGGTCCATTACCTCACCGTTTTGGCTGGCAGTGGATTTCCTGAAGCTAGCCATTTGCGCATCCCCTATGACCTCGAAGAACATGCCCACTACCCATAGTGCAATACCTGCAATATCCAACAATCCAAAATCGGCAGGGCGAGTGAAGACAAACCATAGAGGCAAGGAGATAAAACCAGCTAGAAGCGCCTGAAAAATAAAGATGATAAAAAGACTTTTAAATGCAAAATTAGGAGCATAGCGCGCACGAATATCCTGGTAACGCGTGTCCTCCGGCTTACCATGATTGCGCCATGTGATAAATAAAGACAAACGCAAGGCCCACACAGTAACGAGCAATATCAAAACAAGTTGCTGCACAGACAGTACTTCATTCGGCCACACATAAACGATACTGCCCAACAGAAAAAAGATTGACCAAAAGCTGTCAACAATACTTGCATCCTTCTTCCTGACACTGATAACCCATGTCAACAATGCCAGTACTATCATGGCAAGCAGCCCATAAAAATAGGTTTGCATCATACGCTCACCTTCTTGGGCAGTGACAAGTACGCATAACCATCCAGTCGTTGTGAAATTAATAGTAGCAGTGGCATGAATACAGCCCAGCCCAGGGACAGTGCGATCATCGCTGTGCTTATATCGGGGAAATAAACGGCTCCCAGTCGATGTCCGCCATAGTAGGCCAGCGGGCCCGCTATTGCTCCGGACAGCACTGCCAGGAACCATCGCCCTTTCATCCATCGTAGTGACACATTCAATGTGGTGGCAAATAATGCCCACAGCGCGACGATCCAATACGGCGCCATATTTTCAGCCCACATGCCATTGTTATAGGTAATCCATTGCATCCAAACCAACAGGCTATCCCAACTGCCGCCTATCCCGATTGCCAACATGACAAGCCAAACTTCTTGACCAGGCTGTGCTGAACGCAGGATATGGTAACTGACAATTAGTATTGCAATCAGGGTACCAAGCAAGGGATACGAATAGGCGCTGCCCAGTACACAGGCAAACCATCCGATCTGGAAAAGTACAAAATTGGTTAAGGTAAGCTTCATGAAATCATCGTCACTTAACTAACCGATTTCTTGAACAGGTAGTGGCTTACCCACCATTCCTGACCGTCATCGTAGCCAAACAGTTCTTCACAAGCCATAAAGAACATGCGCCAACGCATCCACCATTGTTGCGCATTCTCTGCACCATAGGTTTGCTCCATCACTGGCCACAGGTCATCTTTGTGATTGTCCATGTTTTGCAGCCATGCCTTTGCGGTTTTCTGATAGTGACTACCATCCCAACGCCAGCGTCGCTCAAACTTACGGTCTTCCTGAAAAAACAATGGCAAATCATCACTCGGCATGATGCCACCTGAGAAAAAATGTTGACTCATCCAGTCAGATGCATCTTTAGCCTCAAACAGATAAGGTACAGATTGGTGCACAAATATATGCATAAAAAACTTGCCAGCCGGCCTTAACCAGTTATGGATGCGCTTGAATAGCGCTGGATAATTACGCATATGCTCAAACATCTCGACCGATACCACGCGATCGAATGTCTGCGATGTAGTAAATTCATTCATATCACAGGTAATGACCTGAACATTAGCCAGGCCACGCAATTGCGCTTGATTCATGATGAATTCACGCTGGGAATTGGAATTGGAAACTGCGGTGATACGACTCAAGGGATAACGCTCTGCCATCCATAGGGTTAGAGAACCCCATCCACAACCCAGCTCAAGTATATCTGTGTCATTGCTGATTTCTGCATGCAGACAAGTCTGTCGTAAAGCTTCTTCTTCAGCCTCTGCCAGGCTTGATGTATGCTCACGCCAATAGCAGCTGCTGTATTTCATGTGCGGGCCCAGCGCATGCTGAAACAACTTTGCCGGCACCTCGTAGTGTTGCTCGTTGGCCTTCTCAGGCAATGGTGCAATCACAGCGCTGCGCATCGCTTCAGCGAATACATGCTGCGCTTTTGCCATCTGTTCCGTGTCATCCGCATTGATTTCCGCTAAGCGTTGCTTGATTAGCCTGCGTATCCCGAGTCGGATCACACTATCAGGGACAAAACCCTGTTCCGTCATACCCATAGCAAGATTGGTCTGCTGCATTGCTTTCGCTCCATTAGGTAACCTGTACATATCTTATACATTTATTATACATATTGTCAAGCTTACGTTACTGTAACTATTTTTATAATATATAATATCTTGTTTTTATTGATTATTTAATTTTTTGCACAGTTGTACAGGAGATCTGCTTTATAGCAGGTGACAGGCTGCCAGCAGTCAAACTTGCTAGTGCTTCTATCAGCAGGATATTGAAGAGGTGTTATTTCTGTTTAGGGGTACAGGAAATGTGGCGCTAGTATGTCGGCACATGACCAGAACAAATTAGCCTGGCGAGTTTCATACGACCAAGCGGTAAATACACAGCTACCCAGCTACCTTGATTAAATACGCCTAAGATCCAAACAATATTCGCTCAAGGCATCATCAGGCGGGGTAATGGCATCGGCTAATTCACCAGGCACAATCTCCTCGACAACAAAGCGCTCGCGTATGCGCCTGTACGCTTCGTCAAGTGAATCCGGCAGACCATCATAGGGCTCTGCCATTGGCTGCCAGTCGTACAGGGTAATGCGCAGGCCTATTTCCATACCTGGCGGTAACAGCATGAGCACAATGGGATCCTGAGCACCAAGTCCAGGATGTAGTCCGGCCCAGGGCATAAAAGCACGATAGCGCAGCCCCATGAGATATACGTGTCCGAACTCATCCTGCTCCTGGCGTAACGGTACACGATAGCCATTGGCCAGCACTTGCCATGCTGCCAGATCCTCTTTTTGATCAGAGCATGGGCGAAGACTGAGTTGCAAGCGTTTGGTACTTGCATCAACAAGTCGCGAACCACCTTCCTGCTCGGCTGCGTCACCAAGCAGTGGCCAGAATTCGATAGCCTGATCGACGTCGAAGCGACAAGTGGCATACTCGACATGACCGACATGGCGCCAGTCATCAGCGTACAGACGCTCGGTGACGGGCCTGCCCAGGCCCAGCCCGGCGGCCTGCAGATCACTGAACACATTACCCAGATCCTGGCGCAGATAAAATGGTAACGCAAAACGATCATGCAACCGACTGCCCCACTCGATCAATTGATGGCCGATATTTTTCTTGACCAGCATGGCTACCAGTGCTCGCAGCATGGCGGCGATGGCGGTAGCCGTTTCTGCATCTGTAGTCATACGAAAGGCACGAAACTCAACCAGCCCGAGGCGTCCTCGACCTGGCAGGTAGGGATTCCAGAGTTTCTCGATATTCAACTCGCTACGATGGGCATTGCCCGAGGTATCAACCAGAAAAGGGCTCAGACTGCGCCAGATAAATTCCGGTTGTGCATTCTTTGCAGCCGCAAGATATTGTAGCGCAAGCTGTAATTCACTAAATGATTCAAGCACGTTTTCATCGGCACGCGGCGATTGACTAAAACTGCCGACATATATTGGTGCAAACCAGTAGGAAAGTGCCGGATGATGATTGAGGTAGCTGACCAGGCGGGGTAGCAATTGCGGTTCAACGAAAAAAGGACTACGTTCAGGGCTGGGACCACCCAGAGTAAACTGGCCACCCCCACCGCTATCCGAAATCACGCCGTTATACTGCAATCGATAAGGAGCAAGCCCCCCTGCTTGCGCAAGCGCGAATATGCTGCGACTCATCTGCAAAAATTCGCTGACAGTTGTCGCAGGGGCTTCATTCACTTCCAACACTGCAGGATCAGGTGTCAAGGTTGTCCAGGCAACCTGTTGATCTACTGGCGGAGGATACCCGCGCCATACCAGGGCAGTGAGACCGGCATCAACTGACGCCTGGGCAACGCGTTGCAAAAAGGCCATAAACGTTTCCACCGCTGTAAAAGCCGGCAATTCAATACAGGGTTGCAGGCTGTCATCAGGGCCCGTGGGCGCACAACCCACGGCAACGAGATAGAGCCCCTCTTCAGCTAGACCGTCAACGGCACCACTCGACGGGATGGCCTGGGAATGAAGTGAAGACCGGGCCAGACGGGAATCTTTTTCCGGGTCGACTGCCAGCTGTTGTTCATGACAACAAAATAATATGCGTAAGCCCATGTCCCCTTCGAGCTGAAATCTGACCGCCGACCAACCGTCCCGATCGAGAGCAACGCTCAAATACTGCCAGAACGTATGCATCTGCTCGGCTGCACAGGAACATGATTGTCCCAGTGGATCTGTCGGCAACCCGTCAGCATGCGCCTTGCCGTCACGACGCTGATACAGACCAAGGTTCCAGCGCGGCCGCTGTTCACCGGGATATTGACGTCCTATGGTACGTAAAATAATCGAACCCGGTAAGCTGTCGCGCAGGCGGTGGATAAAATCGCATGCATAGTTCAGTTTGGTTCCACCCAGGGCGTCAGTTAGCCATTCGGGTGATTCTGACAGGCGATTGGTAAAAGTTGGCTCAGCCCCTATCCAGATATCGAGGCCACAGGCTGATACTGCCGCATCGTGAGCACGGATAGCTGCGACAAAGCTGTCGTTATCATGATTCATGCCTACAAGTGTTTCTCAGTTCCGTTCCATTGTCAAAATGTGCTGCGCAGTCGCCGACTTTCAGAACTTTTCCTGCACGCTAACAATGAGTAATATCTTTTTTCATAATGGTGTCATAGAATCAGGCACATGCGTCGAATTAAAATACAACACCTGACACGTTACCAGTATGCCGAGCCGGTCACACTATTTCCGCATAGCCTCCATCTAAGGCCTCGCGAAGGCCATGATGTTCGTGTGCAGTCCTCCAAGTTGGAGATTGAACCCGAGCATCAGATCCGCTGGAAACGCGATGTCTATAGTAATTCCGTTGCCATAGTAACATTTCTGCAAGCTGCTGCAGAACTGGTCATCTCTAGCGAAGTGATCGTAGAGCATTATGAAGAACTAGCATTGGAGTTTTCACTGGAAGACAGTGCGCAGCACTTTCCTTTTCAATATGATCCCTCAGAACAGATAGATCTGGCGCCCTATCAGAGTGCAATATACCCACAGGATCAGCCTGTATTGAGCGAATGGCTCGCCGGCGTCTTCGATCCGGCGATCGATACAGATACAATCACAATACTGACCACAATAAACCGAAAAATCGCGAATGAGTTGCAATATCAGATGCGCGAGGAACCTGGTGTCCAGTCACCGGCGCAGACCTTGTCTACGGGTACAGGATCCTGTCGCGACTTTGCCACCCTGTTTATCGAGATCTGCCGCGGTTACGGGCTTGCCAGCCGCTTTATCAGCGGCTATATCCTAAATGAGTCGATTATGCCAGGACATACGTCCACGCATGCCTGGGCGGAGGTTCTGTTACCGGGTTCCGGCTGGCGAGGTTTTGATTCAACCAGCGGCCTGGTGGTCAGCGGTGAACATATTGCGGTCGCGGTGCACCGACATCCAGAAGCGATCCCCCCGGTTGCTGGTACCTATGTGGGCGCAGTCAACCAACCAGTAGAACTCTCGGTTGAAGTCAGGGTAAGCCATATTCCTGATTAATCATTTTTCAAGATAAAGGCAGCGGCTACACTGTCACCAGGTTTGATATCATCCGTAGTTTGCCAGTTATTGACGACAATGATAGCTTGAAGATCTTGACCGGGCTATGAAACAGTCAGCTTATCTATTTCAACCAGGCCCATATTGATGATGTGGTCCTGCTCAAGATCAAGCACTGTTGTTTCAAAATCAAGGGCCACAAATGGCACATCGTTGACAGGCGTTGCAACAGGCGTGAAAGCCTGTTGATAATAATCCTGCAACGGACCCGGTACAGTATTTCTGAGCGAATGCACATCTGATTAGCTAAGCGGGAAATCTCTCGTCACCGCGCTACAATAAAATGATGACTTATGCTTAAAATTGCCATGAAATAAAAATGCTATTGCCATATTAAACAATATGCACTCAGAAAATACATATCAGTTGGTCAGCATATTATTCTTACGTCTAATCGGCGTTTTTTATCTGATTGCATTTGTTTCAATCGGTGTGCAAATAGAGGGCCTGGCTGGCAGCCAGGGCATTTTGCCTTTTAGCCAACATCTGGATTATATAGAGACGCAAACCGGCATTGAGCGCTATCTGCAAATGCCTACTGTATTCTGGCTCAACTCAAGTGATATGGCCTTGAATGCCGCGACTGTAATCGGCGCTATCACCTCGGTCATGATTATTTTCAATTGGCTGCCCCGCTTTGCGCTTGTCATATCATTTATATTGTATCTGTCCCTGTATTATGCCGGTCAGACTTTCATGAATTTCCAATGGGATGCGCTGATCCTGGAAGCCGGTTTTCTGGCTATATTCCTGACTCCCAGATCACGCATTATTATTTTCCTGTTTCGCTTTCTGTTGTTCCGCCTGCGCTTCATGTCCGGCATATCCAAATTTTCACTACAAGATCCCAGCTGGTCCGGACTGACCGCATTAAACTTTTATTTTGAAGTCCAACCACTACCGACACCGCTCGCATGGTATGCACATCAGCTCCCGGAATGGTTACTACGTTCCAGTACGGCACTGACCCTGGTGATTGAAATACTGGTCCCGTTTATGATGTTCATGCCGAGACGCTGGCGTTTTACTGCGGCGTGGATAACGATACTTTGGCAAGTGTTGATCATACTGACCAGCAATCATAACTGGTTCAATTTCCTGACCATCGCACTGTGTCTGTTCCTGTTTGATGACAAGGCTATACAACGTGTTATCCCCAAACGCCTTACAGCAATCCTTGGTAAACAAGCTCATAATACAACACAGGAAAGTAAAAGCAGACGTGTAACAACGCTCGCTATTGCATTGCTTATTGTATTCTGCAGCGTTGTGAACCTATGGGAATTGACACTGATGCAACGTAGTACTGGTTTAATTCGCGCGATTGTTGATTATACAGAGGCCTATCGCATCGTCGCTAAATATCATGTATTCCCGACCATGAAAACGGAAAGAATAGAACTCGAGTTACAAGGATCGATTGATGGTCAGGAATGGAAGCCCTACGTTTTCAAATACAAACCGGGCGATATAATGCAAAGTCCCGATATCGTAATCCCTCATCAACCGCGTCTTGACTGGCAAATGTGGTTCGTGACCCTGCATCCGATGTTCATACCCTGGTTTGATCAATTTCTAAAAAGTTTGCTAAACAATTCACCCGCTGTAACCGCATTACTGGAGCACAACCCATTTCCCGACATGCCACCGCGCTATATCCGCGTTGATGCATTTCGTTATCAATTCAGTGACCAGAAACAACGCAATAAAACCGGGCAGTGGTGGAGCCGTGAGTCTCTCGGACCGTTTGCCCCGCTGCCCTGGATCGAGCGAAAACCCGCCTACTGACCTACATCAGCATCAATTCCAGAGTATGGCCTCATTGTTCTCAAAGGCCTTGTATAAAATCAATGATCAGGCCTCGAGGGTACGATGGAATGATGTCAGCGCAGGTTTTTCACTGAACTGAAGCTGGGTTGCCAGGATGCCATGCCCCCGACCTGTAGTTAGTCAGCATTTGTTCGGCACTGTCATAATCTTCCTGGCTCATGTTGACGGCCACAACAGTACGCAACAGCTTGGCATCTTCATCACCCTGATCACAGGCAAGACTAAGCCAGAAGTATGAAAACGCATCGTTTTGCTCAACCCCCCTGCCTTCGGCAAAAATGAGCCCTGCGGCATACTGCGCATCGACATCGCCTTTTTCCGCCACCTGCAGCAATTTCTGTGCTTCCTCAGGATCATTGCGTAACAGTATTAACGAGCGCAGATCT
The DNA here is from genome assembly GCA_947258755.1 of uncultured Gammaproteobacteria bacterium. GTDB lineage: Bacteria > Pseudomonadota > Gammaproteobacteria > JAADHQ01 > JAADHQ01 > JAADHQ01. The sequence goes on from CAMYJO010000005.1 coordinate 79,430, forward strand.
GCCATTATTATTCCTCCCAGGGTCATTGGACTAACATTATTCTGCAAATATGATACAATAGTTATACAATATAACTGAATTGAAGAATGATCAAGCCATGCCCGAACAAATTGACAAATTGCCACAAACTGAGGATAACGGCCTGTTCCCGATTCGAACAGTGGCTGCAGTCACCGGTGTCAATCCCATTACCTTACGTGCCTGGGAACGTCGATATAAGCTGATCACGCCAAAACGAACGCCTAAAGGACACCGCCTGTACACAAAAGATGACATCGAGCTCATCGAGCGTGTAACGACATTACTGAACCAAGGCATGGCAATCAGCCAGGTTAAACCTCTGTTACAAAAGGAACAAACGCCTCACGCCAGTACGGCAAACAAGGACTCACAGGATATTTGGCAGAAATATCAGGACATGATGTTAGAGGCTATTTCCGTTTTCGACGAAAATAGACTCGATAGCATTTACAATGACGCCTTGTCCTTGTATCCCGTCGATATCGTCAGTTCCAGGCTCATTACTCCGCTACTGAAAGTATTAGGCACGAGCTGGAAACAACATGAGGCAGGAATTGCAAAGGAACATTTTTTTACCGTATACCTGCGCAACAAATTGGGTGCCCGTATTCAACATATGAATCTGCGCACCACCGGGCCATTACTGCTGATCGCCTGCCTTCCAGGAGAGCAACATGAAATCGGCATGTTACTATTTTCCCTGGCAGCAACAAACTATGGATATCGCACCCTGATACTCGGCGCTAATTTACCTCTGGAACAAATTCCTGCTGTTCTGGAAAAACGTCCTTGCGAAGCCATTGTCCTGTCCGGTTTTTCAAAACCCTCCAAGGATTTGTTTAGCAAACACCTCCCCAAGCTCATTTCCGAGGTAACAGTTCCTGTATTCACCGGCGGTGCATTGGCAGAACGCCATAAAAATGAGATTGAATCGGTAAACGCTATTTATGCTGGAACCGACATACATACAGGACTGGAAACTATTACCAATACCCTGAACACTTGAGCCAGGCCAATACGGCATGAAAACATCCATTATCTGGTTCCGACAAGATCTACGTCTGCATGACAACCCGGCATTACAGGCAGCTGTGCAAACTCGACAAACTATCATTCCTGTCTATATCTATGAAACTGAGAGTCACAATTGGTCACCTGGGGGCGCCAGTAAATGGTGGCTACATCATAGTTTATCTGCACTGCAACAATCTTTGCGCGAACGAGGATCTGAGCTGCTTATTGTTAATGGCTCAGCTGAACAGGAGCTCCACAAGCTATGCCTGCAAATGGATACTGATCATGTATTCTGGAATCGATGCTATGAACCTTATGCCGTTCAACGAGATCAGCGAATCAAAAAGTCTTTACAGGAAAATTCTATCGAGGTGAAAAGCTTTAACGGCTCCTTATTAACAGAACCCTGGGAAGGACTGAAAAAAGATGGTACGCCCTATCGAGTATTTACGCCATTCTGGAAAGCGATGCAAAGGAACGGTTTTAGTCATTACACAGCTAAAGCGCCGGTAAAATTACCCGCCATTACACCGACTAAGCTGAAGATCAACAATGTTGATATAGATTCACTACAACTTCTACCTCAGATCCCATGGGATGCTGACATCAGGAATCGTTGGCAGCCGGGTGAATCAGGCGCTAGCAAGGCCCTGGCAGATTTTTTAGACAATGCGATAGCAAATTACCCTGAAGAAAGGGACATACCGGGCATTGACGGAACATCCTGCCTATCTGCTCACCTACATTTCGGTGAGATCAGCCCCTGGAAAATATGGCAAAGCGCGCAGCAATGGAGCGCACAGAATACCAGCGCTGGCAGTATCAAAGCGACAGAGGCTTATTTACGCCAACTGGGATGGCGCGATTTTGCCCATCACCTGTTGTACCATTTTCCGCATACCACAGACAAACCTTTGGATGAGCGCTTCAATTCATTCCCATGGAAAAAGAATTATAAAAAACAGTTACATCAGTGGCAGAAAGGTTTGACTGGTATCCCCATTGTCGATGCCGGCATGCGTGAACTCTGGCAAACAGGCTTGATGCATAATCGTGTACGCATGATCGTCGCATCATTGCTGACCAAGAATTTACTCATACCATGGCAGCAAGGAGCTAAATGGTTTTGGGATACTTTGGTAGATGCAGACCTGGCCAATAACACCATGGGCTGGCAATGGACAGCAGGTAGTGGCGCTGATGCCGCCCCCTTCTTTCGTATTTTCAATCCAGTGCGTCAGGGTGAACGCTTTGATCCAAAGGGTCACTACGTACGCCATTGGCTTCCCGAGCTGAGTTCATTACCCGATAAATGGATACATCAACCCTGGGAAGCACCTCAGGATGCCCTTGAGCAGGCACATCTAATATTGGGAGAAAATTATCCCATGCCTATCGTTGATTTATCAGACAGTAGAAAAAGGGCACTGACAATCTGGAATGAACTAAAAAATAAGACTTAACCTATAATCAAATTACGACTTGACAGTATAATAACGAGCATTTTAATTTTGCTTGTACGAGCTACGGTCTCCACATTGCGGGCAGACATAATCCCTCGCCATCCAGGCCCAGACACTGACTGCCAGTGCTGGGATAATTAGAACTGGCCAGTAACCTTGAAGCAAAAAAGACAATGGTATTATCCATAACAATGCAGCTATAAGACTTAAACGAGTGTGTTTACGCTTAAATGCGCCAGTGTAACCACATTGATAACAATGCAAGTTCATTAGCTAGATATTATTTCTCAACATGAGTTCACCGGGATGAGGATTCAGATAGACCTGGCGGTTTACAAAATGATGCGGGTTACGGCGAAAATGGTGCCGCAGTAATGTAATAGGCACAATCAGTGGGTATTCACCCTTGCCGTAGGCCTTGATAGCATTCAATACTTCTGCACGATCGTCACCATCAAGACATGAACGTAAAAATCCCAATAGGTGCTGTAATACATTAACATGTGTTTTTCGATTAGCCCTCTGCTTTAGTACGGCCATAACGTCTGCGATATATTGCTGCGCGAATTCATCAATATTGACACCATCGAGGGCAGCAAGCTTTCGCCCCAAATTCCTGTACACCTGTTGATTATGTGCAAGCAACAAGTACTTATGACGTGTATGAAAATCAAGCAAGTTGGATTTACTAATGCCAGATTGTGCAAGCTCGATCCAACGATCATAAACAAACACCCGGTTAATGAAGTTCTCACGCAAGACATGATCATTCAGCCTGCCTTCTTCTTCTACCGGCAGTAATGGGTTTTGCTTCATAATCTCACTGGCAAAAAAGCCGGTTCCATTTCTTTCGGGGTGTCCATTTTCCGCATATACCTTGACCCGCTCCATACCGCAACTGGGTGAGTCTTTTTTAAATATAAAACCTCTAAGATGCTGCAGAGAGCCAGCAACCTTATTGCCATAAGCTGATAGCTGCTCTGAATAGTCAACATCAGGATTACGACTACCCCGTACGCGAATATCACCGCTAAAATTCACTAATCTTATCGGCTCCCTGGGTATCGTCATTCCTATTGCAACTTCAGGACAATATGAAACAAAATCAAAATGCTCACTGAGCAGATCATCAATATAAGAATTACGTTTGTGCCCACCATCGAAACGTACTTTAGCCCCAAGCAAGCAGGCACTAACACCGATAGCAATTTTATGATTACTCATTAACTCTATTTCGTTGTTCATTTCAACTGTCCCCTGTTAGTGTAGTCTAGAGCAATTTTTCTATTGCACTAATCAATTTAAGATTATCAGGTTCAACCTGACTGGGAAAACTACCAACAACTTCACCTTTCCTGTTGATCAGATATTTATGAAAATTCCACTTCGGCGTCTCGGACGTCACCTTGCCGAGAAACTGATAAAACGGTCCTGCATGGGGTGACTTCACTCTGGTTTTCTCGAACATGGGGAATTGCACACCATAAGTAAGACGACAGAAAGATTGAATTTGTTTTTCAGTGCCGGGTTCCTGTCCAGCAAAATCATTTGACGGAAAACCCGCGACAATGAGTCCCCTACCTTTATATTTTTCATACAGGGCCTCCAGTCCCTCGTACTGATAGGTGTAAGCACATTTGCTGGCCGTGTTCACCACCAGGGTGACTTTATCCTTGAATTGCTGACACAAATGAACGGTGTTTTCGGCACCTAATGGCCGTTTATGAAAATCCAGTGCCTTTGGGCACACTTCTTTTGCGCTGGCACTGCTAAATACCATAGCTAATAACATTATATTTAACATTGATTTAAGCATGCTACACTCGCCTGCAGATGTTTTGAATACTTAATAAATTCTATCTTTTCAATGGCCTGAAACATTATTGTTAGGCCTTAACAGGATAATTTTGAAAATAACAATTACCTATGCAATTACTATACAACATATATACATTTATATCAAGTTTGTGTACAATTATTATTCGTGGCGCACTGAGGCAATGATGAGGATAGCCCCATGGATGACACAAGACTAGTAAACGCTAAATGCTTCCTTGCCTGGAAATCCGCTGATGCCTCGCACAAGGACTGGCAATATTTCCACAAGCTGGACCTGTGGCGCGATCAACTGCCGGGTGATTTACGATCACAATTCAGCGAACTGCAGCAAGGCGACTATGCTGAAGTGCACACGCAGGCAAGCGATCTGTTCCCAGTCAATCAACAAGCCAGGTCCATCCTACTGAAACGCAGCAGGGTTGTTTCTGCATTTAATAGCAGAAATATCCCTGAACCCAGCGTTGGCCGTTTTTACCCAAGAGGTATCTTATCCGGTATCCCCGGTATGCTCACTACGTATCCTGAAGACATAACACCTTTCCGAATCATCGATATGAACAGTAGTCAGGTAGAAATCGATTTTAATCACCCTCTCTGCAGTTATGATTTATCTATTGGCATCAGACTGGAAGAAATACTGCCTGATAATGAACAGCGGGGCGGTCATTGTCATGACATAATCGACGATATAGCCACTCATGGCTCGGGTATGCAGTGCCACCTGGAATCAGTAAAAACCTCGTACCTACAAGCAGATTCTTTCTCACGCAAAGTTGAGACTAGCGATAGGCTTTTTTATACAATGCCACGCCTTGTTCATCACATAGACAAACAAGCCATATCCATTATCAGATCGCTGTACGAACGAAACATCTCTACCGGTATGAAAGTGCTTGACCTGATGAGTAGCTGGGAATCCCATCTGCATGAGATCAGTGCTGAAATTGAACTCTACGGGCTGGGCATGAATGAAGCGGAGCTCAAAGCCAACCCCTTGCTTCGCTCCTATATAATTCAGGACCTGAATGACAATCCCGTAATACCGTACAGTGACAATTCTGTTGATATAGTAATTTGTACAGTCTCAATCGAATATCTAATCAAGCCACTGCAGGTGTTTGATGAGATAGCAAGAATATTGAAACCCGGCGGTAAGTTTATAATCACATTCTCCGACAGATGGTTCCCTGAAAAAGTCATTCAGATCTGGACGGAATTACACCCATATGAGCGGATGGGACTTGTTCTGGAATACTTTTACACTGGCGGACAATTCACTAACCTGGAAACTGAATCCTGGCATGGCTGGATACGACCATCGAATGACATGTATTTTCCACAAAAACTGTTATCCGACCCCGTATTCGGGGTAATGGGTACCCGAATTTAAACCGATTTCATCGTAACAACTAATTACTGTAAACATAATAAACAGGAAACTATAGATGCTGGTAATTACAACTGATCCAATCACGGGTAATGACATAAACAATCTTGATGAAGCTCCCTATAGCATCGAAGGACAAGGCAAAAGCGCCGTGAAGATCTATTTTGAGTCAGAATACAGCCAGCAGGAGTATAAGGAAAATTTGTTTGAGTCACTGCAATCAAAATCAGTTGATATATAATAAAATAAAGGAAAACGAAACAAGGGATCAATTAACTAACGCCATGCGAGCCTACCTGCTACTCACATTTAGCTTCATCTTAACCGCTTGCACAGGCTTACCTGAAGGCGTCCAGCCAGTCACAAAATTTAATATCGATCGCTATCTGGGCACATGGTATGAAATTGCCAGGCTCGACCATTCATTTGAGCGTGGACTGAGTAACGTTAGTGCAACTTATTCCCTGCGTGATGACGGCGGCGTCAAGGTCATCAATAGAGGCTTTTCCAAGCAAAAAAATAAATGGAAACAGGCCGAGGGTAAAGCCTATTTTATGGATGATAAAACACAAGGGCACCTGAAGGTTTCTTTTTTTGGCCCCTTTTATGGGTCCTACGCAATATTTGAGCTGGATAATAACTATCAGTATGCCTTTATATCCGGTTACAACCACTCCTATCTTTGGCTTCTTTCACGCTCGCCTGACATTGATTTGAATCTTATAGAAAAATTCAAACGCAGAGTTAAACAGTTGGGCTTCGATACTGACAAATTAATCATGGTTAAACATGACAAATAGTTTAGGCATCATCATCATTGGCGATGAAATTCTTTCAGGTCGCCGCAAAGACAAACACCTGGAAAAATCTATCGAACTACTGGCAAAACATGGCCTGCAGCTCTGCTGGGCACGTTATGCCGGTGACGATGAAGACACTCTGGCCCAGCATTTTCGTGAAATACGCAAGCTTGGTGACATCTGCTTTTCATTTGGTGGCATCGGTGCAACCATTGACGATCGCACCCGACAAGCTGTAGCTAAAGCTTTCGATCTTCAAATGGTCCGTCACCCTGAGGCTGTATCTGAAATCGAAGCTGAGTTCGGTGCTGACGCTTATCCCAATCGTATCCTGATGGCAGATTTACCGGAAGGGACAACAATCATTCCTAATCCCTATAACCGTATTCCCGGTTTCAGCATTAACAATATCCATTGCCTGCCCGGCTTTCCGGTCATGGCATGGCCTATGCTGGAATGGCTACTGGAAACGAAATACGCGCAGGCAAGTAAGGCAGACATCGTATATTATTCCTACCTGCTAACAGGCGCAAAGGAAAGTAATTTGATTCAACTACTGGAGCAGGCACAACGACAACATCCGAATGTTAAAATTTCCAGTCTACCTTCATCACCGGGATCAGCCAGTCCACAAATCGAACTGGGTGTATGCGGGGTAGAACCTTTTGCTCAGCATGCCTATCAATCATTAAAAAACATGTTATATGAAAACGGTCTGATTGAATCTCTTCTATAATCATAGCAAGGCCAAATGCATGAGATTATTTGAACCCTTATCAATGATTTAGCTCACTTGCTATTAGCAGTTTCGCTACTCAATCGAAAGCGACTATCTCAATCCAAATCGTATTCCTGTCGTATACTGATAGCATAGTTCTATCAGTGTCGAAACTAGCTTACTCATTACCTAATTAGACAGGCATAACTTATGTCAGCAACAATAAGTCCTTGACAATTCAACGGAAAACTATTAGGATAGGTTCTGTTACAGATTTTGTTATTGATATTTTTGGTTGTTCCCTCTGTGTTACCCCCCTAAGTCCCCGTTTCATTGCCTGTACACAACACTCTATTTTTTAATTTATTAAAGGTAATTATTATGACTACAGGTACTGTAAAATGGTTTAACGAAGCCAAAGGTTTTGGTTTTATTTCTCAGGACAATGGCGGCGATGATGTTTTCGTACATTTCAACGCAATCCAGGGTACAGGTTTCAAAACCTTGGCCGAGGGTCAGCCAGTCACGTTCGAGGTTGAGAACGGCCCCAAGGGACTCCAGGCATCTAACGTTACTGCCTAGGCTACACCTCATCGGTTAATATCGATACGAAAATCCCGCTCCGGCGGGATTTTTTTTTACAGCTTATTGAATTGAAATTGTGACAGGGCAAAAAAACTACCTATTTATATTAAATATAATAATTCTTTTTACGTGCCCTTTTTAATGGCTTCGACCACCCTTTGAGGGGAAGTTGACAACATCCCTATTCCTGATGCAAACAGGACTCCTGCCGAAATATTGGTCATTGCAAGCGGTAGTGCGGCAATCTTGCTTACGTACTTCGTCAATTAGGGATTGCTGCGTTGCCGTTTATTGATCTTTCCAATGAATGCTACTTTGTCCTCGCAATGACCACAAAAAATGCCTTCATCGCCTTAAGTCGGAGTACGTGGTATCAAACCGTATGCGCAACAAGCCTACCAGGCTATAAAAAGTATTCTGGCTTCGCACGCAACGGCATAGGAATCGGAGCCAGATTAACCAATTTAACGAATTATTCAGGCCTATCTATTTACGCTCAAGCCGGGGCAGCATTCATAGCCCGCTCAAGAGCGACGATACGTTCCTCGACGACTCGCTCGGGTGGTAGTTTACTCAGCAGACCGAGTTTTTGCAGACGCTGCAATGGCTGCGCATTGGTGCCAACGACATAGACCTTACGCCCGGCACTGATCATATCCAGCATCGCTTCTTCCAGGGACAGGGCAGCGGATACACCCAGGTGATCGACCTCGGTAATGTCGATAATCAGGCTCTCGCAGCCCTCCACCTCGGAATTTTTGCGGCTGATCACACGCGAGGTACCGAATATCATCGTGCCACGCAGATGAAACAACAGGATCTTATTTGCAGCCGAGCGCATTATTTCCCGTTCACGCTCACTCAATTCGATATCCGTTACATCCGGGTCACAAATCGCCTTGACATCATCGGCCTGTAGCTTGGACAGGCGTGTGACTGTCATAATATTCGCTACAAACAGCCCGATACCTACCGCAACAATCAAGTCAACAAAGACGGTTAGCACAATCACGCCATAGGTAATCATTGCACCCTTGCCGGAGATCAGATGCGCACGCCTGAGAAAGCTCCAGTCGATGATATCGATACCGACCTTGAATGCAATCCCGGCCAACACGGCCAGCGGAATCACTGCAGTCAGACCGGCGGCCCATAATATGACTATCAACAGTATACTGGCTCGGATAATGCCGGATAGCGCAGTTTTGGAGCCTGCCTGGATACTGACCACGGTGCCCATCGTCGCCCCCGCACCGGGTAGACCGCCAAACATACCGGACATCATGTTACCGATGCCCTGACCGATCAGTTCCTTGTCTGAATTGTGTTGCTGGCGGGTAAGACTGTCGGCAACGACCGAGGTTAGCAAGGCATCGATACAACCGAGCATGCCAAGGACGATGGCATCGATAAACATAAGCTGCCATTGCTCGATACTGAACACTGGCATCCTGAAGTCCGGTAGTCCGGTAGGTATTTCACCGATACGACGGATACCGGCATCATTGAGCAGCATGATCGACACCACAGTGCCGACAATCAGTGCCAGCAGTTGCGGTGGCACATAGCGCTTGAATTTTCCCGGCATCAGGAACAGGATGGCTATAGTCAACAGAGCGAGCACGGTTTCCTCTAAGCGGATGCCGCCGACCAGCTCCGGGATATTTTCCAGTACGCCGAGTACACCACCTGCGGGTGCGGCCTGCCCCAGCAACGGACCCAGTTGCAGAATAATCAGAATAATGCCAATGCCGGACATGAAACCCGAGATGACGGTATACGGCATCAGGGTTACGTACTTGCCAAGACGCATGATACCGAACAGGATCTGGAAGCCGCCGGCCATGATCACAACCGTAAAGGCCATGGCCATGCCATTGACCGGATCCGAGGCGATCAGTTTGGCGATCACCGCCGTGAACACAACCGTCATCGGCCCGGTTGGTTCCGAGATCAGTGTCGGTGAGCCACCAAATAGCGCAGCGAACAAACCAACCAGGATCGCTCCGTACATACCCGCTTCAGCACCTGCACCCGAGGCCACACCAAAGGCCAACGCCATCGGCAAGGCGATGACTGCAGCGGTGATGCCACCGAACAGATCACCGCGAATATTATGCAGGTCTATTTCATTGAATATACGCATTACTCTTTAATTCCGAATTTATCAGGCATGATATTCATGATTTTTATTGTATAACAATACAGAAAACAGTAACCACAACCTTGTTACAGAGAGTTATCAGCGAATGGAAAATCTAACAAAGAGCAATAGAAACAAATCCACTCGTTGTATTTCACTGCAACATCCACAATTCTTATGCTTCATCTACTGAACTTCACCAGACGGGTTACCTGTATATCCGATACAAACACGACACCGGAATGTTCGCTATAAAACGGCTCCAGACCCTCTAGAATCGGGGCGACCAGTTCTTCGGGTACTACAGCGATAATCATAATCAGTACGTCTTCCTCGTTGAACATCAGGTGGCCTTCATGAAAACCATGTCGGCCTTTACCGGAAAGATTATTGATGATGGTATAGCCGGTGACACCAGCATTGTCGAGCAAATCGGTTGCAAAGGCCTGATGTTCACCACTGAGTATGATTTCGAGTTTCTTGACTGAACTGTAATTGAGATTTTTCATGTTGTGCTGGACTCCTTCGCTAAGGATGGTTCATTTACATCAGAACGGGTTTGCGTGTCCCACTGGCCATTGTTGTAGGAATACACGATCTGTTTCTCCGGATCGATTACCAGTAAACGGATCCAGTCATTCAATACCAGGTTCTTGACTGCGACGACACTTTCGACGGCACGCCGCGCATGTTGCAGAGGGGCCTCGATCACGGCAATCAGTCGCAACGGCTCATGGTACGGTAAACCTTTATCCAGAACGGTCTGGGAAGGCAGACCGGTGCGTAGGTCACTAAGGCCGCCAGTCATCACGCCGAAGCGCCCGGCCACATTATGGTAAACCTTACTACCACTGCCAAAGCGTTCATTATCGACCGTCGAAAAATAGTGCTCCATATTAATCCACTGCGCCACTACCAGTGGACCGGTAAGAATGTTTTCCAACAGGCGCTGCATGGGATCCAGACGATAATCATAGGAATGCAGGAATGAACGACCTTCCAGTGACATGCCCTTGGTTAAAGATCGACGACCAATGATCATATAGGCATTACGGGACAAACCCCATTCCGGCCGCACCTGAGACCAGTCCATGGCATTGCGTTCTATTTCGCGATAGGCTGCCGTTGGCTCCCGGGTCTGTGGTTTAAGTTGCAAGCTGGGCAAGCGTTCCTGGGCGCACAGACGCGAGGCAGCCAGCAGACCTGTACGTAGGCGATCGATATAAAAGATATGGGTGGATGGGATATGATCAAGATCATACAGCGTGAGTTCGTCGGTGGTGGTGTTGTGTAACGCACCGATAAACCAGGCATCGTCTGGTATATTAATACCCTGGCTGCGTAACTTGCGGCGCACTTCTTTTTTATTCGCCATCTGCGCCAGTACGCGCGCACTGACCAGACCATGATTTCCACCACAGGCGCCACAATCCAGTGCCGACTCATACGGATTGTTCTCCGAGGTACTACCGTGCCCGAATAGCAGAACAAAACGTGAGAAATCCCTGGTCAATCCTATCGAATACAAGGCTTGACTGACAAACCCGACCTGCTCTTCCAAACTGAAACCAATCCGACCCAATCTTTCCATTTGCAACTGGGTATAGGCGGCATCAATGCGATAGCTATCGCGCAAGTGTAAAATAAATTCCTGTTCCTGTTGTTTAGTTAAACTTAGTGAACTACTCAGTGCAGAGGTACCGGATTTTCTGCCGAGGGCCGCTTCACGCAACTCTCGCACCATATCGTCACTGATGTGTTCGGCTTCCAACCCAAATTCCTGCTCAATTGCCATGATAATCACGGCACGTTGCACTGTTCTTAGAATTGAATCAGCTTGCTCGCGATCGAGTTTATCGATGAGCAAATGAGTCGAGCGTTTTTTACGGTACAGGCGTTTACGCCAATGATTATAGGTTTGCGGCATCAGGGTCTTGCCTACCATATCAAACCCGAACAGCAAGCCAATGGCCTCTACCGTGACGAACGGACCGAACACCGATTCCTTCAATTCATGCATGGCTTTCTCAAGCGCAGTGACCGGGTGCACATCTTCGGCATCGGCGACGGTCATTTCCAGTACCAGGTTTTTCGGCGTTAATATCACCGGGGCAAGATGCATTTCACTGCCTTTACCAAGTTCCATGAAACTGACCGGCACACCAAAGAAACCGGCGATACCAAAGGTTTGATAATCACCGACACTTTCCAGGTGACGACGAATACGTTCTGAACGGGTGTCGATGCAAAACATTGCCTGCACAAAGGGGCGTTTGTCACGTGGCTCAGGTGGCGCCAGATTCACACCCGCCAGAAAATGTTTGATGGCATGCGCTTCCATGGCACGCAACCAGAACATGCCTTCGCAAAATTCAAACATGCGCAAGCTATCTACCAGATCACTGAATTGCTCAGCCGACAATGAGCGCAAGGCATCGGGTTGTTTGGCACGCGAGGCCAGCGTGTTCAGTCGATCTGCCTGGGTCCTGGCCTCATGCTGGCGTTTGAATTCACAATATTCATGAAAGACTTTTTCGATGTGCGCAGCATTGCCACGCACCAGCGTCTGCTCCACCCGTTTTGCCATGGCTGGCACAATGCGTTTGCCATATAACTCATAGCGCAAATAAGTTTCCATGGTATTGTTTTCGATGGCATCTTCAATTTCTGGTGCCGTCGTCTTGATGTTTTTATGGCCCCGTTCACTGTGGCGCTCACTGAGCAAGGCCAATGCAAAGGTCAGGCGCACTGCAACCAGGTCGATCAGATCGGCGGGATGCTGTTTGCTCCAGTAATAATTCTTGCTATTCCAGCGCCAGCGAATGAAACCGGTCCAGCCATGCAGTTGTGCCAGTTCACGTGTAAAATAATGTACCCAGCGCTCCTCGGGGATACCGAGCGCCTTCATGACATGGACAATCACACCTTCCGGCGTGTCGTCCGCGGCAAGAATGTCCTGAATATGCATACCGCGTAAATACAAGCGGATGTTGCGATTGGCAACTTCACGCCAGGAGCGGAAGAAACCACGTCGGCGTCCCGGCATTGACCACACGGATTGGCCTTCATCAAAAAAGTCCAGACAACTCTTGATCACGAGTTCATCGAGTTCGGTACCGATTTCCGTACCATACAATGCATCGATAGCATCATAGACAGGCCGGTCACCGAGCAATTCATGACGCAAGTACGGCACCAGGCTTTCAGGTTTAAACCCATCCTGCTGCGGCAGCTCCTGCCCTTTTACAACCGCCTGAATATCTGTGACAGTGGCGATCAGATTGCGTTTTAACACGACTTTTTGTTCGGTTTTGGTCAACAGTGCCATCAACCACTGCTGCAGATCAATGCCCGGGAACGCTTCACGCTTGGCCACATAGTCAGTCACCTGCGCGGTCAGATCGTCTTTGTCGACCTTACCCTGTTGCAGATAATCCTGGTAGACCGGCCGGCGTAAAAAAACACGTCCATGCAACAAACGCTTACCTTCTACTACTGCCTGATCAAAAGGCAGATGTTCAAGCCCGTGCAATGGATTATGATGAATAAAGGTACGCATCGGCCAGAAAAACGGAATCTGTTCGCTGGCGACATAGATCATCGAGCGAATACTGAGCCTTTGACCCGCTGATAAACTCATAAAATCACCCCGCTCAGATAAATACCACCTACTGCTAACGCGAACAATACAAAGCTATATAAGCTAATAGTCGTTATATCCATATCAGCAATCTTGACATCGCTGGCCCTACCGACAATCAGGCCCTGGATCAGCCTGGCGCCTGCCCAGCTCCATAACAGCCAGATCAGTAACAAGCTCATCGCAGCGAACGGTGTGGCCGAACTGGTTTCGACAACCATATCGAACATAATAAAAAAGGTCGGAAACAACGGCGTGGCAATTGCAGCGACGACGACGGTGACCAACACGCCGGAGAAACGGGGTATGGTGCGCGCCAATCCTCCATATAAATCGGTATAAGCGGCGCCAAAACGCTGCTCCAGACCCGCACTCAGTAGTAGCAGTAACACCAGTGGTATGCTCATGCTGATTGCATATACGTATAACAACTCCGCCGATGCCTCCTGCATTATCGCCAGCCATAACAAAGCCCACAAAGAAGTGGCCAGAAATCCGCTCCACTGATTGACCTCTCGCAGGCTAAGCATACGCAAGGCATACAGTGCCGATGTAGATAATGCCAGTGGCAACAACCATTCAGGGATGATGACATTGCTATTCATTACTATGAATAAACCAATTAACGGCCACGTTATAAATAACAGGACTCTTATCCAGCTGCGTTTAACCTTGTCGAGGATAACATTGAATACCATGCTCATTGGAAACAGCGGGAGGAAAAAACCAGCGAGCAAAATAATCAGCAAGTCTGTCATGTTAATACCACCTCAACCAGACATTCAATCGACCGGATATCGCCAACAGCGTACGTGTCAAACGGGTATAGAGGTCGATGATATAAAATTCCCTGGAAATCAGCGCATAAAAGTTTAGCCACAAGCGTTTGGTTTGCTGACGACGTCGATAACCGTTTTGTTCCGCATAGTAGGTCACCACCCAACCGAAAACGATAATTAGCGTGGTAATGCCCACCAACACATCAAAACGCAATAGGTCTATCGTCGCGGCAGAATAAAGTTGCGCACGGAACGCCGCATCGGGATACAGAAACAGATCGAAGGCATGACTAATGAAGACATAGCCCAACACCACGATCACCAGTGATAAAACACTCAAGCCCACCAGCCGCCAAATGTTCTGGCTACGCATGCGGTATGTTGCAAAGATCAATTGCGCGCCCGTGACCCAGCCAAAGAACAACAATATGACTGCACCCTGCTTCTGGAAATAATCCTCGGCGATAAGCAAGTGGGCAAAAACCAGGATCACTAGTGGCACGGCCAGGGTAATGGCAGCCATCAGTAACCATGGTTGGCGTGACTTGTTCGGTTGCTTCTCAACAGCAAAGGTATACAGTTCATCCTTGGGAATACCGTCGTTATGGCGTGCATCATTGATGACACTGCCTGCAGACAAGAACATGGTGCCTTTGAAAACACCATGAGCAAACATATGATAGATCGCCAATGAGAATGCGCCAATACCGCATTCCATAATCATAAAGCCCATTTGACCCATGGTTGAATATCCAAGCGCTTTTTTAATGTCGTTCTGGGTCAACATCAGCAATGAGCCAAATATGGCAGTGATCAGGCCGACAATGAAAATCCAGTTCAACACGTCGCCACTATGAACGAACACTGGAGCAAATCGATTGATTAAAAATCCACCGGCATTAACGATACCGGCATGCATCAAGGCCGATACCGGTGTCGGCCCATCCATGGTGTAAGGTAACCAGGTATGCAACAGAAACTGAGCTGAGCGGGCAAAGGCGGCAAAGCCGATGAGTGCTGCTACGACTTCCGTTAACGGTAAACCCCAAACCTGATGGGCATCTGGATTGGCCATAATCTCGCTAAAAATCACAGTCAATGACCAGGTATCATAAGCGTTATATAGCAAGGCTGCGGCGAGAATTAACGGTATATCACCAATGCGATACGTGATCAGTGTCCAGAAGGCAAAGCGATATGCAGTTTGACTGCGGGTGTCCTGACCCAACAGAAAATATAATAACACCCCGACCAGGTACCAGGCGATCACCATAGTAATCAGGTCACCGGCGATGACCATGAATAACAGGGCGGCAGTCATCAGGTCGAGCAGCACAAAAAACTGGCCATAGGCGGCCTCTTCGGCCATATAGCGTACCGAGTACAAATGCACGATCAAACTGATACCAAGAATGATCGTAGCCAGTAAGGTGCTCAAGGGATCAAACAGCAAGATGGTGGACGTATTACCCAGTGAAATCGCCTGCGCGCCATGACCCAGCAATGCCCACGACAGGAGCATGGCGGATAGCAGGAAACTGGCAGTGGTGGCTGCCACACTGAGCCTGGCTATACCACGGCCGATTCGAGCGCCAAATAACTGTATCAAAAACGCGGAAACTAGCGGCAGGACCGCAACCACGATAATGATCTTTTCCATATGCTTATCTCATCCCCTGTCGGCCTGTTGGCCTTGTTGATAAGCGGGTTCTGCCACAGTATATGCAACAGGATTGACAGCCTGTACCATCACGATGTCAGCATTGGCAGCGAACAGTTCGCTGTGCACATTAGGGAGACCCCTTTCATTGAAATCTGCATTTGTTATTCTACTCCCGCTATCAATAATAAGGTATGAAACAGTCATTATTCCAGTGGGAGATCAATCCTCACTGGGCAATATTATTCAAGCTTGTCTACATACGTATTTTTTTCTTAGTCAGCTTATATACCAGCATTATAATTATTTACGCGCTACCTTTTTCTTACGCGCCTTGCCCTTTTTTCCCTGTATAACCAGGTGTTTTAACAAAGGCCAGGTCGTGCCGATACGCTCACGGATTTTCGGTTCACTGTCAACGGCAAAATCCAGGAATGTGCGCGCCACCAGTGATAACTCCTTACCCTTGCGATGTACAATATACCATTGACGCATAATCGGAAAGCCCTCGACATCAAGGATCGCGACGGGACCATCGGAGCCCTCCAGGGTCAGGGTATGCAGTGACATCACCGATAGGCCGAGACCAGCGACAATGGCATGCTTGATCGCTTCGTTACTCCCCAGTTCCATACGGATATGCGGCCGTAAATTGTGGGCCTTGAACAATTTCTGTGTCGCATCGCGTATGCCGGAACCAGGCTCACGGATAATAAATGGTTCTTTGGCAATATCAGCAAGCGGGATATTCTTTTTACCAACCAGTGGGTGATCACGTGGCGCCATAACCACCAGCGGATTCGGGGAGAACGGGTAGGTCTCGATATCCAGTTCGTCCTCGGGCGGCAGTCCTGTGATATATAGGTCATCCTCGTTGGCCATCATGCGTTCGGTAATACGGTCACGGTTGGTGACCTTCAGGGCCAGATCGATACCCGGATACAGATGACTGAACTCACCCATGATTTCCGGTATCAGGTATTTAACCGTGGTGATCACCGCCAGGCGCAAACGGCCGCGTTTCATGCCCTTGAGATCAGCCATTTTCATTTCCAGGTTTGACAGGGTCTCAAACATGCGCCTGCAGGCCGCGTATAATTCGTGCCCGGCCTCGGTGGGTTCGACGTTACGTCCAACATGTTCAAACAACGGCAGGCCCATTGCATCGGTTAATTTTTTTATTTGCATGGAGACGGTGGGCTGGGTCAGGAACAATTCCTCGGCGGCACGGGTGAAACTACCCAGCCTGAAAATCGCTTCAAACACCTGAAATTGACGCAACGTGGCGTGACGGATCAGGTGATCTGGGATGGCTGCCGGTGGGGTATAGCTACTGTCTTTGGATGTTGGCATAAGCGCCACCTGTTTCGCCCTTACGATGAAGGTGCATATCGATTTTTCAATGTACACTGCCCGTCAATGACTGACAGATAGTGCCCTGTAAAAATTCAGAGCCGCTAGCTATTGTTATTTATTAAAACACATAATCATGCTTTAATAAATAGATATTTATCTATGAATGGAAGACTAAAAAATACTGGAAATAATAACCGAACGGGCAACGGCGTACGTTGTAGCATGGGGTTTATTTGCTTAGTAATTGATCACAGAAAATGACCACGCCTAAAGCAGTTAAGCCCCAGATACCGGGGCTTAAAAGTCAGAACTGAATCATGACCGGAACAGGCCTTAATCCGGCCAGATACGCCGCCCTGCTTGATAGGAATCAGCCGTTTCCGCGCGCGTGACTTTGGCCGCAGCCTTTTGCTGTGGCTTCTTCACTACTGCTCTTTTCGCGGCTGGGGCAGGCTTTTTGGCCGGCTCTTTTTTGGCTTCTACCTTTGTACCAGGTGCCGCTTTCTGGCTTGCACCCACCTTGGTTCTGCGCATGCTATCGACCAGTTTCTGCCGTGTTTTATCATTACTGCTCATGTTTCACTATCTCCTCGATGAGTTGTTCCAACTCTGTTACGGCATCAGCCCCTCTGCGGCCCATATCAAAAACACTCTTGCCTTCCAATGCACTAGTACGATATATCGCACGCCTGCGTAAGGCGGTGTTGGCTACTGGTAAACCGATTTCAGATACCGCATCGCGCACCAGACGTGACAATGTTGTGCGTGCTTCCAGTTGATTAATGACAAGCATGGCGCGTAGTGCTGCGTTGGTTTCGCGTGCGCGCGTCACTGCCTCTTCTATATGAATGGTTGCCCATAAATCAACGGGCGATGGCTGTACCGGGATCAATGCTAGATCACTGAATTCCAGCACCGAAGTTGTTTGTGGTGCATGTACGGATGGTGGGCAATCAATCACGACATATTGATAGTCCTGCAACAGTTCTTCTGCTTGCGTTGACAGCTGCCCTGTTGCCTCAAACACCGGCATCGTATCTTCATTTTCAGAGAACGCACGCCATTGCAAGGACGAACCTTGTGGATCAGCATCAACGACGGCAATGCTTGTTTGCCTGGCCAGGCCTGATGCAATCTTATTGTGTTGTATCACTTAGTAGTTCGTCGAGTTGCTGCGCAAATTTGCGCTGATTGTCCGTCAATGTCGTTTCACCCTCTTCTACATGAATCGTCATATTCACATAGTCACGGCCAAAGCCAATATCTGGATATAAATCTTCACGCTCCGATAGCTCTGCAGCACGATCGAGAAAATCGCGCAGGGCATCGTAGCTCTCAAATTCGTAACGTCTCTCAAGGCGAGCTGGTCGGTTACGTTCTTGCCAGTTTCCGCTCATAACACCCTCCCTCAAGAAGACCACTTACATGGTATACGATTTCATGTCTGGCTGTCGAGCTCCTGCAGCCATTGCTGCAAATCACGCTCATGTGCCTGTTCTTCTTTCAATAAAGCTTCGAAAAACAAGCGACTGTCATGATCGCCTACGCGTCCACTATACTCGCTGGCTTCTTCATATAAACCAACCAGTTCATGTTCAAAGGCATAATCATGCTGCAATAACTCTTGCAAGTTGCTCCCCAGGCGCACCGGGCGCAGTTGTGATGCATTCGGCGCGACCCCGAGGGCCAACATGCGACTGATGATACGATCGGCATGTCCCATCTCTTCAATGGCTTCTGCATTGAATTTCTTGGCAACCTCGCTCAGCCCCCAGGTTTCGACAAGTCGAGCCTGCGTGCTGTATAGCTGGACCGCTGAGTACTCAAGACTCAGCCCCCTGCCGAGAAAACCAAGAATGCGCTGATCAGCGCTGGATGGCAACATGACGATCGCTCAGTCAGTCTTCAACCAGTCATCAACTACGTTGCGGTCTATTGCCCGAAGATCCACTGAGCACAGGCTCAACTTCACTATGTGGACGAGCAATAATGTGTGCCGCTACCAGTCCATCGCCGACGCGTTCACAAGCATCTGCACCTGCACGCACTGCAGCGTTTACAGCACCGGTTTCACCACGAACCAGAACAGTAACGTAACCG
>CAMYJO010000006.1:0-94410 GCA_947258755.1 uncultured Gammaproteobacteria bacterium
GGCATCGCAGGCATGCATCTCTCAACTACAGGACACCTGTTGAGTTCGAGAGAATATATGCCAGTAATTAAAACGTCCGTTTTATTGGGGGAACCTCAGAGCCCTTTAATTAATGGAAGGATTTTAAAATAACGAACATGACCGGGCTTTACCAACAAAAAACGGGGTCAGAGAACAATTGTTTCTAATATTAGCATTAATTGTTCTCTGACCCCGTTTTTCCTAGCACTGATGTGCTGCACTAATATAGTGACTTAACTCTGTTTTCTGCTGCCTGATGCACTGAAATACTCCGTTTTAATAGATATTTAGACTTAATCCTGGCTAGCATTTTTCCTATAACTTAATGTTAAATATATTCTTTTTATATTTCAACCTGCAAATCGCAATCTTGGCTCAATACCTGCAAATAATAAAGATATCTTAATAATTGCTATACGGAACAGGAGAGAGTCATGAGCCAGAATGAAGCACGATCGCAAGCAGTCTTTGAAATAACAACCGGTGAACCGATGGTTGTCGACAAGCCAAAATCACTGGAAGAAATCTGGGCATCTGATGTGTTCACGCTTCTCAAAATGGAAGAGGCGCTATCCAAGTCTGCCTTCAAGGCCATGAAAAAAACCATTGATACCGGTGCTAAACTGGATCCTGAAGTCGCCGATGATGTCGCCATGGCGATGAAGACATGGGCCATGTCAAAGGGCGCCAATTATTTTGCTCATGTATTTTACCCATTAACCGGCGCATCCGCAGAAAAACATGACAGTTTTATTGTGACCGAATCGAGTGGTAAAGCTGTCACCGAGTTTAATGGCAGCCTGTTAACAAAAGGAGAACCAGATGGTTCTTCTTTCCCGAATGGTGGTATTCGCCAGACAAGCTCCGCTCGCGGTTATACATTCTGGGATCCGACCAGCCCTGTATATATTCTTGATACAGCCAATGGCGCAACGCTTTGTATTCCATCCGTATTCGTTTCCTGGACAGGTGAAGCACTGGATAAAAAAGTACCGCTGATGCGTTCAAATTCTGCCATGAATGAAGCAGGCACCCGAGTACTTTCACTGATGGGAGAAAGCAGCGTCGCCCCACTTAACTCCAGCTGCGGTGCCGAACAGGAATATTTTCTCGTCGATGCTAACTTTGCCAGCATGCGTCCTGATCTTCTGCTTGCGGGGCGTACATTATTTGGTGCTGCACCTGCAAAAGGCCAGGAGTTTGATGACCACTACTTTGGCGCGATCCCTGAACGTGTCCAGGTTTATATGGAAGCCGTGGAAGAAAAACTATACAAATTAGGTATCCCGGCTAAAACAAGACATAACGAAGTGGCACCAGGACAATTTGAAATTGCACCTTACTTTGAAGCTGCGAATGTGGCAGCTGATCACCAGCAAAT
Organism: uncultured Gammaproteobacteria bacterium; assembly: GCA_947258755.1. GTDB lineage: Bacteria > Pseudomonadota > Gammaproteobacteria > JAADHQ01 > JAADHQ01 > JAADHQ01. Next base: position 1,403 of record CAMYJO010000006.1, read on the forward strand.
GTTAATGACGGTTTTAAAAAATACAGCTAAAAACCATGGATTTGTTTGCCTGATGCATGAAAAACCTTTCGCCGGCATCAACGGTTCAGGTAAGCATGTTAACTGGTCTGTCGGTAACGCAACGCAAGGTAACCTGCTGGATCCTGGTAAAACACCTCATGATAACCTCAATTTTCTGTTATTTTGTGGTGCAGTGATACGCGGTGTACATCTGTATGGTCCGCTATTACGTGCTGTTATCGCCTCAGCAGGAAATGATCACCGCCTTGGTGCAAACGAAGCCCCACCCGCCATATTATCGGTTTATCTGGGTAGCGAAATTGAATCCATTTTTGAGCAAATCAGGGAAGGCACTCTCGATAACACCAGTGAAAGCGGCATTATGGATCTGGGCCTGTCACAAATTATACCGTTCCCGAAGGATGCTGGTGACCGTAACCGAACTTCACCATTTGCCTTTACCGGCAATCGTTTTGAGTTTCGTGCAGTCGGCTCACAACAATCCGTCTCCGGTCCACTGATCGCGATGAATACCATGCTAGCCGATTCATTAAACTGGATTGCAGACGAGCTGCAAGCTGAACTGGACAAAGGCATAGAAAAACCAGCCGCCGTCGTTGCTGTACTGAAAAAACTAATGACGGAGCACGGCGCGGTTATCTTTGGCGGTGACGGCTATTCTGAGGAATGGCATAAAATGGCGGTAGAAGAACGCGGCTTGAAAAATCTACCCACGACTGCTGATGCCCTGCCGTATTTGAATGATCCCTTGATACAAAACCTGTTTGAGACAACAGGCGTACTCTCACCAGTCGAACTGAAGAGTCGTTATGAAGTCTATGCCGAAATATATATCATGTCTATTAGTGTCGAAGCTAAAATGGTAGCAGAAATTGCAAAGACCTATATCTACCCGGCAGCGATAAGCTACCTGTCTGAATTAACACAAACGAATGAAAGTGCGTCCGCCCTCGGGATCAACCTTGATACTTCTACGGTAAAAACGATCGCTGAAGAATGCAACGCTATGATGGCCAGTGTTAACAAGCTCATCGAGATTTCGGAAAAAGAAGATTTTGCCTCAACGGATGAACATATGCAGTATTGCGCGACCGAAATACGGAGTTTAATGGATGAAGTGCGAGCCCATGCAGATGTATTAGAAATGGAAATTTCTGACGAAAAATGGCCTTTACCGAAATACCGGGAAATGCTGTTTATTAAGTAATATCAACAGGGTCAGAGAACAGTCACGATTTTAGGATGGCTCGTCTCTCTGACCCTTATTTACCTATACACCCTCCTCTGCAATAGTGAAGATCGCCTCGATCAATAATGTAAATATTTTCATACAGCCTTCAAATTTTTCCAAAAGTGTCAACAGCCTCATAGTGATTGAAAAAATTTAACCCATGTGACGATGCCCATCAGTTTAGTGTGTTATATGCGCTGGATACAGCAAAACTGTGCAGGCTGTAGATAGCGCTTTTCTCTCAACAATGCTTGTATAGCTAAACCAATATCCGAGTCAAACTGAAAGCCTCAACTAACAGGATGTTATGCGCGGATCTAGACTTCAATATTTTCTGTCTCGATAACTTTTTCCAATGCATTTTCAATCATCATCCGTGCACGCGAGGCTGTTGCATTAAGAAAGGTATGCAATGCGGCATCTTCCGGACTGCGGCTTTCGCATTCCGTACTATAGCGCTCAAATGCTGACAGGCTGGTAATTATCTCGGTCAAATGACGCGGACATTCACACTTGATTGCAGTTGATTGCATCGCCACACGCGCCAGTGTTTCATCATCATATTTTCGTGGTGCTACCACTTCACCGACAAATGACAATGATTGCAACTCCTGCTCATTGGCAGTATTCAGCGTGCCTAGAAGGGATTGGCAGCGACGTTGAATAGTACTGGGATCAACCGGTGCTTGCATTAAAGTACACTTTGATTTTGGCAGACGGCGGAAGGATTCGGTATTACCGAAACGATACACCAGGATGGCATGCATTGCGTCGGAATGTTGCAACCATTGTATAACCCGATTAGCAGTGTCCTCATGTAGTGTAGGCACCTCGATAAGTAACACATTGGGTTTAAGTGACTGTATGGCTACTTCGAATTTAGCAACTTCTGCAAAACTGCCGACGATATCCATGTCGTCAACTTGCTGCAACGCATTTTCCATTCTCAGTCTTAACGATTCACCAAGAATCGCCAGACGACAAACTTGCCCGGATATGTTTGCCGGCATCTTTGCTTGCGTCTGCAAGCTACGGTTCAAACGATCCTGCAATTCCTCAAGTCCGAGCCCCGCCACGGAACTGATACTGTCACCGGCATCCACCAGGTTTTTGACGATCGCAAGCCGGGTAATTTGTTCCTGACTATACAGGCGACCACCGGCAGGTGTACGTTCTGGTGTGACAATGTCATAACGTCTTTCCCAAATGCGCAGGGTATCCGGAGCGATGCCGGTCATTCTCGCGACCGCACCGATTTTGTACGTCGGGTCTTCAGATTTCTTGTTAGCTGTCATCATGTTACCTCTGATTCAAATACGGATGGGCGGTCTGCTTTTTTTTGCTCATATTATGTACAAATAAATATTATACAATAATTTGACAAAATGCAAATGACCAGCTATTGTTTACTACGAAACATAGACATTTTTGAGGCAATCAGCCCGGGAGGACGTCATGTTAACACGCTCAAACAATCAAATGCTCGATCTTGAAGACTGTAAAATATGCAAACAAATCATATCGATAGTATACGCACCACTGGTGATTATGTTGATGCTCGCCTTGCTCACAGCACTCACCTAGAGCCTTGACATTAATACCTGGTCAATACATGAACATGGATCAATTCATGAATGATGAAACAAGGGATGCGAAACCGGCAATGCTCCCCGTTACTGGGGAGCTGCAGCAATCAATCAACACTATAGACGCATAACCATGAGAAACATGATTTTAATACTGGGCGACCAACTCAACCTGGACAGCAAGGTCTTCGAAGGCCTGGATACCGAGCATGATTGTATCTGGATGGCCGAGGTCCCTGCTGAATCCACACATGTCTGGTCGCACAAGGCCCGTATCCTGCTGTTCCTGTCTGCTATGCGAAATTTTTGCAGGATACTTCGCTCACGCGGTTACTGGATCATTTATCACAAGCTGGGGACTCATCAGCATAGATCCATGGCATCAGCACTACAGTATGATTTACGCAAATACCGACCCGAGTCGATTCATGTGGTCCAACCCGGGGAATATCGCTTACTGGATGCAATCAAACAAACCGCAGCCAGCGAAGACATTCCGCTGGTCATAGAAAAAGATACTCACTTCCTGATAGATCAGAAAACCTTTGAAGACTGGACTAGTGATGTGAAGCAGCTACGCCAGGAAAATTTCTATCGTCGCGTGCGCAGAAAGACAGCAATCCTGATGGATAACAACCAGCCTGTCGGCGGCCACTGGAACTATGATCAAAAAAATCGCAATAGTTTCAGCCGCCAGGGACCTGGTGTACTCATCACCCCCAGACTTGTTAAGCCAAATAGTACAACCACCAGGGTTTGTGCTGAGGTCGAAACACATTTTGCAGCCCACCCTGGATCTACTGATAATTTCACCTGGCCTGTAACGCGTACGCAAGCCCTGGAGGAATTGCAGGAATTTATTGATAACCGCTTGTATTCCTTTGGACGCTATCAGGATGCGATGTGGACGGGCCATCCATTCCTGTTTCACTCGAGATTATCCACAGCATTGAACCTGAAATTATTGTCACCACAGGAAGTGGTCACTGCAGTACTGACTACCTGGGAAAAGAAACATGCCCCGATTGAGGCTGTAGAGGGTTTCATTCGCCAGGTTATTGGTTGGCGTGAATATATACACGGCATTTACTGGAAATACATGCCGGACTATGCCGAACACAACGCACTTTCTGCAAACCTGCCATTACCAGACTTCTACTGGACGGCAGAAACCGACATGGTGTGTATGCGCGAGACAATCTCTCAGGTGCTGGCATATGGATATGCCCACCATATTCAGCGGCTTATGGTGACGGGTCTATTTGCACTATTAATGGGTGTGAAACCGCAACAGGTGCATGAGTGGTACCTGGCCATGTTTGTCGATGCCGTAGAGTGGGTGGAGCTACCAAACACCCTGGGCATGTCTCAATATGCGGATGATGGCTTGCTGGCGTCCAAGCCCTATGTGGCCAGTGGCAAATATATACAGCGAATGAGTAATTACTGTAGCAAATGCCGATACAACCCGGCCAATGCTACCGGTGATGATGCCTGTCCATTCACTACCCTGTACTGGGATTTCCTGATCCGGCACAGGGATAAATTTGAGCGTCATCCACGCGCAGGCCTGCAATGGCGCAACTTACAGAAAATGGATAAACATACTCAGCATAGCATTCAGATTATGGCCGAACAGACACGCGCTAGTTGCTACAACCCGGATGCAGAGCAACATATTACAAAACAACAGGATTTATTATGACACACGAGCAAAAACTGGACAGCATACATCATGTTGCGATTGTTGTTGATGACATCGACAGGGCTATACGTTGGTATCAGTCACATATGAATACAAGTCTGGTCTATGCCGATAACAGCTGGGCCATGCTGGCTTTCGAGAATATTTCATTGGCCCTGGTCAAGGCGGAACAACATCCCCCACATATTGCTGTCGAATATGAGCAAGCGGATCAGTACGGGCCGTTAACACGACACAGGGACGGCACCGAATCCCTATACATTAAGGACAGTGAAGGCAATAGTATTGAACTGCTTCGACAACAGGCCAGTCAATCATGAGGCAGGAATCTATGAATAAACAAGCAGCTACATCAACACAGACCATAATGTTTTACGATGGTGCCTGCTCATTGTGTCAACGCGAAGTAGCTCATTACCGCAGGCTCGATGGTCAACACAATATCAACTGGGTGGATATTTCAACTGCACCTGATGAGTTGAATGAGCATGGCATTGACTACAACACAGCCATGTCCAGACTGCATGTGCTTGACAAAAATGGTCATATGCATAGTGGTGTGAAGGCTTTTTTAACAGTATGGAGCGCCCTTCCCTATTACCGTTGGCTTGCCGTTGTCATTCAAAAGTTACGCATTACCCCTGTGCTTGAGTTGGCTTACCAACGATTCGCAAAATGGAGGCTTGCCAGGCAGGATTCTTGTCAATGCAATGTAAAGTCAACAAAAAAACTATGAGTTCGTCACCATTATCCAGGGAAAAAATAGTCACTAAAGATTCCAGAAACGACACCTACTATACGCAACTCGCGGATACCTGGTGGGACAAGGAAGGTCCCCTGTGGCCAATTCATACACTCAATGAGATACGAACCCAGTATCTAACCGGGTGGATGTTATGTCATTTTGACTCAATCGGGACTGACAAACAGCCACTCAGTGGATTAAAAATACTCGATGTGGGCTGTGGTGGCGGTGTACTGAGTGAGTCTATGGCACGTCTTGGCGCCAGCGTCACTGGTATAGATGTCGTTGAACGCAATATCCATGTTGCACATCATCACGCACAACAACATGATCTAGATATCAACTACAAAGTCAGTACCGTCGAGACCCTGCAGCAGGATGGCGAAAAGTTTGATGTGCTGCTCAATATGGAGGTTGTCGAGCACGTTACCAATCTCACTAGCTTTATTCATTCATGCAACCAGCTGGTCAGACCAGGTGGCCTGATGTTTATCGCCACCATAAACCGAACGCTATTGGCCTGGTTAACAGCCATTATTGGCGCCGAGTATATTCTACGCTGGCTACCGCGCGGTACACATCAGTGGCAGAAATTCCGTAAACCACAAGAGCTTGAACGTTATTTACAACAAGGTGGTCTGCATATCCTTGACAGCATCGGCGTGCAGGTCAATCCACTGAACAGGCGCATGCGTTTGAGTCGTTTCACTTCAGTCAACTATATGCTTGTTGCGCAAAAAATGAAAAATGATGCAGGACACATAGGCTTGCGGGATTAAATGATGAATATAGCTATTATTGGTGGTTCAGGTGGCATTGGACAGGCATTTGTCGAGCAGCTGGCTGCACAACCCCATGTGCAACATATCCATGCAACTTATCATCATAACGAACCTGAATTTACACACCCTAAAGTCAACTGGGAGCAACTGGATATCACGCAGGAATCGTCTATTCAGGCATGGTCGGAATGGCCAAGCGAGTTAGACTGGTTGATCAACGCCGCTGGTATATTACACAATACTACACAGGGTCCGGAAAAAAGTATTCGCCAGTTTGAGCCTGAATTTTTTCTTGAAAATATAAAGATCAATTCAATACCTACGTTGTTGCTGGCAAAAAATGTCCATAAAAAATTCAGACATGGCAGACCAGCAATATTTGCTACCATCTCGGCCAAGGTGGGCAGCATAGCCGATAACCGTCTCGGTGGTTGGTACAGTTATCGCGCATCCAAAGCGGCGCTGAATATGTGTTTAAAATCACTGGCCATTGAATGGCAACGTACCTTACCCAATGTCACAGTCGCAGCTTTGCATCCAGGCACGACAGATACCGCATTGTCCAGGCCGTTTCAGAAAAATGTGCCAAAAGACCAGCTTTTCAGCCCCGACCAGAGTGTTAGCTACATGCTGAATGTGCTGGAGGGCCTCAAACCCGATAAGAGCGGGAAATTCTGGGCATTCGATGGAGAATTACTGCCATGGTGAACACGATATTTTCAACTACAACAGGTCAAGCGAAGAACTCTTTTTTACTAATTATTACGCTATTGTTAAGCAGTATGCCCGTCTCTGCGATCAAGTTATCCGACGTTGAATGGGAAAAGCGGCCACTACTATTGTTTGCCCCTCAGCATGATTCCATGCGCTTACAGCAAACCCAACAGCTTTTGCAGCAAAACAACTGTGAACTGGATGATCGTGATATGATTATCGCTGTGATTGTTGGCCAAGGTAACAGCACCCTAAATAAACAACCCATCTCGTTTGAATATGCCACGGCACTGCGCAAGCAGTTTGAACTTTCAAGCGAGCAATTCGCTGTGCTGTTGTTAGGCAAGGATGGCGGCGAGAAATATCGGACCTACCGGATACCCGACCTGGGTCAAATCTTTGCCTTAATCGATGGCATGCCCATGCGTCAGGACGAGATGCAGGAAAACCCGACAGACTGCAGTAAGTAGTCAGCTTAAGCTTAACTCACTCCAGCAGCTTATGGTATAAACGATGACAGCAATGTTAAATATCAGGAATTTTATTATAACGGCCCTTTTATTTTTCCACCCATGGCAAATATTGATGGCAGAGCAATCCATACACATTATTGACGACCGTAGTACTGAAGACATGCATACACAATCAGGCAGTGAATGGCGTTTGCTTACAGACGGTGTAATGGGTGGTGTTTCCGCGGGGCAATTGTCTCCCGCAATTATAAAAGATCGCCCATGTTTACGCATGCGTGGTGACGTCAAACTTGATAATAACGGTGGCTTTGTACAAGCCGCACTAAGCTTATCTAAACAGAGCATCAATGATATTGAGGCATACACAGGACTGATGCTGCAGGTGTACGGCAATGATGAAGAATATAATATCCATCTGCGTACATCTGACATGTGGTTACCATGGCAATCATATCGCGCAACATTCTCGGCGCCAGGTGCGTGGAAAACACTCTACATACCTTTCACCGAATTCAAACCCTACCGCATTCGCAAGGCGCTCAACATTAGTAAATCAAAAAGAATTGGCTTTGTAGCCATCGGCCGCGAATTCAAGGCAGATTTGTGTATTGGCAAGGTCGGGTTATATAAATAAGAAATATCAAAAAAGATGAACAATAGCTAGAATTATGATGGCAGATTAATAATTTATACTCGTGTCAACACCCAAATATACGTCATCATTTCTTCCTGCATTTCCTCTATATATTACTGCTTTACCTGGGCTTCAATTGCATCACACGGATCTTGCTGTCTTTGTACCGCGGGTGTAAACCAGACATAATCGAATGGCAGAGTTTGGCCACCCCATCTTTGCCCATATGCGTCGATACTTTCGGCATCTTGTTTAACTTCCAGGAATCCAATAGAAACAATACTAGCTTCCCTATTATGGCTACGTAAATACAGCGGCACGCCACGATCATTACGCGTATGCCCCGCACCTGCAATCAACACCTTGGTTTCAGCATTACTATTCAATAGACTCATACTCATTACCGCATCTCTGAGCCGCTGTATTTCTACCATAGGTCTGGTTGCTTCCTCTGGAAGCTTGTTGCAATGCGCTAGCATTATTTCATCTAGTAAATCTGCACGGTGTTTTGTACTTAATGGTGTTTTTTTCAATATTTGCCGGGCATTTTCAGGCATACCTGCGTCACCTTGCATGCTGATTTGAACGAGCCTGTTAACATTGAGGTTCGCAGGCAAAATATCAAAGCCCGCTAGCAATACGCTATCGAATACACGCTGATAATCTCGCTTGTAAGGCCAATTGTTTTCGGCAAGGTCTAGAATCTTTATCAATTCCGAGGATGATGAAAAGGCATGCTGCTTCAGCAGCTTCCCTTGTTGGTATGTAATCATTTCAAATGAAACGGATGCAGACGGCTGTTGCTGTCGCAATTGATCGACAATATTTGCCTGAAGCTTATGATGATGGCCATTATCATGGGTCTCACCCAGCAGCAGGTATTCACTACTTAATATATGATCGAAAAGTTTAGCCTTATCTATAAATTGACCCGTCTGCACATCCAGGATTGTATTTACAATGACTTGCTCCTTAGATGCCTGTAGAGGGCCCTGTAAAGAAGCACGGGGAATGCATCCGGCAAGTATACCGAGGCATACTGCTATTGACGCATATTTTACCCATGTACCTATCATCTTGTTTTTACCACTCTTTAACTGAACTGAGTAAAGATCACTAACTTCACTTCACCGCAAACAAATGAATCTCACGATCTAATAACCTTATGCGAACTTCATAGGTCCTGTCAAAGTGACGTAAACAGGCTTTACAGATGCTCCTGCTGCAAATTTTCTATATATAAGTAGAATCGTTTATTTTCATCCGACGTAAAATAAATCTTTCGCACATCTTCACCTTCACGTTTTACCAAAAATGGTGCGTAAATATTGGTTACTTTTTCACCATTGACTGGATCAATAGTCTGGACTTGCATCGTTATTCTCCTTAGTAAGGATGGGTTATGAAAGCTACAATTCCTGCCTGCAAACCCTTGTTTGGCTATCTGGCCGATATATGGTTGTGAAACTGACTGGATAGATTGGTCAGTATGTAATCATAGACCTGCCTGTTCTCATACGAATTGAAAAATATTTTGATTAGATCATCTCCACCGTCTTCTATAGCAAACGGTGCGTGCTCAGTATCAATTACATCCATGCCGTTAATTGGGTCTGTAACCTGAACTCTCATAGTGTTTCTCCTTCGTGCGCGTTAAAAAGCATGCCGGGTTGGGGATCCCGGCATGAAGGAAGGCCGGATCGCTGAAATCAGAGCTTTGATATCATGTCCGGTGGGAGTATTACGCTATCGATCACATGTATCACGCCATTGCTGGTCATGATGTCAGTCTTGGTTACCTTGGCATTGTTCACCATTACTGAATCACCAACGGTGATATTCACAGACTGCCCCTCAACCGTACTGGCACTATTCAGCTTCACTACGTCCTCGGCTTTAACCTGCCCCGCCACTACGTGGTATGTCAGCACCTTGGCCAGCGCTTTCTTGTCGCTCAGCAGTGCATTTAAGGTATCTTTGGGTAACTTGGCGAATGCAGCATCCGTCGGTGCAAACACAGTGAATGGGCCCTTGCCCTTCAGTGTTTCGACCAGGTCAGCGGCTTTAATAGCTGTAACCAGTGTATCGAAACTACCTGCAGAAATTGCTGTATCGACTATATCTGGCTTGGCATTGTCGTAGCTCATGCTGCTATGCTTGGCACCGTAACCCATGCCCACTTGATACGCTCTGACAGGTGCCTGTTGGCCCGCTGAAGCACGCACCGGCTGATAGACTGCATTTGAATAGTTACTGCCAACAGCCTCGGACTTCATGGAATGCTGATAACCACTACCGGCATAGGCGGTTTGGGTGAGTAACAAACTGCCTACAGCGGCGCCGAGTACAGATGAAAATTGTTTGATCTTTGTCATGTCAAAATCTCCTCAAATTTAGAAATGCCTGTTGTGCCCCTAAGCAACCACTAAAATTTCAGCAAAAGATCTGTTAGCTGCCTCAGGCTGTTAATTGTCCAGATACCCATCGTCCAATATTTGTCTAGAAATATTTAGATTATTGACTATCTGTAATGTACAATAGTTGTTCGTTATTGGCTGGTCAATATTATTATATGGACATTTTATGGACATTTATTAAAGGTCGGTAATTTCAATCAGTTGCTAGAAATACAATTGGATAGATTCATGATTGCAGGCTTGATGACGGGCATTTTGCGCCACCTATCCACAAAAAGGCGACTGAATATTATGAGGATGACCAGGCCGACAGCACAAATCATGTTGTTCTTTAAATTAAAGGGGTCGGTGACAACTGACAAGCATTCGCATTATCATTTGTCACCAGCCCCTTTAATTATGAGTGTCTCGATAATTCCTTTAGACAAGTATGACCATGATTGAAATTAAACGTCCACAAGAGCTAGCACGTTTACGCCGCCTTGCCCTGGCTGCACAAGGTTTGCTGCAGACTCAGCCCTATGGGCGTGGTTTGGCGGGGGCGCGTAAAGCGATTAACCACATAGGTTATGTACAGATCGACACCATATCGGTGGTGGAACGAGCGCACCATCATGTTTTTCACTCTAGAGTGCCTAATTTCAAGCCGGCCATGACAAATCAAATGTTACTCGATGGAGACATTTTTGAATATTGGGCACACGCGGCAGCTTTTCTACCCATCACCGACTTTCGCTTCTCCTTACCCTACAAAAACGCCATTAAAAGCGGCCAAACCCATTGGTATAAAACCCGTGATAAGAAGCTCATGGGTGAATTGTTGGCCCGCATACGTTCTGATGGCCCGATAAGATCCCGAGATTTAGAATCTAACACCAGCAAACGTGCGGGCTGGTGGGACTGGAAGCCAGCCAAAAAGGCACTCGAACAGATGTATATGGAAGGCGACCTGATGGTCAGCGACCGCGAAGGCTTCCAAAAACAATATGATCTGACCGAGCGGGTACTGCCATCCCACGTAAATTCACAAATGCCCAGCATGGAAGAATTTGCCGCGCACATGATAGACCAGCAGTTGCGCTGCCATGGCTTTGCTTCACTCAAAGGGCTGACCTACCAGCGCCGAAATGCTGAACTACGCAAAGCGGTGAAAGCCTTGATCTACGAAAGGTTGGCGCAGCACACGTTAGAACAAGTACAAGTGAGCAGTGGCGAATTATTTATATTGGAAACGGGCGCGCTCGAACGCCGCCTTCCCCGGTTGAGCAAGCGCATGCTGATTCTTTCGCCGTTCGACAACAGTGTCATTCAGCGTGAACGGCTCAAAGCACTGTTTCAATACGACTATCAGTTGGAATGCTATGTACCCGCAGCCAAGCGCCAGTATGGCTACTTTTCCCTACCGCTACTTTACCGAGATGAATTTATTGGGCGGATGGATTGTAAAGCCCATCGAAAAATCAGACATCTGGAAATCAAATCGTTACATTTGCAACAGCACAATTTTGATGAAGATTCAGTCATTACTGCATTTGTAGACGCCATCACACAGTTCTGTCATTTTCAGGAATGTGACACTGTGTCTTTGACTAAGGCCCATCCAAAACAACTAACCCGACGTTTGCACAGCGCACTAAAGCCCCTTGGGTAACTCCAGTAAAAACGGGCTAGAAAACAATATTCTCTAATATTGGAAACAATTGCTCTCTGGCCAGGTTTATGTCCCTGTTTATTATTGAATAAGCCATCTACACGTATGGGCCTGTGGACATTTTATGCTAGCATAAACACTATTGCCTCACGTCAACAGTAGAGTAATCCGGCTCGCTATTAAAATAGCACTTTAGCGAACCAGAGTACTATTAACTAATAATAAAAAGGCGAGTCACATGCAACAACAAGCTGATACAGAGCGTCCTGCTGCCGTACCTGTGCGCGAAGCCTTTCTTTATTGGCTCAAACTCGGCTTTATCAGTTTTGGTGGCCCGGCCGGGCAGATCAGCATGATGCACCAGGAACTGGTTGAGAAACGCCGATGGATATCCGAACACCGTTTTCTGCATGCACTGAACTATACGATGGTACTACCCGGTCCGGAGGCGCAACAACTGGCCACCTATATCGGCTGGTTGATGCATGGTTCACTGGGCGGCATCATGGCTGGTCTGTTATTTGTGTTGCCATCACTGCTTATCCTGATAGCGCTGACCTGGATTTATCTTGCCTTTGGTGATTTACCGGTAGTCGCCGGTATTCTGTATGGCATCAAGCCTGCGGTCACGGCGATCGTTGTGTATGCCGCCTATCGCATTGGCTCCCGGGCACTGCAAAATAATGTACTGCGTGGCATTGCCGTGCTGGCTTTTATTGCTATCTTTTACCTGAAATTACCCTTTCCCTATATTGTCCTGGCCGCCGGCATCATCGGCTACATCGGCTCCCGGATGGCACCGGAGTATTTCAGAAGTGGTGGCCATCATGCCGCGTCAAAGAACTCTTATGGCCCGGCGCTGATTGATAACGACACGCCGGTGCCGCATCATGCTCGCTACAAGTGGGCCAGGCTGATCAGCATTGCGATCATTGGCGTCTTCATCTGGATCGCTGCCATGGCCTTACTCGCCTATGCCTATGGATGGCAAGGCACGCTGACACAAATGGGTTGGTTTTTTACCAAGGCGGCATTGGTGACCTTTGGTGGCGCCTATGCTGTCTTGCCCTATGTCTATCAGGGCGGCGTCGAGCAATATGCCTGGCTGACAGCACCGCAAATGATAGACGGTCTGGCCCTCGGTGAGACTACGCCAGGGCCACTAATCATGGTGGTTTCATTTGTCGGCTTTGTCGGCGCCTGGACCAAGGAGGTCTTCGGCCCTGAACAGCTGGCGTTGGCCGGGGCGGTCGGTGCCGGCATCGCGACGCTGTTCACGTTCCTGCCATCTTTCCTGTTTATCCTGCTCGGCGGCCCTTCCGTGGAAGCAACGCGGCACGATGTAAAATTTACCGCACCCTTAACCGGTATCACGGCCGCGGTGGTCGGCGTGATCCTGAACCTGGCGGTGTTTTTTGCCTACCATGTGCTGTGGCCACAGGGTCTGGAAGGCGGCTTTGACTGGTTCTCTGCTTTGATTGGCGCGCTCGCATTTATTGCGCTATTCAGATTCAAGCTCGGCATTGTTGCACTCATCGGCCTATGTGCCGCTCTTGGTCTGGGCTACACCCTGCTGTTGCCCTAAAAACGGCTATTATCGATTAAAAAGGTAAACCAATAGCAAACACATGAGCGGTAACAATGTCGAATAAAGACCAACACCAGAATACACTTCAATCCATACCGGATTTATATGATACTGTCAGGCAATGATGCGTTCACAACTATAAACCTTTATAGACAAGAGGCTTTTTATGTTACAGGAAAAACAGGCAGCACCCGACTTCAGTGCTATGAATCAGGACAATCAAACTCTGAGCTTGAAGGACTATGCCGGCAAGCATCATGTCGTGCTGTATTTTTACCCCAAGGATGACACTCCCGGCTGCACTATAGAGGCCAACCAGTTTACCGAACTGGCCAGCGAGTTTGCTGACAATGACACCGTCGTCATTGGCGTCAGCAAGGACCCATGCGATAGTCACCGCGCCTTTATCGATAAGTTTGGGCTTAAGCTTGACCTGCTAGCTGATACTGATGGCCACATCTGTGACGAGTATGGCGTGTGGCAGGAAAAGGAAAAGAACGGCATCAAAAAAATGGGCATCGTCAGATCAACCTTTGTGATTAATAAGGACGGTACACTGGCGATGGCTACCTATGGTGTTAGCCCTGAAGGTCATGCACAGGATGTCCTCAATCTGATCAAGCAACTGTAGCAATTTTTCTGCATTGACTATCAATGAATTGCCAAGCTCAATAACAACTCACAACAAGAAAGGAAAATGTAAATGAAAGTAGCCTACATCTTTTCATCCCAGGGTCATACCGTGTCATACAAGCTGGGCAAAATGATTCTGCCGCAACTGGAAGAAGACAGGCATGGCGTTGAGGTCGTCGGTATGTTTTTCTTCGAAGACAACAACTATGTTCTGGTCAAGGGCGATGCTATCGGCGAACGCCTGGCCAAGGTGGCCAAGGAAAAAGGCATGCTGTTAATGGGCTGCGATCAATGCTGCTATGAACGTGAAATTGACGGCAAGCTGGTTGAAGGTGCGACCATAGGTTGTTTCCCCAACCTGTATGGTGCACTGGCCGGCAACATGCCTGATCAGGTGATTACGCTCTAATACGCCGACGACCGCGACGAGGATATTAAAGTACTGGCTGGCGAATTGATGACTATTCAGCTCAGCAACTTGGCCAGTGAATCCAGCTTGTTATTCCAGAATTGTTGATAGAAGGCGATCCAGCTAGCGGCATCATCCATGGCCTCGGGTTCGAGGTGACAACGATGCATCCGCCCCTCAATCTCTCTCGTTAACAATCCTGCTTTTTCTTATACTTTCAGATGCTTAGTAATAGCCGGGGCCGACATTGCAAACGGCTCGGCCAACTCCTTGACGGTCATCTCGCCACTACCCAGCCGCGCCAGAATACCCCGTCGCGTGGCATCAGCCAGGGCATGCGTGAAATCTTTCAGGCTAACCGGAAAAATAGCTGCACAGGCAAGCGCGCAGTAACAACACTGGCTGTCGTTGCCGTTAATACCAATAAAAACGGGAAAGGTTTCGGGCACGGCTCCCTACAATGAAGCTCACTGCTTATCAGGTATGGTTTCCAGCGGTGCGCGCAATTTAGCAAAATCACGCGGCGCGATGTATTGCATGACCTCTTTACCCTCTTTGTCCAGAATCAGGTCCAGGCCTTGCTGCGGATACAGGTAATGACTGAGTTTATCATTGCGACTGATGATTTCATGTGCTTGTCCGAAACGCTGGATAATAATATCCTCATCAAGATCGACAAGCGGGATGAATGTGAGTGTTTTAATCGGCGCCTGCATAGCCACGGGCAGATCATCACTGTGCATGCGAAAAGTGTGCGCACCGCCCGAACGGATAGCCCGTTGACGCATTGCCGAGATTACATCAGCAGCAAGCTCAGCGACGATAACCAACCTGCCCGATATTCGTCCCGCAGTAAAATGTGAATAGTACATCTCAACACTGTCATCACCCTTGTCGGTACTGAGTAAAGCCAGCTTCAGGCCTTCGCCCAGCTCCCTGCGTACTTCCGCCAATGTCGTTCGGCCCAGGGTAAAACCAAACACGGTCGACAAGCCGTCCTCATGCACCTCGATTTGCCATGGATACGAACCCATCGGGCTACTTGCTTGTCTGGACCAAAATGGGATGGAAAGCACCAGACCCAGCAACAGGATGATCAATATAAATTTCTTACTCATGGAAATGAATTTTTGCACGCGTTGAATGTGAGTCCCATTCTAAAGGATATAGGCCGTTAATGAAAATGATGCAGTGTGAAACAACACAGGCCCTGAGCTTTTGACCTTGAGGATACGCAGCGTTATATTGACTGTAGGGTATTACCACAGGAACTAACATCATCGATTACCTGCATATCATTATACAGACCGCCGGCGGGCTTGGCCTGTTCCTATTGGGTATGATCATCCTGACTGATGGACTCAGGGAACTGGTCGGTGACTCCATGCGCGCCGCGTTAATGCGTTTCACCCATAGCCCTGTATCAGGGGTGATAACCGGCGCCACCAGTACTGCCATGCTACAGTCCTCGAGCGCAACGACTGTCACTGCCGTTGGTTTTGTCGGCGTCGGCGTTATCACGTTCCAGGAAGCGCTGGGCATTATCCTGGGTGCGAATATCGGCACAACCATGACCGGATGGTTCGTTGTCATGCTCGGCTTCAAACTGAAACTAGGGACTATTGTATTACCACTGGTGTTCCTCGGCGCTATATTAAGGCTATTTGGCTCTGGACGACTGGCAGCCAGTGGCTATGCAATCGCCGGCTTCGGACTTATTTTTGTCGGCATTACCATGATGCAACAGGGCATGAGTGGCCTGGAAAATTTCATTAGCCCCGAGCAGCTTCCCGGTGGCAGTATTGGCGGACGCCTGTTACTGGTGGGTATCGGCATTGTCACCACCCTGATAACGCAATCGTCCAGTGCCGGTGTTGCCGCAACGGTCACTGCGCTGTATGCCGGCGCCATCAATCTGGAGCAGGGGATCTCACTGATTATTGGAATGGATATTGGCACAACGGTAACGGCGGTGCTGGCCACTATTGGCGGCACGATCAATGCCAAGCGTACCGGCTATTCGCATGTTGCCTATAACCTGTTTGCCGCAAGCATCGCCCTACTCCTGATAAGCCCGTATATACTACTACTCGGCACCTTGTTTCCTGGCAACTCCCTGACTAACTCCGGCATTGCCTTGATCAGTTTTCACACCACCTATAATACCCTCGGCGTGCTCATCATATTACCTTTCTTTAACCGTATCACTCATATGATGGAGGTCCTGGTCCCCGAAAAACCACTGCTGTATACCCAGAAACTCGATAAGTCCCTGTATGAACAAACGGACCTCGCCCTGAATGTCGTCCAGTCTACCATCAGCGCCGAGTTGCTGGCACTACTGGCACACACCAACTATATCCTTGGCGAAACAACTACTGGATACCACATCGATCTAAATGAATTACAACAAGCCTTGAGCAAGACCCGCGTCTATACCGACCGCATCCAGCCTAGCGCCAAAGAGGGGGCCGACTGGGAGCGATTGATTAGCATTATTCATTCACTTGACCATATTTATAGACTACTGGAGCGTTGCGAGGAAGACCAGGACCGTGCCAACACGGTAAAAGACACGCCTTTTCTGGGTGAGGCACGTACACGACTCAGCAGCATGATCACGGAAATAATGGATGATATAAAAAACAATCACTGGATAGAGGCATCACAACGCGCCAAAAAGGTTGAGACATGGATTAACAAGCATGTTGAAGACTTACGCGATAACATTATGATCAAGATCGCCAACAGTGACATTACTGCGCCTGAAGGCACACGTTATCTTGAGGCGTTGCGTTGGCTAGAGCGTGTCAGCAAGCACATCGCTCGCATCACATATCATTACAGTCGTGGACTGATGGCCAGCGGCATAGAAAACTAATGACAAAGGACGAGCAGATTATCGACGCCACTCGCTGCTGGATAGAGACCGTCGTCATTGGCTATAACTTCTGTCCGTTTGCAGGGCGGGTACTGGCAAACAATAGCATTTACTTCCACGTCAGTCATGCGACCGATATGGAAAGTAGTCTTGTTGAATTAATCGAAGAATGCAAACGCCTCGATGAATCGGACTCAATTGAAACCACCTTACTTATTTTTCCTGATCACTACAGTGATTTCGATGATTTCCTCGATTTGCTCGACATCGGCGAACGCCTGATGTCTGAACAGGGATATGAAGGTATTTATCAACTCGCCAGCTTTCACCCACTTTACCGCTTTGCAGACAGCACAGACGACGACCCCGCCAACTACACCAATCGCTCCCCTTACCCGATGCTGCATCTACTGCGCGAGAGCAGCCTGGAAGCAGCCCTGGAAAAATACGAACGGCCTGAGGACATTCCGCAAAACAATATCAACAAGGCAAACGCAGTGGGACTTGCTGCGCTACAAGCACAATTACTCGCTTGTTACAAAAAGGGCTGAAACAGCTCATGCAGTTACAGGTCAGATGATTCTATGACATGAAAATAAAAAGACAGAAACAGCCGCCTGTGGTCTTAAGCTTTTGTAGGAGCGGCCCTTGGCCGCGATTCATTAGCATATCGCGGCCAAGGGCCGCTCCCACATTGGGTCGCTCTAACATCATTTACTCGCTACTAGCTACTCGCCACTAGCTACTTGTCATTAAAACGGCCACAAACTCCAGCCACCCTTGTCCAGTTGACCGGCACACTGTTTAAGTTGAGCACGATAGCTACTGGCGCGGGCCTCAACCTTACGCGCCACCTTGATTAGCCATGGTTTCTTACGCCAGGTCTTGCGCTGAAAACCACCATGACCTTCGTGATAGGCAAGGTACTGGTTATAGGCATCCCATTTCGAGATGCCTAACTTTTGATAACTAATATTTCCATACCAGCCAATAAAATCAACGGCATCATCATAATCATCCCGGTCCGCCCAACGATTTCCAGTCGACTTGCGATACCAGTCCCAGGTGCTGTCCAACACCTGCGCATAGCCATAGGCGGATGATTTTCGAAACCATGGAATCACCCACAGCAAGGTATCACGAGGCGCCTTTGCATCATCCCTGAAACGCGACTCCTGGTAGATAATCGCTAGCTGCACATGGACTGGTACGCCCCATTTCTTGTAACTGGCATAAGATTCTTTATACCAGTCATCCTTTTCATTAAAAATGGCACAACCATCGCGAACATCCTTAGGTGGCGACGTCGAACAACCCGCCACCATCAAATACACTACAAAAACTGGAAATACCAGAAAAACAAAAAACGATTTTTTCATCAACATAAGGTGGGCAAATGGGGATTATTGACGAGTGTCCGGTGCACGTATCATCAGCCCCGGATTGAATATGGTCTCCACATCAATGGCGTCAAACTCATAATGAAAATTGCAGAAGTTACAATCGACACCGACATGACCTTGCTCAGACAGTATATCCTTGACCTCCTGATAACCAAGATTATGCAAGGTCTTCTCGATTTTTTCCCGTGAACAGGTACAGGCAAACTCAATGACATCGGGCGAAAACAGACGCACGTCATCTTCATGGTAGAGCCGACGCAAGATTTCTGGTGCTGATAATGTTCGCAATTCATCCTTCTTCAGCGTATTGGCAAGCAGCACCAGCCGATTCCAATCATCTTTTTCTTCCAGGTCGTCAATCGATTCAGCCGGCATTTGCTGCAGCAGGAATCCGCCCGCCATGTGCTCATCAGCCGACAACCACAGGCGCGTCTCGAGTTGCTCGGAACGTAAAAAGTATTCCTCAAGGGCTTCGGCTATACCTTCATCACCGAGCTCAACTATACCCTGGTAACGCTCCGCGGCGTTTTCCATTTCAATCGTGATGACCAGCTTGGCATCACCAAACATCTCTTTCAGTCCAGCCTGCAGCTCCTGATCCTCATCATAACTGGCCATCGCCCGGACGGTTTTATCTGTTTTGACCTGAACCACCAGCATCGACACCGGGCCGTCTCCCTTGATTTGCAAGGTGATAGAACCGAGGAACTTAATAGTCGCGCTTAGCAACACTGTCGCGGCCATTGCCTCTCCCAAGACATCGCGCACCAGCGGCGGATAGGTATGCCGGTCAAGGATCGCTTTCCAGGAGTTTTGCAATTGCACTACTTCTCCACGAACCTGAACGCCATCAAAAATAAATCGATGCAGCAGGTCTTTTTTTTTCATAAACCTGTCCCCGTCATTACACTGTTCATTATCTGTCCGCTCATGGTGCCAACTTTTGTTTAAGCAACTGATTGACCTGCCCGGGATTGGCCTTACCTGCGGAGGCCTTCATGACCTGGCCGACAAAAAAGCCAAGGACCTTGTCTTTACCCGCCCTGAACTGCTCAACCTGATCGGGGTTAGCGGCGATAATATCGTCAATGATTTTTTCAATCGCGCCACTATCGGTAATCTGTTTCAAGCCACGCGACTCGATAATCGCGTCGGCACTACCCTCACCTTGCCACATGGCCTCAAAAACATCCTTGGCAATCTTGCCGGAAATCGTATTATCGATGACTCTTTGCAGTAAACCACCCAACTGCTCTGCACTGATCTTACTGTCGGTGATATCCAGATTTTCCTTGTTCAGCATGCTGGCCACGGAACCGATCACCCAGTTCGCCGCCAGTTTTGCATCACCACTGGCTTCGACCAGGGACTCGAAAAAATCAGCTAGTGCGCGACTGGCGGTCAGCACATCGGCATCGCCCTGCTTGAGACTGTAATCTGTGATAAAGCGTGCTTTTTTCTGCTCTGGTAATTCGGGCAGGGTAGCTTCGATACCACGTAGATACGCATCTGTCAGCTCGACCGGCAATAGATCGGGATCGGGGAAATAACGATAATCATTGGCCTCTTCCTTGCTACGCATGGAACGGGTCTCATTTTTATCAGCGTCATACAGGCGTGTTTCCTGGACTATCTCACCACCGCCTTCAATGATATCGATTTGACGTTCTACCTCTATGTTAATGGCTCGTTCAACAAAGCGAAAAGAATTGATGTTTTTCAGTTCAGCACGGGTACCGAATTCCTGCTGCCCCTGGGGACGCACGGACACATTGGCATCACAACGAAATGACCCTTCCTGCATATTGCCATCACAAATACCAAGATAGGTAACCAGTGAGTGAATCTTTTTCATGTAGGCAACCGCTTCTTTGGCCGAGCGCATATCCGGTTCGGAAACGATTTCCAGCAACGGCGTCCCGGCCCGGTTCAGGTCGATACCGGTCATACCCTGAAAATCTTCATGCAATGATTTACCGGCATCCTCTTCCAGGTGGGCACGGGTGACGCCAATGCTTTTTATCGCACCATCCTCAAGCTCGATATCAATATTACCGCGTTCAACAATCGGTAATTCAAATTGCGATATCTGATAACCTTTCGGCAGGTCTGGATAAAAATAATTCTTGCGCGCAAATACCGAGCGCCGCGAAACATTGGCACCAATAGCCAGACCAAAACTGGCGGCCATACGCACAACCTCTTTGTTTAAAACCGGCAATACGCCCGGCAGGCCGAGATCAACGGCACAGGCCTGGGTATTCGGGGCGGCGCCGTAGGCGGTCGATGCCCCGGAAAATATCTTGCTCTCAGTGGCAAGCTGGGCATGTATTTCCAGACCGATGACTACTTCCCACATTGTTGGGTTCCTCATATTTTTTCAGTATGGCTATTGAGCCATTTTTCTTACAATTAATAACCACATACTCAAGTAGCGAGTAGCGAGTGGCGAGTAGCTAGGAACCAGGTCTTCCTCGCTACTAGCCACTAGCCACTAGCCACTAGCCACTAGCCACTAGCCACTAGCCACTAGCCACTGATTTTACTCATACCCCGGAGGGACTTGCTTATGCCAATTGGTCTCACATTGAAACTGGTGTGCGATATTGAGCAAGCGTGATTCATCAAAATAATTACCGATGATCTGCAGCCCCACGGGACGATTATCTACAAAACCGGCCGGTATCGACATACCCGGCAAGCCCGCCAGGTTAACGGCGATGGTATAGATGTCGGACAAATACATACTGACCGGATCATCACTCTTTTCGCCGATATCAAATGCCACTGACGGCGCCGTCGGCCCCATGATTACATCGACCTGTTCAAAGGCCTTTTTATAATCATCACTGATCAGATGACGCAATTGCTGTGCCTTCAGATAATAGGCATCGTAGTAACCGGCTGATAATGCATAGGTACCGATCATGATACGGCGCTTGACCTCGGCACCAAAACCCTCACCACGGGAACGCTTATACAGATCTTCGAGGTCAACTGGGTCCTCACAACGATGACCGAAACGCACGCCATCAAATCGAGACAGGTTGGATGAACACTCGGCCATGGCCACGACGTAGTAGGTAGGTATCGACAGACCGCTATTGGGAAGACTGATATCCACCAAGCTTGCGCCCATTTTCTCGTATTCCTGCAAGGCCGCCTGAATCACGCTGGCAACGCCATCATCCAGGCCTTCGGCAAAAAATTCCGCCGGAATGCCAATCCTGAGTCCTTCAATAGATTGGTCTAAATTACCTGTATAATCAGGTACTTCCCTATCAACACTGGTCGAATCGTGATGATCAAAACCGGCCATGGCATTCAACAACATGGCCGCATCCTCAGCGCTACGCGCCATCGGCCCACCCTGGTCCAGACTGGAAGCAAAGGCGATCATGCCATAGCGCGAAACACGGCCATAGGTAGGTTTCAGACCGGTAATTCCACACAAAGAAGCAGGTTGACGTATCGAACCGCCGGTATCTGTACCAGTCGCCACCGGCGCCAGCTGCGCCGCTACCGCTGACGCTGAACCTCCGGAAGAGCCACCGGGCACGGCCAGTAAGTCCCACGGATTCTTGACCGCGCCGTAAAAACTGTTCTCGTTTGACGAGCCCATGGCAAATTCATCCATATTGGTCTTGCCCAACATAACCATGCCGGCCTCGTTGAGACGCGTAACGACTGTCGCATCATAGGGAGCAATAAAATTAGCCAACATTTTGGAACCACAACTGGTACGAACCCCTTGTATGCAAAATATATCTTTCTGTGCAATTGGAATACCGGTTAACGGGCCGGCCGTGCCGCTCTTATATTGTTGGTCCGCGATCCGTGCTGCGGCCAGGGCCTGCTCGGCAGTCACGCTGATGAAGCTGTTCAGATCTTTATCCAGCGACTCAATCCGGTTCAGATAGACCCGAGTCAGTTCTTCACTGGAAAAGTCGCCATTTTTCAGCCCGGCAGATAGCTCGGCAACGTTCTTATCATGCATAGTTAATCCAGATTATTTTCGTAGATTTCATTATAATTACTTTATTATTCAATAACTTGTGGAACAAGGTAGAGGCCGCGCTCAACCTTCGGCGCGCATTTTTGGAACAATTCGCGCTGGTCTGTCTCGGTCACCTTATCTTCACGCAAGCGTTGCGGTAGTTCAAGCGGATGGGCCATGGGTTCAATGCCTGCGGTATCGACTGAGCTCATTTGCTCGACCAATTCGAGGATATTGGACAAGTTGGTGGTGTACTCGGGTATGTCCGCCTCATCAATCGCCAAGCCGGCTAGATGGGCGATTCGGGCGACTTCGTCTGCATCCAGTGACATTCTGTTCTCCTGTCCGTTGCGACACATTAGTAAAAAAGTGTAAGGTAACACACATGAGTTCTTGCCCAAAGCCTCGCCCATTGATAAAGTCGCATATTTTACAAACTATAAAGAACAGGGGCTATACTGCACTATGTTTAAGCAGCTAAGAGGACTATTTTCCAACGACCTGTCAATCGACCTTGGCACCGCCAACACCCTTATTTATGTCCGTGGGCAGGGTATTGTCCTGAACGAGCCCTCGGTTGTCGCCATTAGACAGGATCGAGGTCCCGGCGGACCTAAAAGCCTTGCTGCTGTTGGTATTGAAGCCAAACGTATGCTTGGACGAACACCTGGAAATATCTCCACAATCCGCCCATTGAAAGACGGTGTGATTGCCGATTTCCGTGTGACCGAGAAGATGTTGCAGCACTTCATCCATAAGGTCCACGAAACCCGATTTTTCAAACCTAGCCCACGGGTACTGGTTTGCGTGCCCTGTGGTTCAACCCAGGTCGAGCGCCGCGCCATTCGTGAATCGGCCTCAGGTGCCGGCGCGCGCGAGGTGTTCCTGATTGAGGAACCGATGGCCGCTGCCATTGGTGCCGGCATGCCGGTGGATGAGGCGCGCGGCTCCATGGTTCTGGACATTGGTGGTGGCACCTCCGAGGTCGCGGTACTGTCTCTGAACGGTATCGTTTATTCTTCATCCGTGCGTATTGGTGGTGACCGCTTTGATGAAGCGATTATTAACTATGTGCGCCGTAACTACGGTACCTTGATCGGCGAAACCACGGCTGAACGTATCAAACATGAAATCGGATCCGCCTACCCAGGCAATGAAGTATTGGAAATCGACGTCAAGGGCCGCAACTTGTCTGAAGGCGTGCCACGTAGCTTCACACTGAATAGCAACGAAATCCTTGAGGCCTTGCAAGAACCACTATCAGGAATCGTTGGCGCTGTAAAAACAGCCCTCGAACAAACACCACCGGAACTGGGTGCCGATGTTGCCGAACGCGGCATTGTATTGACCGGTGGTGGTGCCCTGCTCCGGGATATCGACCGTTTATTGATGGAAGAAACTGGACTGCCGGTCGTTGTCTCCGATGACCCGCTGACCTGCGTTGCACGCGGTGGCGGACGAGCACTGGAATTAATGGATGAACATGGCGGTGACATCTTCACCGTGGAATAATCCACTGAAAAAGCCGGATATAAAATCATCACTACAAATTAACGGGATGATGAACTATCAGCATTCTAACCAATCAAACCCTGTAGCCTGAAGCACCCACTAAGGTACGCCGTTGTGGGCAGGCTACTGATCATTAATGCAGGCGGGAGGAAGCACCCATCAAGCTGTTATTTACCCAGGGACCTTCTACCACTGCCCGCGCAGTATTGCTGATCCTTGTTTCTATTGTTTTGATGACACTGGACCACCGACAACAGCACCTGAAAACCCTACGTGAAGGTCTGTCACTGCTGGTCGCACCCATTGAATTTCTAGTCGACCTGCCCGGGGGTATCGGCCGCTTAGTCTCCGATAGTCTCTCCAGCAGACAGCAACTGATGGAAAAAAATGCACGCCTGCACTCACAGAACATGTTAATGCAGGCACGTTCGTTAAAGAATGCCGATCTCGAAAGCGAGAACCGTCGCCTGCGTGAACTACTGGGCTCGTCCGTCAAAGTTGCCGACCGAGTATTGATTGCAGAGATCTATAAGGTTGATCTCGATCCGTATAAACACCTTATACGCATCAATAAAACGACGCGCCACGGCGTCTATATTGATCAGCCATTGCTCGATGCTTATGGCATCATGGGACAGGTCATTGAAACCATGCCGACCTATGCAACGGTCAGATTGATCACTGATCCCGGGCACAGCATACCGATCCAGATCAGCCGCAATGGCTTACGAACAATTGCTACTGGTTCGGGCAAAATAAACCAGATTGATTTACCCTACTTACCAAATAACACCGATATCCAGGTCGGCGACCTACTGGTAACTTCTGGCCTGGGCGGCGTCTACCCACCGGGGTATCCGGTGGCTCATGTCACAGAAATCGAACGCGCACCTGAACTTGAGTTTGCGCGCATCAAGGCCGAGCCCTACGCACAGCTGAATCGCAGTCGTGAGGTCTTACTGGTCTGGTCCGGAGATAAAATCAAACAAATGAAAACACGTCGAGCACAGCAACCAGAGCCTCAGGTTAAAGAGCATGAAAACACAGGCCCGTGAAGGTGGCTGGCTCATCCTGCTAACGTTTGTCGTAGCGATGATCCTGACCATAGCCCCCCTGCCTGAGCTGCTACGTCATTTCAGGCCTGAATGGTCGGCATTGGTCTTCATTTACTGGTGCATGGCACTGCCACATCGAATCGGTATCGGCATTGGCTGGATGATTGGCCTGTTGCTGGATGTACTGACGGGGACATTACTGGGTCAACATGCCCTGGGCATGACCGTCATCGCCTTCATCACTATTAATCTACATCAACGCCTGCGCTTGTTTCCGTTATGGCAACAAGCCATCTTCGTTTGGATGGTGCTGAATTTGTACCAATTATTACTACTCTGGTTCTACGGTATCACCGGACAAGCTTCAAGGGGACCTGGCTTCTGGATATCCCCCATTGTCGGCATGATCCTGTGGCCAGGTGTATTCCTGATCTTACGAAGTCTCAGACGTCGATTCAAAGTAAGTTAGGCAAATATGCGACGCGAGCAACTCAAGGACCACTACTCCGAGGCACGTTTATTCAATAACCGCGCCATTGTCAGCATTATCATGATTTTGATTCTGCTTGCTATTGTGCTGACACGCATGGTTTATCTGCAGATCATCGACCACAATCATTATACGACTCTATCCAATGACAATCGTGTCAAACTCGTCCCAATAGGTCCCACGCGTGGTCTGATTTATGACCGAAATGGCATCCTGTTAGCCGAGAATCAGGCCACCTACCGCCTGGAAATTATCCCCGAAAAAGTCAACGACATGGAGGCATTATTACAACAACTGGCCACTATGATCGAAATACGAGAGCATGACCTGAATCAGTTCCGCAAAGCCCTGCGGCAAAAACGTACCTTTGAGAATATTCCACTACGCTTCCGCCTCAATGACACCGAAGTTGCGAAAATATCGGCCATCCAACACCGTCTACCCGGCGTACATATTGTTGCCGGTCTTAGCCGCCATTACCCGCTGGGCAAATCCTTTGCCCATGTACTCGGCTATGTCGGTCGCAAGGATGTACAGGACCTGAAACTGATCGACAAGACCAACTACATCAGCACCAGTCATATTGGCAAATCCGGTATCGAAAAATTTTATGAAACACACCTGCACGGAACCGTTGGCTACCAGCAGGTCGAGACCAATGCCCAGGGCAGGATCCTGCGAGTACTACAGCAGACCCAACCCACCGCAGGCAAAGACCTGCAATTGACCATTGATGCACCACTACAGGCTATTGCCGAACAGGCATTGGGTGAATACAGTGGCTCGATTGTTACCATCGACACGCGTAGTGGAGAAGTATTAACGCTGGTCAGCAATCCAGGTTTCGATCCAAACCTGTTTGTGAACGGCATCGGTTATAAGGAATATGATGCCCTGAGTAATAGCGACCGGCGTCCCCTGTACAATCGCGCCCTGCACGGCAGATACCCACCGGGCTCAACGATCAAACCGTTTGTCGGCCTGGCCGGCTTGAAATATGGTATCACTAATGAACACTACGAAATTTATTGTCCAGGATACTATATTATTCCGTTCGGTGAAGAGCGCAAGTTTCGCGACTGGAAACGCAGTGGCCATGGCATCGTTGACCTGGATGATTCAATCACCGAGTCCTGTGATGTCTATTTCTACGACCTAGCGTTAAATCTTTCCATCGATCGTATCTCTCCATTTTTAGGAAGCTTTGGTTTTGGCAACAAAGTGAATATCGATATGCCCTCAGAAAATGCCGGCCTGCTACCATCACGACAATGGAAACGTGCCAGAAAACACCAGCCGTGGTTCCCGGGAGAGACCCTGAATACCGGCATCGGACAGGGTTTCCTGTTGACCACACCATTACAGCTGGCACAAGCAACCGCGACATTTGCCAACCAGGGAAAGGCTGTGCAGCCGCATATTGCATTAGACCAGGTTGTTCTACCGAAAGAAAAAACTATCGATCCACTGCTGGCCAGTGTTGACGCACATCACTGGAGCTATATTACCCGAGCGATGACCCATGTGGTACACAAACACAAGGGAACTGCCCGGCACATAGCCAATGATCAATTTAAGATGGCCGGAAAAACCGGCACCGCGCAGGTTTTCGGCATTAAACAGGAAGAAAAATATGATGCCGAAAGTATCGATGTAAAATTACGCGACCACGCCTTGTTCATTGCCTTTGCACCCGCTGATAAACCACGCATCGCTATCGCTGTTGTGGTTGAGAATGGTGGCAGTGGCGGCGCTATTGCGGCACCCATCGCCGCCAAAATCATCAACCATTACATGACCAGTGAATCATCATGAAAGCCTCCAATCGTTCAAGCTTTCAGTCAAGCCAGCGGGAAATGCCGCTATTACAGCAATGGATACAACAGTTACACCTGGACTTTCCGCTGCTAGTGGCATTGTTTATTCTCGCCTTGACCGGACTGATCGTACTGTACAGCGCATCGGGACAGGACGTTATTGAAGTGCAAAAACAAAGCATGCGTCTGGGCGTGGGCTTCGTGATCATGTTTTTTCTGGCGCAACTGGCGCCACAAACACTACAACGTTGGTCGTTACCCTTGTTTATACTAACCATCATTTTGCTGATTCTGGTGCTGATCGTTGGCGTACAGGTCAAGGGCGCGCAACGCTGGCTGGACCTGTATCTGTTTCGTTTCCAACCTTCGGAAATAATGAAATTGATCGCACCGATGGCATTGGCATGGTTTCTTGCCGAGACTGCCCTGCCTCCTAGATTTTTTCGCCTGATGGCAAGCCTGGTTTTACTGGCCATACCGGTGGTCTTGGTGGCGGTTGAACCCGACCTGGGCACTTCGCTATTAATTGCCAGCTCGGGCTTCTTTGTTCTGTTCCTGGCAGGGCTGCGCTGGCGCATCCTGGCGGGTGCCTCAATATTACTGGCAATCATGGCCTGGCCTATCTGGGAATATGTATTACGTGATTATCAACGTACGCGCGTGCTGACATTCCTGAATCCGGAAAATGACCCGCTGGGCGCCGGCTACCATATTATCCAGTCAAAAATAGCCATCGGTTCCGGCGGACTGTTCGGTAAAGGATGGCTTAACGGTACGCAATCGCAGCTCGATTTTCTTCCAGAGCGCCATACCGACTTCATTTTTGCCGTATTCAGTGAAGAGTTCGGCATGCTCGGTGGCATCATGTTACTAATCCTGTATCTATTTATTATTTTGCGCGGCATGTTTATCGCTGCCGAGGCTAAGGACACTTTCTCCCGTTTGCTGGCAGGCAGTATCAGCCTGACTTTCTTTGTCTATATATTCGTTAACATAGGCATGGTTTCTGGACTGCTGCCAGTGGTCGGGGTACCCTTACCATTAATCAGCTATGGAGGCACGTCAATAGTGACCTTGCTGGCAGGATTTGGAATTTTAATGTCGATACATACGCACAAGAAAATGCTGTCGCCTTAGGAACAATACAAACTCATATGAACAAATTATTATTCAGGAATTTTTTACTTGCCTTGTCGCTCGTCGTTAGCAACCCGGCCTTGACTGATGACACCGGGACACAGGATTTTTTACAACGCAAGGATGTGCAATCATTTGTCCACGACATGGTCACGAAACATGAATTCAGTAAAGATGAATTGCAGCAGTGGTTCCGCGCCATCCGTCCACGACCGGATATCATTGAGGCCATCAGCAATCCTGCCGAAGGCAAGCCCTGGCATGAGTATCGAAAAATATTTATTCGTGAAAAACGCATTGCCGGCGGCGTTGAATTCTGGAAGGCGCACCGTGATTTATTGCAACAGGCCGAACAGAAAACCGGCGTTCCGGCAAGAATCATTGTAGCGATCCTTGGCGTTGAGACTTTATATAATACCTACAAAGGCCGCCATGACGTGTTTGAGTCACTGGTCACATTGTCCTTTGACTATCCTAAACGTTCACGCTTCTTCCGCAGGGAACTGCAGCAATTCCTGTTACTGGCGCGCGAGGAGAAAGTCGACCCGCTGTCACTAAAAGGCTCTTATGCCGGTGCCATGGGCGGACCGCAATTTATTTCCAGCAGTTTTCGCCGTTATGCCGTTGACTTTGATAATGATGGCAAACGCGACATCTGGAATAACCCGGCCGACATGATCGGCAGCGTCGCCAATTATTTCAAAGTGCACGGCTGGCAACAGGGGCAGCCCATCACTGCGATGGCCTCGGTCAATAGCTCGGATCACCTGCCCGCTGTCGACAAAGGTATCAAGCCCTACTATTCTATAAGGCAGTTGGCTGCAATCGGCGTTCACAGCTATGCTGCTGACGATATTAATCCCGATGCCAAGAGTGCCCTGATTAAACTTGATCAACTCGAAGGGCCAGAGTACTGGCTGGGACTGAAGAATTTTTATGTGATCACACGCTATAATCACAGTCAATTATATGCAATGGCTGTCTACCAACTCAGTGAAGAGATCGCTGCGAGAATGAAGGTGCAATAGCAACATGTTAGTTCAACAGTTAATACCGCCACGGCTTGCACTAGTGAGTGTTGGCGCATCATTATTGCTGCTAAGTGGATGCAGCCTGAAAGTTCCCGGCTTGCCCGATATCCAGGATTCCGCTCCACGACAAAATGTCGATATCAGCAAGATTAGCGACCCCATACCCCGGCATGAAAAACCTAGTCGCTATGGCAATCCAGAATCTTATGTCGTCTATGGTCAACGCTATCACCTGCTCGACAGTAGCGAGGGTTATGTAGAAAGCGGCGTGGCCTCCTGGTATGGCACCAAATTTCATGGCCGACGCACCTCTAGCGGTGAGCCCTATGACATGTACGCGATGACGGCAGCACACAAAACCCTGCCGATACCTGCCTATGCAGCCGTCACCAATCTGGATAATGGCAAACGTATTATTGTCAGAATCAATGACCGCGGCCCCTTCGTCAAGGGACGCTTGATCGACCTGTCTTACGTGGCTGCACAAAAGCTGGGTATCGCGGCTCGCGGAACAGGTCGCGTTGAAGTCAAAACGATCTCGGTTGCCGACAGCAAGCCGCCAGTAAAAATTGCCAAGGCTGAGACTGAAACTTCAATCACTTCGAGCACCGTCGAAGCTGATAGCGAGGCCAGTAAGCTTTATTTACAAGTGGGCCTGTTCCGCGAACGTATCAACGCAGAACAATTGCGCGACAAGCTAAGCCCCCTGACCCTACCTGCTATTCACGTCAGCACAGACACCAGTTCTGCACAAACACTATACCGGGTCAGGATTGGACCTCTCAGTGCCGATACCGAAGCCGAACAACTACTAGAAAAATTGGCCAGCGAAGGACACCAGGGCTTTCGCATTCGTGTGCATTAAGCGCTATTTTTATCCTCTTTTCCACGCTACAATAAACCCACATTTAGCTCCCGTCCTATAACCCAAAGGATTGAAATACCTGATCATGATAAACCTGTCCCGCAGCCCCTGGATTACCCTGTTTTTTATTATTTTCTTTATTCAAAACAATGCATTGGCGGCAGACTTGCCCGTACCTGCGGCGCCCAAGGTCAGTGCCAAAAGTTATATTTTACAAGATTTTGAAAGTGGTAATATTCTCGCCCAGGTCAATGCCGCCAGCCGGGTGGAACCCGCCAGCATCACCAAACTGATGTCCGCCTATGTCATCTTCGGAGAAATCGAGGCGGGACGCCTGCAGTTAACGGATGAAGTCATTATCAGCAAGAAGGCCTGGCGTATGCCGGGTTCACGCACTTTTGTCGAAGTAAACAGCAAAGTGCCGGTCGAGATACTACTCAAGGGCATCATTGTCCAGTCCGGCAATGACGCCACAGTGGCCCTTGCTGAACATGTGGCTGGCAGCGAGGATACGTTCGTTTCGTTAATGAACCAGCATGCGCAAAAACTAGGCATGAATGGGACAAACTTTGCCAACAGCACCGGCCTGCCGCATCCCGAGCATTATAGCACCGCCCAGGATATCGCCACACTGTCACGACATGTGATTCGAGAACACCCGAAATATTACGATTATTACTCGATCAAACAATTCAATCACAATGGCATACCACAATATAACCGTAATAAATTGCTGTGGCGCGACAAAACTGTTGATGGCATCAAAACCGGACACACTGACTCGGCAGGCTATTGTCTGGCCTCATCCGCCAAGCGTGGCGACATGCGTCTGATTGCCGTGGTCCTGGGTGATAAATCAGAGGAAGCACGCGCTAATAGCAGTCGCGCCCTGCTGAACTATGGCTTCCGATTCTTTGAAGGCCGTCAATTATATAAAGCCGGCCAGCCCTTAAAAAATATTCGCGTGTGGAAAGGTGAACATGAAAACCTGCCATTGGGTCTCGGTGAGGACCTGCATATCACGTATCCGGTCGGTAGTTACAAAAAACTCAACGCCACAATCGACATCCAGCCGGATATCAGCGCCCCAGTGCAGAAAGGAAAATCCCTGGGAACGCTGAACATCTCGCTGGATAATGTCATTATTGCCGAGGCCCCGCTGATTGCGCTGCAAACAATAGAGGAAGGTGGCTTATGGCGTCGTAGCGTTGACGGCATCAAGCTATGGTTTAAATAAGCGGGAAACGTTGTCGATATGGTATTCTTGAATGGCAAAATGCTTCCTATCGAGGAAGCGAACATCTCGGTACTTGATAGAGGTTTCTTACTAGGCGATGGTGTCTACGAAGTTATCCCCGCCTATGGCGGCAAACTATTCCGTCTCCAACAACACCTGCAACGTCTGCAAAACAGCCTGGATGCCATACGCATCAGCAACCCTTACACAGGCGCCGAGTGGGAACAAATCCTTAATGACCTGATTGCACAAGATAGCAGCCTGGACCAATCCGTGTACCTGCAAGTCACACGCGGCGCGGCAGCCAAACGCGATCACGCCTTTCCAGACAAGGTCACACCCACTGTTTTCGCGATGTGCAACCCCATTCCAGCAGTAGCGGAAACCTTATTACAACAAGGCATTGCCGCTGTCTGCCTGGATGATATCCGTTGGCAGCGTTGTGATATCAAGGCAATCACTTTGCTCGCCAATGCCATGCTGCGCCAGCAGGCCCATGACGAGGGTGCCGCCGAAGCTATATTAATCAGCGCTGGATACGCACTGGAAGGCGCCGCCAGCAACCTGTTTATTGTCGATGCCGGCAAAATCATCACGCCTCCCAAAAGCAGCCATCTGTTACCCGGTGTCACCCGTGACCTGGTACTGGAACTGGCCGCTCAGCATCAGTTGCAGCACGTCGAACAGGCCATCCCGAAACAACAGTTAGAGCAGGCTGATGAGATATGGATGACCAGCTCAACCAAGGAAATCCTGCCCGTGACCACGCTTGATCAACGCCCTGTGGGTGATGGTAAGCCAGGGCCAACATGGAAAAAAATGATTGAATACTTTAGCTTATATAAGCAACAACTGCGCACTGGCCAGCATTAACAAAGCTTTCTGAGCCTGTCTGCAAGCACATTTTTTATCGTCTCTGGTATAATGAGCGCATGACAAACCCAGACGAATCACTGATAGAGTACCCCTGCGATTTTCCGGTCAAGGCCATGGGCCTGTCGGGTGATGCCATTGAGGAAATCTTTACCAACATCGTTCGACAGCATTTACCCCATCAAGAAACCTTTGACATCAAACGTAAAGACAGCAAGAACGGAAAATACATTTCCATCACTATTATCCTCAAGGCACAAAACCGTGAACAACTGGATGCCGTTTATCAGGATCTCAGTGACCATGAAAAAATCTTGATGACGCTGTAAGCGTCGACTTTCAGACAAACATACGCCCATGTCTATTCTTATCCGCCATCTCGGTCACCAAGCCTATGAACCTGTATGGAAACAAATGCAGCAGATGACGCATGAGCGCGATCAGCACAGCGCTGATGAAATCTGGCTGGTCGAGCATCCACCCGTCTACACCCTCGGTCTGAATGGTAAACGCGAACACCTGCTCAGGGATAACAAGATCCCCGTGGTCGCAGTCGATCGCGGCGGCCAGATCACCTATCACGGCCCTGGACAGGCGGTTGCCTATGTCCTCTGCGATATTCAACGGCTCGGGCTCGGTGTTAATGAATTTGTAAATCGACTAGAACAAAGCATCATCGGTCTACTCAACGACTACCACATCGAAGCCCAGCGCAAGCACGGGGCCCCCGGTGTCTATGTTAAAGCGGGCAAGATTGCCGCCCTCGGGCTGCGCATTAAACGCGGCCGCAGTTACCATGGTCTCAGCCTTAATGTCGATATGAATCTGGCGCCATTTGCCGACATCAACCCCTGTGGCTACCCTGAACAGGCCGTTACCCAATTAAAAGACCTTGGTGTAGATAAGGGTATAAACGAGATCAATCAGCAGTTAATCAAGCATCTGCAGCTGAATTTGGGATACAATTCAGATCAGGTACAAGATACAAGATGAAAGATACAAGGCATGACTAAACAATCTTCAAAAGGTAAAAAAATTCCTGGTCAACACCAGCGTGGTGCGGACAAGGTTGCGCGTATACCGATCAAGGTCGAGCGCACCACGACGCTGAAGCGCAAACCGGCCTGGATTCGCGCCAAATCACCGGCACACCCCGAGGTGCAGCGCCTGAAAAAGATTCTGCGTGAACAGAAACTACATACTGTATGTGAAGAGGCCTCGTGCCCGAACCTGGGCGAGTGCTTTGGTCATGGTACTGCCACATTCATGATCATGGGTGACATCTGCACACGGCGCTGCCCGTTCTGTGATGTCGCCCATGGTAAGCCCTTGCCGCTGGACAGCGAAGAACCTGCCAACCTGGCCAATACCATTCAGGCCATGGGTCTGCGTTACGTCGTGATAACTTCGGTCGATCGTGATGACCTGCGTGATGGT
Source organism: uncultured Gammaproteobacteria bacterium (assembly GCA_947258755.1). Classification (GTDB taxonomy): domain Bacteria; phylum Pseudomonadota; class Gammaproteobacteria; order JAADHQ01; family JAADHQ01; genus JAADHQ01. The sequence continues at coordinate 35,727 of CAMYJO010000006.1, forward strand.
GGTGCCGGGCATTTTGTCGATTGTATCCGTGAAGTGCGCAGTAAGAACCCCGACATCAGTATCGAGATACTGGTACCCGATTTTCGCGGACGCATGGAGGTGGCCCTCGACATCATGAATCGACAACCCCCTGATGTTTTCAACCATAATCTTGAAACAATTCCCAGGTTATACAAAAAGGCCAGACCCGGCGCTGATTACCAATGGTCGCTGGACCTGATCAAATCATTCAAGGCCTTATACCCGGATGTTCCGACCAAGTCAGGGCTAATGCTGGGCCTGGGTGAAACCCTTGAAGAAGTACAGCAAGTCATGCAAGACCTGCGCGATCACCACTGTGACATGCTGACACTCGGTCAATACCTGCAACCCAGCCTCGATCACCTGCCGGTTGATCGTTTTGTCACACCAGAAGAATTCGACCAACTCGCCGAGATTGGCAAGGCCATGGGCTTTACCCAGGTTGCCAGCGGCCCGATGGTACGCTCGTCCTATCATGCCGATCTACAGGCGGCGGATATCATCAAGCAACGTAACGATTCGTAATCAGCCAGAATTACTAATTTTGTAACGCTCCATCAAATAACACAGACAATCCTGCCTGATAACCCGTTCATTCAACGTCAACATCGAAGGCATCACCGCTCTACGCGTTCGAATCTCATTATCCTCATACGTAAAAATCTGATCGCCGATATCATTACCATCGTTATCCCAAGCCTGAAGACGGCCCGACAAGTTGCCACAGATCCGGCCCAGTCGCGTACCCTTGTCCAACTCACGAAAATTCATATGATCGAGATCACGATCAAAACAGACCTCACTTTCGTCACCATTAAAACTAAAATTAACATCGGCAGGTACTTTCACAATAGCGATGGTATGAAACAGGTCAATATCATGCGCCGGGAAACCATGCGTCGGTATCTCAGACAGATGCAAGGCCGCATCGATAAATTCCTTAGCATGCTGATCCGCATAGCTTTGCCCGACCTTGCCACACTCGACGGTCACCGCCGGACACAGATTTGCGAAAGCACCTGACTGCACGCCGGTCGGCTGAGTAAAATACACCACGGTACGACTGAACAAGGTAGCCAGATGAAAAAATCGGTCATCGAGGACATTGACGCAGGCGTAGTGTGGGTTGATGCCGGTATTATTATGTACATCGATACTGGCGAATACATGCCGTTCACGCATGTTATCGATGACCTCAGACATCATTTGCGTTTCCGGCGAATCCTGCGCTTCTCCCCCCGGCCAGACGCGATTATAGTCAGGCTGCCCTTGCAGCCGTCGCTGTCCTTTTTCGGCGGCATGAACATTACCAACAAAAATTGACAATGAACGTGGTAATTCCTGCTGTTCATATTTACGCAACAAATCCTGTATCGCGTGCAAACCGGTCACTTCATTGCCGTGCAGTAAAACCGACACGAACAAGGGCTCCTGCCTTCGCCCCTGAAGATGCATTAGTGTTGGTTGCGGGACAATCTCACGCAGTCGTGTCGCATCCGCTTGCAAAAAACCTTCCGGTATATGATCAATAATCTTTAGCATCACAATCTCTTCGACAGACTCCAGGTATGAACCGGCGCACCACTCTGCTGGTGCAATACATAAGCCTCTGTCAGGGCCTGCATATCACAATCATGTTTTTGCATGTACTGCCTTTGCCAGTGCGCACCGTGTTGGCCATTATCAACTCGTTCTTGAATAATATCCATATAAAGAGCGATATCGCTACTATCCAGACCCATGTCTAACAAGCCCTGTCTTGCGACTGCTATTAACTGTGACTGCAAGAGTTGGCGCATGTGCCCCTTGTCCCCATCCAGCCAGGTTACTCGGGCATTCATACTGTGTTTGGCACAGGCATAAAAATTATCGCGCGCAACCGTAAATGGCAATTGCAGCTCCGGGGCATCGGACATATGCGCCAGATAATGTGCCAGGCCATAGTAAAAGGCGGCATTAGCAATATTATCGACAATGGTCGGGCCGGCAGAAATGACCCGATGTTCGATACGTAAATGCGGCGCACCCGCCTCATTAAAGCCTATCAACGGCCGATTCCAGCGCCAGATCGTACCATTATGAAGACGTAGATAATTCATTTCCTCCGGGTCACCGGTAAATGTGATTGGCAATAATACCGGATAGTGTTCACAATTTTCGGTAAACAGCTCAAACATGGATTGACGGGCGTAACCTGAGCCGAAACCGACCCTGCGCACCGGACCGAATGCCGCGCCATCGATGCCACCCACCTGTACCGACTGTTCAAATAGCGGGATTCTTGTTTCATCCCACAAGTCCTTACCAAACAAATAAGGCGAGTTGGCTGACACCGCGACCGTCGCCGCCGAGGCAATGATGCTGGCGTTATAGGCCCTGACCGCCTCAGTAAGCGGCACCTGCCAATGTACCTGAAATGAAGTCGTGGCCGACTCCAACATGACATCATAGTGAGTTGTTTGCAGGTGTTCATGGCCGTGAATATCAAGGCCAATCGGTTTTCCCTTGCGTTGCAATAACACCTGTTCATTCAGGGCATAGTAGCGTTTCATACGCGACATATTTTCCAACACTAATTGTTCTTCGCGCACACTGGGCAAGGTGCCGATCATCACCAGTGCTGCGTCAAAATCCTCTGCAACCTGATAACAGTGTTGCCAGCTTTGCTCCAGGGCCGATTGCAGGCGTGACAGGGCCTTATCCTGCAAGGGTTCCGGGTCGCCATTCAACTCGATATTGAATCGCGATAACTCCGGCGATACCCAGTCACTATTCAGCCTACTCAGGTAGGCGTCATTTATCGGGATTGGATTAAACGCCTGATCAACAATCCAGACCTCAAGTTCAAAGCCGCCAACACTAGCCTGCGAAGACATTTTGTGGTCACGAAACCAGTCTGATAACAACGAGGTCTCAGCGGCCAGATGCTGTCTATAGTCATGGAAATCCTGCTCACTAAAATCGGTGGTATCTATTTCTTGCCCCATACAAGCATTTACCCTTTATTCATTACCCTATTGATTACTGACGAATTGACGCATCTGCTGCAGGCGTTCCTGCGTACCGATATCGTACCAATGACCGTCAAAATACTCACCACTAATACGCTCTTCATTCATGGCTCTTTTTAATAACGGTGCCAATGGAAAGCGACCGGGCTTACAGGCTGCAAACAGTTCGCGCCTGTAAACCCCGATACCACTGAATGTATAATGCTGCCCCTGCCCATCACTGCTTAGCTGTGATCCCTTTAATATGAAATCGCCATCGAGATGATGCGCCGGATTATCTACCATGACAAGATGGGCCAATTTTTCAACTGGCTGTAATTGTGTGAAAGGGTAATCAGTCCAGATATCACCATTGACAACAATAAAGGGCTCCGACCCCAATATTTCCAATGCCTGAAAGATGCCTCCACCGGTTTCCAGTGCTGGCTCCGGCTCCTGTGAATATTGGATACGGACTCCATAGCGATCACCCTGACCGAGCTGCTCGCGGATCATATCGCCGAGATGCGACAGGTTGATAACGATGTCCTGGACTCCAGCCGTAGCCAGGCGGTGAAGATGCCATTCGATCAGGCGATACTGGCCCACATGGATCAATGGCTTGGGTAAAGTGTCGGTTAATGGACGCAGGCGCTCACCCCGGCCTGCGGCAAGTATCATGGCTTTCATGTTTACAACAATACAAGATCAGCTTTAAAAGATATAGCGCTTTCTATCTAGCGCTGGTCATTTTAGTGCTCAACACTTTCCCAGCTACCGATGGCCGTCAAAAACCGATGCAGTTCCGCTAACTCGGGATATCGACTGCTGACCTCGATGATATAAGCAACAGTGCGCGGAATATCCTGCAGATATCCTGACTTATGATCACGGTGGTTCAGGCGCGCAAAAATACCGGCCGCTTTTAGGTGACGCTGCACGCCCATCAGGTCAAACCAACGCAGGAAGAGCTCTTCGTTTTCTTCATGCAAAATACCCGACTGCAAGGCCAGCTCATGATAACCCTTGACCCATTGTTCAACTTGCTGGCGCGGCCAGGCGATATAACAGTCACGTAGCAGCGACACCAGGTCATAACTTACCGGGCCCAACACAGCATCCTGAAAATCCAGGATGCCTGGATTATGTTCTTTATTAACCATCAAGTTACGCGAATGGTAATCGCGATGTACAGGCACCTGGGGTTGCGCTGTCGCCGAGGCGGACAGAAACTTGAAGGCCTGTTCCAGCATGGCCTGGTCTTGTGCCTGTAGATTTATGCCCAGGTGTTTATTTAATAACCAATCACGAAACAAATACATTTCCGTCATCAATAAGGCGTCATCATAGATCGGAAAGTCGTAATGCTGAGCGCCACCAGCCTGCAAGGTGGCCAGTGCCGCAAGCGCATCGCCATACAGGCGCTCAACATTATCCTTATTCAAAACCTGTAGATACTGTTGCTGACCAAGGTCAGACAACAGTAAAAAACCTTGTTGTAAGTCCTGCTGCAATACTACTGGTGCATGTAATCCCAGCTTCAAAAAAGCCGTTGATATGTCCACAAAAGGCCTGCAATCCTCTTTCGCGGGAGGGGCATCCATCACTATCCATGTTTGATCCTCTATCTGTACACGAAAATATCGGCGAAAACTCGCATCGCCCGAGGCGATACTCAAATGGTAATTGTCATGCCCAAACAAGGACGAAAGCCATACTTTCATTGCCTTTACGCGGGCGTCATTAAAATCCACTTCAGTCATCTTCATCCTTTAACAGGCAATACAAATTAGCGGAATCTTGCTTATCCGGCCTGTGGAAAGCTCGCCTGAACTGTTTACACATCCAGATACGGGCATCATCGGCAATCATATAAAAGCACGGTAGTGCGACCAAAATCAATACGGTCGCAAACAACAGACCGAAACCGAGACTAACCGCCATGGGTGACAGGAAGGCGGTTTGCCCGGTGGCAAAAAAGATCAGCGGTGAGATTCCCAGGAACGTGGTAATACTGGTCAACAGTATCGGCCGCACGCGTACGCGCCCAGCCTCCACCATGGCATCGACTCTGTTCATGCCCTCGGCCCGCATACGCTTGGCAAAATCTACCAGTATCAGAGAATCATTGACGACAATACCGGACAATGCCAGCAGCCCGATCAGTGACAGGAACTGCAGGTTGTAGCCGAATATGGCATGACCAATAACGACACCGATCAAGCCAAACGGGATCGCAAACATGACTACCAACGGATCCAGCAGTGATCGAAACAGACTACTGAGAATGAAAAATATAATCGCCAGGGAAATAATGCCCGCTCGTTTCATGTCCTTGAATGAATCACCGGCCTCTTTTTTCTCACCCAGGGCGAGTAACTGATAACCCGGATTGTCCTTAGGAAAGTCGGCAAACTCTTTATCCAGCAAGGCATTGACTTCCAGGGGCGTTGTCACTGCAGCATCCACTTCGGCGGTGACCGTTGCCAGTCGTTGCAGGTCCCGGCGATTAATAGTATTCAGACCTCGACCTATCTTAATATCGGCAACATCACCCAGGTATACCGTCTTGCCATTGGCCAGTGTGATAGGCAGCCTCTGCAGTGCGCTGCTATGGCGAACGGGATCGGTGTAGATTAATCTGACCGGCATACGCTGATCCCTGGCCGTTACAAACACCACCTCCTGACCCAGATAACCGGTACGAATCACATTACTGATCTGCACCTGGGTCATGCCCAGTTCGCGCCCCCTGGCATTCAGTGAGTACTGGATTTCGAGCTTGCCCGGATCCATGTCATGACGAACATCGTATACACCCGGTAAACGGCGCAGATAGTCACGCACCCGGCCAGCGTGTTGACGCAGGGCAACCACGTCATCACCACCGACACCGATCTCGATATCCGAACCGCCAGGCCCACCCTGCGGCCGCAGAATCGAAATACGTTGCAAACCTGGAACCGTCTCGATGCGTTGGCGCATACTTTTTATGATCTCGCCGGTTTCCCGCTCGCGCGTCCCTTCCCAGCTGAACTTCATGCTGACTAGTGGCGAGACGAAACGTTCAATGAACCCCTCCGGCTTGCGTTTCTCCAGGTCAATAACCAACTGAATGTAATGAGTACCGAAGCGGAAGCGATTAAAATCGATAAACGATATACCGACATTGGTCAAAACAGAGCGTAACTCACCCTCTTCGGTAGCAGACAAGATGACGTCCTCGACCTTGGCCGCCAACCGGGCCGAGTCTTCGAGACTATAGGTATTGGGCGCTTCCAGGTTGATAAAAAACTGCCCGGTATCTACGTGCCCGAATAAATGAAAAGGTAGACGGGTGCTGGCATAAGTGACTGTAATCAACAGTACGCCAATCGTGAACGCCGTAACCAGGTAACGATACTGCAGGGCCTTGCGTAGAAAACCGGTATAACGCGTCAGCAATGCCGGCCATGGGATACGTGATGGACGTTTTTTATCAGACACCTTGAGGATATCTGCCGCATGCGAAGGTAGCACACCAAAGGCCTCAAACAGAGAGCCTAGCAAGGAGGCAGAGACCACAACCGGAATGACGGCAATAAATGCACCCATGGTTCCGGAAATTGCAAACATTGGCAAAAAGGCGGCAATGGTCGTGGTCGTTGACGCCATGACCGGCCAAAAAACCTCACGAGCACCGACATTGGCAGCCTGCCGTGCAGGCATACCCATCTCCATGTGACGGTAAATGTTCTCGTTGACGATAATGGCATCATCAACAATCATACCCAGGGCAATGAGAAAGGCGAACAATGACACCATGTTAATGGTATAGCCTAGATAGTGCAGCATGATGACTGCCACCAAAAATGACACCGGTATACCCATCGCCGTGATCAATGCCACCCTGAAATTTAAAAACAGGTACAAGGAAATCAAGACCAGAACCAGGCCGACCATGCCGGATGATTTGACGGTTTCCAGTCGGGTCTTGACGAACACCGAGGTATCATTAAATAAACCCACCTTGATACTCGGCGGTAACCGTTGTTCAAGCTCACTCACATAATCGCGCACATTTTGCGAGAGCTCTATTGTTGATGCACTGCTGCTTTTATTGACCGTCAGATTGACGGATGAACGACCATTAAAACGACCCAGCGTATTGGCTTCCTCTAGACGCATTTCGATGTTAGCAACAGCGCCGAGCTGTAACTGCCCACCGTTATCATTATGACGCAGGACAATTTTCTCGATCTCCCGGGCCTCGGGCAGAACCCCGACCCCACGCAATAGAATGTCGCCTTCCAGCGCCTTGACCGATCCACCAGGAATGTCTCTGAGATTATTACGGATCGCTGCCGTGACCTGCTCCAGTGACACTCGACTGGCAACCAGCTTCTGTGGATCAACACTAACCCACAGCTCCCATTCACGCTTACCGGCAACACCAACACTGGCCGCACCGGGCAGTAACTGCAAATCACGCTTAACTTCTTCGGCGAGATCATATAGATAGGTGCGGGCGACATCGCCATACAAGGCAATACTGATGACCGGAAAACGTGTTTCCAAGCGCACCAGTTCGGGGCTATCGACATCCTCGGGTAAATCGGTAATCTGATCGACCTGGTTACGCGCATCCTGGATAAAATCGTCGACATCACTGCCCGGCTTTAACTTGATCAGAACCGATGAAATCCCTTCGTTACTGGTTGACTGGATCACATCGATATCAGATATGCCATCAAAGGCCTCTTCGATCGGCAATGTCACCTGACGCTCAACTTCCTCGGGCGGAGCGCCCTCATATAGGGCCGAGATCCGCACTACGTCCTTATCGATAACCGGAAACATTTCTTGCGGCATCGCATACCAGGACAATACGCCGGCCAGCAAAATAAAAGCCAGCGTCAGATTGACGATCAGTGAATTATTGATTGAATAGCGTATCAGCGACATGGGCTTTATTTGTCAGACTTTATCACTTCCACCACTTGCCCATCGGACAGTGAGGCAACATCGCGGCTAACAACCACATCCCCTTTAGACAAGCCACTCAAAACGACCTGCTCGTTATCGATTCGCGCCCCCGGAGTGATCAGTTGACGATGGATCACATTTTCCTTATGCAACATCACGAACTGCTTGCCATCCTCATAATGCAGGGCCGTTACCGGCACGACCAAGGCCTGCTGCAGTGGAGGCAAAGTGATATGCGCTCGCACCATCTGTCCGGCATAGCCGTGACCGGCAGCTAAACCGATGCGTAACTCGTGAGTGAAGGTTGCCGGATCAGGGTCAATTTGCAGGGAGACAATGTCACCATCAATCCGTTTTTCATCAAGCTCCACTTCAACCCTGGTATCGCGTTGCAAACGATGGGCAATTTCACCACGTATATTCAACACAAACTCAAGCCTGCTGTCATCGATCAATTCGACTGCCACCTGCGAGGGTGAAACATAATCGCCCTGTTGCACATAAACCTGATTTACCACACCGGCCCAAGGACTTTTCAATTGACAACGCTCAAGATTACGTTGTGCGCGCTGCCAGGCAGACTGACGTATTTGTAAACGTGCAGCAGCCGAGTCAACGTTATATTGCAGACTGGAGACCTCACGTTGCAAGGATGCCAGCTTCTGTCGTGCTGCATCGAGACTGGACTGGGATGACAGCGATTTTTTCAGCAGCCTGCGCAGCCGCTTGACTTCATTTTCCTGTAACACCTGACTTTCCTTTGCCAACTCAAGCAACTGCCGATCACGCTTTATGGCCGCCTTTTGTTCTTGTAACTGGGCCTTGGCATCCGCCGCGGTATCTTTGTAATCACCATCATCGAGTAGGAGTAAGACCTGATCCTTTTCCATTCTTTGTCCCGGTTCAACATTCCTGCTAGCCAATTGCCCATTGACCTCGAATTTCAACTGTGTACGTCGCAATGGCACTAGCCTACCCATCAAGACCTCATTAATCGAGATATCCTTTGTTTGCACAGGGTAGAGTTCCACACGCGCCTTTGGCAGGGGTTTCATCTCCGGGGTTTTTTCCGGCGCTGTCTCTTTTAGTATGATGACCAGTAAAATACTGGCAATGATGACGGCAAATGTGAATAATGTATGCTTGCTCTTGAAATTCAAATCCTACTTCCTGTCAGGGTAAAGGGCTTGGGGCCGAATAGTGCGATTGCAGGCATAGCCCTGTCGTCGACCCATAGACAGGTAAATTTAAATATGCCGATTTATTTAATTCTTTCATTAGTTTAACATTAAAACCAAGGGACATGATGGTTTCCATGTCCGGTAGCTACAAGCGTAAACATTTACTGGCGGCCATTACATTGTTATTACACAGGACAGTCCTTTTTCTCAGTATTTTCGGCCTCACAAGCAGCGTGCTCGCGGATGAGCCGATAATGTGCCCTGAAAATACCCTGAATGCTATTGATCCCAAGCTACAGATTGACCCTGTCACCACTAATCAGACCATCATCAGTGCCGATGATTCCAGTGTTAAGGGAAATATCTTCAGCCTCGATGGTAATGTCCTCATAGCCGACAAGGACAAACAAATCCGCGCTGACCACATCAACTACGATAATGTGACCGGCAAAACCGAACTGAGCGGAGCAATATCCCTGAGTAGCCAGGCCTTCCAGGTTAAGGCCCGGGCCGGCCAGGCCAATACTCGCGACAACACGGCCAACTTTACCGATATCGACTACCAGCTCGGTCAGTTTCAGGGACGTGGCCGGGCAGAAACAGTCCATATCCAGGGAAAGGACAAAGCGACGCTAAAGAAGGTAACCTACAGCACCTGCCCCGAACGCCGTCAGGACTGGGTACTGAAGGCCGATCGCGTCAAGATAGACCAAAACAAAGAAACGGCGCGCGCTAAAAATGCCAGCCTTTGGTTCAAAGGTATGCCACTGATGTATCTGCCGCATTTTTCGTTTCCGACCGGTAATAAACGCAAAAGCGGCTTTCTTACACCCAACGTCGGTATCGCCACAAAAAACGGCACCGAAGTCAAGGTTCCATGGTACTGGAATATTGCGCCTGATCGTGACGCCACCTTCAGCCTGCAACACCTGTCGGACCGCGGCACTAAATTGAATAGCGAATACCGGCAACTACATCGACAGGGCTCAACTCAGCTGCGGTTCGACACCTTGGATGACAGTAAGTTAAATAAAGAACGTTATCTGACCTCGGTGTTGCATTCCTCACAAGTAAACCCGGACTGGAAGCTTAAGCTCGACCTCAATCATGTTTCTGACGACGCCTATTTCGATGACCTTGGTGAGGGCCTGAATAATTCCAATATCACCCATCTGGCACGTAACATCGAACTGCAAAGAGACCATTCACTCGGTTACGCCAATATCCGCTTGCATGAGTTTCAGTCGCTGAATGTCGCCAATACCTATCAACGCCTGCCGCAAATCCGCTTCGACCTGGAATCCAGCAGTAAAAAAAATGAACCGCGTTATCTCCTGGATACCGAATTAACACGATTTGACCACCGTGATGATGTCGTCAAAGGAACGCGCCTTGATCTTTCTCCTGGCATAACATATGAATTGAGCGACGCCGCCTATTATCTGCGCCCGACAGTCCGCTTACGGCACACGCATTACCAATTGCAAAACACTACGGCGGGGCAAGATAAACAATTAAGTCGTAGTACACCTATTGTCAGCCTCGATAGCGGCATTTTCCTGGAACGGCCACTGCAATTATGGCAACGTTCGCAAACGCTGACACTGGAACCGAGACTGTTTTATTTATATGCAAGTTATGAAAATCAGGATCAGTATCCGGTATTCGATACCACCGCACCCGACTTCAGGTTCAATGAGCTTTTCAGAACCAATCGTTTTACCGGCCCTGACCGACAATCCGACGCCAATCAATTAACCATTGCCCTGAGTAGCCGCCTGATCGACAACAACAGTCATCGTGAAAGACTACGTCTCAATATTGGACAAACCCTGTATTTTGAGGACCGGCTTGTTGGCCTGCCGGGGAGCAATGCGGAAACTTCGAGTTATTCCGACTTTACCGGAGAAATTGAAGGTCAATTTACAGATCGCAGTCATTTTCGCATCAGCGGCATCTGGGATTCCGACGCCAGCGAAATCAACAAGGCAGTACTGGCCTATGGCTATCGCAAGGACAAGCGGCATAAAATCAACTTCAACTATCGTTACCAGCGCGGCCTGTTTGAACAAACCACCGTGTCTGCGCGCTGGCGCATTGGCCGACACTGGAATGTATTAGCCGGCTGGACCTACTCATTGCGGGACAATCAGACCAACGAATCGTTGCTGGGTCTGGAATACGATACCTGCTGCTGGACGATCCGCATCGGCGCCAGCAGATATCTCGATAGTAGTAATACGAATAGGGATACGCCTGTCTATATCCAATTGAATTTAAAAGGAATGGGCAGCCTGGGCGCCAGAGTTAACGAGTTCAGCGACAATAAGCTCAATTACAGGACACTGGGCACAGTCGAATAATATTGTGTTATATTAACGAAGTTTTAAAGCTGATCCAAAGTACCGAGCCGATGAGAACGATACAAACCTGGTTAACGACACTGGCCACAGGCCTGCTAGCACTAACGGCCAGCGCCAACATTACCCCTCCTGCTGTTATCCCGCTGGACAATATTATTGCCGTGGTCAATGATGATGTGATCCTGAAAAGCGAATTAAACGAATACCTGAAAACCATCATTAGCCAGCTGCGCGGCCAAAAAGCCAATATGCCGGATATGTCCGCATTGGTAAAACAGGGGCTCGATCGCCTGGTTTTACGCTCGCTGCAATTACAGCGAGCACAAAATACCGGTATTCAAGTCGATGATGCCACCCTAAACCGTTCCATTCAGGGAATTGCCAGCAAAAATGGCATGAACCTACAGCAATTTCGCAGCGCTCTGCTGGCCGATAACATGAACTATGAATCCTTTCGCGAGGACATCCGCAAAGAAATTATCATCAGTCGCTTACAGAACCGTGATGTTGTTAACCGTATAAAAGTTAATCAACGGGAAATCGACGACTACCTGTTACGTGAAAAAGATCTGGGGCCGAAAAAAAAGCTGATTAAATTCTCACACATACTGGTAAGCCTGCCCGATGCAGCAACTCCCGAACAGATCCAATTATCGCGCAACAAAGTTGAAAAAGTACTTAGCCTACTAAATGAAGGCGCCGACTTCGCTCAAACGGCGGTCACTTACTCGGATGGACAGAAAGCCATGGATGGGGGTCAGTATGACTTTCGCCCGACTACCCAGGTACCGCCATTGTTTAACAAAATCATCAAGGACCTCAAGCCGGGCCAAATCAGCGAGGCCTTCCGCAGTCCCTATGGCTTTCATATCCTCAAGCTCGAAGAAATCAAAGGTCAGGACAAACACATCATCCCACAGACTAAACTACGTCATATACTCATCAGGACATCTGCCTTGATCAGTAGTGATGATGCGCGAACACGTCTACAGCAACTACACACACGCATCGTCGGCGGCGATGATTTTGCTACGCTAGCCAAATCGCATTCAGATGATACGCTGTCGGCTAAAGAAGGCGGTGATTTGGGTTGGGTCAGTCTCGGCGATACCGTCACTGCATTTGAGAAAGTCTATACCGTCCTGGAAGCGGGCGAACTTAGCAAACCTTTCGAGACCCGCTACGGCTGGCATATTGTGCAGGTGATGGAACGTAGACAGCATGACGACACTGCACAATTCCGTCGTGCCAAGGCCGTCAATAATATTAAAAAACAAAAGACCAATGAAGAACTGCAGACATGGTTACGCAAATTAAGAGATGAAGCCTATGTCGAATACCGCCTCAACGATCAACTCTAAACAAAAACTTCGGTATTAAATTGCAAGACAGGCTCCCACGTATTGCGCTGACTGCTGGTGAACCAGCCGGCATCGGCCCTGACCTGTGTATCATGCTCATGCAAAAGCAGCAGGCCTGTCATATCAGCCTGATTGCTGATCCGGATCTGTTACTGCAACGTGCGGCGCAATTGGGCTTACCACTGCCCAGCCATGATCGCTTGCAGATCATTCCTGCACCCTTACAAACTCCGGTGACTACTGGAAAATTGAATAAGGCCAATGCGGCCTATGTGCTCAATACTCTGGATATCGCTGTACAAGGTTGCCTGCAACAGGATTTCCATGCCATGGTCACCGCGCCAGTTCATAAAGGCATTATCAACGATGCCGGTATCCGTTTCAGCGGCCACACAGAATACCTGGCGGAAAAGTGTCAATGCGATGAAGTGGTGATGATGCTGGCCACAGAAGGGCTGCGAGTCGCCCTGGTAACTACACATCTGCCACTTGCTGATGTTAGCCAGGCAATCACCGCGGAAAAACTGCAATCGGTGATCAGCATCCTGCATCGTGAGTTACAGCAGCGTATGGGCATACATGAGCCCAACATCTATGTGTGCGGACTAAATCCACATGCGGGTGAAGGTGGCCATCTGGGAACAGAGGAAAAAGAAATCATCGAGCCGACGCTGGAAACACTACGACAACAGGGTATGCACCTGTATGGCCCATTACCTGCGGATACGCTATTTACACCGAAATACCTGCAACATGCCGATGCAGTACTGGCGATGTATCATGATCAGGGCTTGCCGGTATTGAAACATATGGGCTTTGGTCGCGCGATCAACATAACACTGGGTCTGCCGATTATTCGCACCTCGGTTGACCACGGCACTGCCCTCGATCTTGCCGGCACTGCCAAGATCGACACTAGCAGCCTGCAACTCGCGATAGACACGGCATTGGCCATGCAATGAGTCCGACAAATTATCACAAACCCAGAAAACGCTTCGGGCAAAATTTTCTGCATGATGAACATGTAATCCAGCAAATTGTCGCCGCGATTGCGCCGCAAAGCCAACAAACCCTGGTAGAGATAGGCCCAGGTCAAGGTGCCATCACCCGCCTGCTGGCCGATGCCTGCGCCGAACTGCATTTGCTCGAGATCGATCGCGACCTGGTTGCACGACTACAAACCCTGTTCGCTAACAATACTCACGTGCATATCCATAATGTTGATGCTTTACGTTTTGACTTTTGCTCATTGACTTCAGGTTCGACACTGAGACTGCTTGGCAATCTTCCCTATAATATATCCACACCACTGTTGTTTCATATCATGGAAAATATTGACTGCATCGAGGATATGCATTTCATGCTGCAGAAAGAGGTTGTCGAACGTATGGCTGCCGGACCAGGCAACAAAGATTATGGCCGCCTATCCATCATGATCCAGTATTATTGTCAGGTCGAATCGGTTCTGGATGTTGGCCCGGAAAGCTTCTCGCCCGCACCCAAGGTCGATTCAAGCATTGTGCGACTGGTCCCACATCGGGTAAAACCCGTTCAGGTTGATGATTTTCACAGCTTCAGTAAATTAGTTGCGCAGGCCTTTACCATGCGCCGCAAGACGCTCAGAAACGCATTAAAGGACTTGCTTAGTGCAGAACAGATAAGTGCCTGTGATGTGGACCCACAACTGCGTCCGGATGCGATTGATCTTGATGCCTATGCACGCCTGGCGAACTGCTGTTCGATTTCAGAAAATTCTGACTGAACGTTTACCAACGGTGTCCGATACTTAGATACAACATCGGTCGGTAACGATCGTACCATTCCTGCTCACTGGCTGCGGTGGGAGATCCAGGCGAACTCAGCAGATCATTTTCCTCCAGACCCATACTGAATGTAAATCGGGTATTGCCGGGCAATAGTGCTGAGATGTCACTCTCGTCGCTGGAATCAAACTGGATATGCGCCATGCCACCTCTGAAGGCAGTCCGTGTACTGCGGGTGCTCGGTAATAACCAATTTTCCCGGCCATTAGGACTTAGACTCAATTCAAATTCTGAATAATAATGGCTGTCCTGGTCAATCACGGCGCTAAATTCGTCGGTCTTGGCAAACAGATAATTTTCTGCATGCACAACAGAATTGACGATCATGCCCAATAGCAGCAGAGACAGCAAAAGCAATATCAGTGAATCAGCGTGATGTCGTCGACCTGTAATCATTAGTAAACCGTTTGCATGTGGACTTGATAAAATTATCGTCCGCTATCATCTCGGTCACCGTGAACCGGATCACAAATGAATGAACAACAGTAGTTACTAATAAACTATCAGAGCATATAAATCTGCGAAGAATATGGTAAGGATATGATATAAATAAGAATTTAGGGTAGTCGGCCGAACAAGGAAACTAGCCAGACAGGCACCTGTTTATGCATAAACAGGTGCCCTTGTCACTGTATATTACCCAGGCTCAAGCCATCACTCGGCCAGCTCCAGGTCGCCAGACACTTCCTCAACGCCTGCTCGGGCACATTTTTCATCGGTTTCACCCGACGGCGCACCACTGACACCAACCCCACCAACGATGGAGCCACCCACCTGTATCGGCACACCACCGGCAGACATCACCAGACCCTGTACCTTGCCAACCGAAAAGGGTGACTTAAAACGCCCCTCAAGGCTAGATGTGGCCGAGTTAAAGGCCATCGCGGTATAGGCCTTTTGCTTACTAATTTTCAAGGTAACATCGGGTGCGAGCACATCGCGTAATACGGCCTGAGCATGGCCGCCACGATCAACCACGGTGACCGCAATCTGTACGCCCTCTTTCCTGCACTGTTTGATGGCCGCCACGGCTATCCTCTGCGCGGTTTCCATCGACATGCGCTTGATATTGACCAATAGCGGCTGCTCCTCGGCAGCAAAACTAACTGGGTTGGCCATAAAAACCAAGCTAGCTAACATTAAACAACTCACTGTATTTTTCATACTCGCCTCCGCTATTATATTGCTATATACCCATTAGCGCCCGGGTGGTTGAGCCGCACCGCCCATGGGGATCTGAAACGGCTTACCATTGACCACCGGGACACCATCTTTAAAACTAGCTTTAAACTTATACATATTACCCACCTGGGTAAAGATATTGGCGCCAACCAGAGGAGCAAAGCGTTTATTGACCCTGTTTTTGGCCATGGTTGTCAGTTGCTCTTCAGTATACTCGATATTGACGCCCTTGAACTCCTGACGTAAGGCAGCCATATTGAGTGCAACCAACAGCTCCTCAGGGATCTCGACATCAACCTCGCCTATGACCGCGTCCTTGATCAGCATTGGATTGCTCAGCATTTCAGGCCGACTGGTATCCACGGTCACCATGGCCGTGCCGATCAGTTTGCCGTTGCTAGAACCCAGGCTTAATTCACTTATTTCAATTTCCGGCCCTTTTTTCAACAGCGTTGACAATTCCGACAATAAGGTCATGCCCAGCGACATACTGACCTGTTCAGCTGGTAAATCGCGCTGCTTGTTAAGCTCTCTGTATTTCTTGTTAATACGCCCCAAGGCTCCGGCATCCAGCTTACGAAAAGCCATATTAAAGACACCCGGACCGAAACGATCTCCCGCGAGGCTAAAGGACTCTATATTGAATGCTGCCGTGCTATCGATGTTATCACCGCTGGCTGTCGAATCTGCTGTGATACCGAGTTTATCGATGGAGAAATCCACACCTTTTTTGGTATCCCGCACTGCGATCTTGCCGATGCTAAACGTGGCAGAACCTAGGGATAATCCTTCTATGCCTTCCTCGGACTCAGAATCAATCTTCAGGGATTGCATCAGCATATTGCCGCCCTTACCTTCTAGTTTCAAAGACGGTGCTGCGATATTAATACGGCCATCCTTGAGACCACTGGAAAAACCAATATCCCCCTTCAGGCCTTCCCATTGCAAGGTCAGTTTGCCATTATCTACGGGACCATCCCACTCCGGTATATCCATCTTCACCTGGTTATAGCCGGACAAGGACATATCGGTCAGCATCGAATAGTCGAAATCGACCATCGGCTCATCGCCCTGCAAAGACTTAACAAATTTAGTATCGATCGTAGCCACGGTGGGCATGAGGGATATCTGACCACTCATAAACGGAAATGGACCATGATGAACCGTGTTCTTCAGGATGACTGTGGGTATATCTGCAACTCCCCCGGCCTTCTTCAATTGACCTAATTTTGGCGAATAGGCTGTGCCGAGTTCGGCCTCGATGATAGCCTCTGATGAGAACCAACCCCGGTCCATTTTGATTGTGGTAAATTCGACCATACCGGCCGCATTCAAATCAGCCAACATGCTGTCCATGCGCGCCTGCGCCCAGAAGCCAAAGCCAAAAGGTGCAAGCGCTAGCAGCGCTCCCAGAACCACTAATAGTGTTATGATTTTTTTCATATTAATCCTATTTCCCCAGTTTTTGGGCCAAATTTGTAGAATGCTGTTTTGGCCAGACTATGTAGCATTTCAGCTGCCATCTATGCTATTGCACAATATATTTATCGAGAAAACAAGCCCGGTCTCCCGATAATGTGCGGTTCTGCATTATTTCAATTTCCAATAGGGTGTAAAAGTGGCAAAATAGCGTCATTCACGAAATTCAGTAACCGTCGGAGTTGCACCAGCATGAGCGAAGAGCAGACTTATCAATTATCGATAGATGTTGAGACAACGTACATTGATGAGCAATCGGACCCAGAAAATGACCGTTTTGTTTTTGCCTATACCGTGGTCATCCGCAATACCGGCAACATGGCAGCCAAATTAATCAGTCGCCACTGGATTATCACCGATGCCAACAATTATACCCAAGAAGTCAAAGGCGATGGCGTCATCGGTGAACAACCTCATTTAAACCCCGGAGAGGGTTTTCAGTATACCAGCGGTACCGTACTGGATACTCCCATTGGCAGCATGCGCGGAAGCTATCAAATGGTCGCCGATGACGGCTTCAAGTTCGATGCCGAGATTCCAATGTTTACATTATCCAGACCACATGCATTGCACTAACACGGCCGTTTGAAACCAGCATGAGCACCTATGCCATCGGCGATCTACAGGGCTGCTACCAGCCCCTGAAAAAATTACTCCAGGTCATCGACTTCAATCCACAACGAGACCGACTCTGGTTTACCGGAGACCTGGTCAATCGCGGCCCGGATTCATTAAAGACCTTACGTTACGTACACAGTCTCGGCGATAGCGCCATCAGCGTCCTCGGCAATCATGACCTGCATCTACTTGCCATCAGCGAAGGCATGGCCACGATAAAAGAAGATGACACACTACGAGACATTATCAATGCCGAGGATAGCCAGGAGCTGCTGTCCTGGCTACGCCAGTTACCCTTGCTGCATCACGACCCGTTACTGGGTTTCACGATGGTCCATGCGGGCCTGCCACCGCAGTGGGACCTGGAACAGGCGCAGCAATGCGCGAATGAGCTACAAGCCGTGTTACGCGGGACCGATTATCATCAATTTTTTCAACACATGTACGGCAACAAGCCCAAACGCTGGTCACCACAACTACAGGGAGCGGATCGTTTACGCTTTATCACCAATTGCTTTACCCGTTTGCGTTATTGCGATGCCGATGGCAAATTATGTCTGAAGGCCAAAGGTCCACCGGGGACACAGCCGGATGGTTACCTGCCCTGGTTTGATGTCAACAACAGGGCCAGTGCAAAGATGGACATCATATTTGGCCATTGGTCGGCGCTGGGAAGATACCAAAGTAAAGGGATCTACGCCCTAGACAGCGGCTGCCTGTGGGGCCATGAACTCACTGCCCTACGCCTGGAAGACAAACAATACTTCAGTATTAGCTGTGAAGAATATCGCAAGATTGGTTAAACAAACAGGGCGTAATGACGACATGATTATTTCACTTATCTGGGCCATGGATGAAAACCGCTTGATTGGCAGCAACAACCGTCTGCCGTGGAAGCTGCCGGTTGACATGAAATGGTTTCGCCTGCATACACTTGGCAAACCGATTGTCATGGGACGCAAAACCTATGAATCGTTTGGTGGCCGACCGCTACCTGAGCGCACCAATATCGTCATTACACGCGATCCGAATTATCACTCTGACGGAGCGGTAATCGTCCATTCTATTGACGAAGCCATTGAACAAGCCGGTGATGCAGAGGAACTGATGATTATCGGCGGCGCATCATTTTATCAACAAATGTTGGCACATGCCGAGCGTCTGTATATTACTCAAGTACATGGCCAGTTTGAAGGTGACAGCTGGTTTCCCGACGTCGACCTCAACGACTGGCAACTGATCGAGCAGCATACCCATGCGGCCGATGACAGCAATAGCCATGCCTGCACCTTTACGATATACAGGCGAAAAGAGTAACAAACCGGCAGGGCAATGTGACTAAACCGCCACTGGTGCCTTGATATGTGGATGACACTGATAATCCAACAGCTCAAAATCTTCAAAGCGGAAAGCAAACAAGTCGTCCACATCCGCATTAATTTTCATTTGTGGGGCGGCGTAGGGCTCACGCGATAATTGCAGCTCCACCTGCTCGAGGTGGTTACTGTACAGATGCGCATCTCCCAGGGTGTGGACAAAATCACCGGGTTGTAGCCCGACCACCTGTGCCATCATCATCGTCAGTAATGCGTACGAGGCGATATTAAACGGCACACCGAGGAATATATCGGCACTACGCTGGTATAACTGACAAGACAGTTTGCCATCAGCGACATAAAACTGGAAAAAGGCATGACAAGGTGGCAGGGCCATGTTGTCGATCTCGCCGACATTCCAGGCGCTGACTATAATGCGGCGCGAATCGGGGTTGTTTTTCAACTGCTCGATGACCTGACTGATCTGATCGATATGACGACCATCGGCGGTTGGCCAGGAGCGCCACTGATAACCATAGACAGGACCCAGATTACCCTGCTCATCGGCCCACTCATCCCAGATGGAGACACCATTGTCCTTTAGATATTGAATATTGGTGTCGCCTTTCAGGAACCACAGTAACTCATGGATGATCGAACGCAAGTGACATTTCTTCGTAGTGACTAATGGAAAACCGGCGGATAAATCAAAACGCATCTGGTGTCCAAATACACTGACTGTACCGGTGCCGGTACGGTCTTCCTTGCGCACGCCGTTATCACGTACATGGCGCATCAAATCTAGATATTGTTTCATTAAACTAATCGGTCCGTTGTTTTTTGTATGCCAGTAAAATCATAACACTCCCAACTATCATCATCGGTATCGATAACAGCTGCCCCATGGTCAACCAGCCATAGGCCAGGTAACCGATATCTGCATCAGGTAATCTCACAAACTCGACGACAAATCGGAACAGGCCATAGCATAACAGAAACAGTCCGGAAATTGACATCAACGGCCGCGCTCGTGCCGAGAAAAACCACAGAATCAGGAACAGCACCAGGCCTTCGAGAAAGGCCTCGTAGAGCTGCGAGGGATGCAAGGCCTGGGTCGCACCAGGCGGCAACACGGCCCAGGGTACATCAGTCGGCTTGCCCCATAATTCGTTATTGATAAAATTGCCGATCCGACCGAAACCCAGGCCCAACGGAATCATCGGTGCTAGAAAATCGGTGACTTCAAACAGGGACTTTTTATGCCGGTAGGCAAAATACCACAGCGCCAGGATGGTACCTAACAGCCCGCCATGAAATGACATACCGCCTTCCCAAACCCTGATGATAATCGATGGCTCGTTAATAAATTCGTTGAATTTGTAGAACAACAGATAACCGATGCGGCCACCCAGTATAATACCCAGGGCACCATAGAAAATGACATCGCTGACCTGCTCACCCGACCAATTGATATCTTCACGCTTTGCACGTTTTGCTGCCAGCCACCATGCCAGGGCAAAACCGATGATATACATCAGCCCGTACCAACGCACTGTCAGTGGTCCTAATGTGAATAAAACAGGTTCTATTGTAGGGAAGGCAATCATCGACTCGATGTTAACACGAGTGTCGCTTGGCGGGTATCCTGCTGGCAGCCGCCCTCTACGGGCGGCTGTTAAATAGTTGGTTTATTTTTTTTGGTAGGCCGAAGCTATCGGTTGCCAAACGACTGCATATTTCTCGGCTACTTTTTCGTCCAGACGATTAAAGACAAACAAATCCTCCAGCACATCATCACTGACGACAGAACCTTGTTCATCAAAGCCCTGCTGGCTCCACATATCATTAGCAACCAGTTGACAAAGGCTGTGCATCATATCGTCGATACGCACCTGGTATTCCTTGCCTAGCTCTTTAAAGTCGGCAAAACTCATAGGTTTACCCAAGCTATCAAACCTGTCTTTAGCGATGGCCTCCAGGGCCACATCCCACTTCGGAATCTCATTCATAATTAACTCTTTCATTGCTGTATAAAACCTCATTGGGCACATGGCCGGAAGTTTATCTGTTCATACCGGGTATCGACCGCCCACGCAGAAAATTAAGCCCTGACACAGAAAAGCCGATAATACTCTATTTTCATTTAACATCAACCAGTTAGGCTTGATATCAGTGCACTATAACCAAGACTTTTTATCCTGTATAGTCGAGCAATTTAGTCAAAAATGGCCCTCATGCGTATGAACAACCGCTTACAACAAGAAACCAGTCCCTACCTACAACAACATGCCGATAATCCGGTGGACTGGTACCCTTGGGGCGACGAGGCCCTGAGTCAGGCGCGCGAACAAAACAAACCCATATTGTTATCGATCGGCTACTCGGCCTGCCACTGGTGTCATGTGATGGCCCACGAATCCTTCGAGGACGAGGCCACGGCCGAGGTCATGAATCGCCTGTTCATCAACGTCAAGGTGGACCGGGAAGAACGACCTGACCTCGACAAGATCTACCAACGCGCCCATCAGTTGCTGACCCAGCGCCCAGGTGGCTGGCCATTAACGGTATTCCTGATGCCCGATGATCATGTACCATTTTTTGCCGGTACCTATTTTCCGAAAGAGCAACGCTACCAGTTACCCGCCTTCACGCAGTTATTGCAACGTATCGCCGGCTTCTACGACCAGCACCTCGATCAATTACAGGAACAGAATCAAGCCTTGATGCAAGCCATGCAATCCTTACAAACGGACAACAGCGATGAAAGTAGCGACCTGTCTCCAGCACCGTTAGATATGTCCCGACGACAACTGCAAGATAGCACCGACTGGCAACACGGTGGCTTTGGCAGCGCACCCAAGTTCCCACATCCGACCAATATCGAACGCTTGCTACGGCATTGGGCCGGCAGCCAGGATGATGCCCGCGCATTACAAACTGCCTGCCATCATCTGCTTAAAATGGCCAATGGCGGCGTCAATGACCAGCTCGGTGGTGGTTTTTGCCGCTACTCAGTGGACGATTACTGGATGATTCCACACTTTGAAAAAATGCTGTATGACAACGGCCCGCTGTTGACACTCTACAGTGAGGCCTGGAGTGCTACCCAGGATCCCTTGTTTCTTGAGGTCATCGAAAGCACAAGCGCCTGGGTCATGCGCGAAATGCAATCCAGCGAAGGTGGTTACTATTCGAGCCTGGACGCCGACTCCGAGGGTGAAGAAGGTAAGTTCTATGCCTGGGAGGCGGATGACATCAAGGCAGCGCTCAGCGCAGATGAGTACCTGTATTTCTCAAAACGATATGGCATCGACCAGAAACCCAATTTTGAAGGCAAGTATTACCCACATGTGTTCATGCAATGGGATCAAATCAGCGAACAGGCCGGTCACAACCTGGAACAGATACAGACGTTGGTAACGACTGCGCGTGAAAAATTGTTTCAGGCACGTGAGTCACGCATCCGACCCGGGCGTGATGACAAAATCCTGTGCTCCTGGAATGCATTGATGATCAAGGGCATGGCTTCCGCCGGTCGCCACCTGGGACGTGCAGACCTGCTCGATTCCGCGTTTGCGGCACTCGACTTTATCAAAAATACCTTATACAAAGACCAACGCCTGCTGGCCACCTACAAGGACGGTCGCGCGCACCTGAATGCCTATCTTGATGATTATGTGTTCCTGATCGATGCCATTCTCGAACTGTTGCAGGCGCGCTGGCGTGATGGTGACTTGTCGTTTGCATTGTCACTGGCCGATACCGTACTCGCACAATTTGAAGACAAGCAAAAAGGTGGCTTCTTTTTCACATCCAACGATCACGAACAACTGATAGAACGGCCCAAGCCCTATGGCGATGAAGCCATCCCTTCCGGCAATGGTATCGCTGCGTATGTGTTGTTACGCCTGGGGCACATTAGCGGTCAGCAGGAATACAGTCAGGCTGCTGAGAACACCTTGAAAGATGCGTGGCCAGCTATCCGGCAAATTCCGTATGCACATAACTCGCTGCTAATGGCCTTGGAAGAATCCCTATATCCGCCTCAGATTATCGTCATCCGAGGCCAGGCCAAAGCCCTACAGGAATGGCACCAGCGTGCGACACAACCCTATGCTCCTCGACGCATCAGCCTCGCTATTCCTGATGACGCACAAGACCTGCCTGGCCTGCTTGCTGACAGGCAGTGCCAGGACAATGACGTGCTCGCTTATATATGCAGTGGCACGCAATGCCAGACGCCGATTAGTGAATATGCAGAATTTGATGTAGCGCTGGCGACGATGGATGCTAGCGCTAAAAAAAACGCATAGCGATACCAGCCCCTAACCAGTAGTCATGCAGATAAATCAGATATCAGCGCTTCGTTTATTCGCGGCAAAGTGCCGCTCCCACAAGCCAGGTAATGAATAATTAGCTGCTAGATGCAATACCCAAACGCCTGTTTGAAACGGTCGTTAAACTCATCCTTGCTGAATTGGTAATTTTGCGTGCCGTGGTTTTGTATCTTGATCGCACCCATCAGGCCAGCCATTCTACCGATCACTTCCCAGTCCATATCATTCATCAGGCCGTACAGCAGACCACCACGGTAAGCATCGCCACAACCGGTCGGGTCGACCAATTGCTCGGCCTTGGCTGGCGGTATTTCAATGCGCTTGTCATGCGTATAGATATGTGACCCTTTTGCACCGCGGGTAACAATCAATGCTTCGACCCGCTCGGCCAATTCATGCGGCGACAGCCCGGTTCTTTCCTGTAATAACTGAGACTCATAATCATTGACGGTAATCCAGGTCGCCTGCTCGACGAAAGTCAGCAGGTCATCGCCATCGAACATCGGCATACCCTGGCCGGGATCAAAGATAAACGGTATCCCGGCCTCGGCAAACTGCGTGGCATGTTCAATCATGCCCTCACGTCCATCTGGTGAGACGATACCGATACTGATGCCACTGGCATTGCTCACCTTGTTTTCATGGGAGAAGCCCATCGCTCCGGGATGGAAGGCGGTTATCTGATTATCGTCCATATCCGTGGTGATATAAGCCTGTGCAGTATAGGCTCCATCGATGACCTGGACATGCTCACGGTTGATACCACAGGTATCCATCCAGTCGGCATAGGGAACGAAATCCTGTCCGACGGTTCCCATCGGTGTGGCATCGCCACCCAACAGCTTCAGGCTATAAGCGATATTTCCGGCGCAACCTCCATATTCACGGCGCATGTCAGGCACCATGAATGACACATTCAGCATATGCACCTTGTCCGGCAGAATATGATTTTTAAAATGATCATGAAAAACCATTATTGTGTCATACGCAAAAGAACCACAAATCAGTGCTGACATAATCCAATTTCCTGTTCAAGAATAAAAATAGAGTTGATACAAAACCAGACCCCACATGAGGATAACATTTAGCAAGGCAAGAAATACAGCAGCCGAGCCCATATCCTTAGCCCTGCCGGCTAATGGGTGAGGCTCATCGCCAGTACGGTCGACCACGGCCTCGATCGCTGAATTCAGGATCTCGACAATCAATACCAATAAAATGCTACCCAACATGGCCATCAGATGCAGCGGATCAGTGGTCAACCAGAAAGCAGTCGGTACCAGGATAAGCGCTATTATCATTTCCTGACGGAAGGCCGCCTCATGCTTAATCGCAGCGCGGAAACCCTGCATGGAGTAAACAAAGGCATGCGCTATGCGAGAAAATCCTGTACGCCCTAGTTTCATAGTAGCCTATATTCGCATGGTCGTTATTCTTGCTTCCAGACCAGATCCAGCTCACGTGCTGCGCGTACATCATCGAGCCTGCGTACCGGCTGTGTATAAGGAGCACCTTTGACAAACTCGGCGTTATCAACGGCTTCCTCTTCGATTTTCTTCAACACTTCAACAAAGGCATCCAGGGTGTCCTTGTCTTCCGTCTCGGTAGGTTCAATCAACAGGCACTCGGGAACCAATAAGGGAAAATAGGTGGTCGGTGCATGGAAACCATAATCCAGCAGACGCTTGGCGAAGTCCATCGTATTCACACCCAACTCTTTGGCCTGACGCTTGAGTGTAACGATAAATTCATGGGTTGCACGGCGCTCCGGATAGGCCAGGTCAAAACCTTTCTGCCGTAACAGCGCCATCATGTAATTGGCATTCAGGGTTGAATACTCTGATACCCGCACCATGCCTTCACGCCCCAGCAGACGCGCATATATATAGGAACGCAATAGCACACCGGCATTACCCATAAACGCCGATAGTCGGCCGATACTTTGCGGGCGATCCTTTTCAGTCAGCCAGGAGTAGTTTTCACCATCGAAGGCGACCATAGGTATGGGCAAGAAAGGCTGCAGGCGCTCACTGACACCGACCGGGCCGGCGCCCGGACCACCACCGCCATGCGGCGTGGAAAAAGTTTTGTGCAGGTTCATATGAATCACATCAAAACCCATATCACCCGGACGCACTTTGCCGAGGATAGCATTCAGGTTGGCGCCATCATAATAGAGCAAACCACCGGCTTCATGTACAACACCGGCGATTTCCTCGATACGACGCTCGAATACACCCAGCGTCGATGGATTAGTCAACATCAGTCCCGCCGTTTGTGGACCGACAACCTCTTTAAGCGCAGCCAGATCAACATCACCCTGGTCATCGGTCGGGATTTCACGAACCTTGTAACCACACATCACCGCCGTCGCCGGATTAGTACCATGGGCGGCATCCGGAACCAATACTTCGATTCGCTGATCGTCATTACGGGCATCATGATAGGCGCGGATCATGGCCATACCGGCCAGTTCACCCTGGGCACCGGCAGCGGGTGTCAGCGATACCGCTTTCATACCGGTGACGTCCTTCAGTATTTCCTGCAAGTCATACATACAGGCCATATATCCCTGGCCCATCGTGTCAGGACCCAATGGGTGACGCGCCAGAAAACCGGGCAACATGCTCAAGCTGTTAGATGCACGCGGATTATATTTCATCGTGCAACTGCCCAAAGGATAGAAGTGGGTATCAATCGAGAAGTTTTGCTGTGACAGGCGCGTATAATGACGCACGGTCTGCATCTCTGATGTTTCCGGCAATAGCGCACGTTTTTTGCGTTGCATGGCTTCCGGGATATCCGTCATCTCTGGACGTGAACGCGGTGCCTGTGATGGGTTGGTTCTTCCCTGCCTGGACTTCTCGAAAATCAACATAATACTACCACTATCTGATAAATGTTTAGTGCAGTCGTGGCCACAACCAGACAAGCTGCACAATGCTATAGACCCATCCGCTAAACCAGAATGACGCCTTCCTTATTTTTTAAGCCAATGCGGCAATTGCCTTATCATAATCCGGTTCCTGCGCAATCTCTGGAACCAGCTCTGTATAAACGACATTGTTACTCTCATCTAACACAACGACAGCGCGCCCGGTAATGCCAGCCAATGGCCCATCGGTGATCAATATGCCATAGTCCTTGGCAAAATTTTTCGAACGCATCATGCTGAGCGGCACTACATTCTCAAGGTTCTCACCGGTACAAAACCGGCCCGATGCAAAAGGCAGATCGGCAGAAATGATCAACATAACCACATCGTCACGACCTTTGGCAGCATCATTAAAATACTTTGTCGATGTTGCACACACCGGGGTATCCAGGCTTGGAACAATATTCAATAATTTTTTCTTACCGGCATAATCGGCCAGTGTTCGATCATTCAGCTCTGCATCCGCCAGCCTGAAGTCCGGAGCTTCACTGCCAACAGCAGGCAGTTCACCATTTGTATTAATTGCATCACCATGCAGTGTAATTTTAGCCATTGTCCTCTCCTCGTGAATATTGTTGTTTAATAGTCTGCTACCTTACAAATGGCACTTAGCCACAATACCATCACGGTCACTTGACCGTATCATGTTTGCTCAGGATACGCTGCATATGATTGACATAGGTATCGATGTCTTCTTCAGTACGTGTTTCCGTCGCGCATACCAACAGACAGTTTTCCAGCTCAGGATAATCGTCCTGCAATGCATAACCGGGTAACAGGTTTTGCGCATGCAAGGCACGCATTACCTCAGCCATAGGCGCGGAAATCCTGATGACCGATTCATGAAATACCGGGTTTTCAAATACGCCATCCACGCCTTGCAAGTCTGTCAGTTTTTGCACCAATTGCTGTGTATTCGCATGGCAATTCAGGGCCACATTTTCCAGGCCTTCGGCACCCAACAGGGCCATGTGTATGGTTGTTGCAGTAATCATCAGACCTTGATTGGTGCAAATATTGGACGTCGCCTTGGAACGACGGATATGTTGTTCGCGTGCCTGTAATGTCAGCGTAAATCCAGGCTTGCCTTCCAGGTCGACAGTGCGGCCGATAATACGGCCGGGCATCTGTCGCACCAGGGCTTGCTTGCAACACATAAAACCATAATAGGGGCCACCGGATGACAGCGGGATACCCAGAGCTTGTCCTTCACCACAGGCAATGTCAGCACCATCCGCGCCCCATTCACCCGGTGGTTTTAATACCGCCAGCGCAATCGGATTCACAACACCAATGACCAGGGCCTTGTGTTGATGCGCCCAGTCAGTCAGTGCATCCACGTCTTCCAGCACGCCAAAGAAATTGGGCTGCGGAATTACCAACGCAGCGATATCGCCCGGATCCGCCGGCAAGGCACCCGGGTCAATACAGCCACGACCACGATCATAGTCGACCAGTTCCAGGGTAATACCCTGCTTGCCGACGATGGCCTCAACCGTTTTACGATAATTCGGGTGCACCGTGCGTGGCATCAGAATACGCTTTGACTTCGATTTGCGATTGCCGCGCACCGCCATCAATACCGCCTCGGCCAGGGCCGAAGCACCGTCATACAGCGACGCATTGGATACATCCAGGGCATTCAGGTTCGCCATCATGGTCTGGTACTCATACAGCAGTTGCAGGGTACCCTGACTGGCCTCGGCTTGATAGGGTGTATAGGCAGTATAGAATTCTCCGCGCGTGGTTAGTTCCCATACCGTGGCGGGGATATGATGTTCATAGGCACCGGCACCGAGGAAGCACAGCGGTTGACCATCCTCTGCTGCACGAGCATGCATAATGCGCGAAACTTCCATTTCATTGGCCTGCGTGGGCACCCCATTCAGGCTGTCGTTACGTAATGATGCCGGAATCTCGTCAAACAATTCTTCAATACTGGACGCCCCTATAGCGTCCAGCATTTGCTGTACTTCTTCTCCGGTATGCGGAATAAATGGCATGTCCCACTCCTGCTGAAACGATTAATGCTCTTCGGCGGCTACGTGGGCGGTATAGGCCTCGGCATCCATCAACTGTTCTACATCCAGGCTATCTGCAGGACGCAATAGCATCAACCAGCCCTCACCATAGGGATCATTATTAACCAGCTCGGGGGTGTCGGCCAGACTCTCATTGGCTTCAACGATCTCGCCGCTCACCGGACAATATACATCCGATGCCGCTTTGACCGATTCAACCACGGCGCAGGCTTCTTCAGCCTCAAGCTCACTACCGGCTTCAGGCTGTTCCACATAAACCATGTCACCCAACAGGTCCTGGGCATGGTCTGTGATGCCGACACGCACATTGCCATCATCTTCCATCTTTACCCATTCATGGCTTTTTGTATATTTTAGGTCTGCAGGTATCTCACTCATAACAACCTCTCTCGCTATCAAATTTTTCTCTTATTTCGTTAATAGTTGGTGCTCAACCGCAACTGGATATGACCTTAGACATCTTCGGGCAAACAGGACTTGCCATTACGTACAAACGGCAGCTTCACCACCCTGGCCGTTAACATGCGCCCACGCATGTCGATACTGCATTCATCACCGATCGCTACCGGCACACTGGCAAAGGCAATCGCCTTACCCAGGGTCGGTGAAAAGCTGCCACTGGTTATCTCACCTTCACCGACACCCGGAACCACTACTTTCTGATGATTTCGCAATACGCCCTTGTCCTGCAATACCAGCCCGACCAGTTTTTTAGTCGGCTTATCCTTGCGTAATGCTTCCAATTTTTGACGACCAATAAAATCCCGATCAGCCGGCTCCCAGGCGATGGTCCATCCCAATCCTGCTTCCAATGGCGAGGTATCTTCATCCATATCTGTGCCGTACAGATTCATGCCGGCTTCCAGACGCAAGGTATCGCGCGCACCGAGCCCAATGGGCTCAACACCCTGCGCATGCAATTCCTGCCAGAACCGGGATGCCAGTTGTGCGGGTAATATCACTTCAAAACCATTTTCACCAGTATAGCCGGTGCGGCCGATGAAATAATCGCCTACCTCTGCTGCAAAAAAAACTTTGAGCGCATCGACAACGGCATCGGCCTGATTATCAAGAACCCGCTTCAGTTTTTCCGGCGCCTGCGGCCCCTGAACGGCAATCATCGCCAGTTCGGGGCGTTCAAGCACTTGTACATCAAACGCCTCGGCCTGTTGCATTATCCAGGTAAGGTCTTTGTCGCGTGTCGAGGAATTGACTACCATACGGTACCAGTCCGGGCGCATGTAATAGACTATCAAGTCATCAATAACACCACCGGCGGGGTTGAGCATACAGCTATACAGGGCCTTACCTTCCTGCTTTAGTCGAGCCACATCATTAGCCAACAGATAACGCAGGAAGTCACTGGCACCCGGGCCATTGAGATCGACGATGGTCATATGCGAGACGTCAAACATGCCAACGGCATTTCTGACCTGGTGATGTTCTTCTAGTTGTGAGCCATAGTGAATAGGCATATCCCAGCCAGCGAAATCTACGATCTTCGCACCCATAGCCACATGTTGATCATATAATGGTGTTCTTTTTCCCATCACGTTTCCCGGACATTATGCATAAAAAAAGGGACGGCAACAGACCCCGACCTGTTACCGCCCCTCTGTCCCGTAACCTGAGAGATTGAAATCACGGCCTGCGGCCTAGATCTCTTCCCCTTCGGTGGATTACTAAAGGTAATCACTCTCCAGAGTCAACATAACTCAATGGTCCGTTTGCCTGAGCGTTTCCGAGCGATGTGTTGCGCCTTCGGCTCCCGAACAAGGTCCGGGTATCTCCCATTAAGTCTTGATATTGAAACATCAATATACCCGTAGCATGTACGGAATCCAAGTGGAATTTTAACTTATTGATTCCTATCCGGATAAAAAACGGGTCAATTCTTCCTGTCTGCGGTTGCCTTCATCATGAACCATAGTACCGGTAATGTGCCGACCACAATCATCAACGCAGCCGGCGCGGCCAGTTCAAGCATTTCTTCACTGGCCTCTATCCAGATGCGTACCGGCAAGGTATCAAAGCCAATCGGTCGTAGTAATAAGGTCGCCGGCAGTTCCTTTAATGTATCGATAAACACCAGTACCCAGGCGCTCATCATGCCTCGCCGGATGACCGGCAGCACCACTCTGAATAGATTCTCCAGCGGACTGGCGCCGAGTACACGTCCGGCCTGTTCGATACTCGGGGTCAGTTGCTGCAAAGAGGCCTCCTGCGACTGTACCGCTAATGGCAGAAAACGGATAATCAAGGCCAGCACAAGTGCGGCCAATGTACCGTATAACGGTGCCACCCAGGCGAGGACAAAACTGAGTATACCCAAGGCAATGACCGGACCCGGTAGGACAAAACCAACACTGGACAAATGCACGCAGGCCATGCTGTAACGACTGTGCTTGCGTGCATGAAACAGGGCCACCGGCAATGCCATCAACAGTGCCAGCGTTGCCACGATAGCGGACACGGTCATCGAGTTGCCGACATAATTCCAGAACCGCGCATCAATCAGATCAGCCTGGATCGCTTTCCAGGTCCAGGCCAGCATCCATAGCAATGGTAATGCAAATGAAAACAACACAATCAGACCCAGCCATAACCAGATCAGGAATTGCTGACCTGCACTGGCCGGCTTCAGATCCTGACTGCGCTGTTGCGCACCGGAGTAATAGCGTTGCCGGCTGCGAAATATGCGCTCGATCAACAAAAAGGTCAGGCTCAGCAAGACCAATATGAGACTCAATCCAGCCGCAGTCTGGTAGTCAAAACGACCACTCATCTGCAAATAGATACTGAGCGTAAAGGTCTGGAAGTTCAACATACTAACGGCACCAAAATCCGACAGCACGTGCAATACAACCAGCGCCAAGCCAGCAGCAATGGCAGGACGCAACATCGGCAGGTTGACTCGCCAGAACACCTGAGTCGGTGTCGCTCCCTGCATTCGTGCTGCTTCTTCGAGACTGCGACTGGAAAACATCAGAGCCGTCCGCACTAACAGGAAGACATAGGAAAAACCTGCCAGAGACAACACCAGCGCAACCCCGAAGACATTGTACAGATCCGGTAGTGGCACACTGTCAGCAAAGATAAACAACCAGGCACGCCCTAACCAGCCATCAGACTCTAACAATGTGGTATAGATGTGTGCAAACACATAGGTGGGTATGGTTAACGGCAACACCATTAACCATGTGGCCAGCTTACGCCCCTTGAACGAGCGTCGAGCTACTAACCAGGCTGCACTGACACCCATAATAAAACAACCGATAGCGACCAGCACGGCAAGAGATAATGTGTTGAACATCAACTCCGGCAGGCGTGTGCTCCACAAACCCTGCCAGCGATCGGCACCGATCTTTAGACTGTCATAGAAGACTGATAATAACGGTATAGCCGCGATCAGCACGACCAATGTCGCCATCGAAGAAGACATACTCAAGGGCCTGAATATGCGCGATTTTGCTATTGTTAAAAAACGACTCACCGCAATTCCCAATCCGGGGTTAATACCGACTCACTCTACTACTACCAGTGAATGGGTAGCAGAAGTACCTGGCTTATTAATAACTGAGGGCCACGCACACCAATGTGTACGTGGCCCCGATATTAGCGCCTGTCTGTTGAACGACAAACTGTTTTAGTGCAAACCTGCCTGATCGATCAGACTCAATGTACTCTCTCTTTCCTCGCCCAGCACAGGCATGCTTACATCGGCGACCTTATAACTACCGTTAGCTGGAATCTGACTGGCTGCAGACACATCGGCGCGCACAGGGTATTCGCGGTTCACTTCAGCGAATATTTTTTGTCCTTCTGCGGAGACCAGGAAGTCCAGTAATTTTCTCGCCAGCGCTTTTTTATCGGAATATTTAACCTGAGCAATGCCGGCGACATTCCAGGCAACACCCATACCTTTTTCACCCTGGTCCGGGATCAGGATCTGTATCGGTGCATCAGGGTGTTTGTCCAGATGACGGTAAATATAATAGTGATTAACCAGACCAATATCTTTTTTACCTTGGGCCACCGCTCTGACGACCTTGCTGTGCTTGTTAAAAACCTTGCCTTCCGAGTTCTGCGCCAGTCCACGCAACCAGGCCAATGTGCTGTCCTTACCCAAGGCTTTCTGATAGACAGTCACACCTGCTATAAAGCTGCCATTGGCACTATGGGTTATAGCCAAACGCCCTTTCAGTCTTGGATCGGCAAGATCCAGCACCGATTTTACAAAACCCAGCTCTTTGGCCTTGGCATTGTTAATAACGAGCACGCGTGCACGGGCAGACAAACCGATCCAGGTATTGTCTGCGGCACGATAATTGGCCGGGATTGGCTTGACCAATGCTTCATCCAGGGTTTCGAACAGACCAAGCTTGGAACCGACCTGAAGGCTACCGGCATCGTTACTGATAAATAGATCGGCATGCGTGCGCTTGCCTTCAACACGCATTTTATTGATCAACTCTGTGGCTTTAGCGTTGTGTACGATGACCTTGATACCGGTCTTGTTTTCAAAGGCGGCAATGACCGGACGTACAAACTTGTCGCTACGCCCCGAATAGATCACTAATTCTTCCGCGGCCTGGACGGCCACACCAGCGTAGAAACTACTGACCAACAGCAGCAATGACAACCACAATTTCTTACTCATATAAACCTTCCTCAAAATCATACTAATAACAGCAACACCATGCTATTATCGCTAATGATAATGATTCTCATTTATAATTGCAAGCCTTATCAAGGCCGCCTTCAACGGCGAATCAGGCGCCCAATGGTGAGCCCCTGGACCATAATGGAAAATATTACAATACAATAGGTTACCGTGAGCACCAGGTCCCTCTCATCGCCCTTGGGCAAGGACAATGCCAGGGCGACCGAGATGCCACCACGCAAACCACCCCAGGTCAGGATCGAGATGACGCGAGGACTGAACTCCCTGAAACGCCCAAACACCTTGATTGGCAGCCCTACCGAAATCAACCGCGACAGCAACACCACCGGGATCATCAGCAATCCGGCCTTGAGGTAATCCGCACCCAGGCTGACGACCAGTATTTCCAACCCGATCATGACGAACAGTACCGCATTTAGAATTTCATCGATCAATTCCCAGAAGGTATCAACATGGCCGCGTGTTTGTTCCGACATCGCCAATAGACGACCATGATTGCCGATCATTAAACCTGCGACGACGATGGCAATCGGCGCCGATACATGAATAATTTCCGCCAACGCATAACCGCCCATGACCAGACCCAGTGTTGTCAGTATTTCGACCTGGTACTGATCCACCGAGCGCAGCATATAAAAGCCAATAGCACCCAACAGCAAACCAAACAAAATGCCACCGATGGCCTCAAAGGCAAACAGCACCAGCACTTCTGACACTTCCAACTCAGCATCACCACTAATCAGGCCCAATATGACCAGAAAAATAACCACGCCTACACCGTCATTAAACAACGACTCGCCGGTAATTTTCGTTTCCAATGTTTTCGGTGCACCTGCTTTTTTTAGAATTCCGAGCACGGCAATCGGATCGGTCGGAGAAATCAGCGAACCCAGCAATAGACAATAGATAAAAGAGATTTTGAATCCAAGCAGGGAGAATATCCACCAAGCACCCAGGCCAACCAACAGTGTTGAGATCATAATACCAACCGTCGCCAGTGCAAGAATAACCCATTTCTGCCTGGCCAGATCGGTCAGATTGACGTGCAGTGCACCAGCGAATAATAAAAAACCGAGCATGCCATGTAGCAATACATCATCAAAGGCCAGACTTTCAATGATCTTTTCCGCCATCGGCGCCAGACCCATGCCAAACTGATCCAGTATCAGGATCAGCAACGACAGACACAAGGCCATCAGCATCAGACCAATCGTACTGGGTAGTTTCAATAAGCGGTAATTGATATAACTGAATAGCGCGGCAATGCTGACTAGGGTTGCTATGATTTGCATGAAAGTCATTTTGCTACCATCAAAGTATTATTAAAATAAAAGCAACCCAGGTCTACGACGGTTTCACGTTGCGTATCATGGAGGGCAGCTCACCGCGCATACCGGCGGCCGACTGCATGATCAATGATTTTAACGGCGCCAGCGAATCAGTGGCCCTGATACCACTGTTACGTACTATCTGTAACGGTCTCGAGCGCGTAGTAAAAAGCCGTTTAAAGGCATCCATGACAAACATCATGCCGAGGTTATCCCCTTTTCGCCATCGTTCGTAACGACGCAACTGCGCGTACGCACCCGGCTCCTTGTGCCTGTCCATGCCGTCGCGCAACACATCAGCAAGACAGGCCGCATCCAACAGTCCCAGGTTAACTCCCTGCCCAGCCAGAGGATGGATACTGTGCGCAGCGTCACCGATCAATGCGATCCCCGGTTTCACGTATTGATCGACATATTGCAGTTGCAACGGGAACACGCCGCGCTCGCTACATAAACTCACCTGCCCCAATCGATACTCGAAGGCCTGCGTCAACTGTTGTTCGAATTGTTCCTTGCTCAACTGCATCAATTCCTGCGCTTGCTCAGGACGGCATGACCAGACGATTGAACAGAGATTGTCCTGTAAGGGCAAAAAGGCCAGTGGGCCATCGTCGAGAAAACACTGCCAGGCGGTTTGTTTATGTGCATGTTCTGTTCTGACTGTGGCGACGATCGCCGACTGGTCATACCGCCAACCATGGGTTTGTATACCGGCAAGCGACCTGACTTTTGAATGACTACCATCCGCGCCGACAACCAGCTTACAGCTACAAGACTGGTCATTATCAAATGATAGAGACTGTTGATTAGCCGTGCCTGAATGCATAGCAGTAATACGGGTGTTGTCGGCAAAGCTGATATTATCTGCATGCTGCACCTTATCGAGCAAGGCTTGTTGTATCACCCTGTTCTCGATGATATGCCCGAGCACATCGGCACCGATCTCGGCTCCATCAAAATGAATACTGGCGGCACTGTTATGCTCCCAAACATGCATTTGTCGAAACGCAGCGGCGCGGGTCGCCATAATAGCATCCCAAACACCCAGAGACTGGAAAAATCGCTGTGAAGCGACCGTGATTGCGGACACGCGCATATCATAGTCTTGCGCTAGCGGGGAAGGCGAATACTCAGCAGCATCAACCAACAACACCTCCAGAGGCGTGTCAGCCAGGCTGGCAGCCATCGACGCACCGACCATACCGCCACCGATAATGGCTATATCGTAATTACTTTGCATGTAAAAAATTTTGCACCAGACAGGTGCAGATAGCAATCAAAAACTGAATTGATTTATCCCGGCCTTGTGTGACGGCCAGTTTATTTGAACTAAACGATAATACTGCTTGCGTGCTGGCTGTCAGGGCCTGTTCTTGATCTTGTCCAGATCAGTCATCAGTTTATCTACCAGTGGTTTGATTTCCCCATCCGTTGCGACCGAACTAATGGCCTCAGCACTAGCTCTGACGGCATCTACCTTGTCACGCAGTGCAGCGATATTACTGTTAAAGGAAGCGGAGATTTCCTGCAAATGGTCCTGTTGTCGCAGTCGCATTTCCGTGGTCAGGTCACCGTCACCTATACGATCAAGGTTTCGTTTCAACACAAACATGGGACCCGAAACACGACGATCGATACGTATGGAGTAAAAATAGGTTAGCACCAGTAAGGCAAAACCCAGTGCACCGACATATAAGATATCGTTGAAATCAGCTTGTCGTACCCAGTTAGGATCGATCATCCACATAAGCCCCATGACCAGGGCGATCATCAACATCAGGATTGCAATGACTGTTAGAAATGAAAGCAGCGCAAAATGCTGCTCAAAACCCTTTAATAAGACTTTTTTCTTACGCTGATTCACCTGAGTTTCCTTATTTAATATCCATTTTTATTGGAAGTAATTACCATTATAGACAATATATCGGCCATCATTGTCAAATATTTGAAAAATTATCCAGGCAGTTCATAGTCATAGCACGCACTGTCTATTTGATCGGAATCCCTCTAGCCAGGTTAGAAACCCGCCCGCCAAGCCCCATCGTATGGCGAGCGAAGATTTTTTTCAGTGGTGGCAGGAAGTCGAGTGCGGTCAAAGCAATATCGCGGGTCACTTGCACCGGAAACAGCGGATTGGAAAAGATCCTGACAAGTCCATCGGTGAAGGCAATCACACTGTTGTGATCACGTTGTCGCCATTCGGCGTATTGCTGTAGCAACTGCAGATCACCAATGTCGGCTTTGTCGTGCACAGCATTGGCCAATACTTGGGTCAATACGGCCACATCGCGAATACCCAGGTTATAGCCCTGCCCGGCCACTGGATGCAGTGTATGTGCGGCATTGCCGATCAAGGCCACGCGCGATTGCACCTGCTGTGGAACCTTGAGCAGATGTAATGGGAAGGCATGACGTTCACCAACACGAACAAATTCCCCCAGACGATGGCCAAAACGTTGCTGCAAGCGTTGTAGAAATTGCGCATCGCTCAAACCCAAATGCTCCTCTGCCTGTTCCGTACGCACGGTCCAGACCAGTGAACAACGCTCAGTAGCTTGTCCATTTTCAGTCAATGTAAGCATTGGTAAAAGTGCCAATGGGCCACTATCGGTAAAGCGTTCATAGGCCACTTGCTGGTGTGGCCTGCTGGTGCTGACATTACTGATCACGGCCGTCTGCCCATAGTCCCATGACTTGACCTGCAGACCCAGTTGATCACGAATGGATGACTGACTGCCATCGGCAGCCACGACCAATGCGGCCGACAAATGGACTGATTTCCCATCGACAATGACATCGACCCTGGCGCTATCTTCGCCGATACTGACCTGTTCAAGCTCCGCAGGACAAATCAACTCGGCATTGTGATTCTTCTCCAGTGCGGATTGTAAAACCTTGCCCAACTCCCGAGCTTCAACGACATAACCCAGCGCATCGACCTCGACCTGTTCGGCATGCAGGCGTGTAGCGCCAAAGTGCCCACGATCAGAGATGTGGATTTTTTTAATGGGCATAACGCTGTTTTCTAATGCGTCCCATAGACCCATGGTCTGGAATATTTTACGGGTACCGTAGGCCAGCGCAATACTGCGATCATTGAAGCTTGGCTGTGTCTGGGATCTCAGCGGATAACGTTCGACAATACCGACCTTCAACGCCAGCGGCGCCAATGCGCAGGCCAGACTGGCGCCCACCATACCACCACCGATAATCAGCACGTCATAATCTGTATTCATGCTGGTGCTATCCACTGACAACGAAGTAAATTTATACCCACGGCCTTTGCTTTTTTATTAACAAAAATCAACCTGCCATCCATTCCTGTATTGCATCCACTGACTTGGGTGCAGCCTCTGTCATCACCTTGGGGTCGTCTCGCGTCACCAGCACATCATCTTCAATACGGATTCCATGGTTCCACCATTTCTTCGCTACCCCTTTACTGCCGGCTGGAATATAGAGGCCCGGCTCAACGGTCAGCATCATACCCGGCTCAAGTTCACGCCACTCATTATCGACTTTATAGTCGCCGACATCGTGCACGTCCATGCCTAACCAGTGTCCCGTTCGGTGCATGTAGAAGCGACGGTAGGCCTGGTCATTGACTAATTTTTTCACCTTGCCCTTGAGAATACCCAGCTCGACCAGACCAGCAGTCAAGACCTCGACAGCGGCCTCGTGTGCATCATTCCAATGGTTACCGGGACGTACCTTATCAATGGCGGCCAACTGCGCATCGAGAACAACCTGATACAGGGCCTTTTGTGATTTGCTAAAAACACCATTCACTGGAAAGGTGCGGGTGATATCGGCCGCATAGCATTCCTTCTCGGCACCCGCATCAATTAATAACAAATCACCATCCTCGAGGACAGCATTGTTATCGGTGTAATGGAGTATGCAGCCATTCGCACCGGAACCGACAATTGAGGAATAGGCGGTCTGCATGCCGTTACGTTGAAACTGATAGAGTAACTCCGCCTCAACCTCGTATTCCATAACCCCCGGCGCGGCAAAGCGCATGGCCTGCTTATGCGCCTCAACCGACACCTTCATGGCCTTGCGGTGCAGGGCCACTTCAGCGCGACTTTTGTACAGACGCATATCGTGCAGCAGGTGCTCCAGGGACACGAACTCACCCGGCGCTCGCGATCCGGAACGGTTCATCGAACGTATCATATTGACCCAATGCAATACCTGCTGATCCAGTTCGGGGTGAACGCCCATGGTGTAATAGACGCGCTCACATCCCTCCATCATCCCTGGCAGAATGTCATCGATATCACTGATCGGAAATGAATCATCGGCACCGTACTGTTCACAGGCGCCAAGTTGTCCGGCGCGCCGACCATTCCAGGTTTCCATCTCTATATCTCGCTCACGGCAAAACAGTACATATTCGCCATGTTTACGCCCAGGAATCAGCACAATGACCGCCTCCGGCTCTGGAAACCCTGACAGGTAGTAGAAATCGCTATCCTGACGGTAAGGGTAATCTACATCCCGGTTTCTGAGTGCCACCGGGGCTGCCGGTAAGATGGCTACGGCGCCTTCGCCCATCATGCGCATGAGCTGTTTTCTTCTTCTGGCGAAATCCTTCATATCCATTATATTACTCTTTCGTTAAATTGAGTGACTGGCGTTATTGCAGGCGATCACTACCGGCCACGGGATGTAAACTGGTAAAAATGAATATCACACCCATGCGGATATATTCCTCTATCTCGACCAGGGACTCCTCATCTTCATTCTCGTCTTCACCGACCTCGGCATCAATACGGGTGACTTCGATAAAATCTTCCAGTAAAGCCTCAATCTCTTCCCTGGAATCGCCCTGGAGTGAATCCAGGTCGCGCATACTGAAACCCAACAGGAAACCCTGACACCATTCACTGAGCGCCTGGATTCGTTCCTCTACAGGTGCATCATCATCGGGTAAAAACAATTGAAAACCGTATTCTTCATCATAAAGGGATTCCAGTGTTTCACTATGAAGGCTGCCCAAGTGCTCCTTGAGCTCATTCATCAACAAATCGGCGGCATCGGCCGCTTCTCCAATGACCTGTTGCGACCATGACTTTTTATCAACCCGACCCAGTGCACACAGAATGCCACACAATAGACCCTGAGCCTCGGCAGCCTCCGTGGCTGCATTCATTTTCATCAATGTATGCTCCAGGTCATCAAAATCGATTGAATAAGCCATCTGTTCTGTTCCTTATCTGAAAGTGAATATGCTAGCATGTCCGGCATAAAACCCATATTCTGAATGAAATAATCTACTAACAACTGACAAAAACCACTCATTTTTATAAAATCCTGCCCGATTAGCTTCATTCGAGCGACTTGAGGCATTGACCGGGCGTGGCTACCACTCTATATTCAGATCATGAAAGCTGACAAACCCACACAAACAGTAGACATAGAACTAAAAAAACTTGAAAACCGTGTCGACGAGCTGATCCATATCTGTGCTCGTCTGACCGATGAGAATCGTTCCCTGAGAAATCAACACGACACTCTGCAACAAGACCGAAACCAATTAGTGCAAAAAAATGAGCTGGTCAAAACCCGTGTCGAGGCCATGGTTGCGCGCCTGAAATCAATGGAGAAACATCCATGAGCAAGGAAAATAAGCGACTCAATGTCCATATACTCGATAAGGAATTTTTGATTGCCTGTCCGCCCGATGAAGAACCAGGCCTACGCTCCAGTGCCCAGTATCTAGACAAGAAAATGCGTGAGATACGCGATAGTGGCAAGGTGGTCGGGCTAGACCGAATCGCGGTCATGGCCGCTCTGAATATCACCCATGACCTGCTGTCGAATGAGGGTCAGAGTGAGAATGTCAGCGAATCTGTCAGTAGTCGAGTTAAACATATCCAGGAAAAAATCGAGCAGGCCTTGCAAAAAGGCAAGCAAATGGAACTATAATAGATATCCCTGCGATGTTAGTTAGCAGCCGGGTAAATTCTTGAGCCATATTTAACTACCCGGGTTTAGTGATATGAGCCTGTTGTGCAAGTCCGCCCCGTAGCGGGAAGCCTGATGACTCACCACTGTTCCCACCTGAACCTCAGGTTCAAGGGCGAAAGCTGCGACGGCATCTGCGGGGCCCCTAATACTAAGCATCATGACCTACGCGACACAAATCACTCAGCACCTGACCACTAACAGTTTGTTAGGCTCATGCCTGGTATCCACTCAAGGTTCATTACTGAACCGCATACCTGTAAAGAGACAGTCGCTTGGCTAAGAAAACAGAAACAAGCCGACAACGGCTCCGGCAACAGCGACGCCAGCTCGATTCCAGCACGCGTCTGAAATGCGCTATGGCGATGACCGAACAGTTGAAGAGACAACGCTTCTTTATCAATAGCAAACACATTGCCTTATACATCCCCATGCAAGGTGAGATCAGCCCCTTACCCTTAGCGCATATTGCCCGACAAATGGGCAAATCTGTTTACCTGCCGATACTCATGCCATTTCTGAAAAACCGACTCTGGTTTGCACCATGGAATGCAGACACGCGAATGCAGCCTAATCGCTATGGCATCCCTGAACCGGTCTACCATGGTCGTCATTTAATTCCGGCCACACATCTGGATATGGTCATTACACCATTGGTCGCCTTTGATCAGGACTGTCAGCGCATCGGTATGGGTGGAGGCTATTACGATCGCACATTTGCCTTCTTGCGCTTTCGTCAACACTGGCAATCACCAAAACTGATTGGTGTTGCCTATGAATTTCAAAAAATCACCCGTATTAGTGCCCAAGCGTGGGATGTACCGCTACATACTGTGGTAACCGAACAAACTATCTATTAATAAATGTAAATGCGCTGCATAAAAACCACTGCCTGACTTTTTTACTGCATCGAGCGCTTACACGCATTCATACACAACAATTTAACGAAACAAGGGTGCAATCGAAGTTAGATCGTTCATTTTTTTGTTAATAGATTGCATCTTGCAACATTGTCACCGCTTTACAAGCCATTCGTGAACATAAAATGCCGACGTGTTTGTAAACCCGCTCAATTTTAGACTGCACCTCGTCATAAAATTCACATCAACACTAAAATTTTCGCTGCGAAGTGACCATCATGCGTTTTTTATTAATATTCATCGGGCACTAAACATTTTATTAGCTTATTGGCGAAAAATTACTTCAATATGAGTAATACAAATTAATTTATTGTTATGAAGTCCCGCATCGCGAGAAAAAAGAAGCCAACGAATAAAAAATACATGCTCAGATGCTCTTTCGATGGGCTAAAAAACAGTTTAAGTTTGTAAAAAACAATTTTTAACCAACAAAAATATACGAAAAGCGATAAAAACTTAAATTATTATTCATTCTGCGTACTATTTTTTAAAATTTTTGTAAGTACGAGTGCACTGCATGGTAAAAACTGTAAAAAATTACGACACTTTTTAGTCGAATGTTCTAAAAAAACTAAAAATTTGTAATTTTTAAATAAAAATTTACCTATCGAGCAATAATTTTTTTAGTTTTAGAACTAAAAACACTGTTGAAGACAAAAATATACGTTTTAAACACCCATAAAAAAGAATTTTCTGCTTTTGATCAGTAAAAAAACATAAAAATGATTCATTTCTGCCTTTGAAACATAAATAAATGTAGCATCATCACAACAACAAGCCATAACACTTAAGTTTTTAATGCATGCGCCGACAATAATTTTTGTCATTAACTTTTATATTCGTCATCAAAGTTATTTTTAATGCGATTTTAAAGAAAATGTAAAATGTCAAATTATTTTTTTGAATTTACTGGAATTTTCTTTCTACTGGTATATACTCAATCGCGAGCAAACGATACTTATGTTTATTATTGGAGGTCATTAACATGGCAACTAAAAAGAAAGTAGTAAAGCGAAAGGCTCCAGCCAAGAAGAGAAAGGCTGTTGCTAAAAAGAAAAAATCTGTAGCCAAGAAGAAAAAGGCTACTAAGAAGAAGAAGGCTCCAGCTAGAAAGAAAAAAGCTGCAGCTAAGAAAAAGAAGAAAGCTCCAGCTAGAAAGAAAAAAGCTGCAGCTAAGAAAAAGAAGAAGAAGGCTCCAGCTAGAAAGAAAAAAGCTGCTGCCAAGAAAAAGAAGAAGAAAGCTCCAGCTAGAAAGAAAAAAGCTGCAGCTAAGAAAAAGAAGAAGAAAGCTCCAGCTAGAAAGAAAAAAGCTGCAGCTAAGAAAAAGAAGAAGAAGGCTCCAGCTAGAAAGAAAAAAGCTGCAGCTAAGAGAAAGAAGAAGGCTCCAGCTAGAAAGAAAAAGGCTGCTGCCAGAAAGAGAAAGCGTTAACATCATTTCGCTTGATCAAATTAAAGGCCCGCTTTGCGGGCCTTTTCTTTTATATATCAATCATTTAAAAGTAATTTCAAGGCGGTTCTGCAGCACTTGCAAAAGCTATGCTCAGATAACATTTTTTTCATATCGGTTAACAGTTATCAGTAAACATGATCGCACTGATCATAAATTGTAGACGCTTTCTAGAATCACAAAATACAAGTACAAGATATAGGAATTT
Source organism: uncultured Gammaproteobacteria bacterium (assembly GCA_947258755.1). Taxonomy (GTDB): domain Bacteria; phylum Pseudomonadota; class Gammaproteobacteria; order JAADHQ01; family JAADHQ01; genus JAADHQ01. The sequence goes on from CAMYJO010000006.1 coordinate 78,900, forward strand.
GTTAGCGAACCATTTAAACCCAAGCTTATTTTAGAGAACCCACTAACCTAAAAATAAGGTGTAAGCCTTATTGTCCTGCTCCAACCAGAATTCATAACCTAGCTGTTGCAGATACTGATCGAAGCGCTCATGTTCATGTTCCGGCACCTGGATACCTGCTAATACCCGACCATAATCAGCACCATGATTGCGATAATGAAACATACTGATATTCCAATTCTGTCCCATATGGGACAAAAACTTCAGTAAGGCACCTGGGCGCTCAGGAAACTGGAAGCGATAAACCAATTCATTTTCAACGCTGCCAGCATGGCCGCCCACCATATAGCGGATATGAATTTTTGCCATTTCATTGTCCGTCATATCCAACACCGGATAGCCCATCGCCTGAAGCTGCTCGATGACCTCCAATTTTTCCTCTTTTCCACCTCGTAACTGAATTCCGGCAAATATATGCGCATCATTGTCGTCTGCATAGCGATAATTAAACTCAGTGATGCCACGACGGGCAATAGCATCACAAAATTTGAGAAAACTACCTGGTTTTTCCGGAATCGTCACCGCCAATAGCGCCTCACGCTGTTCGCCCAGCTCTGCCCTCTCCGCGACATGCCGTAAACGGTCAAAATTGATATTGGCACCGCTATTGACTGCGATCAGGGTCTGCTCACTGACAGGCTGTTGTTGCAGGTATTTTTTCAGCCCGGCCACAGCAAGCGCCCCGGCAGGTTCCGAGATCGAGCGGGTATCATCGTAGATATCCTTGATCGCAGCGCAGATTTCATCCGTCGATACCAGGATCATTTCATCCACGCACTGTCGTGAGATGCGGAAGGTTTCTTCACCTACCTGACGCACGGCAACACCATCAGCGAAAATACCAACCTGTTCGAGCACTACCCGTTCCTGATGGAATAATGCTTGCTGCATACAGGGGGCATCTTCCGGCTCTACGCCGATCACTTTTATATCCGGCCGAACATGTTTTATATAAGCCGACATACCGGCAATCAGTCCACCTCCGCCCACGGGTATAAATATCGCATGGATATCATCACTGCACTGGTGCAAAACCTCCATTGCCACCGTACCCTGCCCGGCAATCACGTCCGGATCATCAAACGGATGTATAAACACCATACCCTGTTCTTCAATCAGGGCCTGACAATGCTCATAGGCCTCATCAAAGGTATCGCCATGTAAAACAATACGGGCGCCGTAACTTTGTACTGCCTCTATCTTGATGCTGGGTGTCGTACATGGCATTACAATAGTAGCGCCTATACCCAGCTTGGATGCAGCCAGAGCAACACCCTGAGCATGGTTACCGGCTGAAGCCGCAATGACTCCACGCGCTTTTTCAGCCTGATCCAGCTGCACCATTTTGTTATAGGCACCTCGACATTTAAAGGAAAAAACCGGCTGGGTATCCTCGCGCTTCAGATAGATGTTACAACCCACCCTGCGGCTGAGCATTGGAGCCTTTTCAAGCGCAGTCTCCTTCGCCACATCATAGACGCGTGCTTTAATAATCTTATCGATATACTTTTCAGTCATGGCGTAAAAGTAACAGTTTGCGACCTGATTGCCTAGCCCGTCTAATGCCGAAGCGAGCGCTCTAAAAACGCAGACCGAATCATCAGCACGAACTTTCTACAGTTCTACCCCCGCCTCAACATTAATAAATACAGAGTTATATCCGTAAAAAACATGACAATCCACGCCCTCAGGCGTATCATTTTGCCAGTTTATTTATAATTGGAGCCTGAAATGACACAGGATGAGCTTAAGAAAATGGTCGCACAGGCGGCGATCGAGTATGTCGTACCCGACACCATTATCGGTATTGGCACCGGTTCTACCGCCAACTTCTTCATTGATGCCCTGGCTGACATCAAACACACCATCGAAGGCACGGTGGCCAGCTCCGAAGCCAGCGCCGAACGCCTGCGTGGTCATGGCATCCAGGTGTACGACCTGAATTCAGTGGATCAGATATCGGTTTATATCGATGGCGCCGACGAGAGCGATAACCACCTGCACCTGGTCAAGGGTGGCGGTGGCGCGCTGACGCGCGAGAAGATCGTCGCTGCCTGTAGCAAAAAGTTCGTCTGCATTGCAGACGACTCCAAACTAGTCGACGTCCTCGGTGAATTCCCATTGCCGGTCGAAGTCATTCCGATGGCCAGGAGCTTTGTCGGCCGTGAATTGGTCAAGCTGGGTGGCCGCCCCGTCTACCGCGAAGGTTTCGTCACCGATAACGGCAATGTCATCCTCGATGTGCATGACATGTCCATCGTTGATCCACGGAAACTGGAAAAACAACTGAATGACATTACCGGCGTGGTCACCAATGGTCTATTCGCGCTAAAACCGGCTGATGTACTGCTATTAGGTACCCAGGACGGGGTCAGAAAACTGGAAAGGTAACAGTGATCTATCCAGTAGAAAAGGCCGGCTAAAGCCGGCCTTTTCTGTTTACAGGCATAATACAAACGCTTGGTAAAATATATCCTAACAAAATTTGCGCCATCAAAGATGTCGGAAGTACTGTGCAATCTCGTACCTTTGCAAACTAATAGGCGAATCAGTTCTGGCATTGAATATACCTAGCATTTATTAATTAGCACATTAGCAAAATCTACATTTAACCTTTCCCCCAATAAGTCCTTTCTTGCTGGACCCCACTACGCTATGCTGGCCTTAAGGACGCGATTCATCAGCTGAAATTAATTTTGATGATAGGGAGTTAAAAATGAAATCACTGCGTGCCGGAGTTGTTGGCGTTGGTTACCTGGGACAATATCATGCTCAGAAATACGCCACCCTGCCTGATATAGACCTGATCTGTGTGATTGATAAAGACCCGCAACGCGCCGATCATGTCGCCAAAACCTATAATACCCGCGCCTGTACCGACTACCACGAAATACTGGATCAACTCGATCTCGTGTCGATAGCCGTACCGACTGAATATCATTTTCAGGTGGCACACGATTTTCTCGATGCGGGCATATCTGTACTGCTTGAAAAACCGGTCACGAAAACGCCGGAGCAAGCGCAGGTCTTAATTGACCTTGCCAGGGACAAGCAGCTTGTGTTCCAGATCGGTCACCTGGAACGCTTTCATCCTGCCCTGCAAGCGATATGGCATGATCGTAACAATCCCGTTTTTATCGAAACCCACCGCTTGGCGCCTTTCAATATACGTGGGACCGACGTAGACGTGGTACTGGACTTGATGATCCATGACATTGATATCATCTTATCCATGGTCAACAGCCCCTTGATAGACATCCGCTCGGTAGGCATACCTGTATTGACCTCGGCTATGGATATAGCCAACGCCCGCCTTGAGTTTGCCAACGGCTGTGTCGCCAACCTTACTGCCAGTCGTGTGAGTAACAAACACATGCGCAAGGCTCGAATATTTCAACACAACAGTTATACCGCCATTGATTTCTTTGCACACAAAATAACTTACCACAAAACTTGCGACGACCTGGAAAATCCCCTGGGTGACCAACCCATATGTATAGAAGAGCAAAGCTTTGAGGATGCCGATGGACTTATGGCGGAGATCCAGTCCTTTATTCGAGCGATTAGAGAAGGCCTTACTCCCATGGTAACAGGGGAAGATGGCAAACGTGCGCTCGAAGTAGCGCTGGAAATAAGCAGAAAAAACAGCGTCGCCGCCAACATAGCCTAGTACATTACTAGCAGTGGATATCAGAACGGAGCTAATACTTTATGAAAATACCGATGGTTGATCTCAAGCAACAGTATACTCATTTAAAAACCGAGATTGATTCAGCCGTGCTATCAGTACTGGATTCTGCCCACTTTATCCTTGGCCCTAATGTTAAAGCACTCGCTGCCGAGGTCGCCCAATACTGCAATGTAAAACATGCCATTCCTGTTGCATCCGGGACCGATGCCATTCACCTGGCGCTACTGGCCTGTGGTATAGGCGTTGGCGATGAGGTCATCACAACACCATTTACATTTATTGGCACTGCAGAAGCCATTAGCTATACCGGCGCAAAACCTGTCTTTGTTGATATTGAAGCGGATAGCTTTAACATTGACACCACCCAGATTGAAGCAGCCATTACCCCGCAAACTCGTGCAATTGCCGCCGTGCATCTATTTGGTCAGCCGGCAAACCTGGATGCGCTGACTGAACTATGCCGCAGACATGATCTCAGGCTGATTGAGGACTGCGCGCAGTCATTTGGCGCACGCTACGATGACAGAATGACCGGATCCTTTGGTGACGTAGGATGCTTTTCTTTTTATCCGAGTAAGAACCTGGGTGCCTATGGCGACGCCGGAATGGTCATCACTAACAACGACACTATTGCCGAGAAGGTCGATGTTTTACACAACCATGGCAGCGATGCGCCCTACAAACATAGCGTGATTGGCTACAATAGCAGACTCGATGAAATTCAGGCCGCGATTCTTCGCATCAAACTCAAGTACATCGATGAATTCAATAATGCGCGTCGAGAGCATGCAAGGCATTACAGCGAACGGCTAGCCAATAGCGACATTATTACCCCTGTCGAACAAGACAACAGAATGCATGTTTACCATCAGTATACGATCCGCAGTGAGCGCAGAGATGCCATCCACAAGGCGCTGACTGAAGCTGATATTGCATCAGCGGTTTTCTACCCTATCCCACTACACCAACAACCCGTCTATCAAAACGATTATCCAGGCCTATCAATGCCGGTAGCAGAACAAACCGCTAAACAGGTGCTGTCATTACCGATGTTTCCGGAACTCACTAATGCACAAATCGATCATATCTGTGATGTCATGCTGGGATGTTTAGGGTCAGAGTAAAATGACTTACTTTAGCCGAAATACCGGTCATTGCGAGCGACAGCGCGGCAATCTTTCAAAGCAGGCCTACGAGATCAAACCCCTTTTTAATAATTGGGATCAGGGTGCAGCAATATTTTGCTTTTCAACTCCGCTTCATAGAGATTGCCGCGCTACGCTCGCAATGACGGGTTATTCTTAGGTTCCGAAAATTTTAAATCTTGCCTCACAACAACACCCGCTCTATACCACCCTGACTCACTTTACTAACAAAACTTTCCTGCCAGTCCTGGCCGAGCCTGTTTGCAGCAAGCTCAACGACAATGTATTCCGTGTCCAAACCGGTATCGTCGGCATAACGAGCCAGACCTTGCTGGCAGGCGGGGCATGAGGTCAGCAGTTTGACGTCATTGTTCTTTGCCGTGGCTTGACCTGTGAAAGACGCGATCCCTTTTTCCAGCTCTTCCTGTTTGCGGAAGCGTAACTGCGTGGAGATGTCCGGACGTGATACCGCCAGCGTCCCAGCCTCGCCACAACAGCGGTCGGACAGTTTGACCTCCTGCCCCATCAGGCTAGAGGCGACCTTAATTGGCGCATAGGTTTTCATTGGTGTGTGACAGGGGTCATGATACAGGTAATGGGTACCACTGGCCGTGTCCATGCTCATGCCTTTTTCCATCAGGTATTCATGGATGTCCAGCAGACGACAACCGGGAAATATCTTTTCAAACTCGTATTGCAACAACTGGTCCATACAGGTGCCGCAGGAAACAATCACGGTCTTGATATCCAGGTAGTTGAGGGTATTAGCGATCCGATGGAACAGCACTCGATTCTCGGTAGTGATCTTGTGGCCGCGGGTGTCATCGCCACCAGCGGTCTGCGGATAACCACAGCACAGGTAACCGGGCGGTAGTACGGTCTGCGCACCAGCCTCGTACAACATTGCCATGGTCGCCAGGCCGATCTGGCTGAACAGGCGTTCGGAACCACAACCAGGGAAATAAAACACCGCATCACTGTTATCTGTGTTCACACTCGGATTGCGTATGATCGGCACGGTTTTGTCGTCTTCCAGAGCCAGTATGGCGCGCATCGGTCGTGACGGTATTTTGCTTGGCATCGGTTTATCGATCAGATGCACAATCTGACTACCCAGCTTGGGTTTACCGGTGGTGATTTGCGGGATCTTGCTGGCACCTTTGCGCAACATCGGTCGCAGTAACTTGTAGCCAAGACGTTGCAGGCCATAACCCCATTGCACCAGCCCCTTACGTACCAGCTTGATGGCCAGCGGGTCCTTGATAAACAGGAACAACATTGATGCCCGTGTTGCCAGGTTGACGCGCTTTTTACCCTGCGCCGTAAGAATATTACGCATGCGCACCGATACATCACCAAAGTCGATATCCACCGGGCAAGGTGCCAGACATTTGTGGCAGACCGTACAGTGATCGGCGATATCGTTCATCTCGTCGAAATGACGGATCGATATGCCGCGTCGCGTCTGCTCTTCATACAGGAAGGCCTCAATGATCAGGCCGGTGGCGAGGATCTTGTTACGCGGCGAATAGGACAGGTTGGCACGCGGGATATGCGTGTTACACACCGGCTTGCACTTGCCACAACGCAGACAATGGCGAATGTCATCATTAAGATCGCCCAGTTCGCTGGCCTCAAGTATCAACGCCTCCTGCTGTAGCAGGCGCAATGACGGTGTATAGGCGTTTTCCAGCCCGGAATCCTTACGCAGCTTACCCGGGTTAAAACGATCCTGCGGATCGACCTGCTGCTTGTATTCGGCAAATCGGTCCAGGTACTCATCGGACAGGTACTGGATCTTGGTCAGGCCGATGCCATGCTCACCGGATATGACGCCGTCCAATGACACTGCCAGCTCCATGACCTGATCGACGACGCGCTCGGCCTCCTGCAACATCAGATAGTCATTGGAATTGACCGGAATATTGGTATGCACATTGCCGTCACCGGAACACCCGACTGGAACGGATGCCTTTATGTATCTTATCGAACTGCTCTCGTATTGCATCCAGTTCGCGACCGGAGAAAATCGCCTTCAACGGTCTCTCGATCTCCTGGCGATAGGAGATCCTGAGATCACGACGTAGTAGCAATTGCAGGATCGTATCACCGTCCTGTAGGTCACCGGCATGACTATCGCCGAGTATGGACTGATATGCACGAGCATCATCATCAAGATGATCCAGCAATGCCTGCCAGCGCTCACTGACCGTCTGAATATGTTCGCGTGCCGCCTGTTTCTTACCCTCGATTATGGCCGTGTTCTCTGCACTGTCCTGATATTCTTCATGCGCGTGCACCTCGCGCATATCGGTCGACAAATAGTCCCGCACCGCCTCGGTCATGGCCAGTTTATTGCGAATGGACTGGATAATGTTGATGCGCTCTATACCTTCACTGTAATCGCCGAGACGATCCAGTGGGATCACCACATCCTCATTGATCTTGAACGCATTGGTATGGGCAGCAATCGCGGCCGTGCGCGAACGATCCAGCCAGAAGCGCTTGCGCGCCTCGGGACTGACCGCAACAAAACCCTCGGCATCGCGTGCATTGGCCATGCGCACGACCTCAGACGCAGCCGCGGCTACGGTATCTTCATCATCACCGGCGATATCGATTAATAACACCATCTTCGGTAATTCCTGTCGCGCGGCCTTGGTACTGTAGTTAACGGCGCGCACATAACGCTCATCAAGATGCTCAAGGCCGGACAACTCGACACCATCATGTTGGTCCAGGTAGTCCTTGGTCTCAACGATCGCGGGCACTGCCTTACGCATATCGGCACCGAAAAACTCCAGGCAGACAGTACGGGTAAATTTAGCCATGCGGTGCAGGATAAAGACCGCCGAGGTAATCAGTCCGTCACAACCTTCCTTTTGAATTCCCGGCAGACCGGACAGGAATTTGTCGGTGACATCCTTACCCAAGCCCTGCTTGCGCAAGTGTTGGCCGGGTATCTGTAATAATTCGGGTTCGGCTTCGAGGGTCTTGCCATCGGCCTGGTAGCGACTGATGCGAAACTGCACCCTATCCTGCAAATGAATCTTGCCGAGGTTATGGTTGATGCGTTCCACTTCCAGCCATTTAGCATCCGGCGTCACCATACGCCATGACACCAGGTTATCCAGCGTCGTGCCCCAGAGTACGGCTTTTTTACCGCCCGCATTCATCGATACATTACCGCCAATTGTGCAGGCATCTTGTGAGGTTGGGTCGACGGCGAACATCAGACTATTGCTCTCGGCCAGCTCCGACACCCGGCGGGTGACGACACCGGCCTCGGCACGCACGATGGGCACCTGTGACTCCAGGCCATGCAATTGGCGCATTTCCACCTGACCGAGTGCTTCGAGCTTTTCAGTATTGATGACGGCACTGTTTTCATCTAACGGCACGGCGCCGCCTGTATAACCAGTGCCACCACCGCGTGGAATCACCGACAGGCCCAGATCGAAACAGGTCGCCACCACCCTGGCCATCTCGGCTTCACTGTCCGGGCTGATGACGACAAAGGGATAGGCTACACGCCAGTCTGAGGCATCGGTCACATGTGCCACCCGCGCCAGACCACCGAAATCAATATTGTCCTTGCGCGTTACTTTCAATAAACGCCTAAGCGCTTTCTGACGTAGGTTTTTTTGTTGCGGGAAGTATTGCTGAAAGGAAGCGACGGCATGACGTGCCGCCGTTGCCAGACTCAGGACCTTGTCATTACCGGCGGCACGGGCGACGATCTGGTCCAGCCGGTGCTGCAAGGCATGCGTCAGGGAATCCAGGCGTTTCGGGTTCTCCAGCAAATCATCCTGGATAAACGGGTTTCGCACCACGATCCACATATCACCTAGCACTTCAAACAACATACGCGCCGACTGTCCTGTCTGGCGCGCACCTCGCAGTGTGTTAATGACGTCCCACATCTCCTCGCCAAGAAAACGGATGACAATCTCGCGATCGGAGAAAGACGTATAGTTATAAGGGATTTCGCGCAGTCGAGTCGTGGTCATGGTGGATGTATATTAGCATATTAAAGAAAGGATTTAATCGGATCGGGAGAATATCCCTAGCCGAAGACCCTCCTTGCCAGAGCATATGTGGGAGCGGCCCTTGGCCGCGAAATTCGTGTAGCGAGTGACGAGTAGCTAGTGGCTAGAAAAAGACCATGATTTTCGCTCTGTTTTACCTCGCTACTAGCTACTCGTCACTCGCTACTGTTTTATCGCGGCCAAGGGCCGCTCCCACAAAAAAAATACATACTGTGGGAGCGCGCCCTTGGCCGCGATTGCTATCCTTACGGAACCTGCCTAGTGTCGAAAGCCTGACCGTATAGCCCTCTCCTGCTCAATACGCAAAAACTCTGAAACCTAAATCATTCTAGGTAAGCAAATACAGCAACACCCCGTAACGTGCCGCCTTGCCGACCAGGATCATCAGCCCGCAAATCAACCAGTGCATACGCAACCACCCGGCAACCACACACAGTGGATCACCGACAACCGGCAACCATGACAACAGCAAAATCGGACTACCCCAACGCTGTATCCAGGCCAACGCGCGCAGCTGACCCGGCTTGACCAGCTTTTGTGCCGGGTAACGATACGCAATCCAGTAACCTAACAACCAGGATGTCATCCCCCCCAAGGTATTGCCGACACTGGCCACCCATAACAATTGTTGCCATGGATACTCCTGCTGGGTCGCCATATAAACCAACACCGCCTCGGAACCACCCGGAAATAAGGTAGAGGAAATAAAGGCGCTAACAAACAGCCCGATCAATGAGTAATCATCCATTGATCCATGATAACAAAAATCTACTCGCAATCTTGGATCAAGAAAAATAGATTCGGATCAGGCTAATAAAGCTGGTCAGGCATTTACTGTAGGAGCGGTCCCTTGGCCGCGATAAGACAGTAGCGAGTGGCTAGGGGCTAGTAGCGAGGTAAGCAGAATGAAAATCCTGGTCTTTTTCTAGCCACTAGCTACTCGTCACTAGCTACGTGAATTTCGCGGCCAAGGGACCGCTCCTACATTGAATGACAAGCTTCGCGTCTGCCCTTTTATCTTTCCCCTTGTACCTTTACCCTGCCTCACAAAAACAAACGGGGCCAAAAGGCCCCGTTCAATTGATACCACTTTATTTGGTTTTATTAGAACTTCATGCGCATGCCAACAGCAAAGGTTTCTGTTTCTGCGGTAGCACTGGTTTCAAAACTACGGAAACCTGCAGTCAGACGAGTCTTCTTCGACAGGTTATGGATCAAACCGACTGTGAAGTAATCCAGATCTGAGGCGGTACCGCCTGGATCTTTGTTACCGAACTGGGCCACCAGCACATTGTTGCCAAACTTGGCCTGGCCACCAACGAAGTAGATCTCCGTGTCAGGCGTACCCGCTGTTTCAAAGCTCAGCGTCTCATACTGACCAACAACCTTGAAATTACCAAATTTGTACATACCACCAAATTTGATTGCATCACCGCCTGTTGGGGTATCATTTCTGACACCAGCAACAAAGACTTCCCATGCCTTCTGGGCAAACTTCAGACCGAAGCTGTAGTCTCCACCGGTACCAGCGTCTTCATCAGGACTAAATGTGACCCAGCCTTTGAAACCGCCCATTTTCGGTGTCATGTAACCAATATTGTTGGACAAAAAGCTGTTATGACCGTATTTACTATTACCCAGCTCGCCCTTCGACATACCATTGGCACCACGGGCTTCCAACAGCGTTGCTGTAAACGGATCGTATTTAACACCACCCATGTATTTATAGGCAGACTTCAGATTACCCGCCTGGACGGTACCGAAATTACCTTTCAATCCAACAAAGGCTTCACGTGCCGTCAAAGAAGCAGATTCAGCATTGCCCTTGGTAGAGTTGTTGTCTGTCGTGTCGGTCTTGAACTCGTACTTGGCGATTGCCGTCATGCCGTTACCGAGTTTCTCGGAGGCCTTGATACCGATACGTCCACGGGCGTTATCTTCTACTCTGATTTCGTCCGAAGATCCGTCGTCTACCGACCCTACCTCAACCTGGGCATGTCCATAAACCGTTACACCGGCAGTAGCCATCATTGGCGCTGTTCCAAATGCCGCCCCGATAGCCAGGGCAAGTATTTTCTTATTCATTTGATTGATTCCTCGAGTATTTTTTTATCAATTGACAGAATAAACTATAGCAACAGATAACATAAATGCAACAATTTTAATAAAAAAACAACAGCCCTGCTAACTACTCCAACTACACAGTCAAACTGCCTGTCCTTTCATCTTGTACCTTTTAGCTTTTCCCTGCCTTTAAAAAAACAAACGGGGCCCTAAGGCCCCGTTCAAACTATACTGCTTTATATAGTTTTTTTAGAACTTCATGCGCATACCAACAGCGAACACATCTTCTTCTGAAGAACCATCGTCGGTATTACGGAAACCAGCTGTCAGGCGTGATTTCTTGGACAGATTGTGAATCAGACCAATAGTCCAGTAATCAGTGTCAGATGTACCACTGTCAGTGTTACCAAACTGGGCTACCAGGACGTTGTTACCAAACTTGGCCTGACCACCGAGGAAATAAACATCAATATCAGCACCGCCGGCAGGGCTCAGTTGTTCGAACTGACCAGAGACCTTGAAGTTACTGAACTTGAACTGGCCACCGAACTTGACACCGTCACCACCTGCAGCATCATCATTGTTGATACCGGCAACGAAAACTTCCCATGCCTTTTGCGCATATTTCAGGCCAAAGCTGTAGTCGCCATCGCTACCTTTCTTGTCGCCAGCTTCATCAAGATTGAATGTAGCCCATCCAGTGAAACCGCCACCGATCTTAGGTGTCATGTAACCAATGCTGTTAGACACGAAGCTGTTATGACCAAAGGCGCTGTCGCCCAGCTCACCCTTGGACATACCACCATTACCACGTGCTTCCAGCAGAGTTGCTGTAAACGGATCGTATTTAACACCACCGCTGTATTTATAGGCAGACTTCAGGTTACCCAGTTGCACAGTACCAAAACCACCCTTCAAACCAACAAAGGCTTCACGAGCTGTCAGTGATGCAGATTCAGCATTGCTTTTGGTAGAGTTGTTATCTGTGGTATCAGTTTTGAACTCATACTTGGCGATAGCAGTCATGCCATTGCCCAGTTTTTCAGAGGCCTTGACGCCGATACGGCCACGAGCGTTATCTTCTACGACTGTTGCATCTGATGAACCGTCGTCAACAGTACCTACTTCTACCTGGGCATGACCGTATACGGTAACCGCAGCAGAAGCGAACATTGGAGTAGCACCGAATGCAGCGCCGACAGCAATTGCGAGTAATTTTTTGTTCATTTATGGAATTCCTCTAAATGTTTAATATATATGTAGTTATATTTTTTTACATAGACGGGTTGAACTATAGCAACATTTCTTACAAATGCAACAAAATTATTCAAAAAAACTACAATGAATCCAGATGAGTTGCATTTTCGCAACAATCCTCATGAAACTTGTTAATTATTAATTTAAAACAATAGCTTATAAATATCCTTCAGCTGAAGGCCTATTTCCGCAAATAAACATTTCCCCCAGCAAAATAAAACCCGCCTACGGCGGGTTTTATTTTGCTGGGGCATAGTACCAATCAATCGGAAAATATATAAACGGTGAACAAGGATTACTCGGCACGTTTTGCACAAGGAAGAGCTTATGTCGTGAAGCACACGGATGTGCGAGAACGACCGTGTGCCTCGCCCTGCGGGCGAAGAACAGGATGTTCAAATGCCGTGAAGCCCACGGAAGGGCGAGAACGGCCATCGTTTTGCACATGGATGTGCTTATGACGCGGGCGCATGGATGCGCAGGAGCGTTCGCTACGCTCCGATGTTCACAAATGCATTCCTGGCATTTGTAGTCGAACCTTGATTAGAGGAGTCAGAGTCTTGGACAGGCAAGAAGTGACAACATATGGTAAACAATAATTATAAATAGAACAGGTAGTTACTCAATTTCTCTTTTAATGAGTAATTACTGAATATAGTCACTAGTTGTGGTCTAGTGCCCCACTAATGCCCCAGATAGCCATTCTATCCATAGTATAAATTGATAACTTAACCCAATTAACCAGCAACATATCTATATCGCAACCCGAAACACCTCCAATGGTCAAGCTTCTCCAAACCTGAAGCAGACGTTTAGACTTTTTGAGCAATTAGGCAAAAATCGGCCAATAGGAGACCTCCGGGTAATTTTAAGAAACCAGGTCAGAGAGCAATATTCTCTAATATTAGTAACAATTGCTCTCTGGCACCTATTTTCCATTTCCACGTCAATAATCGGAATCACGCTATGAGAAAGAAACGCTTGAACCCAGTCTTTCTTACCCGCCAGTGGATAGCCAAAGAGAATTACGGGGTAATCGTAACCGCAATCACATTGTGGCTCGTACCACCACCGGCTTCGCTAACAACATACACAAATGTATCGACAATACTCGATACCCCGCTTGGTGGTGTATAGGTCACACTGGTGCCTGTTATGGAAATGTTACCACCCAGGCTAGTGGATGTATGCGGTAGTGAATAGGTTAGCGCACCCCCAGCTGAGGCCGTTGCAAAATTGGTCAAGTCAATAGGCTTTTGCGTATCCTGTGTTGTCGTGTCAGATTGCGCTGAGGCAACTGGTCGTGTGGTGGGCAAGGTAGCCAATTCAATTGCCATCCAGTCTGTTTCCTGCTTGACCGCACACGACTCTATCCCGGGAAAGCCGTGATAAGTATCTGCATTGCACGTTCTAGTAGAACTGCTGGACGCAAAACCTCCACTAATCGATACACCCGTTGCATCTGGAAAATCACTTACCAATGACAACGCATTGGCCGGTGTTGTAGCAGGGCAAGCATCAAGCTCGTGCCAAGAAACGTGCACGGGCCCGGGAACATTGGCTGGCAGAACATTACCAGTACCAATGGGGGTTCCAATACTACCGCTTGTCAGCGGCGCCGAAATGGCCAGCAATGAAGCCAGTGCATGTTGCGCCACTGCAGAAATAGAACCACGGCTGGTTCCCGCAAGAATAACTGGCAAATTATCAGTCGCGTTTACCACATTAATCAGCTGTGACAGATCAACCGCATGTGCCATCGATGTTCGGTACCCATCGTATGCACTACCAGCACTAAGGCCACCCGTGTAATCACGGTGATCGGCGGGGCGATCAATGGTCAGCACCCGATAACCCTGCGCAGCAAATAGATGGGCGCTGCGTACAAGGAAATTCCCCCCCGCATTTGTCGGCGCAACTCCAATTCCGTTTCCACCCTCAATCATGGCATTTAATTGCCCTCCCGCAATCAGCACCACCAAAGCAGTCGGGGTACCAGTGGGTTCGTGTACCATATAATCCATGGTTATCGTGGGACCCGTACCCAGTGTTTCTCGGGTTAGCGTCTGCATACCGTATATACCAAAGCTTTCAGAACGAATGCGGGTCCAAGCGGTTGGTGTTTGAACGCTGTCATCGGCTGTTGATAAGCAAGCAACACGCCGTCGGCCCAATTCAGGGTACCGGAGGCGGCTGTATAATCACTGGTGGCGGTTGCTGTGCCATCGGCTGTGGCATAGTTCACTGTTACCGCACCACTACTACCACCTGTACGAGTGACGGTGATGGTGACCGTGGGATCTGTGCCTTCGTCTGCGCTGTAGGTAGCGCTGCTGAGCTGTAAGGTACCTGGAACTTCATTATCGGTAATACTGACCGTAGCGCTGCTGGGCGTACCGAGTGTTGCCGTTTGTGCATTGCTCAGGGTGACACTGAAGCTTTCTGTGGATTCTACCGTGTTATCGTCGACGATAGCGATCGTGAACGTTTTCGCTGCTGCATCGCCATCGGCCCAATTCAAGGTGCCGCTGGTCGAGGTATAGTCAGAGGGATCGTTAGCCGTACCGTCGGCTGTGGCATAGTTCACTGTTACCGCACCACTACTACCACCTGTACGAGTGACGGTGATGGTGACCGTGGGATCTGTGCCTTCGTCTGCACTGTAGGTAGCGCTGCTGAGCTGCAATGTGCCCGGCCCATCGCCACCATTATCACCATTATGAAAACAACCTGCCAGGTTAGTCATAAGTAACATCAGTATGAGAAAGCCGGAAATAGTAGATACTTTTTTGTATATTGATGTAAAAGATCGCATCATTATGCCTCCTGCAATTACTTAGAATAGTATTCCTGACAATATAGAGGAAAACTGACCTGATAACAATGCTACATAAATGATAAGCAGTGTATATAAGTATAATCCCCAATCAAACGAATGTCGGATTTTCGGTAAATGATCTGATCAGGTTATATATGGCCAAATGATGGCTTTCAATATTAGTCTACTATCCCCGTCTATTCAGTGAATAGTCAGCTATAGATCGGTGCCATGTGCTACATTAGCTTTCTCTAAATCACGGCTCTATCCTGGCATTTGTAGTCGAACCTTCTTAACGGTTCTCATCCTTGTTCACCGTTTATATATTTTCCGATTGATTGGCACTATGCCCCAGCAAAATAAAACCCGCCGATGGCGGGTTGTTATTTTTTGGCTGGGGAACAAGGATTACTCGGCACGTCCTGTGCCTCGCCCTGCGGGCCATCGT
>CAMYJO010000006.1:94425-143609 GCA_947258755.1 uncultured Gammaproteobacteria bacterium
AGCTCCGATGTTCACAAATGCCTTCCTGGCATTTGTAGTCGAACCTTCTTAACGGTTCTAATCCTTGTTCCCCAGCAAAATAAAACCCGCCGATGGCGGGTTGTTATTTTTTGGCTGGGGAACAAGGATTCGAACCTTGATTAGAGGAGTCAGAGTCCTCTGTCCTGCCGTTAGACGATTCCCCAATAATTCAGTAGCTAGTTGCTAGGGACGAGTAGCTAGGCTTTATTTAATTCTGTAGTTCCTTGTAGTGCTTTATCAAACCAAAAAGCATTTTAGAGATTTCTTTGGCTTCCTTCTCTAAGTATTTTCCCGTGTCAGAGGTCACGAAACCTGCTTTCCTACCTATAAGTAACTGTGTCCAAAGTTCTCCACATGATCCCTTAGCAATCGTTAGATATTGAACGCAACTCTTCAATGAGTCTCTCTCATATCCTTCAGCTATATTTGATGGGATCGATAATGCAGAACGCGTTACCTGATCTTTAAAACCGTAATCACTACATGAGTGCAATGATTGATAAACATCTACCGATAACTTACAAGCACGCTTCCAAACTTCCAGATTTTCTAACGCATCCATGCGCCATCTCCTGTTTTACCTAGCTACTAGCCACTCGCTACCAGCTACTACTCGAAACGTATTAACGTTTCGAGTACTGCGGAGCCTTACGTGCCTTGTGCAGACCGACTTTCTTACGCTCAACCTTACGTGCATCACGAGTAACATAACCAGCTTTACGCAGAGGTGAACGCAGGCTTTCATCGTATTCCATCAGTGCGCGTGTGATGCCGTGTCGGATTGCACCGGCCTGGCCGCTAATGCCACCGCCAGTAACATTGACATAAACATCAAACTTGTCAGTTGCTTCAACCAGCTCCAGCGGCTGACGTACCAGCATCCGCGCCGTTTCACGACCGAAGTACTGTTGCAGACTGCGTTTGTTGATCTGGATATCGCCTTTTCCAGGACGCAGGTAAACGCGTGCGGTTGAGGTCTTGCGACGACCGGTAGCGGAGTATTGTTCTTTAGCTGCCATAAATTATTCCAAAATTGCGCTATTAATAAAGTAAGTACTGTTCTAGATGTCCAGCGGCTGCGGCTGCTGCGCGGCATGTGTATGCTCGCCACCAGCAAAAACCTTCAGCTTTTTGTACATAGCCCTACCCAGCGGGTTCTTCGGCAACATACCTTTAACTGCTTTTTCTACCGCAGCAGTCGGTGACTTCTGCAGTAATTTTTCCAGACTGATGGATTTTAGATTTCCAATATAGCCAGTATGGTGATGATACAGCTTCTGCTTCATCTTGTTGCCGGTCACGCGGATCTTTTCAGCGTTGATCACGACAATATAGTCGCCTGTATCAACATGCGGCGTGTATTCAGGCTTATGCTTGCCACGCAAGCGACGCGCTATTTCTGTGGCCATACGCCCCAGGGTCTTGCCCTCGGCGTCGATAATGTACCAGTCACGTGTCACTTCGGCCGGCTTTGCACTAAAGGTTTTCATTGAATCCTGCTCCGAAAAATATAAACCTATGGTCTAGAGAGCCGGAAATTCTACATAAGAAAGGCGTGATACTCAAGCATTAATCACCGTTTTGGCTGTTATTATGGTGAAAAAGCCGAAAACTCGAATTTCAGGCAAAAAAAAGCGCAGCAAAGGTAGGAGCTACGCTTAAAGATATCCACCAAAGGAGGATGGAGGAGTCAGATCAGCCAAATGAATAGCTAATCAGTATGTAAGAATTTTCTAATATATTTGATCGAATGTCAACCCCTGCATTGAAATCAAACTAGCGTCTACTATTATTAACCACTTTATTATAATAGGATATGTGGGGCATCAGTAAACTGGAGTCATCAAACGCGCCTAGCCACTAGCCACTAGCCACTAGCCAATGGCCACTAATTATATCTCCCCCAGAATACGCTTACGCGTCTCCCTGTATTCGTCTTGAGTTATGAGCCCTTTCTCATACAATCCTTTTAGTTCGCTGAGTCGCTTCTCTATTGCAGAAACAGGTTTCACTACAGGTGCCGTAGCCGCTTTTTTCTTTTCGTTCTCAGCTACAGGCAGTACCTTCTTGTCCTCTACGACCTTGCTGCACTTCAGTTGCGCATGGATGGGCTTACTAAGGATGTAATCATTAACCCTCAACATAAAGTCCTCGCAATCCGCCATCTTCACCATCAGCATACCTGTGGCAGAATACTGCCAGTCACTCCAGCCGGCTGGGAAGGCCTTATAAAGGTTCTGCCGCAATGGAGTCACACCGATTTTCACTCCATTTGCATAAACGCTCGCGCCGGTAGGAGTGGAAGTTACATTGGCTGGCTCGCCCTCCTTTACCGAGGAGCCTGAGCAACCTTGTAATAATATAACCGCACCAAAAATCATTCCCGTTACTTTAAGCATGATCACCTCTAGATCTTGAAATTCACGTTACCAGTGTTACAAATAACAAACCCCGGATAAACCGGGGTTTGGATTACACAGATAAATAACACTTATATCATTGATTAGAAAATATGAGTCAACTGTAATGCATAACGATTATCAACACCGTCAAGATTACTATTTGGACCTGCACCGGAAGCAAAGGTTACTGCTTCGGCCTCATTCTTTGAGATATTTAACGTCAAACGTGTCTTCCTGTTTACGTGATACTGTACGCCCAGCGTCAACTCAGTGAATTCAACCTCTGGCGTAACATTGGTAAACGGCCCGAAACTGGTCGGCGTCTGGTTATCCATACGATTGAACTTGGCGTATCTCAGATCCAGCTCCCACTTTGTGTTGGGGATCAGATAACCACCCTCGATATACCAGGACGTGGCTTCGGCATCAGAATTCAAACCACTAAATGAATGGTTTGGACCAGGACCTCCAGCAACTGTACATGGTCCTAACAAACAAAAGCTGGGTTTATCCGGACCCTGAAAGATAACCCCTTCAGCCTTTATCCATTCTGCAGAAACACGGAAAGGTAATTTGTAGTACTTGGTACCAACGCCATATCGTTTACGTTCATATTCGACAGGATTATGAACCGAGTCATTGGAACCATCGATAAAACGATCACCCGTGGTGTACCAGGCAAAGGTTTTCCAATCCTGCCTACGAGGACCTGCGCCCGAGAAGATCTTGGTAGCATTCACATACAGATGATAATCCTTATTTTTGTCATTATCAGAGCTATTGATGCCGTTACCATTTTCGGCCATGAATGAATAGCCAACCTCCCAGTCAGGCGCTACCTTCACGGTATTAAACAATTGCGCACCTATACCACGCGCCGCAGCAACTGAATCTGTAAATCCATTTAATGAAGTACCGACTGGTAATGACTGCGGGGGAGTATTGCCTGTATAGTTTCTGTTCGGCACACGCTCAAGTAACAACTGATTTGTACCTGCTGTAAAGTTCACATAATCAAACAGTGCGATACCCTGATAGATTTCTTCAGCCATCGGGATCTTGAATTGCCCGGCACGGACACGCGCGATATCCTTGAAGTGATTCAGGGTAATACTGGCATCGGTAATCTTAGCAAACGAGTTACCCGGATTGGTGATTGCATTATTGCCAAACTCCACAAGGAAGAAATAATTGACATTGGAATCAATGGGCATACCGGTACCACGCACACCAATACGCGCACGGTTGATATTAAATGCAGATTGACTATCCAGATCAGGACCAATCATTTTGGGTGGCACATAGAGCCCCGCATTGGGGCTTGTTCCGGCATCACTGGCATCATGCTGATACTGCGCCTGGATAAAACCCCATACCTTGGCGCGACCTGCCGTATGATAGTCTTCTGCTCCCTGCAACATCAGCCAATCGGCCGCCTGTACTGCTGTACCCATACCGCCTAACGCTGCTGCACACGAAGTCGCCAACAGCGTCTTCTTTAACATTTTTTTCATTATTATCTCCTCAGACATAATTTTTATTCTGTTTGGTGTTTATCTATGAAATTATTAAGGCTTTACGAGTACGTAACCCTCACCGATCAACTGGAGAATTTGTACAATGCCAGCCTTGACCTTTTTGGCATTGGAGTTCAGCGCTGGCTCATCGCCCAGTTTTTTACCAAAATTGCGGATAGTGTTAGTACAGGCACTGAAGGTAACACCTTTTTGTGACAAACCTTCGATACGATTGGTATTGGCATTACCAGTCATTAACAGTCGCAGACCAGGGCCAAAGGCGACGATTTCGATAGCGACATCATCTTCACCATAATGTTTGATCAGGTTATTGGCAACATTCAATATCAGAGTTTGCTTGAAAGGGTTTGGGTCACTGATTTGCAGTACGATTTTATGTTTTGCGAAGGATTTCGACGCTGCCTGTACGGTAAACGCGCCTAAAGATAAAGTGGCTGCGACCAATATGGCTGCCAGCTTCAACATCGGGTTTTTCATATGACTGACTCCTGGGTGTAATAATAATAGTAATATTTAAACATCCCCGTTAAATACCCGCAGATCATATAGAACCAGCAAGCCACAAAGATGTTATAAATTACTAGACGCAGGTAGCATACGTTTTATTCCACGTTTATGGAACAATGATAATTTATTACATAGTTACTATATTATTATTTTCTTATCTTATTTGTTAATGGAATAATTCACTTCATCATCACGTCTTAGTATTATAGGCGTACAGTCCAACTATAATAAATATTAAACAGGTACTCGCATGAATCCGTTATTGCACTACTGCAAAGAGAAAGAACTAAAAAAGAGAATAGCCGACCAGCGCAGTCGTCTGTATCGCATTGCCTATTCGTGGTGCCATAATGAAGCACTCAGTGATGACCTGACCCAGGAAACATTGACCAAAGCCCTGAAAAAATCGTCCAGCCTGAAAAACCCCGAGTCCCTGAACTGTTGGCTATACGGTATTCTCAACAACTGCTGGCGCGACCATTTCCGCCGTGAACGCGAATTTGATAATATTGAAGAATGTGTTTTTACTGTCGATGAAACACCCGAGTCTCAATACAACCGTCAGTACATCACCGATACCATATTAAGCGCGGTGGCCGAACTACCCATTAAGCAACGTCAGACTCTGACCCTCGTTGACCTTGAAGGCTTCAGTTATGCCGAGGTTGCCGAAATACTGCAGACACCCATTGGTACGGTCATGAGCCGTCTCTGTCGTGCACGTAAATGCCTGACCAAACAACTTTTGAATTTGAAAACACAATCCAGGGATGATCAATCACCCTTTCTCAGGAGAGTAAAATGAAACACAGTAATGATTATTCCGATGAGTTCCTGAGCGCCTATCTTGATGGCGAACTAGACCCGGAAGAAACGGGACGCTTGCTAAGCGAGATACGCTATAACCATGCCTTGAGTGCACGCATCACCGACCTACAGAAAGTTCGCGAGATGATTCGCTATGCTTATCACGAAAAGGTCCCTGCTGAACAGGCAAGCCATGTTAAAACCGGTACCGTGAAAAAATCAAGAATGGCCATCGCAGCCAGCATCCTGCTGTCACTTGGAGTAGCGCTGGGCTGGAGCTTACATCTGAATAGCCAGTCAAATAATGGCCTGATGGATATTGCCCAAGCCATGCAGATCAAAACCACCACCAGTGCCACCGATAACAGCATTAAACTGGTTCTGCATGTGACTTCAGGCAGTCAACATAAACTCAGGACGGTGCTTGATGAAACCGAAAGTTTCCTGAACCAATACCAGGATTCAGCTCAAAAGGTGCAGCTGGATATACTAACCAATGGTAGTGGGCTGAAACTACTGCGCGCCGATCATTCGCCTTTTAGTCAACGTATTAAAGCGCTCCAACAACGTTATCAAAACCTGACGTTCAAGGCCTGCCAAAACGCAATCAAGCGAGTTCAGCAACGCACCGGCAAACTACCGACAATGCTGCCTGAAACAGTCACGGTCCCATCCGCGCTGGGTGAGATCATGAAAAAACAGCAGGAAGGTTGGTCTTATATTAAGATTTAAAGGCAGGGTAAAGATACAAGATAAAAGCAGGGGAAAGATATAAGATAAAAGGTTAAAGGAGTGGGAGCGGCCCTTGGCCGCGATATATTTTAAAAACACCTTATTGCGCACCTTTTATCTCATTGATATTGATTAATTCTCTCTGATGTTTTATTGCTGCACCAGGAACGAATTGCCGGTCTTTTTAGATTGTGTTCATACAGTGGAACAAAGGGGAAATATTAATAAATCGCGGCCAAGGGCCGCTCCCACCTTTTTATCTTGTACCTTTCCCCTTTACCCTGCCTTTATCACCAACCGCTCAACCACATTGCCCTTTTGTAAATGCTCATCAAGAATTTCATCCAGATCGGCCTTGTCCACATAGGTATACCAGACATCCTCAGGATAGACGACGATAACCGGGCCTTGTGCACAGCGGTCCAGGCAGCCTGCGCTATTGATGCGCACACCACCCGTGCCTGACAAGCCGCGCTCCTTGATGGCGGACTTCATATACGCACGCATTTCAACGGCATCAAAATCCTGACAACAGGCGCGTCCGTCTTCGCGTTTATTGGTGCAGAAAAAAACATGATATTTATAATAGGACATAGAAAAATAGATTAAAGGTTAAAGATACAAGATACAAGATAAATGATTAAAAATGTGGGAGCGGCCCTTGGCCGCGATAAATAAGGCGATGAATGCAAGAAGGCCTGAAGAATGAAAAAGAGCCAGATTCATGATTCTTTTCGCCTCACTAGCAAACTGTTTTTCGCGGCCAAGGGCCGCTCCCACCCTTTACCCTTGTATCTTTTACCTTTACCCTGCTCTTGTTTCTTTTATCTTTTACCTTTACCCTAGATTTATGAGTAACAGACATTACAGCCCGGCCGACCAGCTACTGATTAACGCTGATAAAGCTATCCGTACCCTGTTCGGTAAACCCGAGATCACCGAGCGCCCCTATCCGGCCCAGGACATTGAGGATACAGAGATCAATGAGACGGACAGGAGCCATATCGCGGGCCTGATGCGGATCAATCACAGCGGCGAAGTCTGCGCCCAGGCCCTGTATCAGGGACAGGCACTGACGGCCAAACTACCCAAGGTGCGCCAAAGCATGGAACGCGCGGCCCAGGAAGAAAACGATCATCTGGACTGGTGCAACAATCGCCTGCAGGAACTCGGTAGTCATACCAGTTACCTGAATCCCTTATGGTATGCCGGCTCTTTTGCCATTGGCGCCACCGCCGGCATGATCGGCGATAAATGGAGTCTGGGTTTTGTGGCCGAAACGGAAAACCAGGTCGTCAAACACCTTGAAGGCCATTTACAACAACTACCCGAACAGGATGCTCGCAGCCGTGCCATCCTTGAGCAGATGCAGCAAGATGAAGACCAACATCGCACAACGGCCATCAAGGCCGGCGGCGCCGAACTCCCGACCCCGATCAAGAAGCTGATGACAATCACCTCAAAAATCATGACCACCCTCGCCTACAAACTATAAGACGATCATACACCCCTTGTATCTTTAACCTTTTCCCTTTTATCTGCTTTTAATTTACCTGCTTTTACTCATATTCCTACCATAAAATATCTCTGACATCTCATGCTGTAGCAATCCGGTTATGCGTTTTTGCTCCTTGGCCGTTAATTCATCGGAACCTGCGCCGAACAGATAGCGATCAATATCAAATTCCTTCAGCATCATCTTGGTATGAAAAATGTTTTCCTGATAAACATTCGCATCCATCAAGGCATACAGATCACGGCTATCGCGTGACAGAAAGTTCTGAATAGAATTAATATTGTGATCGATGAAATGTTTCTTGCCGCGCGTATCACGGGTAAAACCGCGCACACGATAATCGAGAATAACGATGTCTGATTCAAAGCTATGAATCAAATAATTCAAGGCCTTCAATGGCGACACGCGACCACAGGTAGATACATCGATATCCGCGCGAAAGGTACTGATACCATGATCGGGGTGACTCTCCGGATAGGTATGTACGGTAATATGACTCTTATCAAGATGGGCAACAACTGCATCGGGCAAGGGCCCGGGGGCTTCCGTATTCGATAGTTCCTGCGAGATCACCGGCTCCTCGGAAATCAGCATGGTCACACTGGCACCCTGCGGATCATAGTCTTGATGGGCTATATTCAATATGCTCGCGCCGATAATATTAGATACATCTTCAAGAATAGCGGTCAAGCGGTCAGCATTATATTCTTCATCAATGTACTCAATATAATCCTGGCGGTGTTTTTGACTATCGGCATAACAAATATCGTAGATATTGAAACTTAGCGTCTTGGTCAGGTTATTAAAGCCATGCAGCTTCAGTTTCTTTTCACGTGCCACTAGATAAACTCCACACTGCTAGGAAATAGGCGGATGATAGATGATCTGCACCGTATTTCCGGCAGGATCAAAACAATAAAAGCTGCGTGCACCGTCCCTATGTGTTTTAGCTTGTGTGCGCATCTCAACACCTTCGGCTTCAAGAAATGCAAACCAGTCATCGACATCTTGCGGCGTTTTCAGAATAAAACCGATGTGATCAAGAACCTGATCACCTTGCGGATTAAAACCTTCCTTCGCTCTATGCAAGGCCAGGTTGTCATTACCCGAGGTCAGGTAAACATTGTCTGCATCCGGACGCCACTCAACCACCATACCCATCAGGTCGACATAAAAATGTTCGGCACTGGATAAATCTTTGATGTACAAGGCCACATGGCGCAGGCCGGATGTTGGATTAGGTTTTTTCACATGAACTCCTCAAATTTTACACATCAACAGCACATTATGCCCCGGTGTCGATAACCTCATAATCATGTGTGACCTTGGCCACTTGCCCGAGCATGATCGATGCGGAACAGTATTTTTCTGCCGACAGGGTAACCGCCCTTTTCACTTGCGCCTCTTTAAGTCCTTTGCCCGACACAATAAAGTGAGCATGTATCCTTGTAAATACCTTCGGCACTTCATCGGCACGCGTTGCCGATAACTCAACGACGCAATCATCCACCTGCTGTCGCGATTTCTTCAGCATATGCATAACATCAAACGCACTACAGCCGCCCATGCCGAGCAGTAACATTTCCATCGGTCTTGGGCCCATGTTTTGACCGCCATTTTCCGGTGCTCCATCCATTAGCACGGCGTGTCCACTCTCCGTTTCACCTACAAACTTTACCTCGTCAAGCCACTTGATTCGCGCTTTCATTAAGACCCATCTCCCGATTTGCTAACTACTATTTAACAACCATTTATCTGCCCACGCAGACCAACTAGCGGTTAACACCCTTAAGTCTTGGCAAGATTAACCGTTAACGTAGTATTATACGGCAGCTTTTCGCCAAGAACATGGAACATTCAAAGACTTCTGGCCCTAAGAGTGAACTAAATAAGGATGATAGTGCCTACTAGATTTCAGGTATTATGTATATATAAAGTGAAAGAGAAGGTTTTTTGATATATGGCTAAACTACCAACCCAAAAAAGCGCAAATCCGGTCATAGAGCGCTTCCTGTCACACTGTCATACGCGCAAGTATGGCGCTAAAAGCGTCATTATCCATGCCGGCGACACGCCAGATGTACTCTATTACATCATCGATGGCTCGGTCAGTGTCGTCATCGAGGATTCCGATGGCCGTGAAATTGTCCTGGCCTACCTGAACAAAGGTGACTTTTTTGGTGAAATGGGCCTGTTCCAGGAAGCCACGCGCAGCGCTTGGATCAAGACCAAGGTCTCTTGCGAACTGGCCGAGATCAGCTATGAAAGATACCGTCAGTTGGCCAATGAGGACCCTGAGATCCTGTTCGAACTAGCCTCACAAATGGCCATGCGCTTAAGGAAGACCAGCCGCAAGGTCAGCGACCTGGCCTTCCTGGATGTCACTGGACGTATTGCCCGCACCTTGCTCGACCTGTGCAAGGAGCCCGATGCCATGACCCATCCGGATGGTATGCAAATCCGCATCACGCGTCAGGAGATAGGCCGTATCGTCGGCTGTTCACGAGAGATGGTCGGTCGCGTGCTCAAAAACCTGGAAGAACAAGGACTCATTTCGGTCAGTGGCAAAACCATTGTTGTTTTTGGAACGCGTTAAAAAAAGCACTTCACGCATTGCCACTCCTATCATTCGATCAATATTGCGTCACCAACGCTGGCATTGAATTGCTGGCAGGCACTAGCCTGGTTAAGCGCAATTTCGAGTAAGCCATTCGAATTCTCATAGTAAAAGGCCTCGCCGATGGCAACATCCGAAAAGGTACACGCCTTATCAACAACAACTCCATTTAGAGATACGCGTGCTTGCGGTGGCAGTGCTTGATAGCGGTAGCCACTGATCAGATTACCGTAATGATCAATATAAACAATCTCGGCCAGATCATCAGGCCAGACAGCCGTAAGGGTCGGCGCCTGCATTTTCTGTAGTCCACCTGTGTCACCCCGAGCCAATCGCGACGCTACCGGCGCGAATACATCGCGACCATGAAATGTCATCGAGATATTTTCATCGGCAGGGACAATCTTCCACCACTCCGCTTGTTGACTGCGCTGTTGTAATACAGCAAACAAACCGTTATCGGGGCCGACAAACCAACGCTGATCGATCTGTGCCACACACGGGATACGCTCACCACCCACCCCGGGATCAACTACACAAACAAACACAGTATTGAGCGGAAATTCATTCACGTAGGCCGGTAACAGATAGGCGGCCGCACGGATGTTATAATTCGGCACATGATGTAATAAATCGATCACGGGCACAGCGGTGGCATGTTGCGCTAACACCGATTTAAGCTGACCGACGTAAGGGTCCTGATAAGCAAAGTCAGTAAACAACACAATCATTATTGCCTCGCATCAATGCTTTGTACCGAACATGGGCCGCAACAGCATAAACTGCAACAGCTCTACTTTGCTATCGCCTTGGCGTGGTCCTTGGCGACCAACATATAGATCGAAGGTACAACAAACAATGTAAATAGGGTACCGATGAACATACCTCCCACCAACACCAGGCCGATCGAATTACGCGCTGCCGCCCCTGCACCGGTGACCAGCACGAGTGGGAAATGTCCGGCAATGGTCGCGGCCGTGGTCATCAGGATCGGGCGCAGGCGTGTTAGTGAAGCCTCGCGTACCGCCTGAATTTTACTGTGACCTTGTAATTGCAATTTATTCGCAAACTCGACGATCAAAATACCGTTTTTAGCGACCAGGCCGACCAGCGTTACCAACCCCACCTGCGAATAGATGTTCATGGTCGTGGTCCAACCCTCGGTCCAGAACGGTGTGTTCGGATCCGGTATTTTCAGGAACGTAAAAATAAGTGCGCCAAACATGGCCAATGGCACTGAACCGGCCAGGATCACAAATGGATCGCGGAAGCTGTTGAATTGCGCTGCCAATACCAGGAATATCAGCAGTAGCGCCAAGGTGAAGGCAGGCAAAAATTTATTGCCCTCGACCCGGAGCTGACGTGACTCCCCGGTGTAATCGATAACATAGCCCACGGGCAGAATTTTTGCGGCTTCATCTTCAAGATAGCGCAGGGCCTCATCAAGCGGGCGCACTGCAACACCACTAATCTTGACCGCGTTGAGTTGTTGCATGCGATTGAGCGAACGCGCGACGGTTGAATTACGAATACTGGCCACAGTACTCAACTGCACAAGACCACCATCCGGTCCGGTAATGTATATATCTTTAAGTTGTTCAGGGGTCAGTCGATCCACACGCTTGATTTGCGGGATAACCTTGTAGCTACGCCCTGATATATTGAAACGATTAACGAAGTTAGCACTCAACATCGCCGCGATGTCCGCACCAACCTGCTCAAGACTCAAACCGATATCCGCCACTTTTTCACGATCAATAACGATTTCTGCCTGCGGCTGGTCAAACTTGACATCAATTATCGGCGGAAACGCAAACATGCCGCTTTGGATCGCTTTCTCCTGAACTTTCTGAGCAAACTCCAGGACCTGTTCCGGTTCGGCCGTGGATGCAATAACAAATTCAACCGGGAAGTCGCCACCACCCGGGAGCGCTGGTGGCGTAATAGGTAATATCCGTATGCCGGGTATTGCTGCTATTTTCTGCTGCACTTCCGGTAATATTTCGAAAATGTTGCGCTCGCGCTGATCCCATGGCCGCGTCACCAAACCACCAAATCCCGAGGTCGGGTTGGTCAACTGGAAGGTGAAATCTGTTTCCGGCACAGACATAAAAATGTCGTTGGCAGCTGCGGCAAAACGGCTCGTCTGGTCAAGCGTCGAATTGGCCGATGACTCGACAATGCCGAATATAACCCCCTGATCTTCCATAGGTGCCAGCTCTTTTGACGACATTGTAAACATTGGAATAGTCAGCAGACTAATGACGATCCAGACGATATAGACTGCCGGGCGTGAGGCCAGAGTAACATCCAGCCAGCGGCCATAGGCAGCACGTAAGCGCTGAAATAAATGGGCTATCTTACCTGCAAGACCAT
The DNA here is from genome assembly GCA_947258755.1 of uncultured Gammaproteobacteria bacterium. Lineage (GTDB taxonomy): Bacteria > Pseudomonadota > Gammaproteobacteria > JAADHQ01 > JAADHQ01 > JAADHQ01. The sequence goes on from CAMYJO010000006.1 coordinate 106,942, forward strand.
GCTCTTCAATGCCCGGTACCAGCAACCTGGAAGACATCATTGGTGACAATGTGATCGCTACCACGCCGGAAATAGTAACGGCACCGGCCAACGTAAAAGCAAATTCACGAAATAGCGAGCCGGTCAGCCCACCTTGCAAACCGATCGGTAAATACACCGCTGCCAGGGTAACGGTCATCGCGATGATCGGACTAACAAGTTCGCGCGCACCATACAACGCAGCGTCGATAGGTGTCTGCCCTTCGCTCAAGTGACGCTCGACATTCTCGACGACTACAATCGCATCATCTACGACCAGACCCACAGACAACACGATAGCCAGTAAAGTCAGCAGATTAACGCTAAAGCCAAAGGCCTGCATCAGAAATATCGCACCGATCAGTGAAATTGGAATCGCGATCACCGGTATCAATACCGAGCGGAACGAACCCAGGAACAGGAAGATGATAATCACCACAATCATCAAGGTCTCACTCAGGGTAATAATGACATCACGGATAGAGGCGTCAATGTACGAGGTGGCATCGTAGGCGATGCGCGCCTGCATACCGCTTGGTAATCTATCCTGTATTAAGGCCATCTGCGTACGCACACGCTTGATCACATCCAGTGAATTGGCGTTTGGTAGCGGCCATATACCCATAAATACCGCTGTCTGCCCGGAAAAGCGCACCTCGGTATCATAGTCTTCGGCCCCCAATACGACATCCGCTATATCTTCGATGCGTATGAGCGAACCTCCCTGCTCACGCACAATCAGTTTCCTGAACTCCTGCACATTGCGCAGGCTGGTATTGGCGACCAGATTAACCTGGACCATGGAACCACGGGTGCGACCGACGGCGGCAAGGTAATTGTTGGCGGCCAGTGCCTGACGAACCTGAACCGGGGTGATATTCAATGCGGCCATACGCTCGGGTTTGAGCCAGATGCGCATCGCAAAGGTCCTGGCGCCGAGAACGTCTGCACGCTGCACGCCCTCAAGTGCAGTAAGACTGGGTTGTACTACCCGGGTAAGGTATTCGGTGATCTCGTTTTGCTTAAGAATATCAGACGTAAAACTGAGATAGGCGGATGCAAAACGACTGTCGGCGGATTCTATATTGATGATAGGCACTTCTGCCTCAGGCGGTAAATCATTACGCACCTGATCCACCTTGGAGCTGATCTCGGACAAGGCCTTGGTCGGATCGTAATTGATCTTCAGGCGAATGTTGATGGTCGACAGGCCTTGCGCACTTTGCGACTCTATATAGTCTATGCCATCCGCAGCGGCGATCACCCGCTCCAATGGCGTTGTAATAAAGCCTCGAACCAGCTCGGCATTCGCGCCGACATACGCGGTCTTGACCGTGACCAAAGAAATATCACTACGGGGATATTGACGCACATTAAGCGAAAAAATCGCTTGCACACCGGCAATGATAATCAGCAAGCTAATGACGATCGCAAGCACCGGGCGTTGTATGAATAGATCGGTAAATTTCATTGCAATGCGGTATCAACGATGAAAAGACCTAAAAATATGGCTTCAATCACGTCAGGAATCGTCCGGCTTTGGCTTAAGCTTGAACTCCGGGGCCAGCTTGTTATTGACAACAACAGCCTGACCATTATTTAACTTAAAGACACCGGTGCTAACGACCTGCTGACCTTCCTTGAGCCCGTCCTGGACCACGACAAAATCACCTTTTGACTCGCCAAGACGTACAAATTGTTGCCGTGCTATCAGACTCTCAGCATTCCCTTCTCTTCCCTGCTGTTCCTCGATAACAAACACAGAGTCGCCATAAGGCGCATACAGTACCGCTGTAGCAGGCACAACAATCAGGTTCTTAACTTCAGGCAACACCAGACTAACGTTGGCAAACATGCCTGGCAGCAATTGCTCATCCACATTTTTGACTGTCGCCTGTAATTGAATATTACGCGTAACGGCGCTGACCTCAGGGCTTATACTGGTAATCTGCCCCTGCACAACCCGACCGGGCAGTGCATCGGTTGTAATGCGCACATCAAGGCCGGTTTTCAGCTGTGAATACTGTTGCTGTGGAACAGAAAAATTAACGAATATAGGGTCCAACGATTGCAATGTTACAATCGCATCGCCTTCGCGCAAATCCTGTCCGAGATTGACCTGACGGATACCAATGCGGCCAGAAAATGGGGCACGAATATTCTTCTTGCCAATCAGGCTGCGTATATTATCAGATCGAGCCACCGCTTCCTTGAGTTGAGCATCGGCCGCATCAAAATCCGCTTGCGACACGGCTTTGGTGGCCAGTAATTTTTTAATGCGCCGCAGGTTTATCTTAGCCAATGAGACCTTGGCCTCAGCCTCGCGTAACTGGGCCTTTTCTGAGCTTGTATCCTGCTGTAGCAATGGCGCACCCGCCTTGACCGTGGTCCCGGGGTCCAACAGAATGCGGTTCACCTTACCCGGCAGCTCAGCCGTCACCATCACACCTTCGACCGCTTCAAAGGTGCCAACAGCAGACAAGGTCGACTCCCAGGCCAGCCTGGTAGATTTGGCAGACGTGACCACTTCAGGAGGCGGCTTAAATTGCTCGCCCATGGCGATCATTTCAGATATTTGCAGGCCTTTAATGGCAACCAGCACACCGATCACCAGAACAATCCCCAGCACCGCAATAAAAATACGTTTTTTCATAGTCTGTTTAATTTATTGTTGATGTTATGACATTCAGAAATACGATCCACTTATCTTATACGCTTCCTTCCGTAATTTCATTAACCATCCTGACACCATTGCAATAACAATGAAGCACTGAAAAAGGAAAGCCATTGGATTTGTGTAATATTATCACACGCTTATGTACACTAGGCAAAATACACGCAAAAAGTGACCTAGCTAGTAAAGCACAAACAAACGCCATTGCCATTACATTGCTTATTGGTATATCTTTAATTCACGGCTAAATGCTATACCACCTACAATTAAGTGAATAATAAATGCCCCTGTTTTCATCGTTACAAATCAAAAATATTTACGATAAGCGCATCACGCAATCTTTAGCTCTTATCTTTCTGATGGCCTTGTTTTTGATGGCGTCGGCGAACGCCGCTAGCTCTGCTTGCGAAGATCACCTGATTACACATCTGAGTAATGATTACAGCAATATCACACTGGATAAGGAAGTTGCTGAGTTCCAAAAGCTTATTGAGGAATCGCTGGTATACAGGACAATCAGCATCGACATTGCTAAAAAAATCAAGGCAAGAATCAGGGCCAACCTGCCTTTGTCAGGTGCCGATCTGCATACATTGAACAACGGTCTGATTGCACATCTGGATTTACGAGAAAAATTATATCATTTCGCAGAAATACATGAATGCTGGCTGGATTTATCAGATATCCCAAACGCTAAATACCTGATAACGCCGTATACCCGACTCCAGGGCGTCATGCTTTCCCTGTCCGCCGCACTCACGCTTTATGATAATTATCTGCTTGCCATTTCGATTTTTGAAGAGGACGACAAATTGCGTCGCTTTCTGAATAACGAGGACAAGGGCTACAACAAAAGCTATGATAAACTCGCTGCCGTCACTGAATCCTACAACTCTATAAACAATCGTAGCCGGGTTCGCAAGGCCATACATTTTTATGAAGCGAAATATCGGCAACTGCCACGGCGAAAACAATTCAGACGTTTCGCCTATTTAAATCTACTCATCAATCAGAGCCCCTCCTATAACCTAACGCGCGAGTATGCGCCCTATCGCGTACTCAATAATAAACTAAAGTTTTATGAGGCCGTCACAAATGACACCATGGCGACACTAAAAAAAGATGGCGTTAATGTTTTTAGCATGTTGTTTGGTAATGCCCTTGGACTGATTGAGAGCAGAAAAGGAAAATTACATAAAAATAATAAAATTATTACTCAGGTTAAAAATAAGCTCAGAGCAGGCGACATATTACTGGAAAAAACCCCGTTCAGATTAACCGATAAATTCATTCCAGGCCATTGGGGTCATGCAGCCATCTGGATAGGCACTGAAGAGGAGTTAAAAGAATTAGGTATCTGGAACCATCCATTGGTGCAAAAGTACCGGAAGCATATCCGCAAAGGGAATGCCGTCATTGAGGCCTTGCGCAATGGCGTGGTCATGAGTCCATTGAATCATTTCATGAACATCGATGACTTAGGTGTACTACGGCTTAAACAAGATAAACAGGCCGATAAAGCCGATATTATTTTATTGGCATTACGGCAAATTGGTAAGGAGTATGATTTTAATTTTGATATCGAGAGCACTGACAAAATTGTATGCTCAGAACTGATTTACGTCACTTTCACTAACATCGATTGGCCCACTGAAAACATGTTGGGTCGCTATACAATCAGCCCTGATAATATCGCCAAAAAAACACTTGGCGATGGCCCCCTTGATTTAATCATGCTCATTCATGACGGACAAATAATTAACGACCAGGCAAACATAACCATGGCAAAATTATTGCAAGACAGCAATAAGTGAATAAGGCATGGCCTTGAAGAACACTACTAAATTATAACTACATGTTTTAAAAAGACTTATTGATTTATTGAGATAGAATACTAAACAATATCCATTCCGCTATTCGACACTAGATAGTGCTCGCCTCTGTTTTGTATGCGTTAACAATCGACATAATAACCCACCTTACTCAATACACAGAAGCACTTGCACTTTAGGCATTAATTCACAAAACAAACCCTACTTAGATTACAGCGAATACCCCGCAGCTCATGCAACATGACAACTGTACGAGCAGGGAAGCCTTTTATCTCCTGGTCGCCAGAGAAACGTTAGCCGATGACCTATGCATGCCTTCTGATGAACCTGCATAAGCTCACAGCAAACACGTCCTGAACACAAATTGAGAGAGAGAAAGCCATGAACACATCAAACATTAATACTGACAGGGGTACCTCATTGCACGAGGAAAGTCACAAGACCCGCGCGAAGAAAGTAGCCGCGAAGGCCGTCAAAATACTAGGCGTTAGTACCGCCTTGTTAGCCTTAAACGGTTGCTTGCTAACCAGCCCATACTGGAACCAGCAATTCAGTGACCACACCGCAGCAATTCCACTACAGGCCTGGACAACTGAAAGGAACAAGGCTGTTAAATTCGAATGCGCCAAGGCATACCATGGCGGTTTGTATCCGTTCGGTGGCCCCGTGAACTGGATATCAGTTGCAACGATAAATTCTCAAGGACAAGCCTTGAATGACCCCCTCGGCGGCAAGATCTATGGTGCAGGCTTAAAAACCACATTACCTGCTAATTGCTGGCGCCAGGACCCCGGAAATTCCGTTTGGTATGCCGCAGTACGCGCCAAACATGTCTCTGGCAGCAGAACAATTTCATACCAAACCTTCGATAAAACCGGCCTTGAATGCCTCGGCCGTGAAAACGGCAAGGCCACAAGTTGGTTTGGATGGATCAATAAAGGTTGCACCAAGACCTATTCTGGATCGTCTACAACAATACCTTACGTGATCTTCAGAGCCACGTCCTGATCCCGGGCTGCACTTTGCAGCATGGAACTGGCGAGTGCCGGGTATAGAAATACTATACCCGGCAACAATGAGTCTTGATTCACCAGAAAGCTACAAGAAGCTAACTAACAAATTAATTCCGATAGCAAGGAGAACATCATGAATAAACCAGGCATGATCAGCGCAGCAGCCATAGGCATGCTCGCCATTAGCATTTGGGTGTTAACCCCAGCACCGACTGCAAAATTGAACAAAAACCCTTCAAATCTGAGCGAATCGCACACAAAACCTGAACCCGCTGCAACTGTAAAGACAAGCGAATCAGTACAGTCGGCCAATAAGCATCAGGGCATCAACGAAAACAGCGCCAAGCCGGTAATATTCAAGCACAACGAACCTGAACCTGAGGCTGCTGTCATTGACAGGGTCGGCACACCTGAAGGAGAGGATATCAACAATCCTGCCTCTAGCGCAGTTTTAACGCCATGGCATCACACAGATGACCCTACTTTCGATAGAGAAGCTGAAGACCAGCAACACACAGTGAGTGAGGATCAGGATAAGCACGAAAATCGTGTTGCAGTGTTACAGGCGCAACTCCAGTCTGAAGCATACGACAGCACCTGGGCAAGTACACAGGAACAAGAACTGGTGAATCAATTCTACGAACTAAGCCCTGAAGGAAATCTGCTATCTGACGCAATATGCCGTAGTACATTCTGCCGTATCGATATTACCCATATCAATGCGGAGGCTGAATTACAATTTCTTGCTGAATTTGCGACCAAGAAGGCATTCATCAATGATGAAAAACAAGGCTTCTATCAGCGAATGGAAGATGAGAATGGTAGCGCACGAACTGTATTTTTCTTCGCACGTAAGGGGCATCAGCTGCCTGTGCGAAAGCTATAAAATCGACACTATATTGAAAAACGGGGCCAGGGAACAATAATTGTTATCTGACCCGGTTTTTGCTTGTGCTCTCGCGACATAAGCACAGCCCCTAGCAAAGTCGCTCCGCACGTCCATGTGCTCTCGCGACATAAGCACATCCCCTAGCAAAGTCGCTCCGCACGTCCATGTGCTCTCGCGACATAAGCACATCCCTGTGCAAAAAAAAGCCGGGGTAAACCCCGGCTCTTTGGTGATTCTTGATCTGACTAGCGCTTGCTACTCTTCGTCGGCCTCTTCTTCGATAGGACGATCAACCAGCTCAACGTAGGCCATCGGTGCTGCATCACCTGGACGGTAGCCGCATTTGAGAATACGCAGATAACCACCTGGACGGGATTCGTAACGTGGGCCCAGTTCGGCGAACAATTTACCAACCATTTCCTTGTCACGCAGACGTGAAAATACCAGTCGACGGTTGGCAACGCTGTCTTTCTTAGCCGTAGTAATCATTGGCTCGGCAACACGGCGCAGCTCTTTCGCCTTGGCCAGTGTGGTGCGAATGATTTCATGACGAAACAGTGACGCAGACATATTACGGAACATGGCAGTGCGGTGAGTGCTGTTCCTGTTTAACTGACGGCCTGAATGATGATGTCGCATAGCTATAACCCTGAATTCTAAATTTATTTAAACTATATTGCTGTAATTAAACAACGGCAGTTTCGTTTTCACGCAAACTGGCAGGTGGCCAGTTCTCGAGTCGCATACCCAAAGACAGGCCATGGGAAGCGAGTACGTCCTTGATCTCGGTCAGTGATTTCTTACCCAGATTAGGCGTTTTCAGCAACTCGACTTCGGTGCGTTGAATCAGATCGCCAATATAATAAATACTTTCTGCTTTCAGACAATTCGCAGAACGGACTGTCAGTTCCAGATCGTCTACCGGGCGCAGCAGGATAGGATCGATGTCCGATTCCTTTTCTTCCGGTTGCTCAACATCCTTACCTTGCAGGTCAACAAACACAGCTAACTGTGATTGCAGGATACCGGCCGATTGGCGAATGGCTTCTTCCGGATCAACGGTACCATTGGTTTCGATACCAATGATCAGCTTATCCAGGTCGGTACGCTGTTCAACACGGGCGCTTTCGACATTATAAGTAATACGATAAACCGGGCTGAAAGTCGCATCCAGTAACAACTGACCGATGGGACGATTTTCCAGGGTCTTGGCGCGAACCGTGGCAGGTACATAACCGCGACCACGCTCAACCTTTAAGGTCATGTTGAGCTCGCCATCCTGAGTCAGGTTGGCAATCACATGATCAGGGTTGATGATTTCAACATCGTGGTCCAGGGTAATGTCACTGGCCAGCACCGGACCCTGCCCTTTTTTGCGCAGTGTCAGTGTTGCTTCATCACGTGCATGCATGACGATAGCCAAGCCCTTCAGGTTCAGCAGGATCTCAATAACGTCTTCCTGTACACCTTCAATAGCAGTGTACTCATGCAGAACGCCCTCGATTTGGGCTTCAACAACAGCACAACCAGGCAGTGATGATAATAATATCCTGCGTAAGGCATTACCTAAGGTATGACCAAAACCGCGTTCGAGCGGCTCCAGTGTTACTTTGGCTCTGCGCTCATCTGTAACCTGTACATCTACCACACGTGGCTTAAGCAAATCTGAAACGAAACCCTGCATCGATTACCCTCTCTATGACTTTATTTTGAGTAAAGTTCAACAACCAAATGTTCATTGATATCTGAAGGAAGATCGCTACGCTCAGGTGCGGCTTTGAACACACCTGTCATTTTCTTCACATCAACATCGATCCAGTCAGAAAAACCACGTTGCTGGGCCATATCTAATGCACCCTGAATTCGACCCTGATTGCGGCCCTTTTCAGTAACGGTGACAACATCATTATCTTTCAACTGGTAGGAAGGTACATTGACCTTTCTGCCATTAACTTCGATTCCTTTATGACGCACTAATTGACGTGCTTCATCTCTGGACGCTGCAAAACCCATACGGTAAACAACATTGTCCAGACGACTTTCCAGTAACTGCAACAGGTTTTCACCGGTCGAGCCCTTCAGTCGGGCTGCTTCCTTATAGTAAGTTCTGAACTTGCGTTCCAACACACCATAGGTACGACGTAATTTCTGCTTTTCACGCAGCTGTACTGCGTAATCAGATAAACGTGTACGGCGAGTACCATGAACTCCAGGAGGAGTTGGCCTGTTTTCAATTGCACACTTGGAGGAAAAACATTTCTCTCCTTTCAAGAACAGTTTGGTACCTTCTCTACGACACAAACGGCACTTTGGACCAATATATCTAGCCACTGAATAACCTCCGGAATTAAACTCTGCGCCGTTTCGGCGGGCGACAACCATTATGTGGGATCGGCGTAACATCAGTGATGTTAGTGATCTTGAAGCCCAGCGCATTCAATGCCCTGACAGCAGATTCACGACCAGGACCTGGACCCTTGACCATAACTTCCACGTTCTTCATACCATATTCCTGGGCAACCTTACCGGCGCGCTCCGCAGCCACCTGGGCAGCAAACGGTGTGCTCTTTCGAGAACCCCTAAAACCGGAACCACCAGCAGTAGCCCAAGACAAGGTATTACCTTGACGGTCTGTGATAGTCACAATTGTGTTATTAAAAGAAGCATGTATGTGGGCGACCCCATCGGCTACATTAATCCTCTTTTTGCGAACTGCTGCCTTTGCCATATCCTGATTACCTGAAATAAACTTGAATTTTTAAATACGCTACTTAACGCTTGATTGGCTTGCGTGGACCCTTACGCGTACGCGCATTGGTCTTGGTACGCTGACCACGAAGCGGCAGTCCGCGACGATGACGAATACCACGATAACAACCAAGGTCCATCAGACGCTTGATATTCATGGTCACTTCACGACGCAGGTCACCTTCAACAACAAACTTGCCTACTTCGGCACGCAGTTTTTCCAGATCCGCTTCATCGAGTTCAGCAATTTTGGTCGTCGGTTTGATACCCGTTTCGGCACAAATAGCCCTAGCGCGAGTCGTACCAATCCCGTAAATCGATGTCAGTGAAACCACTGCATGCTTATGGTCTGGTATATTGATACCTGAAATACGTGCCATTTAAATCTTCCTCTTGCACAAACGCTAACTGCCGGAGACTGTTCCGGCAAACGCGCAATGATAGCTTAAAACTGTCTTAAAATAAATACTTAAGGTTAGCCCTGACGCTGTTTATGGCGTGGTTCCTTACAAATAACCCGCACAACACCGTTACGGCGTACAACCTTACAGTTACGACACATTTTCTTGACGGATGCGCGAACTTTCATTTGCCTACTCCACTCACTCAAAAATCATCGCGAAATCACATAACGCTATGATATTAAAACAAAAAATATTTACTGCAGACCGGATCGACCATAACCCTTAAGGTTGGCCTTCTTCATCAGTCCTTCATATTGCTGTGACATCATATGGGCCTGCATCTGCGCCATGAAATCCATCACAACCACTACAATAATCAACAGTGACGTACCACCGAAGTAAAATGGCACATCCCAGTACAAAATTAAAAATTCTGGCAGCAGACAGACCGATGTAATATAGATCGCCCCGGCCATGGTTAATTTTGACAATACGCCATCAATATACTTGGCGGTCTGCTCTCCCGGTCGAATACCCGGTATAAAAGCCCCTGATTTTTTCAGGTTATCTGCCGTTTCCCGCGAATTAAACACCAACGCGGTGTAGAAAAAGCAGAAAAATATAATCAACATCGCATACACCAGCACATACAGAGGCTGGCCCGGTGACAATAACTGTGCAAAATCACCCAGCCATGACATCCCTTCCGAACTATTGCCAACCCACTGACCCATGGTCGCCGGGAACAGGATCAGGCTGGAAGCGAATATCGGCGGGATAACCCCGGACATATTCAGCTTCAATGGTAAATGGCTGCTCTGTGCTGCATACATCTTACGACCCTGCATGCGCTTGGCATAATTTACCGTGATCCTGCGCTGCCCTCTTTCGACAAAGATCACGAATGCGGTGACTGCGATTGTCAAAATGAACAATATCAGCACCGTGAAAATACTCATTTCACCGGTATTGGCCAGTTCCAGTGTGGTGCCGATGGCACTGGGCAATCCTGCGATGATGCCGGCAAAGATCAACATCGAGATGCCGTTACCAATACCGCGCTCGGTGATTTGTTCACCCAACCACATCAGGAACATGGTCCCGGTGACCAGGATAATCACAGTCGTAAAATAAAAGCTACCCGGATCAATCGTGACCAATCCCGGCTGCCTGGATAAACCAACGGCCACACCCAGTGCCTGGAACGTGGCCAGTACTACCGTGCCGTAGCGCGTGTACTGTGTAATCTTGCGGCGTCCGGCTTCGCCTTCTTTTTTCATCGCTTCCAGCGACGGAATCACGACCGTCAATAACTGCATGATAATCGATGCAGATATATAAGGCATGATACCCAGAGCGAAAATCGACAGTCGCTCTAATGCCCCGCCTGAGAACATATTAAACATGCCCAGGATCGTATTACGCTGTGACTCAAACAACTGCGCTAGTTCAGCCGGGCTCAGTCCAGGTACGGTAATAAAAGTACCCGCACGAAATACAAACAAGGCACCCAACACAAACCACAACCTGCGGCGAAGTTCCTTACCTTGTGATGCTCCGCCGAGTCCACCCGGCAGTGATGTGCCTGCTTTAACCAACTTAGTCTTCTACCTTTCCGCCGGCTGCTTCGATCGCTGCACGCGCACCCTTTGTAACCGGTACACCTTTAACAGTCACTGCCTTTTCGACCTTGCCAGAGGCAATAATCTTGGCACGCAGAATGCGGTCAGTAATCAGACCTGATTTTTGCAATGAAAGCATATCAACAACATCACCTTCTACCAGGTGCAGTTCTGATAAACGAATTTCGTCAGTGCGCTTTGCCTTGCGTGAACGGAAGCCGATTTTAGGCAAACGACGCTGCAATGGCATCTGACCGCCTTCGAATCCGACCTTGGTAAAGCCACCGGAACGAGATTTCTGACCCTTATGGCCGCGACCAGCAGTCTTGCCGAGGCCGGAACCGATACCACGACCGACGCGTTTAGCGTTCTGCTTACTGCCTTCTGCAGGCTTGATCGTATTCAAACGCATATCAGACTTCCTCTACCTTAAGCATATAATAGGCTTTGTTGATCATGCCGCGGTTTTCAGGTGTGCCATCAACAACAACAGATTGACGGATCTTCCTGAGACCCAGACCTCTAACGCTAGCCTGGTGGTTTTTCAAACGACCATTCAGGCTTTTAATCAATGTAACTTTCAGTTTTTGCTCAGACATGGCTTAACCCAGGATATCTTTGACTTTTTTACCACGTTTTGCAGCAACAGATTCGGGTGACGCCATTTCGGTCAATCCACGAATGGTTGCTCGCACAACATTAATAGGATTACGTGATCCTATGCATTTGGCCAGTACGTTATGCACACCAACTACTTCGAAAACTGCGCGCATTGCACCACCGGCGATAATTCCGGTACCTTCAGATGCTGGCTTCATGAATACCTTGCTGGCGCCATGTCGGGAGGTAATATCGTACTGTAAAGTACCCTCACTCAATGCAACCTGCTTCATATTCTTGCGGGCCTTTTCCATCGCCTTCTGGATGGCGACAGGAACTTCCCTCGCCTTACCGTAGCCGAAGCCAACCTTGCCATTACCATCACCGACTACGGTCAGCGCAGTGAAGCCGAATATACGACCACCCTTGACGACCTTAGCCACACGATTGACGGCGACCAGTTTTTCTAATAATTCATCACCTGAATTTTTAACTTCAGCTACTGACATACTATTTACCCTTAAAACTCAAGCCCGTTTTCACGTGCTGCATCTGCCAAGGCCTTAATTCGACCATGATATTTAAAACCGGAGCGATCGAATGCAACTTTTGATATACCAGCTGCCTTTGCTCGTTCTGCAATCGCCTTGCCTACCTGACTTGCTGCATCAACATTACCTGTACTCTTCACATCAGTGCGAAGCGTCTTATCCAATGTAGATGCACTTGCCAATACTTCACTGCCTGCTGGTGAAATCACCTGGGCATAAATATGGCGTGGTGTACGGTATACACACAGTCTCATTGCACCCAACTCGCGGATCTTGCTGCGAGCTCTGCGTGAACGTCTTATACGTGCAGATTTTTTATCCATCACTTACACCCTTACCTTACTTTTTCTTGGCTTCTTTACGGAGAATCTGCTCATCGGCATACTTAACGCCCTTGCCCTTGTATGGCTCAGGCGGTCTAAAAGCACGAATTTCCGCTGCTACTTGCCCAACCTTCTGTTTGTCACAACCACTAACAACGACTTCGGTCTGGCTAGGCGTTTCAATCTTGATACCTTCCGGTACCTCATAATCAATCGGGTGTGAAAAACCCAGCGCAAGATTTAAAACCTTACCCTTGGCCTGAGCACGATAACCAACACCGACCAGCAGTAGTTTTTTCTCAAAACCCTCGCTGACGCCGTTTACCATGTTACTTACCAGTGAACGCATCGTTCCTGACATGGCCCATGCCGACTTACCACCACCACGAGGACTGAACGATAACACATCACCATCCTGAGTCATCTCAACGGCGTTATGCAGGTCCATACTCATCTGACCCTTGGGTCCCTTGATACTCACTGAGTTACCAGAGAGATTTATCTCAGTACCCTTGGGTACACTAATTGGATTTTTCGCAATTCTGGACATCTTTAATTTACCATTTACCCGTTTACGAAACCGTGCAGATCACTTCGCCACCTTCACCGGCGGTTCGTGCTGCCTGATCTGTCATAACACCTTTAGAGGTAGAAATAATCGCTATACCCAGCCCACCATTAACCTTCGGCAGCTCGGTCTTACCTTTAAAGATACGTAATCCAGGCCTGCTGACACGCTTGATCTTGTCGATTACAGGCTTGCCCTGGTAATAGCGCAACTTGATATTCAACGTTGCTTTACCTTCCACGTCACTAACCGCATAGCTATCGACATAACCTTCGTCTTGCAATACTTTTGCGATTTCAACCTTAAGCTTGGAGGAAGGCATGGCAACCTCTGCCTTATTAGCTGACTGCCCATTTCGTACACGGGTCAGTAAATCAGCAATTGGATCAGTCATACTCATATCACATACTTCCTCAATAAGATCCTATCTATTAATTCCTACCAGCTAGCCTTACGCAGACCTGGCACATCACCACGCATAGCCGCTTCTCTGAGCTTATTACGTGACAAACCAAACTTGCGATAAAAACCATGTGGCCTACCCGTCAATCTACAACGATTACGTTGCCTGCATGGGCTTGCATCTCTTGGCAAGGCCTGCAGTTTATTGACTGCAGCAATCATCTCTTCATAGCTTGATGCCGGGCTTTTTATGATCGCTCTCAGTGCTGCCCGCTTAGCTGCATATTTATTAACAGTACGGGTGCGCTTCTTCTCGCGGTTAATCATGCTCGATTTTGCCATCTAAATTTCCTCAGCCCTTAAACGGGAAGTTAAACGCCTTTAATAAGGCTCTTCCTTCATCAGCGTTGCGCGCAGTGGTGGTGATAGTAATATCCATACCTCTTAACGCATCAATTTTGTCATAATCAATTTCAGGGAAAATGATCTGCTCATTAGTTCCCATGCTGTAGTTTCCGTGGGCATCAAATGCCTTCGGGTTCAGGCCGCGGAAATCACGAATACGTGGAATAGCGACACTGATCAACCTATCCAGAAACTCATACATCTGCTCTTTACGCAGAGTAACCTTACAGCCAACAGGCCAGTCTTCGCGCAGCTTGAATCCGGCAATGGATTTGCGTGCCTTGGTAATCACCGCCTTTTGACCGGTGATAGCTTCCATATCATTGACCGCATGCTCAAGCACTTTCTTATCTGCCAGCGCTTCACCAACACCCATATTGACAGTGATCTTGGTAATCTTGGGCACTTCCATTACATTCTTCAGGCCCAGCTCTTCTTTAAGCTGACTCACCAAAGTTGTCTTGTACAATTCTTGTAATCTAGCCATCGTCACATCAACCCTTACGCATCAATCACTTCGTCATTCGATTTGAAATAACGAACTTTTCTGCCATCTTCCAGGACTTTGAATCCTACCTTGTCACCTTTGTTGGTGGCCGGGTTTAGCAGCATGACATTGGAGCCATCAATTGGCATCTCTTTGTCGAGAATCCCGCCAGCAACACCCGCATTCGGGTTCGCCTTGGTGTGCTTTTTAACAACATTAATATTGTCTACCAGCACACGGCCATCATCCAGGACATTACTAACCGTGCCAGTACGTCCCTTATCTTTACCGGTAATTACAATTACCTCATCACCTTTCTTAATTCTGCGCATAATCCTGTCTCCGATTAAAGCACTTCAGGTGCAAGTGAGATAATTTTCATGAATTTCTCACCGCGCAACTCGCGTGTCACAGGGCCAAAAATACGTGTACCAATTGGTTGCAAATTCGCATTCAGCAATACCGCGGCATTACCATCAAAACGAATCAGTGAACCGTCTGTACGGCGAACACCCTTGCGCGTACGAACAACAATGGCGTTATAGACCTCACCCTTCTTGACCTTGCCTCGAGGAATGGCTTCTTTGACACTAACTTTAATAATGTCACCAATTCCGGCATAGCGTCGGTGTGAGCCTCCCAGCACTTTAATGCACTGTACACGGCGTGCTCCACTGTTATCTGCCGCATCAAGTACTGTTTGCATCTGTATCATGGCTAACTTCCAAATACTTAAAAATTTAAAATCTGCTGTTACCTGCCAGTAGCAGACAACCACCTAATCCTTAATCTACAACCTTGACCAAATTCCAGTTTTTGGATTTGGACATTGGGCGGCATTCCTGAATAATAACAACGTCGCCTTCTTTACACGCATTATTCTCATCGTGCGCATGAACCTTGGTAGAGCGCCTGATGAACTTACCGTATAAAGGGTGCTTGACCTTACGTTCGATCAGCACGGTGATGGTTTTGTCCATTTTGTCGCTGACAACACGCCCTGTAATAGTTCGCGTATTCTTTTCTACCTGGGCAGCTTCACTCATGATGCATCACCTGTACTCGCTTTTTCATTTAACACAGTCTTGATACGAGCAATATTGCGGCGCACTTTTTTCATTTGATCAGGCTTGGCCAGCTGACCGGTGCCCTGCTGCATACGCAGGTTGAATTGCTCGCGCAACAAACCATCCAGCTCTTTGGACAGCTCTTGCTCATTTTTCTGACGAAGATCACTTGCTTTCATTACATCACCGTCCGACTAACAAAAATGGTCTTGATAGGAAGCTTGGCACTGGCCAGACGAAATGCCTCGCGTGCAATTTCTTCAGAAACACCTTCCATCTCGTACAACATTGAACCCGGCTGAACCAGGGCAACCCAGTATTCCACGTTACCTTTACCTTTACCCTGACGCACTTCCAAAGGCTTCTTGGTAATAGGCTTGTCCGGGAACAATCTGATCCAGACCTTACCGCCACGTTTGATATGACGTGTCATCGCACGACGAGCCGCTTCGATCTGGCGTGCAGTAATACGGCCACGATCGACGGCTTTCAGACCGTACTCACCAAAACTGACTTTATTGCCAGCCTGAGCCAGGCCGCGGTTACGACCTTTCATCTGTTTACGAAACTTTGTTCTCTTTGGTTGTAACATTATTCAGAACTCCGTTAGCTGGCTGCAGCTGTTTGTGCGCCGGCTTCTTTCTCAGCACCTTCAAAGACTTCACCCTTGAAGATCCAAACCTTGATACCAATGATGCCGTAAGTCGTGTTGGCTTCGGCCGTACCGTAATCTATATCAGCACGTAAAGTATGCAGTGGCACGCGACCTTCGCGGTACCATTCAGCACGCGCAATTTCAGCACCATTCAAACGACCCGATACATTGATCTTGATACCCAATGCACCTAGTCTCATCGCATTCTGTACAGCGCGCTTCATCGCGCGACGGAACATAATTCTGCGTTCCAACTGCTGAGCAACACTTTCGGCAACCAGCTCTGCGTCCAGCTCAGGCTTACGTATTTCTTCGATATTGACCGTAACAGGTACGTCCATCATCTTGCCTAACTCACTACGCAGTTTTTCGATATCTTCACCTTTCTTGCCGATGACCATTCCAGGCCTGGCGGTAAAGATAGTAACGCGTGCACTACGGGCAGGCCTTTCGATCTGTATGCGACTGACTGAAGACTGGGCCAATTTCTTTTTCAGGAACTCACGTACCTGAAGATCTTGTTCCAGTGTATCTGCAAATGTATCTGACCCGGCGTACCAACGCGCGGTCCAGTCTTTTGAGATACCCAATCGAATACCAGTTGGATGTACTTTTTGACCCATTAGGTCCTCTCCTATTACGACTCTGCCACAGTCACGCTAATGTGACTGGTGCGCTTAAGAATTCTGTTACCACGACCCTTTGCTCTGGCTCTCCAACGCTTATGGGTTGGCCCTTCATCGACAAAGATGGTCTGGACTTTCAGTTCATCGATATCTGCACCATCATTATGCTCGGCGTTGGCGATAGCAGATTCGAGTACTTTCTTAACCAGCGTGGCGGCCTTCTTATTGCTGAATGTCAGCAAATCAAGTGCACGCTCTACCGGCATACTGCGTATTTGATCTGCCACGAGGCGGACTTTTTGCGCAGATATTTTTGCATTTGTTAACTTAGCAGATGTCATGTCAACACTCCGTTACCTGACCTTACGGTCGCCTGAGTGACCCTTAAAAGTACGGGTCGCCGAGAACTCACCCAGCTTATGCCCAACCATATTATCCGTGATCAAAACAGGCACATGCTGACGGCCGTTATGAACAGCAATGGTTAATCCAACCATATCCGGCAAAACCATAGATCGTCGTGACCAGGTCTTGATCGGTTTTTTACTATTTGTTGCCCTTGCCTCATCCACCTTCTTTGCCAGGTGTAAATCAACAAATGGACCTTTTCTTACTGAACGTGGCACAGTATCACCTCAGCCCTTACTTTTTAGTACGACGGCGTACGATCAAGCGATTAGTGCGCTTGTTCTTACGAGTTTTATAACCTTTTGTAGGCACACCCCATGGCGTCACCGGATGACGACCACCTGAAGTACGGCCTTCACCACCACCATGCGGATGATCAACCGGGTTCATGGCAACACCACGAACAGTCGGCTTAACACCACGCCAGCGACTGGCACCGGCCTTACCTAACTTACGCAGACTATGCTCATCATTGCTAACTTCACCAATGGTGGCCATGCAGTCTGCCAATACTTTTCTCATCTCAGTCGAACGCAGCCTTAATGTAGCGTAGGCGCCTTCACGAGCAACGATCTGTGCAGAAGTGCCGGCACTACGTGCAATCTGCCCGCCTTTGCCTGGCTTCATTTCAATATTATGCACAGTAGAACCAACCGGTATATTGCGCATCGGCAATGCATTACCGGCTTTGATGGGTGCATCGCTACCAGACATGATCTGGTCACCGGCACGCAGGCCCTTAGGAGCAATAATGTAGCGACGCTCACCATCTGCATACAGCACTAAGGCAATATGCGCGGTACGATTCGGGTCATATTCAATTGTTTCAACGCGAGCCGGAATACCGGTCTTATCACGCTTGAAATCGATGACACGATAGCGCTGCTTATGTCCGCCACCATGATGACGCACAGTAATCCTGCCGTTATTGTTACGACCGCCATGCTTACTCTTTTTCTCAAGCAAAGGCTCGTACGGCGCACCCTTATGCAGGTGCGGTGAGACAATCTTTACCAGGCCACGGCGGCCGGGTGATGTCGGTTTTACTTTTACTATCGCCATGATCGTTCAACCAAAATTCGATTCATTAAATCCAGTTATTAAGCAGTCTCGCCGCCCATAAAATCTATGTCCTGACCTTCCGCCAGTGTCACATAGGCCTTTTTCCAATTCTTTCTGCGGCCGATGCTTTGACCGAAGCGCTTCAACTTGCCCTTCATGTTCGAGACCTGAACAGCATCAACTTTAACTTCAAACATCAATTCAACCGCTTTTTTGATCTCGGTCTTACTGGCGTCTGGCAGTACCCTGAAAACCACCTGATTAGCCTGATCGGCAACCCGCGTGGTTTTTTCAGAAACATGTGGCGCTAAAATCACCTTCATCAATCTTTCCTGGCTCATCCTAGCAACTCCTCTATGCGCTTGACCGCTTCAGCCGTCATCACAACCTGCTCCGCACCAACCAGATTGACAGGATTCAGCCCATCTACATCTTCGATCTCAATATAAGGCAGGTTACGTGCGGCCAGAAACAAATTAACGTCATCCGCTTCCGTAACTATCAATGCCTTGTCACTCACGCCCAAGCCCGATAGCTTCGCTAACAGAGCCTTGGTCCTGGGTGCATCTACAGCAAAATCTTCAACAATCGTCAGACGTTCCTGGCGCACTAATTCTGACAGAATTGACTGCATCGCAGCACGGTACATCTTCCTGTTCAGCTTCACCGAATGGTCCTGACCACCCGAAATAGCGAAGGTTTTACCGCCGCCCTTCCATATCGGGCTGCGAATTGTACCAGAACGCGCACGCCCTGTCCCCTTTTGTCGCCATGGTTTTATACCACCACCACTGGCTGTCGAGCGGCTTTTGTGTCCACGTGTACCGGCCCTTGCTGCTGCAAGATAGCCGACGACCGCCTGATGGACGAGACCTTCATTAAAATCACGACCAAATGCAGCATCAGAAACAGTCAGTTTCGCACTACCTTTGGCTTTTTGCATTTGCAGATCCATCATCTACTCCTAATCAAGCCTTTACTGCAGGGCGAATGATCACATCACCGCCCTTGGAGCCAGGCACTGCGCCTTTGATTAATAACAGGTTGCGATCGACATCGACACGCACTACCTCGACATTCTGTGTAGTACAACGCGCATTACCCAGATGACCGGCCATTTTCTTACCTTTGAAAACGCGTCCTGGCGTC
Source organism: uncultured Gammaproteobacteria bacterium (assembly GCA_947258755.1). Taxonomy (GTDB): domain Bacteria; phylum Pseudomonadota; class Gammaproteobacteria; order JAADHQ01; family JAADHQ01; genus JAADHQ01. Next base: position 126,445 of record CAMYJO010000006.1, read on the forward strand.
TGGTTCTGACCAATAGAACCGGGCGCACGATGCGACAGCGAGTTACCATGCGTCGCGTCCTGCATATGGAAGTTATGACGCTTAACACCACCGGCAAAACCTTTACCGATTGACGTGCCAGTCACATCAACAATCTGACCCGGCTCAAATATATCTACCTTGATCTCGGCACCGACTTCCAGCTCTTCGCCTTCGCCATCATCCAGACGTGATTCCCACAAGCCGCGACCAGCCTCAACACCTGCCTTGGCAAAATGTCCGGCAGATGCCTTGTTCACATGTGAAGCCTTACGCTGTCCTACCGTCACCTGCACGGCGCGATAACCATCAGTCTCATCTGCCTTCATCTGCGTAACCCGATTAGGCTCAACTTCTATGACAGTAACGGGAATAGAGTGACCTTCTTCTGTGAAGACACGTGTCATTCCTGCTTTTCGACCTACTACACCAATAGTCATTACCAAACCCCAGTTGCTATATTCGCAATCAATTCAGTTTAATCTGTACATCTACGCCAGCGGCCAGATCCAGTTTCATCAGCGCATCCACAGTCTTGTCTGTCGGATCAACAATATCCATCAGACGCTTATGTGTACGCAATTCGTACTGATCCCGCGCGTCTTTGTTGACATGCGGAGAAATCAGGATCGTAAAACGTTCCTTCTTCGTTGGCAGCGGAATAGGACCGCGAACCTGCGCACCTGTGCGCTTGGCGGTTTCTGCTATTTCAACGGCAGACTTGTCGATCAGTCGATGATCGAAGGCCTTCAGTCGGATACGTATTCTTTGCTTTGACATAGTCTTTTACTCGATTATTTTCGCTACAACACCGGCACCAACAGTACGGCCACCTTCACGGATCGCAAAACGCAGTCCGTCTTCCATCGCGATCGGTGCAATCAAGGTAACAACCATTTGCACGTTATCACCTGGCATGACCATCTCGATACCTTCCGGCAGATCACAAGCACCGGTTACGTCCGTGGTACGGAAGTAAAACTGTGGACGGTAGCCATTGAAGAATGGTGTATGACGACCACCTTCATCTTTACCCAGTACATACACTTCACATTCAAACTTGGTGTGCGGTGTGATCGATCCTGGTTTTGCCAGTACCTGGCCACGCTCCACTTCTTCACGCTTGGTACCACGTAACAGGATACCGACGTTGTCGCCTGCCTGACCTTCGTCGAGCAGTTTGCGGAACATTTCAACACCGGTACAAGTAGACTTTGCAGTGTCCTTGATACCCACAATCTCGATTTCATCACCGACGTGGATAATGCCACGTTCGATACGACCCGTGACAACCGTGCCACGACCGGAGATAGAGAACACGTCCTCAACCGGCATCAGGAAGTCACCATCCACAGCACGTTCTGGCTGTGGGAAGTAAGTATCCATCGCTTCAACCAGTTTAATGATCGCTGGCGCGCCAATATCGGAGGTATCACCTTCCAGCGCTTTCAGCGCGGAACCGATAACAATCGGTGTGTCATCACCCGGGAAGTCATAGCTGTCGAGCAGCTCACGCACTTCCATTTCAACCAGTTCCAGCAGTTCTTCGTCATCGACCATGTCGGCCTTGTTCATGAAGACCACTATATAAGGTACACCGACCTGACGTGACAGCAGGATGTGCTCACGCGTTTGTGGCATCGGGCCGTCTGCGGCACTCACTACCAGGATCGCGCCGTCCATCTGCGCTGCACCGGTGATCATGTTCTTGACGTAGTCAGCATGGCCCGGGCAGTCAACGTGTGCGTAGTGACGGTTTTCTGATTCGTATTCCACGTGCGAGGTCGCAATCGTGATACCACGCTCCCTTTCTTCCGGGGCGTTATCAATTTCGTCGAACGCTTTCGCTTCGCCACCCATGGCTTCGGCCATGACCTTGGTTATCGCGGCCGTTAACGTCGTCTTGCCATGGTCTACGTGACCAATCGTTCCCACGTTGACATGTGGCTTATTACGTTCAAATTTTTCCTTAGACACGGCACGCTACCTCTTCTGTTCTATTAAGTTAGTAACCATTAAAACTATTTCTTTACAGCTTCTGTCACACTGGCAGGAGCCTCACTATACTTCTCAAATTCCATCGAATATGTGGCCCTGCCCTGCGTCGCTGATCGCAAATCAGTGGCATAACCAAACATCTCTGACAAAGGAACCTCAGCCCTGATGATTTTGCCAGCGGGACTATCATCCATCCCCTGCACAAGACCACGACGTCGATTCAGGTCGCCCATGACATCGCCCATATTCTCTTCAGGCGTCACCACTTCGACCCTCATGATCGGCTCCAGTAAAACAGGGTCAGCCTTCAGAGCACCTTCCCTGAATCCCATCGATCCGGCAATCTTGAACGCCATCTCGTTAGAGTCCACATCATGATAGGAACCGTCATACAGTGTGACTTTTACATCGACGACGGGATAACCCACCAGCACACCACTCTGCATTTGTTCCTGTATACCTTTATCTACCGCCGGTATGTATTCCCGTGGAACGACACCACCGACGATATCATTGACAAATTCGTAGCCAGTTCCGGTTTCCGCCGGTTCGATCTTCAACCACACATGGCCGTACTGACCACGCCCGCCTGACTGACGTACAAATTTGCCTTCCTGTTCTACTGCTGCGCGAATGGTTTCGCGGTATGCAACCTGCGGCTTACCGACATTCGCTTCAACATTGAATTCACGCTTCATGCGATCAACAATGATTTCCAGGTGTAACTCGCCCATCCCGGAAATAATGGTTTGCCCCGACTCTTCGTCCGTATGTACACGGAAGGACGGGTCCTCCTGTGCCAACTTGGACAAGGCAACCCCCATCTTCTCCTGGTCGCTCTTGGTCCTGGGTTCGATCGCTATCGAGATAACCGGATCCGGAAACTCCATGCGCTCTAATGTGATCACTTCTTTCAGGTCACACAATGTGTCACCCGTAGTCACATCTTTCAAACCAACTGCTGCCGCTATATCACCGGCGCGTACTTCTTTAATCTCTTCGCGGCTATTGGCATGCATTTGTACAATACGGCCAATGCGCTCTTTCTTGCCCTTGACCGGGTTATAAACCGCGTCACCTGTATTGATGACACCCGAATAAACCCGAAAAAAGGTCAATGTTCCTACAAAAGGGTCGGTCGCAATTTTGAAGGCCAATGCTGAAAATGGCTCATCATCCGTTGCGTGTCGCTCTGCCTCGCTTTCATCCTTGTCGTCGAGGACACCCTTGATTGCCGGCACATCAATCGGTGACGGCATGTATTCTATAATCGCATCCAGCATTGCCTGGACACCCTTGTTCTTGAATGCAGTACCGCAAAAACAGGGCACTACTTCATTAGTCAGGGTACGTTGACGAATTCCTTCGCGAATCTCGTCTTCGCTAAGCTCGCCCTGCTCAAGGTACTTATCCATCAGTGTTTCGTTGGCCTCAGCAGCGGCTTCTACCATCTGCTCACGCAACGCTTCACATTTGGCCTGCAATGCTGCCGGAATTTCGCGGGCTTCGTAAGTGACTCCGCGGTCCGCTTCATTCCAGTAAATAGCCTGCATCCGCACCAGGTCGACAACACCCTCGAAACCCTCTTCCGCACCGATATTCAACTGCATCGGTACCGGGTTACTACCTAGCCGGTCGCGAATCTGTTCTACAACGCGTAAAAAGTCAGCGCCGGAACGATCCATTTTGTTAACGAAGGCCATTCTCGGCACTTCATAACGCGTCGCCTGTCGCCATACTGTCTCAGACTGCGGCTCGACACCGCCGACGGCGCAAAATACAGCACAGGCGCCATCAAGCACCCGCAGGGAACGTTCAACTTCTATGGTGAAATCAACATGTCCCGGAGTATCGATAATATTAACTCGATGCTCATCGAACTGCTGATCCATGCCTTTCCAGAAACAGGTCGTGGCCGCTGAGGTGATCGTGATACCTCGCTCCTGCTCCTGTTCCATCCAGTCCATGGTGGCCGCGCCATCATGAACTTCGCCAATCTTGTGCGAGACGCCCGTATAAAAAAGCACTCGCTCAGTGGTGGTAGTCTTCCCGGCATCGATGTGTGCCATGATACCGATATTCCGGTATCGCTCTATGGGAGTTGTACGTGCCACCTCATCAAAATTCCATTACTACCCTGTTACCAACGATAATGTGCAAAGGCCTTGTTCGCCTCAGCCATACGGTGGGTATCTTCTCTCTTCTTGACAGCAGAGCCACGACTCTCGGCGGCATCAACTACTTCTCCCGCCAGACGGCGCGCCATGGACTTTTCACCACGCTTACGTGATGCTTCAATCATCCAGCGCATCGCCAGTGCCTGACGACGGTCAGCCCTGACTTCAATAGGAACCTGATAAGTTGCACCACCAACGCGGCGAGACTTAACCTCGACATGTGGGCTAATATTATCCAGCGCCTTTTGAAAAACCTCGACAGAATCTCCCTTGCTCTTGTCAGCAATGGCGTCGAGTGCAGAATAAACGATTTTTTCTGCTGTCGATTTCTTGCCATCAACCATAATCATATTGACAAACTTGGCCAGCATCAGGCTGCCAAATTTAGGATCTGGAAGAATACTTCGTTTACCGCTTTCTCGTCTTCTGGACATGGTTGTCTCTCAAAATCTCTTGTTTAACTCATTAACTCTTCGGACGCTTGGCACCGTACTTGGAACGACCCCTTCTGCGTGATTCCACACCAGAGGTATCCAGACTTCCGCGAACGATGTGATAACGCACACCAGGCAAGTCCTTTACACGACCGCCGCGCAGCAACACAACCGAGTGCTCCTGCAGATTGTGGCCTTCACCACCGATGTAACTGGTCACTTCAAAACCGTTTGTCAGCCGCACACGAGCTACTTTACGCATGGCCGAGTTAGGCTTTTTCGGTGTCGTTGTGTAGACACGTGTACACACACCGCGTTTTTGGGGGCAACTTTCCAAAGCGGGAACGTTACTTTTTTCCTGCTTACGCGTTCGCGGCTTGCGCACCAACTGATTGATTGTAGCCATTAAAATCGTGCTCCGACTGCATAATTCTGCTAAAAAAACAAAAGACAGGCCAGATTTGAATCGGACCTGTCAGAGCCGAGGAATATTAGAGTTTAGGCATGCCTATGTCAAGGGGGTAATTGCCTTTTTTGGCAATTTTTCCCGGGCAGCGGCCAAAACCTGTTATTCCACCATACTTCACCCAAAAACAAGCCCCATTTTGAATCCAAAATGGGGCTTTTACGGTCATTGACGCGGCGCTTGAGAAACTAGCTTTCGCTGCTCTCGGTAGCGACCTCGTCAGACGAGCCACTTTCCGCGGCAATCATCTGCGCTGCATCCAGCATTGGCTCCGGCTGATCTTCCTTGCCGCGGCGACGGCGCCTGTCTTCGTGATAAGCCAGCCCGGTACCAGATGGGATCAGGCGGCCAACGATGACATTTTCCTTAAGTCCTCTAAGGTCATCACGCAGGCCACGTACCGCGGCATCAGTGAGCACTCGAGTGGTTTCCTGGAACGAAGCGGCAGAGATAAAGGAATCCGTTGCCAGCGAGGCCTTGGTGATGCCCAGCAGCAATGGCTCGACCAGTGCCGGCTGTTTGCCTTCACTAATCAATTGCTCGTTAGTCTCTAACACGCTGAAACGCTCCAGCTGCTCACCCTTGAGGTAAAGAGAATCACCCGGATGCTTGATTTCGACCTTCTTCATCATCTGACGGGAAATAACCTCAATGTGCTTGTCATTGATTTTTACACCCTGCAGACGATAGACGTCCTGGATTTCCTTGACCAGGTAATCCGCCAAAGCATTGACGCCCAGCAGCCTGAGGATATCATGCGGATCCAGCTCGCCTTCGACGACCACTTCCCCGCGTTCCACATGCTCACCTTCAAAAATGGTGACATGACGCCACTTATGAATCAGCTCTTCATGTTGCTCACCATTCTCGTCGGTGATGACAAAGCGTTGCTTGCCCTTGGTTTCCTTACCGAAACTGACCGTGCCCGAGTATTCGGCCATGATACAGGGGTCCTTCGGCTTACGTGCCTCAAACAGGTCGGCAACACGCGGCAGACCACCGGTGATATCACGGGTCTTGGATGACTCCTGCGGTATACGCGCAAGGACGTCACCCACCTCAACGGCGGTGTTATCGCTAACCGAGACAATCGCACCGGCCGGCAAGGCATATTGTGCCGGGATCTCGGTACCGGGTATAAAGACATCCCCACCCTCATCGTCAACCAGTTTCACCATCGGCCGCAGGTCTTTACCGGCGGTGCCACGGGTCTTCGGATCAGAGACCGTCAGGCTCGACAGTCCGGTGATTTCATCGGACTTGGTGTGCACACTAACGCCTTCAATGAAGTCGATAAATTTCAGCGTACCGGCCACCTCGGTAACAATTGGATGCGTATGCGGATCCCAGTTCGCCACCACCTGACCGGCATTAACTTCGGCGCCATCATCAACACTAATAATAGAACCATAGACAACCTTGTAACGCTCGCGCTCACGACCGTGATCATCCTGTATGGTCAATTCACCAGAACGGGAGATCGCAACATAATGTCCGTCACGATTCTTAACCGTCTTCAGGTTATGCAGTTTGATACTACCATTGGATTTCGCTTCGATATTATTGACCGAAGCGGCACGTGACGCCGCACCACCAATATGGAAGGTACGCATGGTCAGCTGTGTACCCGGCTCACCGATAGACTGTGCAGCAACCACACCGACAGACTCACCCATGTTGATGCGATGACCACGAGCAAGATCACGTCCGTAACACTGCGCACAAACACCGTGTCGGGTTTCACACAAGATCGGCGACCTGACCATCAACTGGTCAACACTCATCTCTTCCAATTTGGTTACCATGCGCTCATCCAGCAAGGTGCCGGCAGCAATAGCGACTTCATCAGAATCAGGCATGAAAATATCTTCACCGAGAACACGACCGAGAACACGATCGCTCAGGGATTCAATAACGTCACCGCCTTCAACGACTGGCGTAATCTTCAAACAATTTGTCGTGCCACAGTCTTCTTCGGTAACCACCAGGTCCTGCGCCACATCGACAAGACGACGGGTCAGATAACCGGAGTTGGCCGTTTTCAAGGCCGTATCAGCCAGACCTTTACGTGCACCATGCGTGGAAATAAAGTACTGGATAACGTTCAGGCCTTCGCGGAAGTTAGCCGTGATCGGCGTTTCAATGATCGAGCCATCCGGCTTCGCCATCAGACCACGCATACCGGCCAACTGACGAATCTGCGCGGGACTACCACGCGCACCAGAATCGGCCATCATGTAGATGGAGTTGAATGAACTCTGAGCAACTTCCTCACCCTCAGCATTTTTAACTCTTTCGGTACCGAGTTTATCCATCATTGCTTTGGAAATCTGATCATTGGTATGTGACCAGATATCGATAACCTTGTTATAGCGCTCGCCCTGGGTGACCAGACCGGATTCATACTGGTCCTGGATTTCCTTGACCTCTTCCTCAGCCTTGGCAAGGATGCTGGCCTTCTCTTCCGGAACCACCATATCGTTGGAACAGATAGAAACACCGGCACGGGTCGAGTATTGGAAGCCCATATACATCAATTGGTCAGCAAAAATAACGGTTGTTTTCAGGCCCAGGCGACGGTAACAAATATTGATCAGGCGTGAGATCGCCTTCTTGCTCATGTCATCATTAATCAGATCAAATGACAGTCCCTTAGGAATAATTTCATACATCAGGGAGCGACCAACAGTCGTATCGACGATCCTGCTGGATGAATGCATCTCGCCGTCTTCATCGAGCACGGATTCCTGAATACGCACCTTGATCTGGGCATTAAGATTGACTACGTTGCCTTCGTAAGCACGATGCACTTCGGTGGTATCGGCAAACACCATGCCTTCACCCTTGGCATTGACACGCTCGCGCGTCATGTAATAAAGGCCCAGGACCACGTCCTGTGAAGGTACAATAATCGGCTCACCATTAGCAGGTGACAATACATTATTGGTCGACATCATCAGTGTGCGTGCTTCAAGCTGTGCTTCGATTGACAGCGGTACATGTACAGCCATCTGATCTCCATCGAAGTCCGCATTGAACGCAGAACAAACCAATGGATGCAGGCGAATCGCCTTACCTTCGATCAGCACTGGCTCAAAGGCCTGGATACCCAGTCGATGCAAGGTTGGCGCACGGTTGAGCATGACCGGATGTTCACGAATGACGTCTTCAAGGATATCCCAGACTTCGCCACCTTCACGTTCGACCAGCTTTTTAGCCGCCTTGATGGTGGTCGCCAGACCACGCAGCTGTAATTTATTAAAGATAAACGGCTTGAACAGTTCCAATGCCATTTTCTTCGGCAGACCGCACTGATGCAATTTCAGTGTTGGGCCAACTACGATAACGGATCGACCAGAGTAATCGACACGCTTACCGAGCAGGTTCTGACGGAAGCGACCCTGCTTACCCTTGATCATGTCCGCCAGCGATTTCAATGGGCGCTTGTTGGTACCGGTAATAGCACGTCCACGACGACCATTATCCAGCAAGGCATCCACAGACTCCTGCAGCATACGCTTCTCATTGCGCACGATAATATCCGGCGCATTCAGCTCCAGCAGACGTTTGAGGCGATTATTTCGGTTAATAACACGTCGATACAGATCATTCAGGTCCGATGTCGCAAAGCGCCCACCGTCCAAGGGTACCAGCGGCCTTAAATCAGGCGGCAATACCGGCAGTACATCCAGGATCATCCATTCCGGCTTGTTACCGGATTCCAGAAAGGCTTCAACCAGCTTGGAACGCTTGGTCAGTCGCTTGAGTTTGGTCTCGGAGTTAGTCGCCTGGATCTCTTCGCGCAGCGTAACCGCTTGCTCCTTAAGATTGATGGAGCGCAGTAATTCCAATACGGCCTCGGCACCCATGCGTGCATCAAACTCATCACCGTGTTCTTCAATCGCTTCGAGATAGGCTTCATCAGAAAGCAACTGCCCCTTCTCCAGCGTAGTCATGCCTGGATCAACGACAACAAAGGCTTCGAAATAGAGCACACGCTCGATATCACGCAAGGTCATATCAAGCAACAAACCGATACGTGATGGTAATGATTTCAGGAACCAGATATGGGCAACCGGGCTGGCCAGTTCAATATGACCCATACGGTCACGACGTACCTTGGCCAGTGTGACTTCGACGCCACACTTCTCACAGACTACACCGCGATGCTTCAGGCGTTTGTATTTGCCGCAGAGACACTCATAATCCTTGACTGGGCCAAAAATTTTGGCACAGAAAAGTCCGTCACGTTCAGGTTTGAATGTGCGGTAGTTGATTGTTTCCGGCTTCTTGACCTCACCATAGGACCATGAACGAATCATATCGGGTGATGCTAATCCGATCTTGATTGCCTCAAAGTCCTCTACATTCCCCTGTAATTTTACCAGATTGAGTAGGTCTTTCATGTCTTCTCCTGCCTGCTAAAGCGTTTACTGATTATTAACCCTGGAACCTTAGTCCTGGGTCAATTCAATATTAATACCAAGGGAACGAATCTCTTTAACAAGTACATTAAAGGACTCGGGCATTCCTGCCTCCATTTGATGATTACCATCAACGATGTTCTTGTACATCTTGGTTCGACCATTGACATCATCTGATTTCACCGTCAGCATTTCCTGCAAGGTGTACGATGCACCGTAGGCCTCCAGTGCCCAGACTTCCATTTCTCCAAAGCGTTGACCACCAAACTGCGCCTTACCACCCAGAGGTTGCTGTGTGACCAGACTGTAAGGACCAGTCGAACGTGCATGCATCTTGTCATCGACCAAATGGTTCAACTTGAGCATATGCATAAAGCCGATAGTCACCGGACGCTCAAAGGATTTGCCGGTGCGTCCATCATAGACGGTCGCCTGACCGGTCTCGGGTAAGTCAGCCAGACGCAACATGTAACGCAGCTCTTCTTCCGAACAGCCATCGAATACCGGCGTTGCCATTGGCACACCACCGACCAGGTTGCGACACAGCTCGATAATTTCATCATCACTGAAACTATTGAGATCTTCCTTCTTACCGCTGTTGTTGTAGATCTTGTCGAGCAATCCGCGCAGTTCCTTCACATTGGATTGCGCTTCCAGCATCTTGCCAATCTTGATACCAAGACCCTTGGCGGCCCAGCCCAAATGACATTCGAGGATCTGGCCCACGTTCATACGTGAAGGTACACCGAGTGGGTTAAGAACGATATCAACCTGGGTTCCATCTTCCAGGTAAGGCATGTCTTCAACCGGCACGATCATCGAGATAACACCCTTGTTACCATGACGTCCGGCCATCTTGTCACCCGGCTGGATGCGGCGCTTCACAGCCATGTAGACCTTAACCATTTTCAGCACGCCTGGAGCGAGATCGTCGCCAGCGATGATCTTGGATTTTTTCTCTTCAAATAATTGCGAGAAGTGCTCCTGCATACCCTTAAGCTGATCAGCCATGACTTCAAGCTGCTTGTTGGCGTCTTCATTATGCAGACGAATCTCGAACCACTTATCACGCGGAACTTCAGCCAGGTATGCCTTACTGACTTTGCTGCCGGAGGCGAGCTTATTAGGACCGCCATCGGCGACCTTACCAGTCAGCAATTTCTCGATACGATCAAACAGGTCTTCTTCCATAATGCGACGCTGGTCACCCAGGTCCTTACGGATTGCCTCAAGTTGATCTTCCTCGATTTCCAGTGAACGCTTGTCTTTCTCGACGCCGTCACGGGTAAATACCTGCACATCGATGACCGTACCGTCCATACCTGATGGCACGCGCAATGATGTATCTTTTACATCAGAGGCCTTTTCACCGAAAATGGCACGCAGTAGTTTTTCTTCCGGTGTTAGCTGGGTCTCACCCTTCGGTGTGACCTTACCCACCAGAATATCACCAGGCTTAACCTCGGCACCGATATAGACAATACCGGACTCATCCAGCTTGGACAGCGCGGATTCACCGACATTAGGAATATCAGAACTGATTTCCTCGGAACCCAGCTTGGTATCGCGAGCGACACAGGTCAATTCTTCGATATGGATCGTGGTCAAACGATCTTCCTGAACCAAACGCTCAGAGATCAAGATGGAATCCTCGAAGTTATAACCATTCCACGGCATGAAGGCGACCATCAGGTTCTGACCCAGGGCCAGCTCACCCATGTCGGTGCTGGGGCCATCGGCAAGCACATCACCACGCTGAATAGCATCACCTGGTTTGACCAGAGGACGCTGATTAATGCAGGTGTTCTGGTTAGAACGTGTGTACTTGATCAGATTGTATATATCGACACCTGCCTCACCGGCAGCAGCCTCGTCATCGCTGACACGGACGACAATACGACCGGCATCGACAGAATCAACAACACCGCCGCGCCGTGCAACCACGGTCACGCCCGAGTCGATGGCTACCGTTCTTTCGATACCGGTACCTACCAATGGTTTATCAGAGCGCAAGGTCGGTACGGCCTGACGTTGCATGTTCGAACCCATCAGGGCGCGGTTGGCATCATCATGCTCCAGGAATGGAATCAATGCCGCAGCAACGGATACTACCTGACGTGGCGATACGTCCATGTACTGGACGTTTTCGGCAACCGTCAAGGTAAATTCATTCTTATGACGACAAGCGACCAGCTCATCTGACAGTTTGCCTTTGTTATCAATGCTCGCATTCGCCTGGGCGATAACGAACTGGCTTTCCTCGATCGCAGATAAATAATCCAGATCCGCAGTCACCTTACCATTAACCACTTTACGGTAAGGTGTTTCCAGGAAGCCGTATTTATTGGTTCTTGCATACACCGCCAGCGAGTTGATCAGACCGATATTCGGTCCTTCCGGCGTTTCAATAGGACAAACTCGACCATAATGCGTTGGATGTACGTCACGTACCTCAAAGCCGGCACGTTCGCGGGTCAGGCCACCTGGGCCAAGGGCCGAGATACGGCGCTTGTGCGTCACTTCCGACAGCGGGTTATTTTGGTCCATGAATTGTGACAGTTGCGATGAACCAAAAAATTCCTTAACCGCTGCGGCTACTGGCTTGGCATTAATCATTTCCTGAGGCATCAGGCCTTCAGACTCTGCCAGACTCAGGCGTTCCTTGACGGCACGTTCAACACGGACCAAACCAACACGGAAAACATTCTCGGCCATTTCACCAACACAGCGAATACGGCGATTACCCAGGTGATCGATATCATCGACTTCACCATTACCATTGCGGATATCGATCAGGATGCTAAGCACGCCGATAATATCTTCATTGGATAACACGCCGACGCCTTCGTCTTCATCGCGACCGATACGACGATTAAACTTCATCCTGCCTACTGCGGACAGATCATAACGATCTGCATTGAAGAACAGGTTGGTAAACAGATTCTGCGCAGCCTCTTTTGTTGGCGGCTCACCTGGGCGCATCATGCGGTAGATCTCGACCTGCGCTTCCAGTTCGGTTGTAGTGTTATCGATTCGCAGTGTATTTGAAATGTATGGACCGTGATCCAGATCATTAAAATAAATAGTATCGAGCTCATCAACGCCAGCTTCTTCCAGCGCCTCAATCAATTCTTCAGTCAGTTCATCATTAGCATTGGCAACCACTTCACCGGTTTCAGTGTTGATAATGTTTTTCGCCAATACCTTGCCAAGCATGTAATCCGTCGGCACCAACAGTGATTGCACACCCTTCTTCTCAAGCTCGCGAATAACACGCGCGGTAATACGTCGACCTTCTTCAACAATGACCTTACCTTTGACAGCTATATCAAAGGCCGCTGTTTCACCACGCAGTCGCTCTGGCACCAGATCAAGCATGACGCCATCGCTGGTCAGGGTGAAATGATTGGTATCGAAGAACATCTCCAGGATTTGTTCATTGTCATAACCCAATGCGCGCATCAGGATAGTCGCCGGTAATTTGCGACGTCGGTCTATACGAACAAATACAGAATCCTTGGGATCAAACTCAAAATCCAGCCATGAGCCACGATAAGGAATCACACGCGCATTGAACAACAGTTTACCTGAGCTGTGCGTCTTGCCTTTATCATGATCAAAGAAAACACCCGGAGAGCGATGTAATTGCGATACGATAACGCGCTCGGTGCCATTAATAACGAATGTTCCATTTTCAGTCATCAAGGGTATTTCACCCATGTAGACTTCCTGCTCTTTTATGTCCTTAACCACCTGCGTATTGGCAGGCGCTTCCTTATCATAAATAACCAGGCGTACTTTTACTCGTAAGGGTGCGGAATACGTCATTCCACGCAACTGACATTCGCGTACGTCGAATGTAGGTGTTCCCAGTCGATAACTGACATATTCCAGCTGTGCATTGCCGGAATAGCTGACAATCGGGAATACTGATTTTAAGGCAGCATGCAATCCCATATCGTCTCTTGTCTCGGGATCCATATTGTCCTGTAGAAACTTACTATAGGAGTCCAACTGAATCGCGAGCAAATAGGGGACTTCAAGGATACTAGCTCGTTTACCGAAATCCTTACGGATACGTTTCTTTTCGGTGAAAGTATAGGCCATTGTGTACCTCAGTTATCGTTCAACATCTATGTTTCAGTTATCGTTCAACATCTATGTTTGTAAATATCCATTTCGCTTGCTAATCACATCTGTAACCAGATCAACAAGCCAGAAAATCATCCATGTAAATGTAAACAGGAAAAGGCCGGCGGCTTTTTACAAGCCACCAGCCATCCTGCTTTCAGCAATACAGGCTGCTGCATGCAACCATATGCAAGCTTTACTTGAGCTCGACGCTAGCGCCTGCTTCTTCAAGTTGTTTCTTGATGTCTGCTGATTCGTCCTTGCTGGCGCCTTCCTTAACTGTGCCCGGAGCACCTTCAACCAGTTCCTTGGCTTCCTTCAGACCCAGACCAGTCACCGCGCGAACAACCTTGATGACAGCAACCTTGTTAGAACCAAAGCTGGTCATAACAACATCAAACTCATCTTTCTCTTCAGCGGCTGCGGCTTCACCACCAGCGGCGGCGGGTGCTGCAGCTACAGCGGCAGCTGCAGTTACGCCAAACTTCTCTTCCATTGCGTCGATCAGATCAACAACATCCATTACAGTCATGTTGGAAATAGTTTCCAGTATATCTTCTTTTGAAACAGCCATTGCTATCTCCTAAATTTTAAATAGTTACTTGGTATTGAAAACAGTCTCGCGACCATTCTCTACCACCTGCATTGCTTAACAAATCAGGCGGCGCCCTCTTTTTGGTCCCGTACCGCAGCGACAGTTCTAACCAGTTTGCCAGGCACTTCATTAAGCGTACGCGCGAACTTGTCGAGCGGTGCTTTCATGACTGCCATCAACATACTGATTGCCTGATCACGAGTAGGCATTTTCGCGAGTCTTTCCAATTCGGAAGTTTCAAGCAATTGACCACCGACAGAGACCAGCTTAACTACCAGCTTGTCATTGTCCTTGGTAAATTCCTTGATTACTCTGGCTGCAGCGCCCGGATCTTCCTGTGAGAATGCCAGTAGCAATGGACCAACCAGCCCATCCTGCAAACATTCAAAGTCAGTTCCTTTTACTGCACGACGTGCCAGCGTATTCTTGACGACGCGAAGATACACACCCTCATTACGTGCCTTAACACGCAAATCAGTCATCTCTTCTACGGTCAGGCCACGATACTCAGCTGCAACCGCAGAAAGCGCATTGGATGCTACCGATGCGACTTCTTCAACTACAACTTTTTTCTGATCCAGATTGAGTGCCATATATGCTTTTCTCCTGGAATAGCCTTCAACAAACCCCGTCAGCGACAGCGATGCCGATGACGAAGCAACCTTTTTGGCAGCCCCAAGTATTAAACTTGTTGAGCGTTGCCATCTACGCAGGATGGTTTCCCTATTAAGCCTGTACAGACACCTACGGTCTTTGATGACCTTGTGCGGTTAACACAAGGCTCAAAGTTCTTTCTCAGTTGAACCTTTCTATGCTGCCGAATTCACGGCTGCGATAGCAATGCCCAACTGCTTAACTCTATTTCCTACAACGAGGCCTGGTCTACAGAGATGCCAGGACCCATGGTCGAAGTAACGATAATTTTCTTAATATACTGCCCTTTCGCCGTTGCTGGTTTGGCCTTGTGCAGGTCAGCCAGCAAGGTATCCAGGTTTTCACGCAATGCCTTGACATCAAACTCTATATTGCCTATCGGGCAATGAATGATGCCAGCCTTATCTGTGCGATAACGTACCTGACCGGCCTTGGCATTCTTGACTGCCGTTTCAACATCCGGCGTCACCGTACCTACCTTTGGGTTAGGCATCAGGCCGCGTGGACCCAGGATCTGTCCCAGCTGTCCAACAACACGCATGGCATCTGGCGTCGCGATAACGACATCAAAATCCATATTGCCTTTCTTGATGTCTTCGGCAAGGTCTTCAAAACCAACAATGTCTGCGCCTGCAGCTTTTGCCTTATCGGCATTCTCACCCTGGGTGAATACTGCGACACGAACATTTTTACCCGTTCCATTCGGCAGGATCGTGGAACTGCGCACGACCTGATCGGACTTCCGCGGGTCAACGCCAAGGTTGACGCACACATCGACTGACTCAGCGAATTTTACGCCCGGCATATCTTTCAATAATGCGATGGCATCTTCAACCGCGTAAAGCTTGCCATGTTCAAGCTTTTCATTAATTGCTTTTTGTCTTTTACTTAACTTTGCCATGAGCTTAACCCTCTACGTCCAGACCCATACTACGGGCTGTACCCGCGATGGTTCGTACCGCTGCATCCAGACTGGCCGCTGTAAGATCCGGTTCTTTGGTCTTAACAATCTCTTCCAGCTGTGCGCGTGTTACCTTGCCAACCTTAGTGGTATTAGGTGTACCACTCCCTTTTGGCACGCCTGCCAGTTTCTTCAACAGCACGGCTGCAGGAGGGGTCTTGGTAATAAAGGTGAAACTGCGATCACTGTAGACGCTGATAACGACAGGAACAGGCATACCCTGATCCAGCTTTTGCGTCTTGGCGTTAAATGCCTTACAGAATTCCATGATGTTAACACCATGCTGACCTAATGCAGGCCCCACGGGTGGACTTGGGTTAGCCTGTCCCGCCGGCACCTGTAGCTTGATATAAGCTTCGATTTTCTTTGCCATTTTCTACTCCTGTGGGTGCGAACGCCTCTCGGCTCCCCTGTTAAAACAGTAGCTAGTGGCTAGGGACGAGTAGCTAGGTTAAAACAAAATGCGACTTTGTCGCATCTCATACCCTAGCTACTAGCCACTCGCTACTAGCACCTGTCGAAAAAAGCGTTAGCTTTTTTCGACTTGACCAAAACCAAGCTCGACCGGTGTTGAACGGCCAAAGATCAACACAGCTACAACCAGCTTGCTCTTTTCATAATTCACTTCTTCGACAACACCGTTGAAGTCATTAAATGGACCATCGGTAACACGGACCACTTCGCCGGGCTCGAACAGTACTTTCGGCTTCGGCTTGTCAACGCCTTCCTGCACACGCTGCAGAATCTGATTGGCTTCCTTATCGGTAATCGGCGCCGGCTTGTCACTGGTGCCGCCGATAAAACCCAATACCTTGGGCGTGTCCTTGATCAGATGCCAGGTGTCATCGTTCATTTCCATCTGTACGAGTACGTAACCGGGAAAGAACTTACGCTCACTGCGACGCTGCTGACCCTCTTTCATTTCCACAACTTCTTCAGTGGGCACGAGGATCTCACCGAAGTAGTCTTCCATTTGGTAGCGCTTGACGCGCTCAATTAGGCTCAGCTTTACCTTATTCTCAAAATTTGAATAGGCATGTACCACATACCAACGCATCGACATTGCACTATGCTCCCTGACCGGTTAATAGCTTAACCACCCATAATAGAAAGGAATCCATGATCCACAATATTACGCCGACCAGAATTACCATAATGATTACTATCAATGTCGTCTGCATTGTTTCTGCACGTGTTGGCCAGATAACTTTCCTGACCTCGGTGCGCGCACTACTTACAAAGCTCCACGCATTTCGGCCTCGCTCCGATTGCAAAGCTATAAATATTGCGACGCCTGCCACACCTAG
>CAMYJO010000007.1 GCA_947258755.1 uncultured Gammaproteobacteria bacterium
TGGCTCACTACCTGTGACCTTGCTCTCACGGTCAGTCATTGTACCGGTAACCGTCTTGCCTTTAGCCGTTTGTGAAACACCGACCTTGCGATCCTGTGGTGATGGTGCCGCATTACAGAAACCGCTGTACTGTTCCTGTCCGACATAATCATCACCGGTGATGTTGCGGCAGCTGCCCGGCTCATCACCGGTCATACGCTCGCGTCGGCCAACCATTGTGCCGGTCACACTGCCACCGCGTAGTGTAGCGCTGACACCGACCTTGGCTGGTGCAACACCAATGTCTTCCGCCTGGGCATACTGTGTACCGGTAAGAGCGCGGTTCATACCTGGCTCATCACCCGTCACTTTTTCTGAACGACCAACATTGTTACCAGTCATCGCTTTACCCTTGTTTGTTTGCGCAACAGTCACCTTGCGTGGTGCCTTGGTCATCAATTCACCACAATAGCCCTGCGATTGCTCAGCACTGATATATTCGTCACCTGTTACATTTTTACAGGTACCGGCTTCATCACCGGTGACACCGCTAGCACGACCAACGCGTGTACCACTAACCGGGTTACCGCTCGAGGTCGATGTCACATTGACCTTACGTGGCGCCGCCTTTGGATCGGCCTGACAAAAATCACGAAAAATGTCGGCACCCAGATATTCAGTACCTGTAACTGTACGGCAGGTACTGGGCTCATCACCGGTGACACTGGTGCTGCGACCAACCATGGTTCCGGTAACGGTCTGACCCTCGGCCGTTTCGCTGGCACCGACTTTCCACGGTGCATCCTGCGCAGCACCCGTATCATCTGATCCTTTTGGGCGACGACGACCGCAAGGCTCAGATTTTTTCTGACCTGCAGAACCGTTTTTGCTGCGCTGCTCACGCAATACCTTGGAAAGGTCACGGCTATTCAAGTTTGGATTGCCTGCACGTGCTGTTTGCGCTGCAGACATTCCATTCTTGTTGATACCCGCCTTGCCTCGATTAGACGTAGCTTCACGACGTGCCAGTGAGGCAATGCGTGCAACCGAGCGATTGATCGATTGCTTCGCCTGACTAATGCTAGCCGCTGTTGCTACCGGCGCAGTTACCGGTTTCATGCTGGCTTTACATTCAGCTCGAGTACCGTCACAACCACAACCACAGCCTTTCTTTTCAGGCGTAGCTGTCGTTGCTGCTGCAGGCGTCGCTGTCGATGCAGACTGACTAGCCGGCATTTCATCAGAACGCGTCCGGTCCTTGCTCTGGATACCGGATTTTCCGCTACTGGACATCGCCAGACGGCGCGCTATGGAAGCAGCACGGCCAACATTAGCCGATGTGCTTGCAGGCGCCGCATAGGCAGTTGCAGTTGCAGCAGGTGCTGAAACCGCAGCCGATCTAGACTGTGCAGTTCTCTGAGCAGTATTTGACGGTATCGAAGCCTTGCCTGATGTTGACATGGCTTGACGTCGCGCCTTTACCAGCTCACGTGTGCTCTGTGGTTGTGCCATCGTTAACCCCGTTGCGTCATGATTGTTGCAATCACTGTTGTCCTACTACAACCCACCACCTTGGTGGGCAACAGTATCGTCGTTCTCTCTTAACGTCCTTCGTAAACTACGAAACATGAACCCTGTGACTGGGTGTAACTATCGTAGCCAAGCAAACGTACGTGATGATCAGGGAACGCACGGTGACAGGCTTCGAGTTCACTCAGTACAGTACTGATATTTGTTTCACCGAAAAACGGCAGTTTCCACATGGTCCAGTAATGATCCATGGAGTTACTTGGATGCTCATGCTCGATCGCAGGCGACCAACCATTGGCAATAATGTAAGCAACCTGCGCCTGGATTTCGTTCGCGTCCATCTTAGGCAGGAAGCCGAAAGTTTCGAGTGTTTGGGAAGTTTCGTAGTTACCCATATCATTCGTCATTGGCATGCTCTTATTCCTCGTATATGTTTATTCGATATCAAGTTTGTCAACGAGACGTGAGATTAGCTCACGTCCAGTTTGTCAACAGTTTCAAATTCGAAGACGATTTCTTTCCATGTCTCCATCGCGATAGCCAATTCAGGGCTAGTACGTGCAGCTTCGGTCAGAATGTCACGAGATTCTTTCTCGATCTGACGACCTTCGTTACGTGCCTTGACACTTGCTTCAAGCGCAACACGGTTAGCAGCAGCACCTGCGGCATTACCCCATGGGTGACCCTGTGTACCACCACCGAACTGCAGTACAGAATCATCACCGAAGATAGTAACCAGTGCCGGCATGTGCCATACGTGGATACCACCAGAAGCGACGGCAAATACGCCAGGCATTGAGCCCCAGTCCTGATCGAAGAAAACACCACGAGAGCGATCTTCTGGTACGAAAGATTCACGCAGCTGATCTACGAAACCTAATGTAGAGTTACGGTCACCTTCGAGCTTACCAACAACAGTACCTGTATGCAGGTGGTCACCACCAGACAGACGCAGACACTTGGCCAGTACGCGGAAGTGAATACCGTGTTTCGGATGACGGTCAATTACCGCATGCATCGCACGGTGAATATGTAACAGCATGCCATTGTCACGACACCAGTTAGCCAGACCCGTATTTGCTGTAAAACCACCGGTCAGGAAGTCATGCATGATAATCGGGCAACCTACTTCCTTAGCGAATTCTGCACGTTTGTACATTTCTTCAGGAGTAGAAGCGGTTACGTTCAGGTAATGACCCTTACGCTCGCCAGTTTCGCGTTGTGCTTTGTCAATCGCTTCAGCAACGAACTCGAAACGGTCACGCCAGCGCATGAATGGCTGTGAGTTTACGTTCTCGTCATCCTTAGTCAGGTCAAGACCGCCGCGCAAACATTCGTATACTGCACGACCGTAGTTTTTAGCAGACAGACCTAATTTAGGCTTGATTGTCGCACCCAACATTGGACGACCGTATTTGTTCAAACGATCACGTTCAACCTGGATACCAGCTGGTGGTCCACCACAAGTCTTGATGTACGCGATTGGGAAACGAATGTCTTCCAGACGCAGATGCTTCAGAGCCTTGAATCCGAATACGTTACCAACCAGTGAAGTCAGTACGTTAACGACAGAACCTTCTTCGAACAGATCAATCGGATATGCAACGAAAGCATAGAAAGATTCAGGGTCGCCTGGTACGTCTTCTATTCGATAGGCGCGGCCCTTGTAGAATTCAAGGTCAGTCAGCAGTTCAGACCACACCGTACTCCAGGTACCGGTCGAGCTTTCTGCAGCTACCGCAGCAGCGACCTCTTCGCGAGGTACTTCAGGCTGACCCGTGACCTTGAAACAGGCCAGTAAGTCGGTATCGAGTGGTACATAATCCGGGGTCCAGTATTTATCGCGGTATTCCTTAACACCCGCTTTATAGGATTTTTCAGCCATAATCGTCTCCTGTTTCGTCGCGTAGAATGGTTCTTACTGTTTTTTCAGTGTGTAGTTTAAATCGTAATTACTGAAGCATAGGCATTAACCGATGCATGTTCCAATTGATATTTTATTAATAAACTATAGTTAAATATCTATGGGTTAATTTTGGCAATCAAAAATCTGATCTTTCAGAGACACCGGAGCATACACCATCGTTAGCCAAACCGCATCATTAATTATGTACGCATGAGCCCGACATAATTACTCTGATATTTATCACTGTTACAGGCCGAAGCCTGTAACGATGCTGTGTTTTTCATTGCCTAAAAGCTATTTTTTTCCTCAATTTTCATAACGAAATTAATGCCGACATCAGTCGCCATCCCTAAAGTTAATCACGCTATCCTGTTATGTGCGTAAGCATTTCGTAACTGCCGGGTTTTCTCCAGCATTCGATAAGTCGAGCGATTGTTGTTGTAACGCGTCACCTCCAGCGTGCTGACCCAGATGACATCGTGCGATTCATCATTTCCGGGCACCGGCAGGCTATCGTCAATCTCGACCAGAAAACGAATATCGA
Source organism: uncultured Gammaproteobacteria bacterium (assembly GCA_947258755.1). Taxonomy (GTDB): domain Bacteria; phylum Pseudomonadota; class Gammaproteobacteria; order JAADHQ01; family JAADHQ01; genus JAADHQ01. Next base: position 3,960 of record CAMYJO010000007.1, read on the forward strand.
TATGTTCATGGCGTGGATCACCATGCATCGCCGGGATCGTATGAATATCCACGTCAAATATATCTGCACCCAGCAAATGGATGTGTGCGGCATCGATACCGGTTTCTTCAGCGGTTTCGCGTAATGCCACACGCATAATATCGGTATCGCCATCGGCATGCCCGCCCGGTTGAAACCACTGATCGATTTTGCGGTGATGCATCATCAACACCTTGCTTCGATCCGGGCTGACGACCCATGCCGAACCCGTTACGTGGGCTGGCCACAGTTCACGATAAAAAATCTCGCTATTCGCTTCAACATACATGAGCGCACGTTTAATATAACCTGCCTCGTCCATAAAGCGGGTCTGATGTTGATTTAATAATGTCAGCAGTTCCTGTCGATGCATATCAGGTACCTGATGGATTCTCCACCGCCCTGATTGCAGCAGCTGCAGCTTCTTCAACGTCGGCTTCGTTACCAGACAGCGTTAAACGCCCATACGCACCGACTGCGCGCACGTCAATCAGAGTAATATTGGCTGCTTTTTCGGCCTGATTGGCAGCATAAACGATGTATCCGGCCGGTTGTGTTTCGAGAATGAACATACTCTCACCCGGCAACATCATTGAGCCACCACGGTGTTGACGGTTGATCAGAACGGCATGGTCCGAGGTCATACCATAAATGATTTCTTTCCATTCGATGTTGCAGTGGTCACGGTCTTCGACCCGTGCGTCAATGCTGGACAGCAGGATTCTACCAGCCTCGATAACATCACTCTGGTCACGGTGATGGACTACCATCGAACCAAAGGCACGCTCGACGACCTGCTGGGTCAGCTTGACCTGGCTCGCCTTCAGGGCGATATCGGTGACTTTGTGCACGGCCATGCCCGGAGATACCTCGACCCACAAGCAAGCATCGCCCGGCACGGGCGGAAATCCCTGGGAAACAGAGGCCATATACTCAGCGAGCTGTGGCTGCAAAGAGTCTATATAGACATAGGTTCTGAGTTCTACCATTCTGTATACTTCTTCGCCTTAACCGCCACGTTTCTGCTCAAATCCGGATATTGTGCCGGCAAGCATCAGTAATTGTTCCCGATACGACCGGCACAAATGCATACTGCCACTTGCAACGGTTCAGGATATGAAGCGCTATATAGCGCAAGATCTGACTAGGGCGAAAAGCATATGAAAAGCAAGACTATTATGCAAATAAATATTAATTTGAGTTTTGATAGATAATTATCTATTAATAACCCAACGTTGATTTGCTACATAGTTGACTTGCTACATATATTAAAGGTATGTTCGACCAATACACCCTGATTCAATACAGTGCTTGTTGTCAGCCTGGCGATCCGCCACCGGTGCCAGCATGCGCTCATGCAGAGGGGCGAGTATCGTCGATTTTACCTGCTTCTTCAAGCAGTGCGTTGCAGCAGTGAGGCAGGGCCTCGAGTCAGGTCGATAAACCATTAAGTTTTTATGATTAATATTCATAAACTGATACATCCAATGCTATTCATTGATTTTTATTAATGAGTCCTATTTGCACATCCTATTAGTCATAGCCCCACCCAGCAGACATACTACGCGGCAATCAAATTTCGGCTATTGACCCTAATTCCATAGGCGCTCATTAGCGGGTACCGGGTTTTCTCAAGGATATGTATTTATAATGAATTTACTGCACGCTTTGCTCCCTTTTTTGCGCTGGTTCCCTATGTCAATAAGCACACTACGTGCTGATCTAATTGCAGGTGTGACAGTAGCCCTGATACTAGTACCACAGAGCATGGCGTATGCCCAACTGGCCGGACTCCCCGTGGTCTACGGCTTATACGCTTCCTTTATCCCGGTTATCGTCGCTTCACTGTGGGGTTCGTCCAACCAGCTACACACCGGACCCGTTGCCATGTTATCGCTAATGTCTGCGGCAGCACTGATATCGTTTGCCACGCCTGGTACCACGGATTTTATCCAGCTATCGCTGATGTTGGCGTTAATGGTTGGTGTATTACGTCTCACTTTAGGCGTGTTTCGTCTCGGTGCGATTGTGAATTTACTGTCCAGTCCGGTGATCGTCGGCTTCACTAACGCGGCCGCGCTCATCATTGGCCTGTCACAACTCAGCAAGGTGATTGGTGTACCCTTTCCACGGTCTGAATCTTACCTGACTGACCTATGGCGTGTTATCGAACAGATACCCCAACTACATTGGTGGACACTGGCCTTTGCTGCCGGTACATGGTTACTGATTTCCGGTATGCGGCGTGTCTCTCCGGCCATTCCTGGAGTACTGGTAGCTGTGGTTGCCGCCACAGTTATCAGCGCCGTAGCAGGCTATGAAGACAAGTCGACGATAAATACAAAACAAATTCTCGATGCGCAAGTAGTGCAAAAGATAAACAGCTACAGCAAAACACAAAGTAGAATTGCCGAACTCACCGACCAGACTGCCAATTACAGTCAACAAGCACAAAAACTTGAGCAAGCTGGTGGCATCGACAATATTAAAGTAGCAAAAAACCTGCTGGCACAGGTCGCTGTCAACGAATACGAACTTGCACAACTAAAACAGACCAGCAACCTGCTTAAAGTGGATTTACACAGCATAACACTACATGGCAGCACGGATGCGAATGGGGAGTTGGTATTGAATAGCGCCAATAACACGGCCGTGGACAGCAATAACGATAATAAAACCTGGCGCATTAGCCATATCAACAATGAAAAAGTAACGCTTTCTGCAGGCGGTGCCGTGGTCGGTAATATTCCACAGGGCTTACCCAGCTTTCAAGTGCCAGTGATTCATTGGGATTTATTACTGGCATTATTCCCGGCAGCACTAGTCATGGCCTTGATTGGTTTTATGGAAGCAACGTCAATCTCAAAGGCAATTGCCACATCAACAGGCGAACGTGTCAACACCGGTAAAGAGCTGATTGGCCAAGGCCTGGCCAATATCGCTGGCAGCTTCTTCGGTTCTTATACGGTCAGCGGCTCATTCTCTCGCTCCGCAGTGGCTGCACGTTCCGGCGCCAAAACCGGTCTGTTTGCTATTATCAGCGCCCTCGCCGTGGTGTCTGTCCTATTGTTTTTCACGCCTTATTTATATCACCTGCCGCAAGCAGTACTCGCGGTCATCGTCATGATGGCAGTCTTTAGCCTGATTCGAATCAAGCCATTGATACACGCCTGGAAGATCGATCGTGTCGGTGGAATCATCGGCATTACAACCTTTATTGTTACTTTACTAATGGCTCCATCGATTGCCAATGGCATCCTGCTTGGGATTGCATTAACGATACTGCACTTTTTGATTCAAACAATGAGACCTCGCTCGGAAATCGTCAGCCGCAAGGCAGATGGCACACTGGGCGGAATTCGCGCACACCGCCTTGCACCTATTAGTGAACACTTCGTACCGGTACGCTTTGATGGCTCATTAACTTTTGTAACAGTCGCCTATTTTGAAGATATGATCCTTGAGGCGCATACTGAATTCCCGCAAGCCGAATTTATTCTGATTATCGGCAGCGGCATCAATGAAATAGATGCATCCGGCGAAGAAAAGATACGAGAAGTCGCTAAAAGATTGGACGATGTCGGCGTCACCTTGGTATTCAGTAGCCTGAAACACCAGGTCAGGAAAATCTTGCAAAAAAGCGGCATATGCGAAGATCTGGGGCACGATTCATTCTTCTCTGATAAGGAAACAGCTCTGGAAGTCCTGACGGCGCGCTTAAATGCCGCTGCAGATTCAGCCGCCCATGATGACGATGCAGATAAGAATGACATGCCAAATACTAGAACTGTCAATGCTTAAGCATTTTACCCATTCCCTGCAGAATCCGATTGGCGCAAAATTTTCTGCTGATCGTCATCACCTGTTATTTCGTTTCAGCGATGTATACCGGTTCTTTCGCGTATAAATAACACAATCCTCGGCAACTAATTATCACTAAACACAATGATTTACGTTACTGCCATTGTGATAAGCTCGCATACTTGGTAAATTATACGCTCTTACCTAATCTGAAAACTTAATTACTATGACACTGCTTCTTGTATACCTTGCCATCGCCATCGGCGTCTCATTTATCTGTTCCATTCTTGAAGCGGTTTTACTATCAATCACTCCCAGTTATATCGAAATAACACAGGCAAACAAACCGCGTGCCGGTAAGCTACTGACATCTGTCAAAGAGCAACTGGATGAATCGCTATCCAGCATACTCATCCTCAATACCTTCGCGCACACGATGGGCGCTGCCGGCGTCGGTTCACAAGCACTTCTTGTTTATGGTGAAAAGTGGGAAACCTTGATCGCCGTGTTACTGACATTGGCGATTCTATATTTTTCAGAAATCATCCCCAAAACCCTCGGCGCAACCTACTGGCAAAAATTGGCTATCCCGGCGGCCTTCACCATAAAGTGGCTGGTGAAGCTGGTTTACCCGTTAGTATGGATTTCTACACGTCTTACCAAACTTTTCAGCAAAAACAAGAGTAATGAAATCACTCGCGAGGAAATCATCGCCCTTGCTTCACTAGGCCATAAAGACGGTATCTTGTTTCAGCAGGAAAACCAGTACCTGTCGAACATCCTGCGTCTACGTGAGGTCCGCAGCGAACAAATCCTCACCCCGCGCTCAGTAGTACACATGTTCGAGCAATCAACCAGTGTGTCTGATGCCCTGAATGAACCCAGAACGCGTGAATTTACACGTATGCCCATTTACCAGGAAAGCTCAGACAATATTACCGGAAAAGTGAATAAATACGATCTGTTTGAAGCAGAGCGCAGCGGCAATGGTGACAAGCCCATCAGTGATTATGCGAAAAAAATCTATCGCGTCTCAGAAAAGTTACCCGTACAGCAGCTACTTGATCTGTTTATCAAACACCGCGCTCACTTGTTTCTGGTAGAAGATGAATATGGACAGACAGCCGGTATCGTAACGCTCGAAGACGCAATTGAAACCATTCTGGGACGTGAGATTGTCGACGAACGCGACACTACAGCAGACATGCAGGAGCTGGCAAAGGAAAAATATCGCGAACGCCTGCGCCAGGATGATAAAACCCTTTCTGATTAATTTATGCAAAGTAATTAGTAATCGGGAACCTCAGATCATAGTTGCTCACTTAAGCATTGGCTGGGAACAAGGGTAAACTGGAGAATAATTTGGCTACACATCCTCCCATGCATAGCTGGCGCGAAGCGCTCCTGGTCTATACCAACCCACGCGTGTTAACGATGCTATTTCTTGGTTTTTCCGCAGGCCTACCGTTTCTGCTCGTGTTTTCAACCTTGTCAGCCTGGCTGACCGAGGCCAGTGTCAGCCGTGCTACCATTGGCTTCTTTAGCTGGATCGGTATTACCTATTCCATCAAAGTAATTTGGGCACCAGTGATCGATCGCTTGCCCTTCCCTGTGCTGACCAAGCTTCTCGGTAAACGCCGCGGCTGGATGCTGGCCGCGCAAGTGGGTATCGCCTGTGGCCTGCTTGGCATGGCCATCACCAACCCCCGTACAGATCTGCTTATGATAGCCGTATTTGGTTTACTGGTAGCGTTCAGTTCAGCAACACAGGATGTGGCGCTGGATGCGTATCGCATCGAGATTATTGATAAAGAATACCAGGGCGCGATGGCCGCCACCTATATTCTGGGTTATCGCCTTGCCTTGTTGGTCGCCGGCGCGGGTGCGTTTTATATTGCCGAGTTTTCCAGCTGGTCACTGAGTTACATGGTCATGGCCATGCTGATGAGCGTTGGCATGATAACGGTATTACTGATCAGTGAACCAGAGCATAAGATTTCTGCGGCCACGCGTGAGCTGGAGGCACATACTGCCGCTGTCATTAGTCACGTTGGCCACCTGCCCTCCCGCCTACAACGCTTACAGGAGTGGTTCAGCAGTGCGGTAATTAGTCCGTTTGTCGATTTTTTCACACGTTATGGAAGGCTGGCCCTGGTTATTTTATTTTTTGTCGGTGTCTACCGTATTTCAGATATCACCATGGGCGTGATGGCCAATCCTTTCTACCTGGATCTCGGCTTCAGCAAGCCGGATATCGCCAACATCGCCAAGGTATTTGGCTTCTTCATGTCGATTGGCGGTGCAGCTGCCGGAGGCATCCTAGTCGTCCGTTTCGGTATTCACAGACCTTTAATCCTTGGTGCGGTACTCGTTGCCGTCACCAATTTATTGTTTACCTATATGGCGACACTGGGACCGGACAAGGCCTGGCTAGCCATTGTCATCAGTGCCGATAATTTTTCCGGCGGTCTGGCCGGAGCAGCCTTTATTGCCTATTTATCCAGCCTTACTAATGCCGCATACACCGCCACGCAATACGCCCTGTTTAGTTCACTCATGACATTACCGGCGAAAGTCCTCGGTGGATTTTCAGGCGTGGTCGTCGAGGCCTACGGTTACGAGTGGTTCTTTAGTTATGCCGCATTGCTTGGTGTGCCTGCGATAATAGTTGCAGTCTATTTAACTTTTAATACCACAGCGCGGCAACTGCAAGTGGAGGCAAACGGTAGCAAGTAGCCGTGTGAAAAAATAACCTGTGGAGTGGTATACAGTAATTGCTTCGCGTTGACCGTTTTTTATTCTCTAATAAATGGCATGTTAGTTCGCAATGACTGGACACATAATACCCGCAACAAACCACCAATAGAATACCGTCATTGCGAGTCGCGGTTTTTTGCGGCGCGGCAATCTGTCCGTTCAGGTATCCAGATTAGCAGAGGCCGACTTTATTTGATGACGAGGATAACGCTGCTCCAATATTCGCAGCGCAGTCTCCTTGCTGGAAAAGATATTCTCCGGCCCGATCACCTGGTCGAGACCTGCGCGCTCGAGGGCCTCGCGTACCTGTCGCTTTAGACTGGAAAGCATCAAGGTAATGCCAGCAGCTTCCAGATCACGCGTCAAGGCACGTAATTTTTCCTCTCCGGTGGCATCGATACGATTAATCCCCTGACCGATGACCAGTATCGCGCGCGCCTGTGGAAATTCGCTCAATGATTTGAGAACAGCCTGTTCGAAATGCGCGGAGCTGATAAAGACCAGTGAATCATCGAAACGCATAACCACATAGTTCTCGCTGATCGGCGCGAGATCATGTGCCGCGGCCCCGGCCAATGAGCCCGTGGCTGTACGTCCAAGGACTTCACTGCGCGGCTTCATCGTGCCTGTCAGGAACAGCAGGATAGTCAGGATCACACCGACGAGCACACCATCGGCCAAGTCCGGCGCCATAATCAGGGTAGTGATAAAAGTTACCACACCGACGATACCATCAGCCCTGCGTACGTTCCACGCATGCAACATGGATTTAAAATCAATCAGGCCGAACACGGCACTCATAACAATGGCCGCGAGTACGGCCTTTGGCAAATGGTATAGATAATCGGTCAGAAACAACATCACCAGCAACACGCCCAGCGCACTAATAATGGCATAGAAACCGGTTTTCGCACCGACCCGGGCAGCGACGGCCGAACGCGAGAATGAGCCACTGACAACATAGGAATGAAAAAAACTGCCGACAATATTGGCCAGGCCCTGACCGATCAGTTCCTGATTGGGGTTTAGCTTTTCGCGTGTCTTCGCCGCCAATGCACGAGAAATCGATGTCGCCTCCATGAAGCCGATCATGGCCATGATGAAGGCGACGGCGAACAGGTCCGAAATAATACCCAAGTCAATCTGCGGTACACTAAACCCAGGAACACCGCTGGGGATGTTGCTGACCACGGCGCCACCGCCTGTGAGTTTGAACTGCTCGCCACTGTATCCTGACCAACGCCAAACCGTTGTGAACGGACCGGTGCTGGTGGCATTCTGGTAAATCACCTGGCCATCGGCTTGCGTCTCCGGGACCAGCGCTATCCGATGGGTTTCGACACGTTGCCTGTAGAGACTGTGTTTAAGTGTATTTTCTTCGCCCTGCAGGCGTAGCAATTCCGTTTGCAGATTGTAGGCCTGGTCGCTGTTGGCTGCAATCTGCTGCAGCTCTTCATTGATCGTCTGCCGTTCTGACTTAATATTGCGCAGCCTGGCCTGGTCATTCGTTATTTTTTCAAACTGTGCGCGCACCGTAGCATCGGCAATCTGTTGCGGTGCTACGCTACGGGTTTTTTCGAAACTGATCCCGGCACTGATCAGCGTACCCAGAACGACAACAATCAACACCCCGGGAAGTTTGGGAAACTTTACACGCAACCAATGGAGAGCCACCAGGGTCACCAGGCCAAACAATAATGTCGGACCATGCGTCAACGGCACTTGCTCAAATACTTGCCAGAGATCGGTAAGGAAACTGTCCGAACGTGGCATCGGCACACCGAGAAAACCATTGAGCAAGGACAAGCCAATGATCAGTGCCGCGGCATTAGTGAAACCCAGAATGACAGGGTGCGATGCAAAATTAATCAGAACGCCCATTCTGAACAGGCCTAGGGCCAGGCGTAAAACACCCACCAGCAATGCCAACACCAGGGAAAGCTGAATAAACTCATCACTACCACGACTGGCCAAGGGTTCAATCGCAGCCGCCGACATCAGCGACAACATAGCCACCGGTCCGGTATGTAAAAAACGTGATGCGCCCCACAACGAGGCTACAATGACAGGCAAGAAAGAAGCGTACAGACCATAGACGACAGGTAGGCCAGCCAGCGACGCATAGGCCATACTCTGTGGAACGAGGATCATCGCAATCGTGACACCAGCGATCGCGTCTGCGCGCAAGTTTTCACCCGAAGGTGGAAACCATCGCAGAAAAGGGAAAAGTTTCGTCAGCACTGCAAATTCTTTTTCTCAGTCAAGCGCCATAGGATTAGGGCACGCAATAGCGCCATTCAGGCCTGCGTGCCTTAGTATAACAATATCCCGCGCCTGCTGTCAGGCTACACTAGTATTATTTGGATCTTGCTTCGCTGTCGATTGAGCTTGTGCTGCGGCACTGCCTTCCTGTGTGGCGACCACGACGACCGGTACCGGCAAGGCGTCTTTGCGCTGGATACCCGTCAGGTAGCTGCGACCCAGGTAGCCAGAGTCCTTACAGGCCAGAAAAGCAATCTCTGAATGACCGCGCAGGTAACGATTCAGACCAGGGAGCGGCTCACCCTTGAGCATCACCAATTGCATGTCGATGCCGGCTGCCTGCAGGGCTGCTGCATGCGGCTGCAACAAGTTATTGGCGGCTTTTTCGGATCCGAAGGTCAACACAGTCAGTTCGTGCTTGAGGCGAACACAGGTCTGGATGACATATTCAATCGCCTCAGGTGGTAATTCACTGCCAAGGTACAGCGCAACCCGGCGTGCTTTACTGCGCGTAGGTTTTGTCCGACTAGCAGTCACAGGCGCTTCGACGGAATCAGCAGATGCCTTGCTCAGCACGGCTGACTTATCACGCAGGGTCATGTTTTCTCCGGCATCAGCATAAGCCATGGCATCCAGCATCTTTTTAACTGTTCTGGTTAATTTTTTCATCATCGACTCCAAAGTTAATATCTACCCTACACTAGAGCAAAACCTGTGCCAACATACTAGTCTTTTAATATCAATAACTTACTTTCTCCCTCGCATCCTCCTTGTTTCAACTTGTAACAGTTCGATAAAAAACACTGTTATCCCGTTGTAACAGTGTTGTATTATGAAACACCCCAGAAAATATTATAATAAGCACATAAGGCATATATATCGTTATGACGAGCCTGCGTAATAAGATCATGACCTCCTACGGGTTATCGATAATTGCCCTGCTGGTATTTGTCGCAGTCGTGATCGCCGACCTGCTTTACCTGCAAACCCAGATCGCCGAAGGTGAAACAGTCAGTGCCTTTTATGAAACCAGCCAGGAGATCCGCCGCCATGAGAAGAACCTGTTCCTCTATCATGACATGAACGATATGCAACAATTGCAACGCCAAGTCGAGTCGGCACAAAACACCCTCAGAGACGGGCAACGTGTATTTACCGAGATCGCCAGTGGCGCTGAGTTAGACCAGGTTAAAGATGTATTGCAGCAATATGGCGCGCAACTCAATCAATATGCGGCACTAAATGATGAAGCACGCACCACACAACAACAGGCTATCCGAACACTCGGCCATGAATTGTCAAACCTGACGCAGGATTTCAATCAGCGCCAGCGCGCCATACTGGAGCAAACCACACGCGTGGCCGTGTGGACATTGATTGCGGCGTCCATCACCGTGATCCTGATCGGCCTCGCCAGCGCGCTGTTTATGGTACACCGCATCGTACGCCCCCTGGTACAACTGGAAAAACAACTTGACGACCTCGCCGAAGGCAATGAAAAGACACTGACCCTGACATCCCAGGACAAGGAACTTCAATCCTTCGTGCATCATTTCAATACCATGCTCGAACGCCTGCGCGCACAACAGAACCAGTTACGCCACCACGAAAAGGCGGCCGCGCTCGGTGTGCTGGTCTCCGGTGTGGCCCATGAATTAAACAATCCGCTGTCCAATATCTCAACCTCGGTGCAGCTACTCCTAGAAGAGGGTACCACGCGGGAGGACTTGCGCCAGCAGTGGCTATCGCATGTCGATGGCGAAGTCGAACGTGCCCGTCGTATTGTCAGACGCCTGCTCGATAGCGTGCGTCAACCCACCCACGAGTTACAGGTGATCAGTGCCCCGCGACTGGTGCAGTCTGCTGTACTGCTCATTCACCGGCAAATGCCACCGACGTATTTGCTGCACATAGAAGATATGGATGAAGTCATACTGCAGGTGGACCGTGAACGTATGCAGCAAGTGTTTATCAACCTGATCAAGAATGCTAACGACGCCGGAGCGAGCAATCTCTGGATTATTGGCAGGGAAACGACCTGGGAAGCGTCCAAACCCGCCAGTACCGATCATCTAGCGGGCGAAACAATCGAGGTCAGCCAAAGTGGACATGTCATGTTGATACATATCGATGACGATGGCCCCGGCATCCCGACGGACCACCTGGCCAAGGTCTTTGACCCGTTTTTCACCACCCAATCGGGTGGCGAAGGCACCGGTCTGGGCCTATACCTGGTTGAAGAGATTATCAGTGAACATGGCGGTTGTATCGCCGTGGAAAACCGTGACGGCGGTGGTACCCGCTTTTCGATCTGGCTACCGCTGGAACAGAAACTACAATTAGAACAGGAGACAGCATGAGTAATGAAGCCCCACATGTCCTGCTAATTGACGATGAAGCCATCGCCCTATCGAATCTGACCCATGTATTCGAACGCGAGGGCTATGCTGTCACCGCCTGCAAGGATGGTGAAAGTGGTCTCGCCGCCATGCAGACTACCGAATTCGATCTGGTACTTACTGATCTGCGCATGCCCGGTATTGACGGTATGGATGTATTACGCCATGTTCGCGAGACCATGCCCGATGTACCCGTGATCGTGATTACCGGTCATGCCACGCTCGATTCAGCGGTCGATGCAATGAAGGCCGGCGCGTATCACTATATCTCCAAACCCTTCCGCCTCGATGAAGCGCGAGAGGTTGTGCGCTCGGCACTGGAGCTACGGGACATTAAGCGTGAAAACAAACAACTCAAGCAACATATTGAACAGCTCTCACATCACAGCTCCATCATTACCCAGGATCTGGGTATGCAACGTCTGCTGGAAACCGCGCGCCAGATTGCCATATCGGACTGTAGTGTAGTCATCCAGGGCGAGTCCGGCACGGGCAAGGAACTACTGGCGCGCTATATCCATCAAAACAGCCAGCGCGCAGACGGACCCTTCATTGCGTTTAATTGTGGCGCTCTACATGAAGAGATAGCCGCCAGCGAATTATTCGGTCATGAGAAAGGCGCATTTACGGGTGCCAACGCGACCAAGATCGGTCTGTTCGAAGCGGCCGAGGGTGGCACACTGTTCCTCGACGAAGTGGCCGAAATGCCTCTGCTGATGCAAGTTAAACTATTGCGTGTATTACAGGAACGCGAGCTGATGCGTGTAGGTTCAACCCAACCCATCAATATCAATGTGCGTGTCGTCGCTGCCAGCAACCGCGACCTGCAGGCTGCCGTGGACGATGGCCAAATGCGTAATGACCTCTTTTTCCGCCTCAATGTCGCCACCCTGCTTCTGCCGCCATTACGCGAACGACGTGAAGACATACCGCTACTGGCCTATTATCTACTGCGAAAATTTTCTACCATGATGGACCGCGACGTACAGGAAATCAGTACCGAAGCGATGCAACGACTGGTCGAGTATGACTATCCCGGCAATATTCGTGAACTATCCAATTTTATCGAACGTGGCGTCGCCTTGACCCAGGGCAACACCCTGGATATCGAACATCTACCGCAAAGCCTGGGCGCACTGACCGTGCGCGTGTTCAAACCCGAAATGGCCGCCAGCCCGACGACTCTCGAAGAACAAGAGACCGAACATATCTTACAGGTATTGAAAATGGCCGATGGTAACCGCACCCAGGCCGCCAAAATGCTTGGCATCGACCGGGTTTCGTTGTGGCGTAAACTTAAAAAGCTCGGTATCGACTCCAAATAGGCCCGAACAACGAAGCCCAGTCCCTTATAGTCTTATACTAACTCTAAATATTATTGCCAAGTTTATCTTTGGTAACAAGTCCGCAGTCTTTAGTGTCTTCGTTATAAGTGATCAACAAATCGCCCGTTTTCAGTAGTGCAAGTAAATGCTCTGCTTTCTCCTGCATACTCTTTTCATTGTCACCGTAATCGGTGCCATCACGCGTGACAAAATCTTCAATCAGGGTTTGTAATGCGTCTTTCGATAATTCGTTATAAGGGATAATCATAGACAATTACTCGTACACCACTCGTTAATATTCATCATTAAAGGCAAGATGGCAGAGACCATACTTACTTCTTAATATAAATGTAATTCTTCTAGTAAATACCCGTCTCCGTGGTTTAAGCGCTCTTTTTTGACATAAAATGAGCACTAGTCTTTGTCCCATTCCATATTTACCCCTTTATATTTAGCTTCAGGCTTCCATAAGCGATTTGCATTACGATAGGCCAGGTCTCGTGCAACATCCGCAGGTAATTGCACAAGCCAGCCGCGAATTTTTTGTACCACACTATCAAACTCCGACCAGCGTTTCGGGCTATAGGTATCCACACCCACCATAAATCTGTCAGAATAATCTACGAACAACTCCTCCCATTGGCTATCCAGTTTTCCTTTGGGTGCGATCAGATCGTCACGCACTGATAGATCAATAGTTAGATTTGGGTATCGCATCAAATAGTCACGCAGTAAAGGCGGATAGGGATAGACACCCGCATGCGCCCAGATCACCCGGGCCTTTGGACTCTGCTGAAACAGGCTATCGATAACAGCGGGATCAGCATGCATTTGTAGTGTCAGATTCCTTTCACTCGCCAATTTTACGATGGCTCTGAATATCGGGCTGCTACGATTATCGGCAAACAGGTGCAACTCACCAATCCCTGCCCAGATTCCGCTATCCAGTTGCTGCTTCACCCATTGTGGTAGCGCTGTATTCAGATGCCAGCGCTCCTTATCAAGGGCCACCTGATAAACACTGAGGAACGGAACAATGCGACCGGGCGCTGCGCGATAGAGTGATGCCGTGTGCGTGCTTGGGGTGCCGGTGACGATCGCACGTGTAATTCGATTACGGTCCAGAATCTGAATAAAGCGGGACTGACCAATTTGTTCTGCATCCCTGGCACTGTAGTGTAAATGGCTATCGAAAATCGGCACCTCAGCACGCGTCATCGGTGCCAACAAGATCGCAGTAATCCAGACAATACATGACAGAAACGGGATAAGGGATATGCGCATATTGGATCTATAAGTCATGATTAGATTGATAGTTTAAAGCTCGATGCTACTACATCCACGGCATTTTCATAAGCTATCTTTTCGGCGACTTGATCGAAAAGCACATCCAGAAGTTATTGTTGTCCAGCTATCACACTGATAGTGTGACGATCATTGCCAGCAAACAGGAAATGCTAGATAACTATCAGAAACAAATAGTTGAACAGCTTAGATTCATTTAAGCAGCAGGCACCTCAAAATAATGCACGCTGAATAGCTGCTCTGGATCTGTCCACACATTAATTGGCATAAAGCCGGCCTGGCGCGCCATTAACTGGAATTCCTTGATGGAATATTTATACGAGTTTTCGGTATGAATAGTCTCGCCTTCATCAAAATGAATCATTTGTTGATCAATATTGATGACCTGATCTCGTTGACTACGCAAATGCATTTCAATTCGACCCTTGTCTGCATTATAAAAGGCATGATGTTCAAAGCCATCTAGATCAAAGTCAGCATTAAGTTCGTGGTTCATACGCTCAAGCAGGTTCATGTTAAAGGCTGCAGTGACACCGGCCTCATCGTTGTACGCTGCATCAAGAATGTCTTTATCTTTTTTTAGATCAACGCCAATCAACATGCCGCCTCCGCGGCCGACGGCACTAACAACATGTGACATAAACTTGACAGCCGCCAGGGGTTCAAAATTACCAATACTGGATCCGGGGAAAAAAGCAATCTTTTGCATGCCTATGGGACAAAATGAAAGATCAAGTGGCTGGGTAAAGTCAATGCAGGCAGCATGCACATCCAGCCATGGATAGTCAGCAGAAAGCGCTTTCGCGGCTTTTTTCAAATGATCCCGTGAAATATCCATGGGTACATATGCCTGGGGCTTTAACGCATCCAGTAACAAGCGAACTTTTTCACAGTTACCACTTCCCGGCTCAACCAACAAACAATGATGACCAATAATCATTGCAATTTCTTCAGCATTTTCCTGCAATATATTCTGCTCTGTTCGTGTCAGGTAATACTCTGGAGCATCGCAGATTTTTTCAAAAATTTCTGAGCCCTTTTCATCATAAAAAAACTTGGGGGGAATTTTCTTCTGTTCACGACTTAATCCATCTAGCACCTCGGCAAAAAAATCGGCCTCCCTTGGGTGATAATCATAAAATTGGATAGATGCAGTTGAAGTACTCATACCAGGTCCTTTGCTAAACGAATGCCAGTTACTTGCCAGCGATCCTTTGGATAAAAGAAGTTACGATAAGTCGGGCGAATATGGTTAGCAGGGGTAAGACATGATCCACCACGCAACACCATTTGGCTACTCATGAATTTACCATTATATTCACCCAGGGCGCCAGCTGCCGCCTTATAACCAGGATAAGGTGAATAGCTCGATTGTGTCCATTCCCAAACATCCCCAAAAAACTGGCTAAGCCCGCTTTGTTTTGTAGCTATAGGCTGCAAGAAGTCTTGATCACGAAGGTTGCCTTCAATGGCCAGGTTTTTGGCAACCACTTCCCACTCGGCCTCTGTTGGCAAGCGTTTATTGGCCCAACTGGCATACGCTGCTGATTCATACAGACTGACATGCGCCACCGGTGCATTTAGATCAAGATACCTTAATCCACCGAGCGTCATTTCATACCACGCTCCATCACGTTGTTGCCAGTATAATGGGTGCGACCAGTTATTCTCATTGACTGCCTTCCATCCATCGGACAACCAGAGTTCAGGCCTTTGGTAACCCTTATCTTCAATAAAATCCAGATACTCTGCATTGCTTACCAGGCGTGAGGCAATATAGAAAGGCTGCAAATACTGCTTATGTGTTGGTGTTTCATTATCATAGGCAAACACATCTGAAAAACATGTACTAATGTCGTAAATACCACCGGGCTGTTCATGCCAACTGATATTTTTTGTAGTGATACTCTCTGCATTGTTGAGTTCACGATACGTCGGCTTTGATAGGTTGTAGGCAAATATATTCTTGATATCTGCCAACATTAGCTCCTGATGCTGTTGCTCATGGTGTATACCAATGACGGTACGTAACTGGATCGTCTCCAGCTCGGGATGTCGCTGCTTGTGTAACAAATCTGCCATGGCGGCATTGACATGTTTTCGATACCGATAGACCTCATCGACAGTTGGGCGTGACAATAGACCACGTTCGGGGCGCGGATGAAACGTGCCTGCTAGTTCATAATAAGAATTAAACAAATGCGCGTAAAATGGATCATATTCCTTATAGGACTTAGCGAATGGCTTCAGAATAAAGGTCTCAAAAAACCAACTGCTGTGCGCAAGATGCCATTTCGGTGGACTGACATCGACGATAGTCTGAATGCCATAGTCTTCGATTTCAAGTGGCGCACAGATATCTTCTGAGTCCCTTCTAACCTGCTGAAAATCCTGCAACAAATCCGATTGCGTTACCTGCGCTGTCGCTGGAAAGGCTGAAAATAGTCCCATATTTTGCCCTTATTTTCTTTTTATAGCCTCTGCACTTGTGTGCGTATTAATACGATATTAACATTCCTGGAATTTGCTACCATCAAAGACTAAATATTCCATCAATCAACAATAGCACATACACAGAATTTTACTTTATTGCCATATTCCACAAATGGTATGAGCCCATCATCTTACGTCACTACTTACATTCAGCTGTAGCACACCTGCCCAGTACCATATTAACAAAGGTTTGCCTGACATCATTACTGCTATCACGAAAGAAACGATAATCGGCATGCCCTTGTGGGTGTTCGGCATTTATTACTATACCCCATAGTGGCTTGACGCTAATAGGCAGCATGCTATAGCGCATATCACCTAGTACATTTTTCTGTGATGGATCGAAAGCGATAAAACCATCTGAAAATTTCATGAAACGTTGAATGTCTGTATGTAATAACGAGCCTGGAGCAAGCCCGGGAAGGTCCTGCTGTGCGACCATTATTTTGACAGACTCACCTTCGTAGGTATTACTGCCAGCAAACAATCCAACCCGAACTGCATCGACGTAAATTCGATCAGCATAGCTGTAAACCGAACGCCATAACACGAGATTGGCGAGGGTTGGCTTGACGATATGCTTGGCAGCCACATGTCCCCGCTTCTGAATTAATTCCTGAGCCAATGCCTGTGCCCTCTGCAACTGCACAAACCCTAGCGCCAGGTAAGCACTACACAATAACAAACCAATATGGGCTATTCGTTTACTCTTAATACGCAATCCCAACAGAAGTGACATTAGCAAAATTAATGTGAACACAGGGTCGATGATCGAGATAATATTAAATGCTACACGCTCGTCAGATAGCGGCCAGAAAAGATGTGTTCCATAACTGGTACAGGCATCCAGCACACCACTCATACTGTAACCCACCAGACAAAACAGATAGAGGCGGCCGCTACTGATACGAGATCTAAGAAATGGCCACAATAGAACCAGCGCAATGGCCGCGCCAATAGGGACAAAAAACAGTGAATGCGTAAAATGACGATGATACTCAATATTCAGCAACGGGTCGTTGGCTGAACTGATCAGAATGTCCACATCCGCCAACAAGCCTGCGACAATACCAACAAATGAGGCCAGTTTTTTTTCTTCTTTTTTGGCCACTGATTGCGCTAATACGCCACCCAGTAAGCCTTGGGTTAATATATCCATGTACTACTCATGATGATTCGCTGTCATTTCAATTACTGTCGAAAAAGGGCTATGACCCTTTAATCCTCAGGTTATTCCACGACATATAATAACCCGTTGTCGTATCTGGGTCTTTAGAATCCTGCCTAACTGCCGCTCTTATATAGAAGGAAGCTAGGTATAATTACTGCAGTTTATTAAGGGTTTTAAGCAGCTATGCAGTCAGTAGCCCTATGACTATTTGTTAATTGAAATACAGAAAGTATCCCATACCCATGATGCAGCTTCTCAATCAATGCAAACCACGAGAATATCGAATAATCACCTTCCTGACGGTAACATCGACCATTGGCGTGTTGTTGATTTTTGTCGCCGTATATAATGCCTCCCGAGATCTCGAAATTATTCATAGCGTAGATAATCTGTACAGCTTTGGCGAAGCTAGTCTTTCTGGCCCAAAGAGCACAGGTGAAACATTGCATGAATTCACTAATCTGCCCCCTGATCACTATCATGTAGTCATTATTGAAAACAGCAGTGTTACTGAAATCCCTGGTGCAAATTCACGTATAAAGTTTCCTCTAGACATGGCTACATTGGAACAATCGCGATTAAACAAGCGCGGTGGCTATGTTGAAGTAGAAGACAGAAGCTACACTTGGGCAATGTTGCCATTAGCAGGCGCCAACAGGCATGTAGTACTGGCCCTTAATTTCACGAAAAATCCAGCGGGAATGCTTGCCAAGGTCTACTCAAAACGCTTGTTGGTGCCAGCAGTATTTTATGTATGGCTGATGATCTGGGTATCACTGATTATCCACTTTCTTACTAAAAAACTCAGGACACAAAATGAAACGCTTGAACATATGGCCTTACATGATAGTTTAACCGACCTGCCAAACCGCACACTATTGGGAGATCGTTTACAAGCGCTCATCCAGGACAGTCGACACACACAACGTAGATTCGCACTTGCTATTATCGATCTCAATGAGTTCAAGTCTGTGAATGATACACTTGGACATGATCAGGGCGATGAGTTACTCAGCCTGTTCGCAGAGCGTATCCGCGCGATGTTACGCCCCTCGGATACATTAGCGCGAATTGGTGGCGATGAATTTGTCTTGCTCTTGAATGATGTTGGCGAAGCATCCTGTATCGCGATGTGCGAGCGCATCAAGACTACTATTTCAATGCCTTTCTCCTTAAGAGAAGCAGAAGTGACTATAGGCCTAAGTATCGGCATTGCCCTATTCCCTAAGCATGGCGATGAATCGGCAACATTAATGCGTAATGCCGACCTGGCCATGTACACGATTAAATCCAAGGGCGGAGGCATTAATCTCTATGCAGATCATCAAAAGATTGTTTCAGAAAATACATTTGGCACAGCAACCGGTTCTAGATAAAACTGCTAGAAACTACCACCCTGACATTTAATTAGAGGACATCAACAGATGCTAAAATTCAATCGTAATATGAATATCGTAGATCGTAGCATTCGCATATTAGTAGGTTCATCACTGCTGATAGTCGGCCCACTAAGCAATCTTGTTGACACAGATATGATGTCCAATATCATACTCGGCACATTAGGCACTACCGCAATACTCTCGGGAACATTTGCTTACTGCGTTCTCTATGAGCTAACCGGATTCGATACTCGTCGTTAGTCAAGTAAAACATGGGGTACGGGGAAACCGGATCAGAAAACAACGTTTTATCTGCCATTCGTCTGCTGCGCAGTTCACTGGCGAAAAAATCACCATATACCGCAACATAACTTTCAATTTAGGTTTATAACAGGCTAAAATCCAGAGATAATTTAATAAAATTAAACAAGAGCCTCTTATATGTTGCCTGCTTTGACGCAGCTATATGATAAATGGATACTTAAACGTCCTGTTTATCCTGTTCTTATCTGTTTTTTGATAACTACCCTGTTCGCCTTTTATATTCCCGATTTTAAACTCGACGCATCTGCTGACTCTCTCGTCCTGGAGAATGACGAGGCTTTGAAATACTATCGATCGGTCAAGGCCAGATACGAGTCGGATGATTTTTTAATAATCACCTATACGCCTGACAATGATCTGTTCACGGATGCGGTATTGCATAGTATCGCCAAATTACGTGATGATATTAACAAACTGGAGCGGATTGACTCGGTAGTCAGTATTCTGGATGTCCCGCTCACCCAAAGTCCTCCCGTATCCATATCTGAACTAAGCAAGGAAGTCCGCACCCTGGAAACACCAGGCATTGACAGGCAACTAGCCCGCAAGGAACTTTTAACGAGCCCATTATACAGTAATATGTTAATCAGCAGCGATGGAACTACAACTGCCATCCAGGTGAACTTCAAACGTGACGAGACTTTCTATGCCTTACTCAATAAACGTAATAAATTACGAGAAAAACAATTTACCGACAAACTTAGCGAACAGGAATTACTACAGCTTTCCGTAATAAGCAAAGATTTCAAAGATCACACACACAGCCTGCAGGACCAGGAAAAAAAGTTAATTAAAGATATCCGTAAATTAATGGATCAACATCGCCATAATGCACGCTTGCACCTGGGCGGCGTTCCCATGATTGCTTCCGATTCACTGGATTTCATACAAAATGATCTGAAAACCTTTGGCATTGGCGTGATTATTTTCATTCTTGTGATTTTGGCCGTTGCATTTCGCAAACCCCGCTGGGTCATCTTACCCATGATTACCTGCTTCATGTCAGGGATAATCATGATAGGCCTGCTTGGCTTGCTCGAATGGCGGGTGACGGTCGTATCATCCAACTTTATTTCCTTGATGTTAATCATTAATCTATCACTAACTATTCACTTAATTGTTCGCTATCGTGAGCTGCATGCCAAGGCTTTCAGCAATGATCAGCGTGCATTAATACTTGAAACTGTTAGATCTAAGTTCGCACCCTCCTTGTATACGGCCATTACCACCATGGTTGCCTTTGCTTCACTACTGGTTAGTGACATACGCCCGGTCATTGATTTTGGCTGGATGATGGTAATGGGCGTCTCGATTGCGTTCATACTCACCTTTGTATTCTTTCCCGCTGTTTTAATGTTCTTAAAACCGGGAGTAGCAGACAAACTTCATGATTTTACTGGTTACATAATCATCCATATTGCAAAAATTATCATCCAATACAAAAAAACAACTGTCGTGCTGTTTGCAATATTCACCGCGATTAGTGTTCTCGGCATCTCCTTACTTACTGTTGAAAACAGGTTTATTGATTATTACAAGAAAGAGACTGAAATTTATCAGGGCATGGAACTTATTGACCAAAAACTGGGCGGCACAACGCCCATGGATGTTGTTATCACAGCCCCTGCATCATTCTTTGAGAAATCTGCTGAGCCTGATTATATTGAGCCCCTGGAAGAAGATTTCAGCATAGAATTAGATGATGAAGACTCGGGTGGTATCACTGCTACTAGTTACTGGTTTAAATACAGCAAAATGGATACGATCCAAGGAATTCATAAATACCTTGATAACTTGCCGGAGACCGGCAAGGTAATATCTATTTATACATCTGTATCCTTGCTCGAACAACTCAAGGATAACCAGGATCTGGATAACTTTTTTCTCTCTATTATTTATAAACGCGTACCGGATGAAATGAAACAGGTACTGTTTACACCCTATATGCTGAAAGATGGAAACCAGCTACGCTATAGTATTCGAATATTTGAATCAGATAAGCATCTTCAACGAAATAGATTGATCGAAAAAACCAAAGCTGACCTGATAGCTAAATTTAACCTGGAACCGGAGCAGATTCAGTTAACCGGCATGGCGGTACTGTATAACAATATGCTACAAAGCCTTTTCCGTTCTCAAATAATGACAATAGGCGTCGTATTTATAGCCATCATGATCATGTTTTACATGCTGTTTCGCTCATTTTACCTTGCCTGTGTTACCCTTATTCCCAATATGATTCCTGCAATAATGATGCTGGGACTGATGGGCCTGGCAGGCATTCCTCTGGACATTATGACAATTACAATTGCAGCCGTCTGTATCGGTATCGCAGTTGATGACGCTATCCACTATGTGCACCGTTTCAAAGAAGAGTTTGTTAAAGACCGGGATTACCGGGAAGCCGTCAAACGCTGTCATTCCAGTATCGGCCGTGCTATGTATTTCACAACTGTGACAATTACACTAGGTTTTTCTATCCTCGCCTTATCCAATTTTGTGCCGATAATTTACTTTGGATTACTGACTGGTTTTGCCATCATAGTTGCCTTGCTCGCCAACCTAACTTTATTACCAATTCTGTTGACACTATTCAAGCCGTTAAAATAAGCAGGGCCAGGGTACAACAGCTTTTAATATTAGCGAAATTGTACTCTAACCTCTCACGTAGCGGTGTTCACGGTCAGACATTCAACGGTGCAGCCGATCTTGCCCAGGCGATGATGCGATGGGGAACTTTGTCAATGCTGCCTACCTGAGTACTGGTCAAGACTACCGGTCGCTATTGAGGGCAACCGATATTATCCCATTAATCCCGGAACCCTCTACCTACGTCCTGATGGGTATAGGATTATTAGGACTTGGATGCGCACATAGACGGAAACAAAAAATTAATGAATTTCTAATAAGCGGGGCCGGAGACAGTCGCTCAAAGCAATAGAGTAAACTGTGATCTGACCCTGCTGATTTTTTAATACTCACCTAAAGTAAAGCCAGGTTTGTGCCGACCTTATTATTATGGGGCTCCTGAAGACAAAGGATTCGGACAAACGAGTGTGAACGATTACTTATTTCTTACTCCGGCGTATCTCACGTTCGATCAAGCGGGTGATCCAGTTTGACAGACTACGGCCATCTGCTTCGGCGAGCTTTTTCGCCTTATGTTTGCTGTCTGCATCAATTCTGAAGTTAATAACTTTTTGTTTTGACATGAGTATTCTTGACTTTTTTTAAATTATTGCATACATTGTATATACAATGTATATTTTATCAAGGTGTAATCCATTGAACTATCTTAGCGCAAAATCAGAACTTAAATATTCACGGTCCAAATTCTCATTGAAGTACCTGGCAATAGAAGCCGTATTACTGGTTATCATTGCCACCGTCATGACCATGGTTGCGGCTTAATAAGCCACCCGCCAGGGATAGTGTGATAGCACATTGAGGCTGTCATTCATCCACGAATATTGCAATAAATATTGCTATTTAATTGTTTTATATATTAATTAATCATTGAAGAGTTATTGCTGATTTTAATAACACGCCGAGCGTGGCAATCTTTTGCCGATAAAACACATTTTCGTAATACAGCTGGGTCTGATCACAGTTGTTTGTGGTATTTGTAATAGAATGAATTCTGACCCGACTTTATCATCGCTAAATACATTCTACGGCTGCACACCTGCCCAAAACCATATTAATAAACATTTGCCTGACAGCACTGCTGCTATCACGAAAGAAACGATAATCGGCATGGACTTGTGTATGTTCGGCATTAATGACTATTCCCCACAGTGGCTTGACGCTAACAGGCAGCATATTATAACGCATATCACCTAACACGTTTTTCTGTGATGGATCGAAGGCGACAAAACCTTCGGAAAATTTCATGAAACAATGTATATCTGTTTGACAAACTTTGTTGAGCATCCTCTACTTGTCAGCTGATCACGTACGAATCCTCTTTGAGTTTTGCCTGTGCAGCCGCCAGCCGCGCAATGGGTACGCGCGGCGCTGAACAGGATACATAGTTCAATCCAATATGATGGTAGAAACGGATAGATTCAGGGTGTCCACCCTGTTCACCACAAATACCTACTCGCAGATCCTTTCGTGTCTGACGTCCCCACTCAACGCTAATACGCATTAGCCGCCCAACTCCCTTTACATCAAGCACTTCAAAGGGGTTATCCTGTAATATTTCTTTTTCGGTATACATTGGCAAGAACTTGTTTTCCGCATCTTCCCGCGAGAAAGAAAAACTGGCCTGGGTAAGATCATTGGTGCCGAATGAGAAAAACTCTGCCACCTCGGCCAGGCTGCCTGCCCGCATGCAGGACCTGACCACTTCAATCATGGTTCCAAATTCAAATTCCAATTCTACACCGTACTCGCTTTC
Organism: uncultured Gammaproteobacteria bacterium; assembly: GCA_947258755.1. GTDB lineage: Bacteria > Pseudomonadota > Gammaproteobacteria > JAADHQ01 > JAADHQ01 > JAADHQ01. The sequence goes on from CAMYJO010000007.1 coordinate 27,596, forward strand.
TACTTCGCCACGTACTTCATCTACAATTTGTTTAACCCGCAGCAATTCCTGTACAGTACATACCTGCGGCACCATGATCTCGGGATGAGCATCAATGCCATCCCTTTTACATTCAGCAGCCGCTTCCAGTGCTGCACGAATCTGCATCGCATAAATCTCAGGGTAGGTAATACCCAATCGTACACCACGATGACCCAGCATTGGATTCACCTCAAACAATTCACGCACCTTAAGCAGCATCAGCTCCTTTTTGGCAATGGCTGCATCTACCAATTCACGACCGCCTTCACCAAATGGTTTTTGTATTTCCATCATCGGCTGTTGCTCACCGCTTAGCAGCCGCAATGTACCCATCAGATCGCCTACTCCCTCAACAGTATTGCGTAGCTGCTTCAAATGTTCCAACTCTATTTCCAGCTGTTTCTCACTGGGAAGAAACTCATGGATAGGTGGATCCAGCAAACGTATGGTTACTGAATAAGGTGCCATCGATTCAAACAAAGCCTTGAAATCATCGCGCTGTATCGGGCGCAAACGATCAAGTGCCTTTTGACGGTCTTCTGTGGTACTGGCAAGAATCATATCAACAACGATAGGCAGGCGATCCTGCGCATTGAACATTCGTTCTGTACGGCATAGGCCAATGCCCTTGGCACCATATTCAACCGCCTGCCGGGTAGCCGTCAGGGTATCGGCATTGGTCATCACACCTAATGTGGCAATCTCGTCTGCCCAAGCCAACAATGTCTGCAGGTCTTCTGAGAATTCCGGCGGCACAGTTGAAATCTCTCCCAGATAAACATTACCGTTACCACCATCAATAGTAATAACATCACCTTCATGCAATACCTGAGCACCAACATTTGCCTGTCTTTTCCGGGTATCCACTTGGATTCCCTCTGCACCGGCTACACAGGGCTTACCCATGCCCCGGGCGACTACGGCTGCATGTGATGTTTTACCTCCCCTGCTGGTGAGTACACCTTCAGCCGCAAAGAAACCGTGGATATCTTCCGGCTTGGTTTCCTCGCGTACTAAAATTACTTTCTCACCGGCTTTACCCAATAATTCCGCGCGATCTGCATCAAATACCACAGCCCCGGATGCCGCACCTGGTGATGCAGGCAGCCCTTGTGCTACCGGGATTGCGCTGGATGAAGGATCCAGGCGTGGATGCAACAGTTGTTCGAGTTCTTCCGGATTAATCCTTAACAGTGCCTGCTCACGAGTAATCAAACCTTCATTAACCATTTCCACCGAGGTACGTACCCTGGCGGCTGCATTCATCTTGCCATTACGTGTTTGCAGGCAATACAGCACACCTTTTTCTATGGTGTATTCAAAGTCCTGTATTTCCTGATAATGACTTTCCAGACGATTACGCAAGGCAACCAGCTGCTGGTACATTTCTGGCATTTCCTGTTCCAGTTCCTGTACCGGTTTCGGCGTACGAATACCGGCCACCACATCCTCACCCTGGGCATTAATCAGATATTCCCCGAACATAAGATTTTCACCGGTTGCCGGATTACGGGTGAATCCAACACCCGTGGCGCTATCCATACCCATGTTTCCGAATACCATAGCAACCACGTTCACCGCAGTGCCATTAGCCATATCCGGTGTAATATTGAATTCTCGCCGATAATCGATGGCGCGTTTACCCATCCAGGAATTAAAAACTGCCTTGATCGCTATTTCGAGTTGCTCATAGACATCCTCAGGAAAAGGACGACCCGTCACCTGTTTTACGACTTCAAGAAAGGTTTCACTGATTTCTTTTAGATGTTCCGCAGTAAGACCAATATCAGCTTTGACACCTTCCCGGCGTTTTATTTCCTCAAAAGGCTGATCAAATTCTTCATCATCAATACCCAGAGCAACCTTGCCGAATAGCTGAATAAAACGGCGGTAGGCATCGTAAGCAAAGCGCTCATTGCCAGTTTGCTCGATCAATCCGTACATAGTTTCTGAGTTCAGCCCCAAGTTGAGAATAGTATCCATCATGCCTGGCATGGAAAGGGCCGAACCAGATCGGACTGAGACCAGCAGCGGATCGCCACCGTTACCAAAACCTTTTCCGCTTGCCTGTTCCAGCAAGACAACCTGTTTTCGTACTTCCTCCATCACACCTGATGGCAGGCTGTGATCTTCGGTATCAAGATAGGCAAGGCATGCCTCGGTACTGATAACAAAACCGGGGGGTACGTTTATACCAATCTGCGTCATTTCACACAGGTTGGCGCCCTTACCACCCAGTAGGTGCTTGTTTTGGCCATCTCCATCCTTAAATGAAAACACGTAGCCGACGGATGCTGCACTTGCTGGCACTGACATATTCAGTAACTCCTTAATGCTCTGCGCAATAACTCTCTACTATTAACATACCTATCAAGAATCGTACCCTATAGTTTTTTCACATAATATTATTATAACATACTGTTTTTCATGTTTTTTATTAAAATTACCCAGGGTCATGTCAAATGAATCGGCACCCATATAGTGCATAATAATCAATCATGCTCCACATGCGTGAATGTTTTATGACATACCGATGCGAATCAAAGATAACGCAGATAGATATAAATACTACTGATGATAATACTCAGAATCATCAGCGGGAAGGCACCCAGCATGAAACGCAGGAAACTGATTGGATGTCCTGAGCGCTCTGCAAATCCTGCCACGATCACATTCGCACTGGCCCCGATCAGTGAACCATTCCCACCCAGGCAGGAACCAAGAGCAAGCGACCACCACAATGGCATCAGGCCCTCAGGCCCGCCAAAGGTGGCAGCCATGGATTTAATAAGCGGAATCGAGGCTGCGACGAAAGGAATATTGTCCACGAGCGCCGATGCAACTGCCGAGCCCCAAAGAATAGCCATGGAAGTGACAAATGTATCACCTTGCGTCCAGCTAAGGATGTCATCTGCCAGCATGGTTAGCAGCCCGGTACTTTCTACGCCATGCACGATAATAAACAAACCGAGAAAGAAAAAGATGGTCACCCATTCCACTTGTGAAAATGATGCGTTAACGGAACGGCTCTGGTCATCTGCTTTACCAGGTAAATTATCCATTAGCAATAACAATGCGGCTCCTGACATGGCAATAGATGCCGGCTGGAGATTGAGGTGATGTCCCATCACAAAACCGGTCAGCACCAATCCCAATACGAGCAGAGACTTCCATAGTAGAGGCACATCTGTAATGGCCTCCCATTCATTATAGTTTAATACCCGTTGTCGATCTTCCTGGCTCGCGTACATTGAGCGACCCCAGATGAGATAAAAAGGAATCAGGGTTACTAACAGGACGATGACGGCGGCCGGCCCCAGATTGATCAGAAAATCATTAAAGCTCAGATTAACAGCGGAACCAATCATAATATTAGGCGGGTCTCCGATCAGAGTCGCAGCGCCCCCGATATTGGATGCAAATATCTCGGCAAAAAGAAAAGGATAGGGATTAATCCTGAGTGCGTCGGTAATAAGCAGGGTGACCGGTGCGACCAGCAATACTGTGGTGACATTATCAAGCAAGGCAGACAATACAGCTGTTACCAATACCAACATTACCAGGATGCCCCACGGGTCCGCGCGTACCTGTTTGGCAGACCAGACAGCCAGAAACTGAAATACACCTGTTCGTCGTGTAATGGCGACAATCACCATCATTCCAGTCAATAAACCCAGGGTATTAAAATCAACACCGCGCAAGGCTGCTTGCTGGGTTAATACACCACCCAGGATCATAAGACTGGCAGACAATAATGCGACGATGGCACGATTAATCCGATCACTTAAGATGACCAGGTAAGTCAAAACAAACAACACACCGGAGAACCACATAGGATCCCAGCCGAATACCACCCCTGTACTTACCGCGTGCTGCATCTAGATCTCCTGCTCCAGAATTTTAGCACCAACGTCCCAGTAGGAGATCACACCCACCAGACAGCCACTGTCCGGATCAACCACGGGAAGACTGGTACGAGCGTGGTACAGGAGAAGAAGTGTTTCTACCAGGGGCGTGCCAGGCGCTACCACTGGTGCTTCATGACTCATGCAAAAGGTAACCGGCTTGTCTTCAACTTCCTTGAGGCGAAGCCGCAGATCACGCAAAGTATCCGAAACAAACGGGACTGTAGTCAGCCCACGCTCAAGCAATACAGCCTTGGGTAACACCAGACGCAACAGGCAATTCACACCAAATATACCCTGATAACAACCATTGTCATCGACCACCGGTATATTTCGATAGCGATGTTCCATCACCAGTTCCACGCCCTTGGCAATATTCTCATCCTTATGCAGGACTGAAGGGTACGGATCCATCACCTGACTTGCGCTCATATATGTCTCCTATTCTTCCGGATAATCATCACTCTTATTTTAAAATAAAATATTGACATATAAAGCATAATAATCACTACTCAAGCAACAAGAACAGAGCTGGCATAAAACAAACAATACTGGCGTTAATCATAATCTTTTTTGGGCTAAGTTTTACTACAGGAAATATCCTCCATACAGCAATCAAGACCGTAGCATAGAACACTATGTTCATCATCAGCCCCCTTTGCTGCATCAAAATAGCAGTGCCCAGTGCAAGCAAACTTATCAGAAACATTGTCGCCGAGGCCTGATAGGTGCGTTTCATCCCATAACGAACAGCAAATGAATATTTACCGGCTGCACGATCGGTTTCTATTTGCGGGGGTTGGTGTGAAAACAGTAAAGACATGGACAATGCAGCAAAGGCAAGCATGCCCAGCGCAGAAATCCAGTTAAATGGCTCGCCTGCCACGAACCAAAGGCTCCCGAATACACCAGGACCGTAACAAATACCCGTTACCCATTCACCCACTGAAGTATAGGAGAGCGGGCGACGGCCAAAATTATAGAACAGGCCAAGCACTACAAATGGAAACGCATACAATAATACCCATACAGACTGGTAGTACGTTAACGTCAACAAACCAAGCATGGTACCCGCGGATAAACTGAGTAAGCCGTGGGTATTGGCTATCTGTGGATGTCCTCCATGTACACGCACCCATGAATCCTGTTTATCGTGATCAGCACCTAACTGCCAGTCCTTGGCATCGTTAAATAGATTGATCGCATGCTGAAGTAGTACCACAGCTGCTGTCGCGAACCCTATAGCTGCATGCTCTTCGGGTATATTTTCCGCCAATATCCATACGCCCACACCCGGGAGTATGGATACGAGGTAGATGGCAGGATTCAGTGCCTGCCACCAACGGGTCACTGCAGGCACGAGGACTTACACAGTTTCATATCTACGCTGTCGTCTGCAGTTGCGTCTCCCGATAGCTTTCCAGTGCACCCCTGAACCATTCGGCATGCTGCTGTTCCGAGTCAATAACTTTTTGATAGACTTCTGCGGTTGCCTGATCACTGTTTTCAATCGCTCGATGCCGTGGGACACGGCCTCGGTTACAGCATCATTCTGGTCATTGTAGCAACATTCAGGGAACTGCTGGGATCTGGCAGCATCCTTGGTGTAAAACTTCTGCCGCTAAGCAATGAGGGTGGCTGGTATACATCCAATGGCTTGATGCTACTCGCACCCAGTGCATTTTTTATAATCGGCTTGTTGATCTGGGCCGTGCGTAGCTGGAAACCACAGCAACAGGAAAAACCTGATTACCGCATCCAGGTTGTACATCGGACGGAAGTCATATAGTGAACACAAGACAGGCAACATAATGACTGCTTATTTACAACTGTTCATCCAGGCGGCCTTTGTCGAGAATCTGGCCCTGTCCTTCTTCCTGGGCATGTGTACCTTCCTTGCAGTTTCCAAGCGCGTTGATACGGCACTGGGTTTGGGTGCGGCTGTTATTGTGGTACAGGGCATTACAGTTGCGGTCAACAACCTGATACATCAATACTTACTGCAGGAAGGCGCACTAGCCTGGATCGGGCTTGCAGAAGTGGACCTGAGTTTCCTCGGCCTGGTTACCTACATTGGCGTCATTGCGGCACTGGTGCAAATCCTGGAAATGATACTGGACCGCTATTTCCCCGCACTCTACAGCGCGCTCGGCATCTTCCTGCCATTGATCACCGTCAACTGCGCCATCCTCGGCGGATCACTGTTCATGGTCGAACGTGATTATAACTTTGGTGAAAGCCTGGTATATGGACTCGGTAGCGGTTTCGGTTGGGCTCTGGCATTGGTTGCCCTTGCAGGTATTCGTGAAAAACTGAAATACAGCGATGTGCCCAATGGCCTTCAAGGTCTGGGGGTCACTTTTATTATTGTCGGACTCATGTCCATGGCCTTCATGGGATTTTCAGGTATTCAGTTATGAGGACGAGGCATGCTTGAAATCACTCTTGGCGTTATCATGTTTACCGGTATTGTGCTGCTACTGGTTGGTGTAATCCTGTATGCACGGTCACGACTGGTACCAGCGGGACAGGTTGATATCAAAGTCAACGAAGAACGCATCATTAGTTCGCCTGTAGGCCTAAAGCTGGTCACCGCATTGGCCAACTCGGAACTGTTTCTGCCCTCGGCCTGCGGTGGTGGTGGCACCTGTGGCCAGTGTCGCGTAAAAATATTCGAAGGTGGCGGTGCCATCTTGCCCACCGAGACCTCCCTCATCACCAAACGTGAAGCAGCCGAAGGTGCGCGACTGGCCTGCCAGGTGACCGTCAAACAAAATCTGACAGTGGAAGTTCCCAGGGAAGTATTCGGTATACGAAAATGGGACTGCCGGGTGCTATCCAATGATAGTGTTTCCACCTATATCAAGGAACTCATTCTGGAGTTACCCGAAGGTGAAAGCGTGGATTTCCGCGCAGGGGGATATATTCAGATCGAATGCCCTCCCCATCGCGTTAACTATAAAGACATAATCATTCCGGAGAAATTTAGTGCTGAATGGGACCGCCACAACTTATGGCGCTATAGTTCTGAAACCACGGAGACAGTGACCCGAGCCTATTCCATGGCCAGTTATCCGGATGAAAAAGGCATCATTATGTTGAATGTGAGGATAGCCACACCGCCACCCAGTAATCCCGTTGCACCACCTGGCATCATGTCATCATTTATATTCGGTCTGAAACCGGGGGATAATGTAACTATATCGGGCCCCTATGGTGAGTTTTTTGCCCGCGATTCTCAGGCGGAAATGGTATTCGTCGGAGGGGGCGCCGGCATGGCACCCATGCGTGCGCATATTTTTGACCAACTCAAGCGTCTGAATACATCGCGTAAAATCAGTTTCTGGTATGGCGCCCGTAGTCTTAAGGAACTTTTCTACCAACAGGACTTCGACCAACTCCAAAAAGCACATGACAATTTTGAATGGCATGTAGCCCTTTCGGACCCGCAGCCTGAAGACAATTGGGATGGTTACTCCGGATTTGTTCATGATGTACTATTCAAGTATTACCTGGAAACACACTCGACACCGGAAGACTGTGAATATTATCTGTGCGGCCCGCCCATGATGACATCTGCCGTTATTCAAATGCTGGATAACCTGGGTGTTGAACGAGGAAATATCCTGATGGATGATTTTGGCGGATAGATACTAAGATGAGCATATTTATAATTACTTTTGTTGTTTTTATTTTTATGGGCGTTGCCCTTACATTAGGCCTATTGTTTGGACGCCATGGAGTAAAGGGTAGTTGCGGAGGACTGAACCGTATACCAGGGCTAGAAGACTCCTGTGGTGCTTGTGCAAAGAAACATTGCCCACGTAAAAAGAAGAAATCCACAGTAAATATGGATCTCTGACTGAAAATATTTTGAATAACAAATTGACTCAGCATATAACTTAATCAGGAGAGGCAATGAAAAATTCTCTATTGGCAAAAGATTTCATGGCAGCCAGCCTGGTAACCTTCACACCGGATATGGATATCATGGAAGCAATACGATTACTTACTGAAAAACGAATTTCGGGTGCCCCGGTGGTAGACCCATTGGGAAACCTGGTAGGCATGTTGTCAGAAAAAGACTGCCTGAAGGTAGCCCTGGATGCGGGATATCATGACGAATGGGGTGGGCGCGTGGATGAATATATGCATCCAAAAGCCGAAACGATCGACGCTGAAACCAGTATTCTTGATGTAGCTCGCTATTTCATTGAAGGAAACTATCGTCGTTATCCGGTCATGCAGGAAAATCGCCTGGTCGGACAAATCAGCCGCAAGGATGTCCTGAAGGCATTATTAACACAAATATGACAGTCTATCATTTTAGGAAGGTAAACCATGCGCTTTGAACAGACCCGTGAAATACTGAAGCACATCCAGGATTTCCATACATCACTGTCACATTGCTATCAGCACCTGGAAGATGAACCTGTGCGCGAACGCACTCGTCTATTACTGGACTATTTAAAGACACGGGAACATGATCTTGCAAATGCCATCCAGAGTTTCACAAACGAAGCAGAACCAGAACTGCTGGATACCTGGTTTCAATTTGCCGATGAGAACAATCTGCTGGAATTCTCCTGTCCAGTTATAAATACAGAGACAGAATTTGGTGTCGATGAAGTAATGGTTCTTGCACAGAAATCTCATGAATGCCTGATTTCGACATTTGAGGAAATTATTTCCAACTGCGAATCACAGCGTGTAACTAATGTATTTCAAATGCTGTGCGTTCAAGCCAGCAGTCAATGGCGGCAATTTGTACATGAGGCAAGCATGCTATCGGATTTGTAATTATGACATAGTATTAATTCGCAACACATATATTCACGTTGACTTGACTTCACAGCAAATGATTGACGCACACAGTTAATGCACTCAGAAGTTGCTGATAGTTGCAATTGCCCAAATCGGGTGCATTATTATTGTCCGCATCTTTCTTAAGTAATTGTTTTTTATCCCATTATCCTAATGGCATAAATAATGCTTTATTACTATAAAGCTTATCCATGGTAGAGGTAACGACATGTCATTTGATGCATTCACTGTATCCGGGATTATTAGTATTCTGGTTATTGCTGCGACGTTGTTCCTGTTATGTAAACATCGTAATTGCGGTGGGGACAAATCCTGATTTGAACCAGGGATAATTCTAATGCAGCAAAATAATTTCCAGTTTGTTGAACTACCCCGCATCGAGCCGGAAAAAAAAGATGCGGACCTACGCGTAAAGGATTTTGCTGAGATCTATACTTCCTATAACGAAGAAAATGCAGCTACCCAGGCAAATCGATGCCTGAACTGCGGAAATCCATACTGCGAATGGAAGTGCCCGCTTCACAACTATATACCCAACTGGTTAAAGCTCGTAGCGGAAGGCAATATTTTTAAAGCCGCAGAACTGTCTCATCAGACCAATTCCCTGCCGGAAGTCTGTGGGCGTGTATGCCCGCAGGATCGTTTGTGTGAAGGCGCATGTACCCTGAATGACGGTTTTGGCGCCATTACCATAGGATCAATTGAAAAGTATATTACAGATACTGCCCTGGCCATGGGCTGGAGACTAAATCTTGAGCATGTCGAAAACAGCGGGAAACGTGTCGCAATCATCGGCGCAGGCCCGGCCGGACTAGCATGCGCAGACATCCTAGTACGTAATGGTGTAACCCCGGTAATCTATGACCGGCATAAGGAAATTGGCGGCTTGTTAACCTTTGGCATACCTGAATTCAAGCTTGAAAAAAGGATTATCAAGCTGCGGCGCAGCGTTATGGAAGAAATGGGCATTCAATTCATACTTGAAACTGAAATTGGTATAGATATAGCATTCCAGAATATTCTGGATGAATATGATGCGGTATTTCTCGCTATGGGAACGTATAGCGCACTGCAAGCAGGTATTCCCGGCGTGGCGCTGAATGGCGTACATGAGTCTCTACCCTACCTTGAATCCAACACAATGCATCACATGGGGCTTCTCGATAATGACAAAGCATTTATCAACTTCCAGAAGCAACGTGTAGTTATTCTGGGTGGCGGCGATACAGCTATGGACTGCAATCGTACTGCCATACGCCAGGGCGCTGCTTCTGTTACCTGCGCCTATCGCAGGGACAGGGATAACATGCCAGGTTCAAGACGCGAAGTCAGTAATGCAATAGAAGAAGGTGTTAATTTTCTGTGGAACCGACAACCTATTGAGATTATCGGTGACAATTTTGTAGAAGGTGTAAGAGTGGTTACCACCGAACTGGGTGAAGCCGATGCACGAGGCCGACGACTGCCCGTCCCGGTCGCCAATACGGAAGAAATCATTCCTGCAGACCGGGTAGTAATCGCCTTTGGTTTTCGCCCAAGCCCGGCTGACTGGTTTACTGAAGCAGGTATTCATACAGACAATATCGGCAGGGTGATAGCACCATTGAATGGCGAGTTCCTGCATCAAACATCTAATCCCAAGATATTTGCCGGCGGCGATATGGTCCGGGGATCTGACTTGGTTGTCACGGCTGTGCATGAAGGTCGTACAGCAGCTGAGGGAATTCTGGATTATCTTTCTATATAAGTTTAGATTATACCTGTAAGCGACAGAACACATATTTTACCACTGTGGCCATAGAGTACATAGACAGGACAAGGAATAAGCTATGATTGATCAATCAATACACACCGATTTAGTACCATTGAAGATGTGTTCCGCAACAGTCACGCTCGACCAGAATCTAGCAGACTGGCAACTTGCACAAATCGAAACCAATGCATCACCAGAGCCACGAAGCTTTGAATATTATATCGGGTTTGAAAACCCGTTTTCAACTGTGCCCCTGGTTCAGGCGGGAATAGCCGGCTTTGATATCGACAATCAGGACACAAGCCGATTAAGTTTGCATATTACAGAAGTTTCGAGTGATGGTTTCAAGATCGTCATCCAGACCTGGATGCATACCCGCGTGTACATGGTGGAGGTAAGCTGGATCGCATTAGGTAGTACTTGATAGAGAGAACAATTCAGCGCGAGCTGGGTCGGAAATATATATTTTTCACTTCGACGTATCTTCGATCCTGCGGTCTATCCAGTCTGCGCCAATGCTTCCCTGCAGGCTGTTCAGGTATTCAACGCTGCGCAGATAATCCAGTTGCTTATTGACTTCGACTAGCTTGTTATTAAGCTCGAGCTGTTCCACTTCATCTACAATACGCCCACTATTCAGAACTGCATTGATATAGGATGCATGATGCTGCCAGGTTTTGATGTTGCGTTCCTGCTCAATGAATAAGCGCTGCTGGTACCAGTCGCTGTTTAGTAAATAGTCTGCAGTAAACATATTTCGAATATCCGGATGGTCTATATCCTTACCTTCATAATCTCCCTCTGCCATAATATAAAGCAGCGCCTTTAATGGCGGGCAGGCATTTTCAACTGATTCATCTTCAAGATAACCGCGCGCAACGCCCTGCTGTGCCTCTACAATATTACAGATACCATCTACATAGGCATCCATATCCTGTGTCTCCGGTCTGAGCAAGGCCTCATCAAATACCACATTGGGATTATCAAAAATCTTACCCATATAGGCATGCACAAATTGCGTTGTAATCCGATAACCCAACCTGCTTGCCAAAATATTTTGACCATCATGCGTGAAGTTTTCCAGTTTCTCCAAGTATCCATGCTTAATCATATAGCCGGCATCACGCTGTGGCACAGGAACCCTGCACCAGATTTCCGGGATCAATAGACTTATATCATGTTCCACCTTGCAATTGGGCCCAACATAACCTGCAGCGGAACTAAAGCCATCGTAGCAGCATAAAATATAAGAGACCAGCGCATTGTTTAAATCAGCCGTTGGAGAGAGCGCGTTAAATGGTCCTTTGGTAAGCGCGCCTTCTGACCCGGCCCCTGTTGTCGAAGGTGATTTACCAGTCAGACTGCTGATGTAATCCATGAATAACTCAGGCAGCTCCTGATAATGAATCGGGTTGTAGACTGCCAAAGGCCGGATATTCCTGGCAGGATCACCGGCATTATTGCGTCGCCCGGGTAACACTGCATTGACAGGATAATAAACCGGCTGATCCGCCGGTACTCGCCGATACAGCCGTGTACCTAACTCTGCTATATATTTCCCCCTTGCATCCACCTGATCAGGTCTGTTTTGAAGATAACGTACGTTCGGGCTTGGCCTGCCATCAACAATACGAGGATGAGCAGATGAAACAAAATACTGACCATTTTCTGCTTGCGCAGTACGTTGTATCAGTTGCTGCATGGGAGACGTATATTTTCCGAAACCGATAGCGTCCTCAATCAACTCAATGGCGATATTCTTTCCGAGTGGCTCAAAATTAGAAATGAAGTTATCATCGCCGGCAAGATCAGCTTCAGCCTGGATATCAAAACCTCGATGGATAGCATCATCTGGCCTTTGAAACAGTTTTTGTTCGCAATTCAACACAAGCTTACAACTGGGATTATTGTAATCCGGATTTAGGTAATTCAGGCGTCTGGAAGCTACTGTTTTGGATACAGTTATATCGTCTTCCATCTGCACCTTGTCGGCACCGACAAAATCCTGCCGTAATTTATAAATACGCCAGGAACCATTACGCTCCTCACCAATCCGGAGATAGTTTACCACCAATTGTCGGCCCCCGAATTTGAGTTCATGCCCGGGGTATCCATTCACCACATCAACAGTAAAGTGCTGACGCCAGTTTCGTCCCCAATCAGTCCGATAGAACCTCTTAATAATAAAAACTACGGCACGAATATGCTGCGGTATCGTATCCAACCACCGGTTATACTCATCTGTATATTCCGTATCCGAGGGTGTCAGTAGCCGGATGCTGGAACCTAGTGAACGATCTTCACTTAAAAAAGATCTGCTGTCAGTATTTTGTTTACTGTTTCTAAAACGCGCCGAATAATCCTTGAAAAATATTTCCTCTACTAGATCCAGATCTTCCTTAATGTCTCCAACATACAAGGGGCCGGAAATCAGTGTTCCTGATATCGATTTGGAAATCTCGGACTTGCCACCCCCGGACACAGTACAGGGTTTATGACAAAAGGTACCCTCTGCTTCAGTACCAATCAGACGCCATGTAGGTGAACGCGGGTGCTTTTCAATTCTTACTTTATAGCCACATGGATAAATATAGGCATAATGGACCAGCAATTTGAGCTGATGCGAAACACCGTCTTTTTCCCAGGAAACCGACTGTTCCAGTAAATCGATACGTGTATCTTCAGGAACATAGATGATATCGGGATACTGTTTGTCAATAGCATAGCCCTCCTCCCTAACATCCATGAACTTAGCATAGGATTTTACAATATCTTGGAAATTATGCCCATCCATACGAATACGGGCATCGGGCTGGAAAACATCACCGAGATTATGACTGGGAAAGGCGATAGCGCCGCCGGAGTGCTCCTCTTCACTTCCACCCAGGAGATTGGATGAATAACTTATCTGGGATTTTACTTCTTTTTTGCTGTAACCAAAATAATTATCAGCGATGATGGTAACAACGATACCGCGCATATCCCTGCAGACAATCTTGAAAGCCTGCCCCTCGTTGTACAGATCATCCTCGTTCTTCCAGTACATGCCGTCCCGACGTTGACGTGCCGTTGCATCGTCGTAATGCGGCAGACCCAGGTCTTGGGCGCGGCAATTAATCAGATGCGGCGCCAGGATGATGCAACCAGTGTGGCCGGTCCAGGCATGAATATCCAGTGCAGCGTCATTCTCTGGCAGACAGGGATCGCCAGCATTACCGAAAATACGTTCTACAAAGTCCAGATTTGAAACCAGACCGCCAGGAGCAAAAAATCGTATTTCCAGACTTTTTTCTGAGGAGATTGCGTAAATCTCCGGCGAAACGACCGGTCTCATGAGAAGGGATACCCACAAATTTGCCTGATCTTTCTGTGTAGCAGTAAACGGCAAACACATAAGCTCATCCGGCGGACTCATCGCATATTCGAACAAAGCATGGAAAACATGCACCGGGACTGCTTTCTTGCCTTCAGGGATAGGCAGCCCTCCCTCGACGATATGAAAAACGCCCTTTGTGGTACGTCGATCCTTGACTGGATTGTTGAGAATACCCTGAGTCAGCCGATACGAATTAACGTAATTAGATGAAAAGTGATTACCGTCTGGTGGAAGCGATAACTCTCGAGCCAGCCTGGGCTTGTCGAGTACAAAGGTTGTACCCGGCAAGCTTACCGGATCATTAATATCATTTTCCTGAAAATAAGTGTTCAGGTAATCCTGTATACGTTGATCGGCTGGACATCGATAATCGGCCAGTAATTTTTTCTGTTGCCGGTAGTTACGCAATAGTTCATCGGCTATCCCGAGATAATCATTATCGTCGCCACCATGAAAAGTAGGCTGATCTAAAGCTGCAAGTTGCAGATTAATATGCTTTACAATATGCAGTTGCTCTTCAGATAACAAATCCTCAGGGCCCAGATTGTTGTTGGATGCATCCATATTTTTATCTATCAGTAATCCTACAATTAATTATAAGAAATAATTCTGGCCAGTCATTCACAACCAAACCATATAACCTAGTTCAAACCGGTGCGTCAGCATTTGATGATATGGATAAGCCCTTAATTTATAATACTGTAGTCCTGCCAAATTTGGCATAAGATCAAGTCTAAACAAGATTTCGCCTACTTCAAGATTATCCTGTGGTAACAAGCGAAGTACATCCTCGACTACTAACTCCCTTCTGTTGGAAGCGCGGCCAATCAGACATTCCACAACTATATCCTCTGGTTTGAGCTCGCCAAGCTTGACCCCTACCAGAATCGGCACTGTATCACCCGTCTCAATTTCAGGTACTGGCTCGTCCAATCTTCGTATTTCCAGTTTCGGCCAGTAACTATGAATCTTGCGCTTCCACGAGGCAAGCTCTATAGCTGGCTTATATTCATCATGTTCAATTTTCTTACCTTGCTGCATCGCAGGCGCGTAATAATTATTTACATAGTCCATGACCATTCTTTGTGAATTATATTTTGGCAATATGGTCTTCATCGAAGCCTTGGATATTCTGATCCAGTCAGCTGAATAACCCATACCATCCCTCCTGAAATAACTGGGTACAATATGATGTTCCAGTACATCCAGAATCGTTTGCGATTCAAGCTTGTCTCTTTCCTCGGCATGGCTGGTAGGATGAGGCTGAATTGACCAGCCATTTTTACCGTCATAGCCCTCTCCCCACCATCCATCTAAAACACTTAGATTAACAACACCATTAAGTCCTGCTTTCTGCCCCGATGTACCACTGGCTTCCAGTGGATACTCCGGTGTATTTAGCCAGACGTCTACGCCTGCAACAAGACGTCGCGCCATTGCCATATTATAGCCTTCCAGCAATATAATTTTGCCCTGGAATTGCTTTTCCTGTGAGAGTTTGTAGATGGTGCTGATTAACTGTTGGCCTGGGAGGTCATTAGGATGCGCTTTACCAGCAAAAATAAATATAACCGGTCTATCCGGGTCATTAACCAGCTTGGCCAGACGCTCTGTATCGCGAAAAATAAGCGTTGCCCGTTTGTAAGTTGCGAACCGGCGTGCAAAACCGATAACCATGGTATTGGTGTTTGCCGGATTCAAATAACTAACAGTATGCTCAAGGTCAACCGGGCTACTGCCATTTCGCTGAAATTGATCGGTGACTCTTTTTGCGGCATCCTTGAATAAGTGTGATTTCAGTGTTTGCCTGATACTCCAGTAACTATAATCAGGTATGGAATCGATACGCTCCCAGTATCTTTCATTAAGCAGTTGATTTCTCCATTCGTGTCCAAACTCCATGTCAAACAGGTTTCTCCATTCTGGAGCTAGAAAGCTATATAAGTGAACACCATTTGTTACGTAACCAATTGGGTTTTCCTTGGCACTGATTTGCGGCCAGATATAGGCCTCCATCTCGGATGCAACATCACCATGAATTTTACTGACACCATTATGATAGCGTGAACCACGCAGTGCCAATGCCGTCATATTAAATCCACCCTGGGCCGTAGGGCATGAACCCAGACTGATAAATTCATCGATAGTAAGACCAAGATCACTCACCAGCTTGCTCATATGCGTAGTAATTAGGTCTGACGAAAATATGTCATGACCTGCCTGTACTGGGGTATGGGTTGTAAAAATAGTAGATAATGCAACTGCTTCAATTGCTGAATCAAATCTCAATTTATTATTAGTTAGCTCACGACAACGTTCGATAATCTGAAATGCTCCATGGCCTTCATTTATATGCCAGGCTGTAGGTTTGAAGCCCAATGCACGTAATGTACGCACTCCGCCTATACCCAATACGATCTCCTGCAGGATACGCATCTGTATATCGCCACCATATAATTGATAAGTAATTGTGCGGTTGTGCTCACTATTTTCCGGTACGTCTGCATCCAGTAGATATAAACGTATCCGGCCGGCCTTGGTCTCCCAGACACGCAGATATATCGGATCGGTCATTTCGTCGATGCAGATAGTGATCTCGTTGCCTTTGGCATCCTTCGCTGGCGTAATAGGCAGGCTACTGAAATCCGTGTCGGCATATTGTGCTTGCTGATTGCCATAAGCATCAATTGTCTGCGCAAAATAACCCTGGCGGTAAAGCATACCTACCGCAACCAGTGGCAGAGCCATGTCACTGGCAGCCTTGCAGTGGTCACCAGCCAGGATACCAAGTCCGCCTGAATAAATAGGGACACTCTCATGAAAACCGAATTCCATGGAAAAATAAGCAATCAGATCATTTTTTGGATTAATAACTTCATTATTGGTGATCTGCACATGTTCATTCAGGTAATTATCATAATCAGCCAACACAAGATAATAACTTTTAAGGAAAGTCGGATCTTTAGCTGCCTGTTCGAGCCTGTGTTGTGATATGCGGCGCAGAAATAATTTCGGGTTATGAATACATGTCCGCCAAAGCTCGGGGTGTAGATAATAAAAAAGAGAGCGAACCTGATTGGACCAGCTATAATATAGATCGCCAGATAGTTCACTCAGCCGCTCGAGCTGCATGGGTATTTTTGGTCGAACTTCAATACTGTAACAAGTACCTTCCATAATTATATAACTTTCATCTAAGTGTATAGGGGACCGTCTACATACATAAGTAGACCATATGTTTGAATATTTAATACAGCTATAAATACCGTGAATTCATCAGGTTCATTTGCATGCTGACAAGCCTGATCTTTATATTGTATAGCAATACTCACGCCGCCTGCTCCATAGATTCAATAACAGACCCCAAACTGCTGGCTATCGGCTTAATAAGCCAGAACTTGCCGACATAGAACATAAAATCATCAAGTATGGTTTTTGCCCAGAGACTTCCTGTTTCACTTTCATAATTCTCTATAGACTTACGTAGATAGTTCCTATGCGCCTCGGTATCCTCGGTATCGATACGGTGTATATCGACCAGTTCGTTATTATAATGATCAACGAAATTATTTTGTAAATCCAGTGCAAAGGCAAAACCACCCGTCATACCCGCACCGAAATTAACACCAGTCGGGCCTAGTATTGTGACCACGCCACCGGTCATATATTCACAACAGTGATCACCAGCACCTTCAACAACGGCAATGGCACCTGAATTTCTTACAGCAAGACGCTCTCCCGCCAAGCCTGCGGCATAAAGAACCCCTCCTGTTGCACCATATAAACAGGTATTGCCGATAATGGCATTTTCCTGGCTTATGAAACTCGATTTCAAAGGTGGTTTAATAACGATCTTACCACCTGCCATTCCCTTCCCTACATAATCATTGGCATCGCCTTCAAGATACAGATGCAAGCCACCACAGTTCCATACACCAAAACTCTGTCCGGCTGTACCGGTAAATCGGATAACTAATGGTGTACTTTCCATGCTTTTATTCCCATATCTTTTGACAATCTCGCCTGCAAGACGCGCACCGATTGAACGATTGTTATTTTTTAGTTCATAGGAAAATTCTTTTGTCTGACGGTTTTCGATAGCAACCCAGGCATCAGCCAACATTGTTTCTGCCAGTTCCGCTTTGTCAAAGGGCTCATTTCTTGGATGATGGCAATACCTGGGTTTAATACTGTCACACTCTGGCTCGTAAATTAGTGGGTACAAGTCCAGCCTGGACTGCTTTTGCGATTGACCCGGGAGAATTGTTAACAAATCATACCGGCCGATTAGATCATTAATAGATTGCACACCTAATCGCGCCATCCACTCGCGCGTATCCTGTGCAATAAACTGGAAAAAATTCATGACCCTCTGTTCATCACCCTTAAAGTGATTTCTACGCAACAGCCCCTCCTGTGTTGCAACACCAGTAGCACAGTTATTTAAATGGCAAATACGCAAGTATTTGCATCCCATAGCAAGCAGTGTAGCGGTGCCGAACCCAAAACTCTCCGCACCGAGAATGGTTGCCTTGATTACATCAAGCCCCGTCTTCAGGCCGCCGTCAATCTGTATGCGCACTTTGTCACGTAGATCATTTGCGCGTAATGCTTGACAGGTTTCACTTAGACCCAGTTCCCACGGACTGCCTGCGTACTTCACTGAAGTCAATGGACTTGCACCCGTACCGCCATCGTATCCGGATATGGTAATCATATCCGCATAGGCCTTGGCTACACCTGCTGCGATAGTACC
Source organism: uncultured Gammaproteobacteria bacterium (assembly GCA_947258755.1). Lineage (GTDB taxonomy): Bacteria > Pseudomonadota > Gammaproteobacteria > JAADHQ01 > JAADHQ01 > JAADHQ01. The sequence goes on from CAMYJO010000007.1 coordinate 46,231, forward strand.
TACACCCGGCTCAGATACCAGTTTTACCGAGACAAGTGCCGCTGGATTAACCTGTTTTAAATCAAAAATTAGTTGTGCAAGATCTTCGATAGAATAAATATCATGATGCGGCGGTGGAGAAATTAACGGCGTTCCTATCGTTGCATAACGTAAGCTGGCAATCAGTTTGTTAACTTTTTTCCCGGCCAGCTGACCACCCTCTCCCGGCTTGGCACCTTGAGCAATTTTTATCTGTAGTACCTCAGCATTAACCAGGTAATGCGGTGTCACGCCAAACCTACCCGATGCGACCTGCTTAATTTTTGAATTACGTTCAGTGCCAAATCGCTCCCGGCTTTCTCCTCCTTCACCAGAATTAGAACGTCCACCCAGTCTGTTCATGGCACAGGCAAGGGTTTCGTGTGCTTCAGGCGACAGGGCACCAAGGGACATAGCACCACTTTCAAAACGCTTATAAATATTTTCTAGGGGCTCTACCGAATCGAGGGCAATAGGTTCAATATCTGTTCTTAAACCCAGCAGGTCGCGCAATACTGTTACTGGCCTTTGATTGATTATATTCGTATACTCGAGATAATCATCGTAATTACCCGTCTCTACTGCTTTATGTAGGGCATGAACAATATCCGGATTAAAGGCATGATACTCACCAGCATGCATGTACTTTAACAAACCACCCTGACTGACCTCTTCTCGTTTCGACCAGGCTTGTCTGCTAATCCTTCTCTGGTCACTTTCAATCTCTTCAAATCCCGCCCCTTCAATTCGGGTCACTGCGCCGGTAAAACACAAATCCACAACTTCCCGATTGAGACCAATTGCTTCAAACAATTGCGCGCCCCGATAACTGGTTATTGTAGATATACCCATCTTGGACAGAATCTTGTATAGGCCTTTATTAATACCTCTCCGATACGTTTGCACTAAATCTGCAGCTGGTCTATCACGAATATCTCCCGAGCTAATCATGTGACATATGCAATCATAGGCAAGATAGGGGAATACGGCGGAAGCACCATAACCGATTAATACAGCAAAATGATGAGGATCTCTGGCAGTTGCAGTTTCGACCACAATATTAACATCGCAACGTAAACCCTCATTAATTAATCGATGATGAACTGCACCAGTAGCCAGTAACGCGTGAATAGGTAGACTGCCTTTTTCTATTTTCCTATCACTGAGAATGATAATCTTTATGCCTTCATTCACAGCAGTAACTGCAGTCTCACATAGCTGTTTTATCGCCGTTTCGAGATCAATATTCTCTGGGTATAGCAGTTCGATAATCCTGTGCATAAAACGGTGATCATTTACAGCCAGCAATTGATTATATTTACTAAAAGACAATACCGGACTATTTACAACAATACGTACTGCATGTTCAGCATTGTGCACAAACAAATTTTGCTCATTACCTAAACAGGTTTCGAGAGACATGTTTATACTTTCACGTAATGGATCTATTGGTGGATTGGTTACCTGTGCAAACTGCTGGCGAAAATAATCGTAAAGGTTTCGGGGCAATCTCGATAATACGGGTAACGGAGTATCGTCCCCCATTGAACCAATGGCTTCCGTACCACCTTCTGCCAATACTTTTATCACCTGCTCCTGCTCTTCATTGCTGATCTGGAACATTTTTAGATATATTTTCAGGTTTTCAGGTTCCGGAAAAACAATACATGCTTCCTCCTCAAGAGAAGATTGTAGATAAGTAACGTGATCTCTGAGCCATTGTCGGTACGGATATCGTGACTTTAACTCATTATCAATATACTCCGGCAGCATTAATTGACCATTCAATGTATCGACGGCAATCATATCACCCGGACGCAAACGCCCTTTGGTCTCAACATCATGTGGCTCATAGTCGTACACACCAATTTCTGATGCCAGGGTTATATGCCGGTCTTTGGTAATAACATAACGTGCTGGTCGTAAGCCATTACGGTCCATCGCACAAGCAGCATATCTGCCATCGGTTAAAACAATCCCTGCCGGCCCGTCCCAGGGCTCCATGTGCATGGAATAATATTCATAGAACGCACGTAAATCAGGATCCATTGACTTCATGTTCTGCCAGGCTCTTGGTATCAGCAGGCGCATGGCAAGAAAGATATCCATACCTCCTGCCAACATGGCTTCAAGCATATTATCCAGACTGTAGGAATCAGAACCGGACATTGAAACCCAGGGGCGTATATCCTCCATTTTCGGGATAAGGTCCGTCTCAAATTTATAGCTTCTTGCCTGCGCCCAGTTTCGATTTCCCTGAATAGTATTAATCTCTCCATTATGTGCCAGATACCGAAATGGTTGCGCAAGTCGCCATTCAGGCCAGGTATTCGTAGAAAAACGCTGATGAAAAATACACAGGGAAGAAGTCAACCTGGCGTCATTCAAATCGACGTAAAATGACGGCAGATTATGTGGAAGCACCAGACCTTTATAACAAATCACCTGAGAGGACAGGGTAACTACATGAAATACATCATCCTTTTTTTCGATAAGTTTCTTGGCACGCCGTCGAGCGATATACAGATGCCGGTCAAACTGTTCTGTAGTGAAATCATTTGGTGAATTAACAAACACCTGTTCGATAACTGGCAGCGTTGTTAACGCCTGTGGACCACATACCTGTGGATCGACAGGAACCTGCCGCCATCCGGCGACAGTTAAACCCTCGGCTTTTAATTCAGTCTCGAGACGATGCCTGGCCCTGGCAGCCAATCCGTCATCGCGACTAAGAAATATCATACCAACACCATATAGACCATTCAGGCCAATACCTTCGTCCTGACATACAGCCCGCAAAAAATCATCTGGCTTTTTCATCAAAATACCGCAACCGTCACCAGATTTGCCATCCGCAGCAACAGCTCCTCGATGCGTCAGACGTGACAGGGCCTTGATAGCTGTATGTACCAGCCAATGGCTGGGCTCGCCATCCATATGTGCGATTAACCCGAATCCACAATTATCCTTGTCATTGCTTTTATCATATAGTGATGGCATATTATTTTTCAGTATTATGAATCAACTCTTATTTCCATTCGCAAAGAAACCGCGATTAGGCTGCGAACTCTTTTCTATCTTTGGAAGATTCTTTAGTTTCTACTAACTCCTCCTTAATTCTATCAGTCTGGTAATATGCCAACGATAACTGATCATGTACTTGCCCAAGTGTTACTTGCAGCTTACTCATGAACTTATTCAACATTTTCCTTCCCATATCTTTTTCATCCGCCTCGAACACAAGGCGTTGCAAATGCCCCAACGTCCGCAGGGCATCATCACTATCCGGCAATGATCGCAGACAGTTCTCCACCTCGTTTACACAATGAGCAATTGATCGGGGAAATTGCTTATCCTGCAGCAGGTAACTCATTACAGCAGAACCTTTAACACGCACATGCACATGGCGTCGGTACATCTGATAGGCAGCAAGAGATTCAAGAATACTTTTCCACTGGATATCATCAAAGGGCTTGAATTCGTCAGCGAGTTTTGGCAATAAATTACCCGCACGTACTTCAAGAACGCGTGTTGTCATATCAGCACGTTCCAGGCTCCTGCCCAAACGCACGAATTCATAAGTCTGGTCATGACTCATGGAGCCACTGATATTACCGGCTATAAGCTGACAACTTCGTATTATATGAGTGAGGTACTCATATCTGCCCTTACGCGATAAAATTTTCGATTTATTTTCCTCAGCATAGTAATGCAGATCGTTCAACACTTCCCAGGTTCCACGTGGCACGATAGCCCGAGTTGTTCTTAGATTCTCCCTGGCAGACAAGAGGGAGTTCAGAATAGACCCCGGATTTAATTTATCTGATATAAGAAATTTTGCAACACTACGCTCATCCACCTCAGCATAATGTTCACTAAATAAATCTGATGATCCTGTAATAGTAATTATGGGCTCCCAGCCTGGCGCAATACCCTTGGGTAGGTCGAGCAGAAGATTTGAATTAACCATTATAATTCGCGCAGTATTTTCTGCACGCTCGATGTAACGCGCCATCCAGTAAATTCTCTCAGCCACCCTTGATAAAATCATTTGCATTCACCTCACTTACTCTACTATCCACGTGTCTTTACTGCCACCGCCCTGGGAGGAATTGACAACTAGAGAACCTTTCTTCAAAGCTACCCTGGTAAGACCACCCCGTGTTACATAACTGCTTTCCCCTGACAATATAAATGGACGAAGATCAAGATGGCGTGGCTCCAGTTTTCCGTCACACAATGTTGGTGCTGTCGACAGACTCAGAGTTGGCTGTGCAACGTAGTTTCTGGGTTTCTTTTTAATTAGGTCTGCAAATTGTTCCCGCTCTTTTTTTGTTGAATTTGGCCCGATCAACATTCCGTAGCCACCTGACTCATTGGCGGGCTTAACGACTAATTTGTCCAGGTTATTCAGCACATAGTCACATTCATCTTTATACATACACAGATAGGTCTGTACATTCGGGATAATTGCTTTCTCACCCAGATAATATTCGATCATCTTCGGAACAAATGCATAGACCACTTTGTCATCTGCTACTCCAGCACCCGGAGCATTCGCAATAGCCACATTCCCCTTACTCCACGCACGCATAATGCCGGGTATACCTAACGTTGATTCCGGTTCGAATACCTCGGGATCCAGAAACAGGTCATCAACCCGTCGGTATATCACATCGATTCGCTCCAATCCCTCAATAGTACGCATGTAAACACAGTCATCCTCAGAAACCATGAGGTCACTGCCCTCAACCAGCTCAACGCCCATCTGTTGGGCAAGGTAAGAGTGTTCAAAATAGGCAGAGTTATAGATACCCGGTGTAAGTACAACAATGGTTGGATAGTCCGCCGGACGCGGTGACATAGATGCGAGCATGTCAAACAACCGCGTAGGGTAATCATCAACTGGCTGAATACTATAATCCTCAAACAACTCAGGAAATACACGCTTCATAACCATCCGATTCTCAAGCATGTAAGAAACGCCGGAGGGAACTCGCAAATTATCTTCAAGTACATACAAAGTACCGTCCTTGTCACGTACAAGATCACTGCCACAAATATGCGCCCATATACCCAGAGGTGGATCGATACCGACGCACTCTTTGCGAAAATTAACTGAATCAGCCAGCACTTCTTCCGGAAAAATTTCATCTTTAATGATATTCTGCTCATGATAAATATCATCAATAAAGCAATTCAATGCCTTGACCCGTTGTATAAGTCCCTCTTCGGTACGCGCCCACTCACGTGCCGAAATCACACGTGGAATTATGTCAAATGGCCAGGTCCGATCAATTCCGGTCCCTTCACTGTAAACAGTAAATGTTATACCCATAACATGCATGGCCATCTCGGCTGCATGACTGATGTCCTGTAGTTCATTTTCACGAAGTGATGATAGGTATTTGCAAACAGAGCGGGCGGCTTTACGTGGTCGGCTGGTCGTACCGATCAACTCATCGAATAAATCATTCGCTTCGTAATCTTTCCATTTTATGCGCATTACGTGTCAAACCTGCCTGTTATCGCATGTCAAATTATACGCATCCTGCCTGTGACTTGACATGCCTGGTAAAAAGCCCCGCCATGGATTCAAGAAGATTAAGCAACAATATAAGGCTATTCCACTTGAATAATGTCATCCTTGCTTAGATCAAAATGCAATGAATATGCCACGTCACAAATAATCTCTAACTCTTTGTTTATAAGATTAATTATAAAATCACACAGTAACTGTCATGCACGGTAAATGTGCATAAGAAGTAAATATAATTACATATGCACTAAGATCGCCTGCGTTAAAAACACCCTCTTATCTATGTATTAACCGTGAAACTGACTGATTGCTGTGCAAACTACTAAACTTCGCATCAATGCCGTGCATCGCAATGACAAGCTTAGCTCTTTTCTATCGGGTTTCAGGGATTCATATAATAATTTTCCCGCTATCAGTAACAACTATCCCCATGATGTAAATTAAACGGAGTACATCAGGACACCTAAACAGTGACCATTGCTGGACTATATGCCCGGACAGTGCAGTACTCAAAACCAGGGATCAGACAGCTAATGAATCCTTTTACCAGTTTGACTAGGACTATTGTAAGGGCTGCGGGTTGTGCGCTCACGAATGTCTATGCGGTATTATAGAAATGACTGAAGATTTATAAAGCGAATTGTAATTAAAGATTTCATGTCTATTGTCTTTAATTGTTCAGCAAACGTGCATAAGGTCTTTACGTGAACCGGGATGGTGCGGATTTTATTGTTAACTCTAATCAAAAACAGCCGGCATACCTGCTCCAGGAGAGCTATTGTTCGTTGAGTCATTGCGAGACAAAGGCGGCAATCTGCTATATAGAATCAATAAGTCAATGATTGCTTTGGTACTTCTCATCTGACAATCACGAATCCAGCATAACATCACTATGCTAATGGTTCATCTTAAGGTTTGCTTAATTCTGAAAACTGTCTATATGGCGCAATAATTGCTAAACCTTTCTTACTCGCAACTATCTGATGGAGCTCAGCTATATATGACCATTTCACTGGACTTTGCGCGACATGGTGACAAAGAGAATTCGCCCTTTTTTGAAGAATACCTGGTGCGTCTGCTGGAAGAACGTGACCGTGTTGGTCTCACAGACATGATTTTTGAGATCGATGCTATTATGATCACGGTTGATCCGGGGCATTCCATCGGTTATATCTGCGAACTATGCTTGATGACGCCATACCACTACCTGGTGACGCTGGAAAGCGAATCCCACTGGACTCATATCTTGCGCGTTGATCTTGACTACCCTGATATTCTGATACGTGAAGTAAAAGACCCAAAAATCCAAGGTATTTTCAGAAGCCTTAATGAGGTATATCCGATAGGCGCCCGTAAACCCAATAGTCGTTATATGGGTGAAATCCTGCGGGTGTCTGACCTGCACAGCGTAACAGAACTACAGAAAGAACGAGAATTCCGTTTTTTTTCGCAGGATCAGATTAGGAAAATGGAGCTACCGGGTAATTTCGCAGTGGGCAAACCATCACCCTATACGCATAATGTTGTTTCTTACATGGAACGCTCCCCCGAACAGCTGCGTGTGTATGCTCTTGGAATCAGTAGCATACGTTATGATATTCAGGAAGCTTACCTGGCCGCCAAGGAACTGCAGAAACTTCACCAGATTGATGATCTGATATTACCGATTGACCATTTGGCAACAAGAATTTACAGTCAGAACCGCGAAGTCGCCATACTTGAGTGGCTGTCCTTGTCGAGTTATTACTATTGGGGCTCCTATGATATTAAGAACCAGAATTCTTCTACCAATGTAACTAAAAATGTACATTTTGATGAAGCTATACGCAGTCCGGTAAAGGTATTTACCGCAAATAATACACCCTATTTTGTTAACCATTTAGAAAAAATGCCGTCACCTACCGAAACTTTTGTGCGTAATTATGGACCACGTCTTCACCATGTTGCACTTGCGGTCAGAGACGGAGAACGTGGCAATATGGAAAACATAGAATATGTGGTCAAGCAGATCAAGCAGGAAGGTCAGGACTTCCTCCTTGATGTGATCGGCTCCAAGGATGAAGGTCTCAAGCAGATATTCTCCAATGCCTCTGAGCACTCTTCGCTGATCATTGAATATGTACAACGTTACGGTGAATTCGATGGCTTCTTTACCAAGAAAAATGTTGCCGAGCTTACCCATGCTGCGGGGGTGGCAGATGAATTACTGGAGCTACAGGCAGAATCTATGAGCTCAGATTCAATCAAGGATTCTCATTAGCTTATGAGCAAGGATTTATCGTCTATAGAATTTTCAGTCAACGATGAGAAGATCGTATCATTCGATAATTACAATCGTGGAATTACCCACTTCAAAGAACCATTACAGAATCTTAAATGGAAAAATAAAAATATCTTCCGTGAAGATAATTATGAAATAGGAAACTTATCTTCTAACATTATTGATTTCAAAATTGGCTAATCATAAAATTAAATCAGTTATCAGAAGAAATAAACAAGGAAGAGCATAAACCAGCGCCGACTTATGTATCACTAACAAACCTGTTAGACTCTATCGACAGACTGGAAAACATAAAACTAAGAGTAGATCAGTTACTTCTGCTGATGGTAGTTAGACAGCGATTTGACGATTAAATGTCTCTATAGCAGATAATAAACTATGGTTAGACAACAACATTATCCATTGCTTCAACGTCCACTGATACATTTAACTTGTGTTCCTTTCCACCACCAAATATGACTCCCTTGAGTGGTGTCACATCACCATAGTCCCTGCCCCAGGCAGTCGTTATATGTCGCTCCATTGGAATTTGGTTGTTGGTCGGATCAAAATCTACCCAACCGAAGTCCGGGACATACACTGAGAACCAGGCATGAGATGCATCAGCTCCGCGCATGCGTTTCTGACCGGGCGGAGGTATGGTTTCCAGATAACCGCTGACATAACGTGCCGGAACACCATGTGATATCAGGCATGAAATCGCGAGGTGGGCAAAATCCTGGCATACACCCTTGCGGTGCGCAAACACTTCACTCAGAGGTGTAGCTATGGTTGTAATATGTGGATCATAATCAAAATCGTTATGGATTCGATCCATTAGATCATGAACCGCCTCCAGCACAGGCCTGCCGGAATCAAATGATGCTTGTGCATACTTGTGCAAATCGGGGTTTAAACTGACGAAAGGGGATTCTAATAAATACTGTCTTGCATCCATATCTTCACTACGGGCACTACGCATGAGAGTATTGCGCACTTCATTCCATGGAATAGGAAAAGCCGCATCCAGCAAGTTACCTGGATGACTGATTTCTACTTCACTCACTGCTGTCACGGTCAGTGAGTCATGAGGCGTATGCACTGTAAAATAGTGCACCTTGTTACCGAAAAAATCATCCCTTTCAATACTATTGGCCACACCTGGTTGTACGTTTACACTGGAACTACTACAAACCTGTCTGTTACTGTTACGCGGAGACAAATGCGCAAGATTGTAACAGGATGTTACCGGCTTACTGTAAGTGTAATGGGTTTCATGTGTGATTCTGTATTTCATTCCGCACTCCCAGGTCGCATGCGCACCAATTGCTGTATCTGCTCCTCTTTCTGGAAGTACGCTGTTGTCATCATATTGGAAAGTACCGAAAGCTGCTGCTGGATGTGCTCCAACATCCGGTCTAACTCCACACGCGAAGATAAATCTTCATTAATACTGACAAGATCAGCTAAATCAGACAGACGCAGCTTGGTCAATAGTTCCAGTATCAGCCTTTCTTCCGCTGATAATTGTTGGCTGCTGCGGTCTACTGGCAGGTATGCGACATGTTCCTGTATACGCAATAGCTGGTAACCAACCGATCTCGGATTAGCTTCATTCAGCAGAGTCAGGTTAAGCAGGGATGAAACTTCAAAACCTTGCAAGAAATTGCGTTTATACGTCATAAGGCTGTCAGTGACACGTAAGACCGATTCGAGCAACTCGCTATATTCGACTTGCTTACTTGCAAATGTCAATGTAGAGCGGATGAGTGTTGTAGTATGGAGTGCCCTTTCAACTCTTCTACCGATCTCCAAAAAACGCCATCCCTGCTCATGGGACATATTCTCATTAATCAGGCCGCTGAATCCAACCAGTGCCGTAATGAGGTTATCGAGTTCATCATCGGCATCATTCAGGTGATGCATTACACTCTGCTGTATACTATTCAGCTCCACGTCGATATCATTAATTACTCGCAATGTATCCATGGACAGACGGTCCCGAATACTGCGTGCCGCAACCAGCAAGGCGGACAAGGTCTGGGAAAGACTTCCCTGCCTGCTTCTGTCGACAATCACCGATAACAGTTCTTGCTCCGGTGATGCAAGCCGTTGATCCGCATCCTGACCGATAAAACCCGGGGTTAATTTCGTAATCTGGCTGACTGCACGTAATAGTTGGTGCAGGGCAAACAGGGACCGGGGTTCTGATGCTGAATCCAGTGGGCTGTCTGCCAGATATAACTGTACAACGCGCAACAAACGGACAATCCCTTCCGCTCGTTCTGTATAACGGCCAAGCCAGAACATATTGTCTGCAACACGACTGGGCACATCACCACCAAGCGGGTTCTTTTGTACCGCATGAGGTGTAGGCATGATAAGCGTATCCTGCTTCTCCGGTTCCGATGCCAGCACCCAGGTGTCTTTACTGGCCCCACCGTGCTGGCTGGACACCATGAAACTATCACGTGTGGCGGATACACGCGTCAACGCACCAGGCATCACAATATAGCTTTCATCCTGAGCGGTAAGGTAGCTGCGCATGACTACATGACGGGAATCCAGTGAAGCGTTTTGCTGCAAAACAGGTGCTGCTGATAAAGTTACCTGTGATTGGGCAGTGAACAAGTATGGCCTGGCATTGATTTTGTGGATCAATTCATTGCGTTCCTCAGCACTGAGGTTCGCGCCAAAGATGGTACGTTGTTTATCTACTGCAATAGATGGCTTAAGAACCAATTGCTCCAGATTAGCCAGTACATATTTCCTGTCATCTTCCCTGCCGCACCACCATGTTCTAACATTATTAAGACGCAAGTCCTCGCCAAAAAAATAACGTGATATTTGTGGAATAAATGCCATCAGGGCCGAATTCTGCAATACACCACTTCCAAGGGGATTCGATATAGTAACCTTGCCATCCCTGACAACCTGTAGTAACCCAGGAACACCCAGGAATGAATCATCACGCAGTTCCACGGGGTCGCAATATTCATCATCTACACGTCGTAAAATCACATCCACTTGCTGCAGACTATCCAGTGTTTTCAGCCATACGCGTCCGTCACGTACCGTCATGTCACCTCCCTGTACCAGGGTGTAACCCAGATAATTAGCCAGGTAGGCATGCTCGAAGTAACTTTCGTTACCAACACCCGGTGACAGCAATACAATGAGTGGCTCCTTTTCAGGTTCCGCGGCAAGTGAGTTCAGAGTGTTGCGCATGGTGCGAAAAAAAGAAGCCAGTCGATGTACGTGGGAATCACGAAACAAACTGGGCATTACTCGGGAGAGCACAATACGATTTTCAAGTGCATATCCTGCACCGGATGGCGCCTGTGTGCGGTCAGCGATCACCTGGAATTCACCTTCTGCTGTACGAGCCAGGTCTGCTGCATATAGATGCAGATAGCGTCCATCTTCACGCTGAATGCCATGACATGGACGCAAGAATGACGGCGAAGAGTAAACAAGTTCCGGTGGCAATATACCGGCTGAGATCAACTTGCGAGGCCCATAAAGATCTTCCAGTACGAGATTCAGAAGTTCTGCCCGCTGTACCAGACCAGCCTCAATGCTGCTCCACTCCTCACTCCCTATCAGTAAGGGAATCAGGTCCAGATCCCAGGGACGACCTATACCCTGCGGATCAGTGTATATATTATATGTTACGTCATTGTCGCGGATCAGTCGTCTGGCTTCACGGTCTCGACGTACCAGCTCATCCCTGCCCATGGCATCCAGTGCGCGCCCAAAATATTCCCAGTGCGGACGAAGTTTTCCCGGTTTGTCACACATTTCATTATGAACATCCTGCACAAAACTGCAGCTTTTGCATAATGCTGGATCGTCCATACTTGCTGTTGGGGTTGGATCTGACATAGAATTACCGCTTGCGGTCAAAAAAACCTTTCACTGGACAGGGTAAATTAATTTTAACACTTTGGATGATAACGTAAATCCAAGGTATATGGATAGTCCGGATTTCTGTCTTCATCGATAGGATTCAGGTTACCAGGCGTATGTCCATAGGGCCAAAAACGCGCAATTCGGCGCGATTCCGCCTCGTTGGCATTGACCGGGAATGTTTCATAATGGCGGCCACCAGGGTGGGTAACATGATAGGTACAACCACCTATAGAACGATTGTTCCAGGTATCAACAAGATCAAATACCAAGGGTGCCTGCACCGGGATATTGGGATGCAGCCCTGATGGTGGTGACCAGGCCTTGTAACGCACCCCTGCTACAAATTCTCCTCGGGTGCCGGTAGGATGTAGCGGTACCTTGCGGCCATTACAAGCAACGATATGTCTTCCATCTGTCATACCACTCACCTTGACCTGCAATCGCTCCACAGAAGAATCAACGTAACGAGCTGTCCCCAGTGAAGTGACCTCTTCACCTAACACATGCCAAGGCTCAATAGCCCAGCACAATTCCAGCTCAATACCCTGATTATCGATTCTGCCGTAATGCGGGAAGCGAAATTCAAGGAAGGGAGCAAACCATTCACGCTTTAGCGGGAAGCCTGCTTGTTCCATATCGCATATGACATCCTTGAAATCCTCCCAGACATAATGGGGCAACATAAACCGATCATGCAACTCTGTATTCCAGCGCACCGGATTACGTGTATAGGGTTCTTCCCAGAATCGGGCAATCAAGGCACGCAATAACAGCATCTGCACGGCGCTCATTTGTGCATGAGGCGGCATTTCAAAAGCGCGGAACTCAACCAGACCCAGCCGGCCTGTACTGGAATCCGGAGAATAGAGCTTATCGATACAGAATTCGGAACGGTGTGTGTTACCAGTTACATCAATTAGTAGATTGCGTAACAATCGGTCTACCAGCCACGGCGACGGTACTTCACCGGCCGGTATCTGCTGGAATGCAATCTCAAGTTCGTACAAACTATCATCACGCGCCTCATCCACACGGGGCGCCTGACTGGTTGGGCCCAGAAACAAACCGGAAAATAAATAGGAAAGGCTCGGATGATTCTGCCAGTATGTCACCAGGCTTTGCAGCAAGTCAGGGCGCCTGAGTATTGGGCTATCTGCCGGTGTCGCCCCGCCAATAGTAACGTGATTGCCTCCACCGGTACCCGAGTGCCGCCCATCGAGCATAAACTTCTCTGTTCCCAATCGCGAAAAGTGCGCCTCTTCATAAAGTGCAGTGATCGTTTCCACAATTTCATCCCAATTATGGGACGGATGGATATTCACTTCGATCACACCCGGATCAGGTGTAACCGCCAGGCGCAACAGTCGTGGGTCATTGGGTGGTTCATAGCCTTCGAGCAGTACAGGCATTTGTAGTTCGGATGCAGCTGCCTCAATAGAACTGACCAGATCCAGGTAGTGCTCCAGGTGGCTCAAGGGTGGCATAAATACATATAACTTGCCGTCACGAGGCTCAACACATAATGCTGTATGAATATCTTTGCCATCTCCATTTTGCTTATCGGCGGCACCTTCTTGTGTACCATTTACTAGCGGAGACGAAGGAAGTAATTGATCGTAACGCTGAGCCACTTCACCCCAGATATCGCCCAGGGGTAGGCGCGGCTCAAATGTACAACGCTGCATTAATAGATCACGCTTTCCCTCGTCCACCCATGGCAATGATCTCAGCGGTATCCGGAAACCCATTGGAGAATCACCCGGTAGCAAAAACATATGGTCACGGCGAAATTTCCACTTACTACTTTGCCATTGACCTTCACCTACCAGGTCATTCCATTTCAGAGGTAAAGCGTAACCAACAATTTCATCCAGTCCCTGTTCAAATAATCGTAACAAGCGCTTGCGCTCCAGCGGGTTCTTTAGCTTGTTATCGAGCGGGTCTACATTGGCAGGCAGCATGCCCTCTTTCCACAGGTAATACACAACATCTTCGTAAGCGGGTTCTATGGTTTCGGCACCAAGGCCCAGATAACGGGACAGCACCTTGGTAAAACGTTTTGCCTCTTCAGCACCGAAACCATATTCACGTTTTTCGTCCGCTATGAGCTTATCATTTTGCCATACAGGCAAACTATCGGCACGCCAGTAACAATTCAAACACCAACGCGGCAGCGGTTCGCCTGGATACCACTTACCCTGCGCATAATGCAGCAATCCACCTGAAGCAAAACGATTGCGCAAACGCTTAACAAGATCACCCGCCATGTTGCGCTTGTCAGGCCCCATGGCTGTAATATTCCATTCAGCACCATCCATATCATCAACAGATACAAAGGTAGGTTCCCCACCCATGGTCAGGCGAACATCATTATCCTCGAGGGATTTATCCACTACATGACCAAGCTTCGTGATATCCAGCCATTGTTCATCGGTGTAAGGTTTAGTGACACGAGGATCCTCGTGAATACGTTGAATCTCATTATGAAAATAAAATTCGACTTCCGCCTTGTCAGTAGCACCGGTTATGGGTGCGGCACTAACTGGATCGGGTGTGCAGGCAAGTGGTATATGACCTTCCCCGGCATACAAGCCTGATGTTGGATCCAGACCCACCCAGCCTGCCCCCGGTACATATACCTCCGCCCAGGCATGTAAATCGGTAAAATCCTTCTCTGACCCTGAAGGACCGTCGAGTGATTTCACATCGGGTTTAAGCTGGATCAGATAACCGGATACAAAGCGGGCTGCCAAACCCATATGACGCAGTATCTGCACCAGAAGCCAGCCAGTATCGCGACAGGAACCGGATGCCTTTCTCAGCGTATCTTCGCAGGATTGGATCCCCGGTTCCATACGGATGTTGTAACCAATATCTTCTTGTAATTTATGATTCAGATCAAATAAGTAATATACAATCTGTCTTCTGTCTGTTTGAAAACCCTTGATCCATTTTTTAAGTAATGGACCATCTTCCTTGATTTCTCGATAAGGGATCAGCTCCTTCCTGAGTTGGTCGTCATACTCAAATGGATAATCGTCTGCATATTTTTCAACAAAGAAGTCAAACGGATTGATTACAGTCATCTCGGCAACTAGGTCAACTTCCATGCTCAGAGTTCTTGCCTTTTCCTGAAAGACAAGACGTGCAAGATAATTACCAAAGGGATCTTGTTGCCAGTTAATAAAATGCTTGCTGGGCTCAACTTTTAAAGAATAGGAATGAATCGGTGTCCTGGTATGCGGTGCTGGACGTAACCTCAAGATATGCGGCGCCAGATTAACCAGTCGATCAAACTTGTATTCCGTCTTATGATTAATTGCTACTCGTATTGCCATGCTATGCCTTTAAACAGAATCTGGGTAAAATTTCAATATAGAGCCGATTTATTATAATTATGACCTTCCTGGAAGCTACTAAACTAACAATATATTCACGGGTAAATATAATTATATCTGCACAAAATATACCATGAATATCTTTCATCTTTCTAACAATGACTTGCATCCCTCGCCCAAGCGTTAAGCGAATTTAAATTGCCCTTGAAAAGTGCGCCGGAGACTCAACAAGTACTATTTGGGTGCAAGCGAGTTGACAGCCGGGCCAAGGGGCATTTGGGAGATATTATATCGTATTTTGACCGGTAGAAGTTTTTCACAATATACCGATTAATAGGCTAGATGGTTACTATATTCTGTGTTTGCCTATTGCTGAATATTACCTATTATCGATATAAAGATGGCCGTTGAAACTAGTCTGCTACAAAATATAGCAAACGCATTTGCACGAATACTTATTACATAACCAATTATATCAGATTATGTATTAGAGAAATACCTTGCACCTATTATAATTTTTCCTCTAAAGTACGACTTGAACCACATGCTTTACTCCTTCGCCCAAGGGAGGGACATGAACTGCTTCCTATTATGAAATAGGCGACAGTCAATGGGATCTTTTACTCACTTTTTTTACATTCTTCTAAAGGATTATCATATGTGGTTACATACGAGCTGTGATTTGACGTTCGATATTACTATACCGACACCCTTCATTCTAATGCTGAGACCTCGTAGTGGCGCGCAGCAGTGGATAGCACGCGAGGAATACATGCTCGAGCCTAGTGTACCTGTGTTTGAATTCACAGATAACTACGGCAATCTCTGTCAGCGACTGGTCGCTCCGCCTGGAATCTTCTCGGTTCACACTGCTGCTGACGTAATGACTACGGATTACGTTGATCAGGCTCAGGGAGCGCCATTTGTCGAGGTCCAGAATTTGCCCGACAGCGTACTCAGTTACCTGTTACCTAGCCGATACTGCGAGTCGGATCATTTTTGTGATATGGCAACCTCGATTACAGCAGGCCAGCTGCCGGGTTACGATCAGGTTAAGGCCATAGATTCCTGGTTGCGAAGTACGATACGTTATGAATCTGGCAGCAGTGACATCCCGGTATCAGCAGTAGAGGTTAATGCCAGACAATCGGGTGTCTGCCGAGATCTTTCACACCTCGGAATTGCATTGTGTCGTAGTCTTAGTATTCCGGCGCGATTAGTGGTGGGTTATCTCTACGGACTCGAACCTATGGATCTGCACGCTTGGTTTGAGGCATACATTGCTGGACGCTGGTATACTTTTGATGCGACGCAGGCCGAACTCAAGGGCGGGTATGTGGCAATTGGTTATGGTCGTGATGCCGCTGATGTTGCTGTCTACAATCAGTTTGGCCCCCCGGTGTACCCCATTGGGCAGAACATTCTCGTGCAATTCATTGAAAAGCAAAATACCTGACCGCTGACAAAACGAAAATCGCTCTAGTATCTTATTGTCATTTACTGGAATTGGTAAGCGTCTTATTTAATACCAGATACAGAATATATTTACGATTAACTATGCAACACCGCGCAAGTTCACCGGCAGTTTCGGGCGCTCTACACGCTTACTTGACTTTAGAAGCAGCGAAGTAAATTTCATTTCGGCCGGTTGTTTAATCCCCATCAGCTGCAAAATAGTAGGCGCAACGTTAGCCAGACCGCCTTGACATGATAATTTCCAGTTTTCCCGGTCCATCACCATACACGGTACCGGATAGGTAGTATGTTGTGTTTGAGGTTCACCCGTTAGCGGATCTACCATTTCCTCACAGTTACCATGGTCTGCACTAAGCAATACCGAATAACCCGCTGTCTCTGCTGCTTCGAGGACGCGCCCTACCTCCTTATCCAGGGTTTTCACTGCACTTAAAACTGCATGCCGCTTGGCGGTATGACCTACCATGTCTCCATTAGCGAAATTAACTACCATAAAAGCATAACGTCCATTGCTGATGGCCTTAATCACAGCATCTGCAATTTCGCGCGCGCTCATTTCAGGCATTTGATCATAGGTAGCCACCTTCGGTGACGGGATCATTAATTGACTTTCACCACTATAGGGCTGACCCCGACCACCATTAAAGAAATAGGTCACATGGGCATATTTTTCTGTTTCGGCACAATGAAACTGTGCCAGACCGAGGTTGCTGATAACTTCACCAAGGGTTGTCTCAGGACGATCTGAGTCAAACAGATAGGGCAAATTATCCTGTCTGTTATATGGCATCATGCAAGTTACATCTGCCAGACACGAATCACCACGATCAAAGCCGATAAAATCCTTCTTACCCAAGGCGGCTATTATCTGGCGTGGGCGATCCTTGCGGAAATTAAAACATAGAAGCTGGTCGTCTTGTTCAATGGGCTGAAAGGGTGGCAGTAATATAGGACGAATAAATTCATCCGTATCTCCAGCAGCATAAGCTGCTTTGATTGCCGTTTCGGCAGAGAGCGCTGATTGGCCTTTACCCAATACCAGGGCACGCCAGGCCAGTTCGGTTCTGTCCCAACGATTATCTCGATCCATGGCGTAATAACGACCCGTGATACTGGCAATCGCACAACCTGCTGCTGATAGTCGTGGCTCCATTTCAGCGAGAAACGTCAACGCTTTCTGTGGTGCTGTATCACGACCATCTGTAATCATGTGCAGTAGCGATTTAACATCATGACGTCGGCATGTCTCGACCAGCGCATAAAGATGGTCTATATGACTGTGAACTCCTCCATCTGAAACCAGGCCGAACAGATGAATAGGTCGATTGAGCCGTTTTGCCTTATTTAGCGCATATACAAGGGTTGGATTTTTAAAAAACTCACCAGAGGCGATTGCCTCATTTATCTGCACCATATCCTGACGAATAATATCGCCTGCACCAAGCGTCAGGTGTCCTACTTCAGAATTACCCATCTGCCCATCAGGTAGGCCTACGGCATGCCCTGATGCATTCAGTAATGTATGTGGATACTGAGAAAAATATTGATCCAGATGAGGTGTTGCCGCCTCATACACTGCATTGTTGTATTTACTCGGATTCACTCCAAAACCATCGAGAATAACCAGGATCACTGGCCGTCTGGGGACACCAGAAATAGTCGCCATGTTGCCTCCTGTTGGCGTTGGAGAGTACGGCACCGCACATAAAGATGCATGGCAATGCTCAGATGACTAATTAAAATACAAGATACATGCCAATTCGAATGAAACGCCTGAACTATAACAACTAATTGTTTTTATTGAATAAAAAAGAATAACCCAATGATTCCCAACAGGTCGGAAGCCTCAATTTTGCACACTAATGACCCGGCATGCACAAAATTGGGTTGCAGATAAACAGAAAGCAAATAATAAACTGTGAGAACTATCAGCAGCAATATTGTCATTATAGGACTGGTTAATAAAAGCATCCATTCGAAATATATAAATTAATGTTCCAAGCTTATCTAGCAGCTAATTTATGACGTTTTATCTACTGCTTTCATTGCATAAGCCTGAACCAACCCCGTTTTTCCCGTCTCCTAATTCAGTTATTGTACCGATGGCGTAATTACTGGCAAAGAACTTTGGCATCTCACTACCCGTAATTATCTTGGCTTTTTTTGCCAACGCTATATTAACGCTATTGGTATTTGGTAAGGCATGAACCGATGTGTCCAGTTTTCTGATAATAATATTGCCCTCGCGTAAGCTTTATCCAAACGTTGATCTGTTGCTTGTTTGTTTAACCTTTTTAGTACATCTCCTTTATAATTTTTTTCCACGCCAGACATAATAAGCTCCTTTTTTATATGTACATTTAAACAACACCTATTTATTACTTGGATAAATAAGTATGGATGAATAAACACCATTTTCTACATCAGGCACCCAATAGGGTCAGATACATTTGAAATGAAATTTTTCCGTCATTTAATCAGGTCTATTTATCCGAAATTATACTTTGCATGTTTATCATGCTTGGACAAGTGAGTTGTCAGGGGCCCCTTTTACCTTTTTAGGGAGCCCGAGTATTTCACGAACCTCGTGGCTATCTTTCGCTTCACAGACATCATCAGCAAGTAATTTTGCCTGAGACAAAATGGTTTCAGTAGTTACTTTAGCAAGGTAAGGAATCATTATCGGTTGAACCGAGAAGGCTGCATAGCCCATACCAAGTAGCACTGGCAGTATACCGGGCATCTGTGGCAATAGACCGCAGAGTTGAACTTTATTCAAATTTTCACCTGACGCTTCAGCCGCTTGCCGTAAAAGCCGAAACAGTACCGGCGCATAAGCATCAATAAGACTCTTCAATTCGGGCAAGTCACGGTCGGCAGCAAACAGGCATTGCATAAGATCATTGCAGCCGATGGAAACCATGTCAGCGACTTCAAACCAATCCTGCATCGACAACACAGCTGCTGGTGTCTCCGCCATTACGCCGACTGGCAATACTGTTCCCAGGCGCAGCTCAATCTCACTGCGCCAATGCCGAAACTCCTCGAGGTGAACAACATAAGGTATAAGCAAACTGAGTTCATAGCGATTTGCAAGCTTGTTTATTGCACCCAGCATCGCATTCAGCACACTCTTTACCGGCTCCATGTCGTAAAGTCTTACCCCTTGCAGACCCAAAGCCCCGGTCATACCGGCAACAGGCTTCATCCATGGCACTGGTTTATCAGCAGCGATGTCTGGCAGGCGAATCGTCACCGGCAATGGTCGGGCGATATCACAAAGCGTGCTTAAGGTATTTTCAAAGAAGGCGGTATCGGGTAATCGGCCGTCTTCCGACACCAGGAACTCGGAACGCACGAGACCTATCGCCGATGCACCCTGTGCCACCGCTTGCGCAGTAGTCTCGGAGCTGGAGACACTGGCGCGCAGCGCTACCTCGACACCATCTGCAGTATAGAGTGCTTCATCGGCCGACGGTGGCTCAGGTGCCTGCATAGGTTGCGTTATAGTGTCCACTGGCCAGACGATAAGACCACAAGTACCATCCACAAGAACCTCCTTACCCTCTTCCAGCGTCTTCGCCTTTTCTTTGCTAAGCACTACGGTGGGAATACCCATCTCAAACAAACGGATCATGGGGTGGGAAAATGGTGCACCGTCCACTACTACGAGGCCGGCAGGCCGGTGTTCCAACACTGCCTCCAGCTCATGCTGTGCCACGATCAGTATGCTATCGGGCATTACCCGGCGTTCGCGGCACAGGGTGCCGCGTGCGATACCGGGAACAAAAGGTGTGGCCTGCAATTCGGACATAGACTACTCGTTTTCAACGTAGACATAAACCAGCTGTTGGTAAAACTATAATAACAGGTATTAGTGAACAACTTGCAAACGGGGCCAGAGAACAATTGCTTCTAATATTTGTGATTATTATTCTCTTATACCAATTTTCTGCACCTACAAGAACTTGATTGTTTTTAGTGTGGTTGAAGACCGTATACAAATGACTAAACTTAGGATAGGAAGACGGTCGTTTTCCTTGTTGTAGCAAGTACCTGCATGATTCTGTCATGCCATACGGATTGATGATCCGCGTTCAGACGGCCACGCCAATATACATTTTTCCAAATAGTTATTACTTAAGGTAAGGCCGTCAGATGCTCTACTCATGGTTTGACAGATAAGCTATGAGGAGGTATTTAATATGTACAAACAAATCACAGTGATAGCAGCAATAACCTGCTTAATGACGGTCGCAAATGCTGGTGATCAGGCAAGTCAGCAACAGATGCGTTTCAAAAACCTTGATATGGATAACAACGGCTATGTAAGCCAGTATGAGGCCAGGGACAAACATCGTGTGTTTTACTATTATCCTAAGGCGGATAAAGATAGCGATGGCCACCTTGATATGTCTGAGTTCAGCGCCTTCGAAGTAGAAGTTCCTGATTATGGCGTAAAATAGAGAAATATGTGATGAGCCACTTTCCAGCCTGCTGTTATCAACAGAGGCAGGTTGGAAAGCCTGGATCAGGCTTGTTTATGAATCCAGTTGCGCCTTACAGTTACTGAGTCTTAGTTCCGGGGGTTCCATCGAGAACATGAAAGGAGAGGTTTTTCGTAACGCTGACAGTCCCAATATCTGACGCGTCTTGCCTGGGAAAACGGCTGCGTCCACATCATGTAACCAGCATTGCCCTCCTATATTGATTGCACTCAGGCGGTAAACCGCTACCCGCATTTTTTCACCATTGGCAAGTATGCCTACCAGGTCTTTGACATACCGGGCGGTACCATTTTCTTTCAATACGCTCAGTGTCTGCTCGTTTATCGTGCTATAGCCCGACCCGGTGTCGACCATTAGATCCACACTGCCAAGGCCAAGTATCTCACCCTTGACGTAGTAGGTGGAAGCACCATGGGTTTGCATGCTTACGCTGGTCGTGGGTTTCTTTGTAGAAGCAATATTACTGCCGATACTGACAAATAACAGGGATAGAATGACGAGCATGTATTTCATTATGATTTACTCATTTAGTAGGGCATAAGTCACTAATTTTCCAGACGGCCATACTAGCATATAAAATTAAGTTATAAACACTATGTAAGTAAGTCACTATATTGCTCTCGCCATGAGCATTCTTGAGCCAACAGTTACCTCACTCATTCTGGCGTTATTTAATTCATTATTTACTCAATGTTTTCTCTGTTAAATTAGGATTCATACTGTGTATATCTAAAACTAACTAGGACACCCATAATAATAGAGAAGCCCATGGAAGAGTGAGAACAACCTACCAGACATGAGCTGGCTAATAATAACGACTCGCTCCTAGCGTCGCTTGTCATCTTTAAAGTAATCATTTTGATAGTCACTTTAATGGCGTGACTTATCCACATATTCTAGCTGTGTTTCTTTGAATGGAAATTCGCGTACAGGTCGTAACAAATCTTGAATAAAGGAATGACAATAACTATTAAACAAAAGTCATGATAGAAAATATATGAGGAACATCGCCGGTCTGATGATGAAAAAAAGGACCAGTGAGCAATGGTTTCTGAAAATAGAAAATATTGCTTACTGACCCGGCTATCTCTCGATCCGGTTTTCTATGGACTATTATTTGTCACTGATCCTTCACTAAGCCACGGACTACTTCGTAATGATCGTTTCGCGGTATGCATGCCATGTCGCATAACCAATCAGCGGCACTACAACAACGAGCCCTATCAGCGCAGTCGCAAATCCTATTAACGTCAGCCCCAGAATCATTAGTGCCCAGAGTGCGATAACCGACTTATTACACCACACCGCATGCAAACTGCTCATTATTGCCGTTGAAGCATTAACATCCTTGTCCAGGATCATCGGTAGACCGAAGGTACTGGCGCAAAAGAACAATGCCGCAAAAATAATGGCAAGCGACAACGACACCGTTGTAGAAATCGGCACAGCGGCTCCGACAGCCAATTGCGAGGAGCTCACGCTAATATCAACCACCATTGATACCACGATCGCCAGTATGAAGAACACCGAGCCCAGCAAAAATGCAAGCATTAGCTCGTGCCCCATTTCACGAAAGGCCTTGCGCCGCTCGTGACGAAAGGTCGGCGTATGTTTTAGTTCGAGCTCCTGGCTTATGTCATAAAGACCAAAGGCGAGTGCCGGCCCAATTAACAGGAAGCCCACCAGTAGAGCAAGAATCAGCAAATCATTCTCTCTGTTCCATGAAAAATAGATTAGCAAATAGCCCATTGCGGCGAATATCAAGCCATAGGCCAGGCTATGCCATGGCGCAGACCGGAAATCTTGCCAGCCTTTTTTCAGCCACATAAAAGGCGCACTGAAAGTAAGCTTTCTGCAAGGCGCATAGGGATGGACATAATGATCAGGTGAATCGTATGTTTTCATATTGCACCTCCTTTCCTATAAGTATAGTTTACTCAGCTGAACCCGTTTTTCCTTATAAAATTGAACTAGTTACAATTATCATTAATAATATTAATGACTTGGCTCTGCTTGATCTATCTTGCATGCGCGCTCAACCGCGCTCATTCAATTCATTTACCATCATTTGTTGAACAATAGCTATTCTTTTATTCAAGTGTATGAAATATCTACCGATATAATTATGAGTCAATATCGCAAAGTAACTTGAATAATATGAACAAAATCAGAGTCAATCACGACAAACTCAAGGTAGATGATATCGAGCTTGGCCATGGCGAAGTAACCATCGGGCGACAAAACGATAATGATATACATTTCGACCACCCATATCTAAGTGGCCATCATGCTAAAATCGTCACCTTGTTTGACGCTTCTCATGTAGAAGACCTGGACAGTACCAATGGAACCTATGTGAATGGAAAGCAGGTTAGTAAACATACGCTGCATAATGGTGATGTCATTTCGTTTGGAGACTATCACATCATATTCTCATCCGATGCACGACAGGAATCCGCATCAACTCATCAGGAAACGATGGTAATGGACAACGATGAGCTGATGAAAAGGCTGAAAGAGTCTGATTCAGCTGCACAACAAGAGCGGCCCATTTCGCCTGATAACTCTGTAACTAAATCCAGTCAGAAACAAGCCGCACCCCGGCCAACGCCCAGTGCAGACGAAATAGATTTTCTGCGCAAAATGCAGGAGAAACTTCAGAAGAGTGGACACAATACAGAAAATAAAAACGTAGATAGCAACCATATCCAACAACCTAAACCACAGTCAACGCCCGAGCATGATGAAGATGCGTTTATACAAAAGATGCAGGCAAAACTCAAACCAGAAAAAGAGCAGGCGACGACAGCGAAAAACACACAACGACCCGTTTTACAGGCAAGTCGTGAAGAACTATTTGGGCGTAAGGAAGAAAAAAAGAGATTATTATCACCCGTTACTGTTTATATACTGACCGTGAGCACAATCTGCATAGTGGCTCTGCTGCTTCTGCCCTATATCAGCTAACCAGGACGCCCTCAATATTAATCAAACTTAAAAAAAAACGGCAAAAAATGTGGTCAGTGGACAATTATTTTTTATATAAAAGAATATTGTTCTCTGCCCCTTTAATTAAGTATTAAAGCATTAATTGCAAATACCTTGAGTAAGCTAGCCTGGTTCGCCCCCGTTCTGATGCCATTTTGAATCGCTTCCTACCCGATGATACACTGCTATCAACTACACTTTTTGAATATATTAGATAGTTTTTATAGGTGTATCATGAAGAACTTACCGAACTTTTATGCCATTCTTTTTCTACTGATTTCATCTGTCAACTTTGCATCCGCACAAACGAATGAAGAAGTTATCGCTTTGGTTAAAGAAACCAGAGCAGACATAGAGAAAAATGCGGAAGAGACATTCGAAAGCATCCTTTTCGGTGACCATCCCTATAAGAATGAACATAACCCCTCTCTGTATGTGTTCGTTCTCGATACTGATCTAACGGTAGCGGCGCATGCCATCATGCCGCATATGATGGGCAAAAACCTTAAAGGCAAGCCAGACGTAAAGGGTAAAATGTTCCGTGAAGAGATGCTCAAAAAGGCGCGAAAAGATGGCAGTGGATGGATTAAATACCATTATTTTAATCCGAAAACTCAAAAAGCGATCCTCAAAATTAGTTATTTTGAATTGGCTCATGGTAATGATGGGAAAAAATATATTGTCGGTAGCGGAAGATAACTTGATGAGTAAATCAGGAATATGGGGTCTGAGCTAAATGGCACTTACTTAAGACAAAAATGCCATGACCCTCGCAATGAGCAATATTTCGACTTAAGTAAAAGCCATTCGGGTCAGAGCACAATTTCTCTAATATTAGAAACAATTGTGATCTGACCCCAATGATAGTGGGACAGCCGCGCGACCTTGCAGGTACGCGCAGCTGATTGGATTAGAGCTTCCGTTAAGGCTTCTTAGGTGTGCTGTAGGGCACTTCTTTTTGGAAAGATATCCATTCAGTAGTATAGCCAACATGAAACTGTCCAGGCACAATTTCTTTCTGTGTAGTTGTTACATAATCAGTTTTGCCTTCGGGAACCTTAGGTCTAGTAAATGGTTTATCGCTCATAATCATAACTCCTTAATGGTTGAAACGGGGAGGAATTTCAACAGGTATGTCAGCCCCTCCCACTAATACTGACTAAATTATACTATCTAGCGCGTGTAATGTCCCTTCTTTGGAATCACATGCCGTACCCCGCCCTGGGGATTCTCCACATCACCCTTGTAACGAGGAATAATGTGAATATGGACATGGAAAATACTCTGTCCAGCCGCCGGCCCAATGTTTACGCCGATATTATAGCCATCAGGCTTGAATTCTTCATCCAGTAACTTGCGCTCCTCGGTGATTAGATCCATGCAGGCGTGGACCTCTTCGGGCGTCAGATCGAAAAAGCTAGCAACATGACGATACGGGATGACCACCGTATGACCCGGGCTCACCGCGTAGGTATCACGAGCGCTATACGCTAGTTTGTTCTTCAGAGACACCCCTTTTGCGTCTGTACAAAACAGGCATGGGTTATTAGGGTCTCGCTTTTTTTCTGTTTTTGCTTCAGGCGACAAACTTCAATACCCTTCGTCTAAATGCCTTATTAGTTAAATAATTCAGAGGTACTTTGCCAGATACTGCAACAAATACACCTGAAACATCCCTCGATATTGTTGCAATTTTACACCTTTTGAAGCAGAAACATAATAGGGTGTTTCGATAAGTTTTTTTTAGTCTGGTATTCATATATTTACTAAGGCTGGCTTCCATAAAGGAATCGACAGCTTTAGCCCGTGATATTCAATTAGGGCACCACATCTATTCAGCCTATACGTTATAATCCGGTATCTTATTGGCTACTTTTAGACGAGGAAACTATCTTGACACCTAATAAAGCACGGGCATACTTTGCACTTGTTGGCTACCATTTCAATCCCGATAACATCACAAGCCTGCTCGGGCTGGAGCCCACCTCAACCAATGATGCAGGTGCAAGCAGCAATCTCGACAAGCCCGTCATCAGCTCTTGGGAATTATCAACAGAAACAATAACTTCTGAATCTCAAGATCTGGATATTTACAAACTCATCGATGATGAAATTCTTAAAAAAATTGAACCCGCTAAGGACAAAATTATCGAAATCTGTAAAAGCCATAACTTATCCCCAAGGATCGGCGTAGAGTTAACCTTGTCTATTGATAAGGATGAAAATACTCCAGATGTCGGTTTCGGCGCACGAGTGATCAAATTTTGCTCTGAGATTGGTGCATTTATTAACGTGGACTACAAACTTTCTGAGCGAATTTAATTTCAGCCGCCGCTAAGCTTTTACCTGTGACTGCGCCTTTTTCAGCTGCTCCTCACAATGTTTTAAACAGAGCGGCTGGAGAGCATGCGGAAAACATTCAATAATTAATTCAAACTCATCGGCGACCTCATCTGCAAGCACCGTATCGTTTGTTAATTCCGCCTGTACATTTTGTGCTGTCGCCTTATTCACGCGAATGATGACCGCCAAATGGAAGGGCAACTGCTGCTCCATGCAAACTGTCAATGCCGTCTCATAAGACCTGATTGCCTCTTCCAGGCGATCCGGGTTTTCTTCTGACTCACCGAGATGATGTAATACGGCAGCACGGTTATTATGTGTAGCGGTTAACTCGAAAGCGTAATTATCCGCATCGAGTTCTGCAAGTGCATTTTTATAGGCGACAACAGACTTTTGAAAAGTTCGATTACCTTTAAGAAACCTGCCATACGTATGGAAAGTAGCACCCAGTTGATGCATCGCTAATGCCCATTCTTCCGGTGTTTCTTTTCGAGAGTATTCCAATAAAGCAGCGGTATAAGCATCAATGGATTTGCTCAGTAATTTTGAGTCAGACTCCTGTCTACCCAAAGCCTGTAGTGCCGTGCCTAAATTAGATTGCGTGGCAGCCCATTCGAGGGGGGACTTATCCTGGCTAAACTCTTCTAGCGCATTGCTAAAACACTGAATGGCCTTTTCATACAATTCCACATCTCTTTGCTGCTGTGCAAGTGCCGCAATGATATTTCCAAGACGATCCTGAGTCTCGGCCCAGGCTGATGGCTCCTGTTGACGATATTCATCTGTCAGCAATGCCTCTAGTGCCTCGCGTAAAGGCTCAAGAATATTGGAACTGAAACTACGCTGCTCATAGTTACCCCGTGTGTGGAGAAAAATATCCGCAACGGTCACACTACTGTCCGGACTGGAGGCCTCGACAAGCTCTTCGCTCAATAACCCTAATGAGGCAGCAATCGCACGCTCTAATATCCTGTTTACAGGATATAAAATGTAATTATTTGAGTATTTCATTCTGCCCGGTCAAGAATTTCATTAATATCAGGATCCGCATCAACCGCGCCACCAAGATCGATTTCTTCATCGGTGGCATCACGTATAGACAACACCTCCAACACGAAAGTGACTTCTCGGCCACAAAGTGGGTTGTTGCCATCGACGGTTAACGTCTCGTCATCGATACGAGTGACGATAAAGCTTCTGGGCTCACCCTTCTCGTTTTCCATGGTGATGGTCATGCCAATTTCGTGAAATTCCTCAGGGACATTTTCGATACGATCAGTAAACACCAGCGATTCGTCTCTTTCACCGTATAACAGTGTCGTATCAATCGGCACTTCGATGATATCACCGACTTTTTTACCATAAAGATGTTTGGTCACTTCTTCGGACATCACATCATTGACGCCATGAACATAACCTAATGGATAGTCAACCGTAACGAGGACATCACCGGTTTTGTCATCGACGACTTTATAATTTAGCTCAACGAATTTTTCGTCTTCAATTGTATCTGACATGGCTAATAAAACCTGCTTTAGCTGATGCTGTTTTAAAACAGCGTAGCACCAAAAATTTTCACTTTATCCTTTTCGTAACCGAGTACGAGTCTACCCAGCC
>CAMYJO010000008.1 GCA_947258755.1 uncultured Gammaproteobacteria bacterium
CTGCGCACCAGTGTGGAAACCGGCAATACCCAGGCCGTACTGGATGGTGATCTCGATGCATTTATCGAGGCGAGTTTGAAGAGTGGAATATAACAACAAGTAGCAAAGATTGAGAACATGAGCGAAGACAAGAACACTGAACAACAGACGCAACAGGATGAAAATAAACTGATTGCAGAGCGCCGCGCTAAACTAGCGGGTATTCGTGAACAGGGTAATGCCTTTCCCAACGATTTCAGGCGTAATGTCGTCGCCGGTGAATTACATGCCGAGTATGCCGACAAGAGCAAGGAAGAGCTGGAGGAATTGAATATTCGTGTCACTATTGCTGGGCGCATGATGTTAAAGCGCGTCATGGGCAAGGCCAGTTTTGCCACTATTCAGGACATGTCCGGTCGTATTCAATTTTATGTAGTGCGTGATGACCTGCCCGAAGGTGTCTATAACCAGCAGTTCAAGAAATGGGATATCGGCGATATCATCGGTGGTGAAGGTGTGCTGATGAAGACCAACAAGGGCGAGCTATCAGTCAAGGTGGATAGTATCCGCCTGCTGACCAAGGCGCTGCGGCCATTGCCGGAAAAATTCAAGGGCCTGACCGATACCGAGGCGCGCTATCGTCAACGTTATATCGACCTGATCATGAATGACGTTACCCGTAAAACATTCAATACGCGTAATCGTATCATTACCTATATCCGTAATTTCCTCAATGACAGAAGTTTCATGGAAGTGGAAACGCCAATGATGCAGGTCATTCCAGGCGGTGCAACGGCACGGCCTTTTACCACGTTTCATAATGCACTGGACATGGACCTGTTTCTACGTATTGCCCCGGAACTGTATCTGAAGCGCCTGGTGGTCGGTGGCTTTGAACGGGTTTACGAAATCAATCGTAACTTCCGCAATGAAGGACTGTCGACCCGGCATAACCCTGAGTTCACCATGATTGAATTCTACGAGGCCTATGCTGACTACCGGGACCTGATGAACCTGACCGAGCAAATGTTACGTGGTATTGCCGAAGATGTGATTGGCTCAAGTACCATCCATTACCAGGGCGATGAGTATGATTTTGGCAAACCGTTTACACGCATGACCGTAGTGGAATCGATTCTGCATTTTAATGAATCGATCAGCGCCGACATGTTACAGGATCTGGACAGTGCTCGCGCCGTGGCCAAGGGCCTGGATATACCTTTAAAAGATAGCTATGGACTGGGCAAGGTGCAGATCGAGATCTTCGAAAAAACCGTTGAACACCGTCTCAAGGACCCAACCTTTATTACTGCCTACCCGACCGAGGTTTCTCCACTGGCGCGCCGTAATGATGATGATCCGTTTGTCACCGACCGCTTCGAATTCTTTGTCGGCGGGCGAGAAGTGGCCAATGGCTTTTCTGAATTGAATGATGCCGAAGATCAGGCCGAACGTTTCCGCATGCAGGTTGAAGAGAAAGATGCCGGTGATGAAGAGGCCATGCATTTTGATGCTGATTATATCTGTGCGCTGGAACATGGTATGCCACCGACGGCAGGTGAAGGTATCGGTATCGACCGCCTGGTGATGCTGTTTACCGATTCACCCTCTATTCGGGATGTATTACTGTTTCCGCACATGAGACCTGAATAGGGTTTCTTCTTTATACCTTTGTCTGCCTGGCATTGGTCTATGTCGGCAATGATCGAGCGATTAAATTAGCATGCTGCCTGCTGCGGCCTGCCTTTGTTTATCGGTCAATATATGCATTTCTGATCTGACTGCCAGTATCACCATGGACAATACCCACCTGTCCAATTCCACATAGTTGTACCAATATTCGACTTTGACCCGCTTGTTTTGGTCTTCAATATTTCGTTTATCGCCACGTCTTATAAGAACATGCATAGCTGCGGATAATAATGTATTTCGTGTATGTGCACCAAAAAACAGCAAAAAGTCACAAATAAGATATAAGTATTTATTATTTATAGTAAATTTAAGTTGATCATGCCAGGTTTCAATGATGGGATAGGTATAGACACGGGTGTTTATATTTATTATATTAGTGTTTAATAAAATTAACATGATAGTTAAATTATTGATATAAGTCGTTATCGTCTTATCGCTTTTTGAAACGATGACTATGGATAGTTTTTATTGTGACTTGGGCAGGTATGCAAGATGATAAATCGATCTAGGCTATTAAGAATATGTTTTACTCGAGAGGATACTCCTCTGGAGACACCGGAATTGGCAAAGAAATACCTTGAGATTTATAGTGCCAGAATCTCACCTTCCTTACTTGAAGACATTGCCGATGTTGATCCAGATATTCTTTGTTTCGATTTCGACTACCCGGATGAATCACAACTACTTTTGTTACGTAAAATAAAAGAAAAGCTTCCTGCCATTCCTATATTGATGATGACTGACTACCATTCAGAAGCACTAGTGCTTTGGGCATTACGCGCACGCGTGTGGGATTATTTTATCAAGCCATTAAATCCAGAAGAGTTTATAAAATCCGTAAAAAAACTCAATAGATTTAAAAATGAAAAAGAGTTAGTTGATTCGCGTAAATTAATACGTCCGACGTCACCCGTTCAATATATAGGTAGGGTAGGTGTATCTGAAAGCATAGGTAGTTCCAGCGTCCGGCGTGCGGTCACTAAGGCTATGATATATATCGAGAACAATATCAGCAAAAAAATATCTTTAAAGAAGATTGCGGAACATTGTGGGATAAGCCCATCATATTTAAGTAGAGAATTTAAGACAATATCTGGTATGACTTTTTCAGATTATCTGCTTAAAACCAGAATAAAACTTGCCATTAAATTACTCAGTAAAGATGATATGACTGTAACTGCAGTTTGTTATGATGTTGGATTTCATGACTTGACTTATTTCGGACGTATATTCAAACGCTATACAGGGGTTAACCCATCAAGCTACCATGAAAGTGTCGTTAGCAAAAGCCAGGAGTGTCTGGCAAATTCTGACAAGCAATTTGCAAATATCAATGCAGATATCGATAATTCAACTGCGAATCTTCGTGCGGAATTATTCTTGCAGCGTTGTCGTGGCGAAGCGTGAACGCCAGGGTATTTCGAACAGCCAAAACATAAAGCCCTTTATGTTCACTCTTGTATTAACGATTTAACTCTTACGGAAGAGAGAGTTAAGTTTTTCCCGAATAATCTCATTATCTTCAGCGAGTTACTGCTCTGCATCATTGCTATAAATTCATTTTGATTCTAAATATCTGCATTTTGATAGTTTTATTACTCAGGTAAACGTATGTTCGAGAGTAGCTAAGGGTCAGCAAAAGAATTTAGTATGGAATATGAGCTGAAGTGTAACGATATTTATAATGAATCCAGGTGGTTGTAACAATATAGAATATTTTACATTAAAAAATAATAATAAGTTTATATAAATATAAATTAACAAATGATAATAAAATACTAACTAAAGGCAATATTGTACTAACGCCATTACATGTTTCTCCTGTATCAATTATAAACAGTGCAAGTAAGGTTTAATTATCGAAAACAAAACTTTAACGCACACAGAATAAAATAAAAAATAATAATAAAAAAAACAGGACCTTATAGTTGGTAAATCATTTTGTCGCGCAGATGTCGCCTAGGGGATAATATGAAAAAGCAAGTATTGCTTAGAATGAACTTAACAGGTACATCATCAAGGATGGAGTTACCTGCTAATCTCGAAAAATCTATAAATGTAATTGATATAGTTCCAGGACAAGATGTAGAAAAGACTATATCGCTTAATAAACCCGGTATCATATGCTTTGATTTTGACTGCCCGTTTGTTCAGGGTCTTAGTTTGCTTCGTAGTATAAAGCAGAAATTTCCTTCGATTCCGATTTTAATGCTAACAGAGCACCATTCCGAATCACTTGTGTTATGGGCTTTGCGTTCCCGCGTCTGGGATTATTTTGTCAAGCCTGTTAACGACAAATCACTAGCCAGCATATTATTGCAAGTGGAAGCATTAGGTGATGTCAACGTTAATAGAGAAAATAGAAAGTTAGTGTTACCAAGATCACTAGTGCAGGGATGTGAAAATGATACCAGTAGCGAGAACGGCAGGGATAAGACTAAAAATGCCATAGAAAAAGCGATATTTTATTTGAATAACAATTTAAGTAAAAAAATTATTGCCAAGGAAGTAGCAAGTCATTGTGGTATGAGTCCATTTCACTTTAGTCGCTCATTTAAACAGGTCTGCGGTGTTACTTTTTCTGATTATTTATTAGAAAGACGTATTACAAAGGCTAAGGAGTTGATTTATGATCATAATGTTTCGATCACAAGTGTGTGTTATGACGTAGGTTTTCGCGATCTTTCGTACTTTAGCAGAGTGTTTAAACGCTATCATGGAATGACACCATCTGAATACCGAAAATACTGCAATAACAAGCGTTATATTAAAAATGATCATGCGCGACCAAGACAGGCAGGGGCGCGTATAGTAAATGAAGAAGGTGTTTCTTTATTGCATATATAAATAAAGCTCAACATCCAAGAGAGTTATAAAGTGAATATAATGCACAAGATTGGTGCCTGGTTAATGCATAAAAATATTTCCTACAATAACCTATAAAAGCACAGACTAGACTGGATATGCTAACAGTCTTGAAAGTAATGATTAATATTATAGTGCAGTATTTTTGTCTACTTTACTTATACTCAATCAGGTTTTATAAAGTAAAATATCATACCTAAAGCATGCATAGCGGCGATGCAATGTCGTCATAATGTTTTATGTCTTGCAGTGAATCAATTCTAAAATAATTATACCTTCCAGCAACAGACTCATAGCAATAATAAAATGAATTGCGTAAATTAATATTGAAGCGAGGTTTTATTTCGCCTATTTATTAAATTCAATAATCCCATTTGGAGGGTATTTAAAATGTCTACGTTACTTCAACATGTAAAAGACTTCATCCAGGATGAAGAAGGTTTGACAACCGTCGAATATGCTATTGCTGGCGGCCTGATAGGACTTGCTGTAATAACAGCATTTCAGGCACTAGGCGGAACAGTAGGCGGTATTATAACTGCGATCGATACTCTGCTTAGTGGAGCTACAGGTCCATAGCAATTCGTCAAGGGAGAGACATCCAGTCTCTCCCTTTATTGCTAATAGTAAGCTGCAAAAATCAAATTTAATTACGATAACACGCTATGACTCTATTAATATATTTCAAGCTAAGTCTAATAATACTGCTCGGTGTAGCAGTGGTCTGTGACTTACGCGAAAACAGAATACCTAATTCGATAGTGCTGTTAATCCTCGTACTCGGCGTGACATCCAGTGCGTATGTGCAAGGGTCTGATACCGTATTGATGTCATTAGCAGGTGTTGTTACAGGGATATGTTTATTCCTGCCATTTTATGTTTTTGGTGGAATGGGAGCGGGTGATGTGAAATTGATGGGGGCTGTTGGTGCTTTTCTCGGTCCAGCAACAACGGTATTTGCTGTCGGTTTAACGCTGATAACGGGAGCAATTCTGGCAATAGCTGTGTTGGTATATTTTACGACACAAAAAAACAGGTCTCCATCTTATAACACGGTAGAGATAGCACAATCTAATAGTAGTGATGCGCTCGGCGGACCGGATTTACAGAGTGGTTCGTCTCATCTGCTCAAGAAGCGCTTTCCGTATGCAATTGCCATTGCATTTGGGTCGACAATTGCTTTATTCATATAAGTATTATGTGCGGTAGAGGCTCATAGACAGAATGACATATTTATCACAACAAGAAAAATATAGCGTTACTGATCATCTAATGCCAGATGTAGTCGCGCTCGCACCACGGCCACGGAAAATGATTGAGACAGGACTCAGTCGTAACTATCTTGAGGAGATAGTAGCCAAGCACCTGTATGATGGTGGTGTACAGGACTTGCAAACACTTATCGCACGAATTGCACTGTCAGGACCCGTATTAGAAGAAATAATAGGTCATCTACGTAACAGTCATTATGTAGAAGTGCGTGGTATGTCAGATCATAATGTGGGGCTACGCTATGCATTGACTGACAAGGGACGTGCGCTTGCAAGTGCGGCACTGCTTAAAAGCGGGTACCTGGGTCCAGCGCCTATAACTGTTGAACATTATGCAAGCATCGTAAATGCACAGACAGTACACGGTCATGAAATTACTAAAGAAAAAATGCAAAGTTTCTTTTCAGACGTAATTATTGATTCAAATTTGCTGAATGAGCTGGGGCCTGCCATGCACTCGGGGCGTCCAGTGTTTTTGTACGGGCCACCGGGTACTGGTAAAACCTATATTGGCCAGCGTCTTGCACGTTTGTTGAGCGGGCCAGTATTAATTCCACATGCAATTGCAATAGGTGAAACTACTATTCAACTTTTTGATCCGGTTGTGCATCAGCCTATCGAATTAAATGATGATGGTATGAGGTTGCAGCAGGGCTTTGACCCTAGATTATTGTTGTGTGAAAAACCTGCCATAGTGTCGGGAGGAGAGCTCACTCTTGATATGCTCGAGATACAATATAGCGAAAACACAAAGACCTACCAGGCTCCATTGCATTTAAAAGCGACTAACGGGATTTACTTGATTGACGACCTGGGTAGGCAGCGAGTTGACCCTGTAGATTTATTTAATCGATGGATCGTACCTTTGGAAAATAAAGTTGATTATCTGAATCTAGGTACAGGTAAACGTTTTCCAATACCGTTCGATATGGTGTTGCTATTTTCGACAAATTTAAATCCAGTAGATTTGGCGGACGACGCATTTCTACGACGCATAGGACATAAAATTCACTTCCGTCCTGTTTCACCAGTCGAGTATAAACAGATATGGAAAGGCGTCTGTGCAGAGCGGTCAATCGATTATGATGCGGACCTCCTGGATTTTGCAATAAACCACTTGCATAAAAAACATGAAGTGTCTTTACTGCCCTGTCACCCGCGTGATCTGCTGGGAATGGCGCTGGATCAGGCTCGCTATCTGTCAAATAACAACTCAATAACACAGGACATGCTTGAAAAAGCCTGGTCAAATTACTTTATATCACTTGATTCGGATTTACAGACAGTTTCACCTGATATGCATATATAGACGTACGTGGAGAATATATTATGACAAGGTCCGGAAAGACATTTACATTATTTATCGTTGCGTTATTTCTTGGTGTAGCAGCAACATGGGCAGCCAATCGCTGGATACAGAACAGATTGCTTCCGTCAGAAAATAATCAGGCAGATACTGCAACAGTCGTCGTAGCTGCTCTTGATATTCCGTTTGGCCAAAAAATCGAGTTGGCTCATGTTACCACCATTAATTGGCCGAAAAATTCTGTTCCTAAAGGTGTTTTTTCTGATCTGGAGCAAGTTAATGGTAAAATCACAAATCAAAAAGTACTAAAAGGTGAGCTGTTACTTGATAAGCGTATTGTCGATGAAGCCAGCGGAAGCACCCTTTCAGCAATGGTGGCACCAGGAAAACGTGCCATCACTGTCAGAGTCAACGATGTTATCGGTGTCGCAGGATTTCTACTCCCGGGCAATCGTGTCGATGTGCTTGCATCAAGAAAAGATAAAAGTAGACGCGCATACACAGATATCATTCTCGAAAATCTTAAAGTATTGGCTGTTGACCAAACTGCTACAACAGAACGAGACAAGCCTGTAGTTGTACGTGCAGTTACCTTGGAAATGGACCCAAAGGAAGCAGAAAAGCTAGTTAAGGCGACTGAAGAAGGAAGTGTCCAGCTCGCTTTACGCAACCCATTGGATGAAAGTGAAATACTCACGCGTACTGTTTCGGCGCCTAAGAAGGCTATTAAATATAAAAAGCGGAGTAAATCAAAACGGAGTTCAGTAACTGTAATACGTGGTACGACTGTAAATGTTTCTAAGGTCAAACTGTGAATAGACTTGTAGTCAGCAAAAATAGTTGCTTGTTACAATATCGTTGTGCCTATTGGGAGATATAAAAAATGATAATCACAAAATCTGGATACAGAGCGCTAAATTGCATAAATTGTTATCAGAAATATACATATAGACTATTAGTCTTAACAATTATATTTTTCATGTTTTTGCCACTCCCATCGCACGCGCAACAGGTGATGTCATTGACCAATGCGATCGACAAGGGAAATCTTGCAGTTGCCCTGCATAAATCAAGGGTAGTTCGATTGGATCACCCTGCAAGACGTATATCTGTCGGTAACCCGGGTATTGCAGACATTCTTATCCTCAAAAGTAGACAGCTGTATATTATTGGCAAGACATTAGGCACAACTAATGTTGTTATATGGGATCAAAAAAGTAACATCCTTGCTTCTTTTGATGTTGAAGTCACACACGATCTGGAAACCCTGAAGTATAAGCTGCATGAGCTTTTGCCTGGAGAAGACATAAAGGTCCATTCAGCACAAGAGAGACTTGTGCTTAGCGGACAAGTGAAGAATGTTATCAAGATGAAAGCAGCGGAAGAGCTGGCATTTAGTTTCTTACAGGAATGCATCCAACCTGATTCTAATGTTGTCATTAGCGACAGCTCCAGGAAATCAGATCCCGTCATCATACAACAAGGGGCTAAGTCATCACCAACAGGTAGTCAGGAATGTAAAGAGGGCAGTGTTGTCAATCTAATGCAGGTTGGTGGTGCCCAGCAGGTCATGCTGGAAATCAAGGTTGCAGAGATAGCACGTACAGTCGTGAAGGAACTGGATACTGATTTCAATTTTATTAATATAAGTGGCGGAACTCAGTTCGGGGGCGTGAGCGGTGGAGCAACCTGGCCTAATGCCTTGCTGGATACGTTAGATGCTGCAGGTAATCCAGTGCAACGTGAAATCCCAATATTAGGGGGGGGTACGCCGATTGGTCCTGTAATCGATAAATATGATCCAACAACGCCTTCAATAGATGATAAGGGTTTATTTTTAAGCAGGCTGACAAGTGAATGGTATCTTCAGGCGGCCATTGAGGTTTCGCGTCAAAAAGGTCTGGCAAAAATACTCGCAGAGCCTGTCTTAACTGCACTAACAGGACAAGAGGCAAAATTTCTGTCGGGTGGCGAATTCCCAATACCGGTCCCACAAGGTGATAATCGTATCACCATTGAATTTAAGGAGTTTGGTGTTGGCGTGAAATTTATCCCGGTGGTACTTGATAGTGGCCGAATCAATCTAAAAATGAATGTGTCTGTCAGTGAATTAAATAGTGATAATCAAGTAGTGCTGGGTGTGACTAATACTGCCAGTACTTTCATCATTCCATCACTTACGATGCGTAGCACAGCAACATCGATCGAATTAGGGGACGGTCAGACTATTGGTATTTCCGGTCTGATCAATGACAGTGTGCGCGAAGTCCTGGATAAACTCCCTGGTATTGGTGATGTTCCGATTTTGGGCACGTTATTTCGCAGTCAGCAATATATCTCTGGTCAGACTGAGCTTGTAATATTTGTAACACCCAAGCTCGCGCGTCCAATTGCCAAGGAAGATATTAAATTACCGACTGACAGTTTTATCCCGCCAAATGATACAGAATTTTATTTGTTAGGAAAAATGGAAGGTAGTGAATCGAGAGTCAAAAAAATGAGACCCAACAGCAGTATTGATTCACCCAAGCAAGCGCAGAATTATGGCCACGACTTATAAGGAGTACGCGCAATGAAAATTAGTAAAATAACACTTAATGCACTACCCATATTTATCATACTGGCAGGGTGTTCATCTACTGATCCTGTTCGTGTAGAAAAAGACTTCGGCAATTCAGTCAGGCATATGGTTGAATCGCAAACCTATAATCCAGCGGCAATTCGCAACCCATCATCCGAGCCACCAACAGAATTAGATGGTGAGAAAGCAAGTGCTGTCATAGAGTCATATCGCGCCGCAACAAGTAAACCAGAGAACATTGAAAAACCAATAGTTATTAATGTCGGTAAATAGATATCTATATACGAAATGAATAAGCAGCCGTCAATAGCAACATCACAACGGGGTTCTGTTATCGTTGTTGTAGCGATAGGTCTTGTCGCAATCATAGGTATAGCCGGGCTTGCGATTGATATGTCGCATGCCTATCTTAACAAAAGCAGGTTACAAAATGCTCTCGATTCTGCTGCGCTAAGCGCTGCTCGTATTTTAAACGAAGGCAGTACTGTTGCTACTGCCAGCATGGCAGGATCAGACACATTTTCACAGCATCTTGTTGGTGAAATGGCTGATGCAAATCCGGAGTTAACATTCGAGTATTCACAAACTCTAGTCCCCTTTACGCCTGGTGCAATCGAGCCACAGGCACGCTATGTACGTGCACGGATTGATAATTTTCAAATGGAGTACTGGTTTGTTCATATACTACCTGCAATTGCTGCAAATCAGACGGTAACAGGGTCTGCTGTTGCGGGACCGAGTCCTCCTCTTGGTACTGGAGAAGATGGAGAAGTCTGTGATATTGCGCCTCTACTCGTTTGCGGTAGCCCGGGCGATACAGATTGTTCAGATGGAAGTTGTTACGGCTACGACGTCAATACAGAAGATGAACTGGTTCTTAAAACTAATTCAAGTAACAGTAAGAACTGGGAAATAGGGCCAGGTAATTTCCAGTTAATCCAGCTTGACTGTGGGCCAGGTGGGTCATGTGTACGTGGAAATCTTGCTGGTGAATATTCCGGATGCATTCGAAATGACGAAACAGTAACCACAGAGCCCGGTAATACAGTAGGACCGACGGCCCAAGGATTTAACACCAGGTTTGGTATGTATCAGGGCCCAGTGTCAATAAGTGAATACCCGCCTGATGTTGTGACATTTAACAGTGATGGATTTTGGTACGACGATTACCTTGATCGACTTGAAAACGGACCACACGACTACACGCCGATATCTGAAGGGGGTCTTGGAGTACGTAAAAGGCGCATACTCGCTATTGTATTTGGTGATTGTAGCACGACTGTTAACGGACGTGGCGATGTCCCAGTGCTAGGTCTTGGCTGTTTCTTTATGACCAGGCCTACTTCCCACTCGGGTAATACACAAACAATTTACGGGCAACTTATCGATTCATGTGAGGCTTCTGGAGGATTTGGTGAAGATCCACCAGGGCCAGGAACTGGTCCAGTTCTTTATAAGATTATTTTGTATAAAGATCCTGACCGAATAGACTCATGAGTGGCCAATATGTATACATTAAATAACAAGTATAACGGCTTAGCCACAATTGAAATGGCAGTTACATTGCCCATACTGTTGTTGTTAATGGTCAGTGCTGCAGAATTAGGGCGTGTATTTTATCAATATAATACATTGACTAAAGCAACACAGGGGGCTGTGCGTCACCTCGCAGATATAGCAACAAATGGAACAACTGGATTGATACAATTAGGTGATAGTAAAGTTTTGCAAATCAAAAACCTTGTAGTATATGCCAATACAGCAGGAGCAGGTGATCCTTTATTAATTGGTTTAGATATCGATGATGTGTCTGTTTCCTCCATCGATGCTAACCATATTCAAGTCAATACGAGTTATACCTATAACTCGATTTTTTTGTCTATTCCAACCTTTGGGTTGACTACATCAAGTATCTCTACCAATTTTACGCTGAATACTACATCCACCATGAGAGCCCTATGAGAAAGTGTTATCAAAAAGGTACAACAACAGTAGAATTTGCCATTGTTGGAACTTTGTTTTTTGTAGTGCTGTTTGCCGTAATAGAAATAGGCAGGGCTTTGTTTGTTTGGAAT
Organism: uncultured Gammaproteobacteria bacterium; assembly: GCA_947258755.1. Classification (GTDB taxonomy): domain Bacteria; phylum Pseudomonadota; class Gammaproteobacteria; order JAADHQ01; family JAADHQ01; genus JAADHQ01. The sequence goes on from CAMYJO010000008.1 coordinate 11,770, forward strand.
ACGATTACGGAATCTACAAGAAGGGGTGCACGTGTCGCGGCAGTATGTCCAGTAGGTCATTCATCAGTACCTACTATAACGATCTTGGCATCTCCTGGAAGTGGACCTACAAGCCCCATTTTGCACGGACTTACAACCGGAAATGTACAGATTGACTATCTGGATGACGCAAATAATACAACGCTTAACTATGCAGATATAAAATTCGTACGTGTGGGTATAAATAATTATCAACATACTTTATTAATACCGCTATATACACGAACGATTACTGTGCCGTCTTTCAGTACTACGTATCCTGCGGAAAGTCTTGGATATATTCCTGACACAGGAGAAAGGAAATGTTTTGGAGCTTAATGTTAGATTTTATAAATATATAACAACGAAACCTATCTAGTGGTGGACTAAATGATGAATTTACAGCAAAACAGTAAAACAAACGTAATGGTATCCAGTCGTTCAATGAGCACACTGTCTACTTTTGAAAACGTATTAAAGGAACAGCAAAATATTGATTTGGTTACACATCATTTAGTTAATGGTACGGTCGATCCATTAAAAGGTGTAACAGCAGTACCTGATTTACTCATCATGGAACTTGGTTCAGATTGGCAGCAAGAGCTGGCCGCTGTGAGTTCACGACCTGCGCACGCTAGACCTGCTATTATTGCTGTCTCCACTGAGGATAATACTCGAATTATGCGTACAGCAATGCAGGCAGGTGTACGAGATTTCTTTACTCATCCATTACCTGTTCAGGAGTTGCTGGAGTCAGTCAATACACTGGCTAATGAGGCGTATATGAATGATGCAAATCATAATGGCCAGGTTACAGCTATTATCAACGCCAAGGGTGGCTCGGGCGCGTCTTTTATAACTGCGAATGTAGGAGATATTCTATCATCAGCCATGCAGCATAAAACGGCATTATTTGATCTTGACCTTCAATTCGGTACTTTACCGCTCTATCTAGACTTGAACCCAGAGTATACATTGCTTGATGCATTGGATGTGACTGATGAGCTTGATGGTATTGCACTTGAGGGATTCATGTCCAAACACCATAGTGGGCTACATGTTTTGTCCTCCATGTCAGATAATTTGGGAATGCCATGGGAGATACCAGAGGCAAACATGGCATATATTCTGGATATTGCAAAACAGCAATATCAGAATATTATTGTTGATCTGCCAAGGCAGATCGATCCACTGACAAGTTGTATCATCGAGCATGCTGACATAGTGTTTATTGTAATTCAACAAAGCCTGACTCATCTACGTGATGCGCGTCGTCTAATGCAGATATTAACAAATGAAATCGGTATGCCGACTAATCAGATTAAGATTATAATTAATCGATACAACGAAAAGAACGCTATTACACTTTCCGATATAAAACAAACCATAAAAAATGATGATATGTTTACCATTCAAAATGATTATAAACGTGTCTCAGAATCAATTAATTCCGGCCAGCCACTACGGGAAATAGCGAAGTCTGCTGCAATCACTGATTCACTGAACCGCATTGCGTATCAAATAACCGGCAATCACAATATGGAGAGTCATGGTGTTCTTCGTAAGGCCGTTTCATACCTTTTTAATTAAAATATAGAGACTATCATTATGATGACATTGCCGGGTAGTAAGCGAAAGAATATTGATGAAGCGGGCCAGGACTCGCAACAGCCAGAAGTGCGCATTGGTAGCAAGCGACTGGCTGCTTCTTCCAATAATCCAAGCGAACAGGACTGGTTGTTAAAGTTACATGAAAAAATAATTAACGTATTGGATTTGTCATTGGTAACGTCATTGCCAGAGCGAGAGGCCCGAGCGCATATACGTGATACTGCGCTTGGGTTATTAAATGACGATTCCGCGCCTTTGACTGCGTCAGCAAGACAAAAACTTGCCACACAACTGGAAAATGAGATTCTTGGGATAGGGCCACTCGAACCGTTAATGGAGGATCCGTCTGTTGCTGATATCCTCGTCAATGGCTATGACTCGGTGTACGTTGAACGGTACGGAAAACTTGAGCCTACAGATGTTAAATTTAGAAGCAATTCACACTTGATGAATATTATTGACCGTATAGTCTCAATTGTAGGAAGACGAATCGATGAATCTTCGCCGATGTGTGATGCGCGACTCCAGGATGGTTCACGTGTTAATGTGATAATACCGCCATTAGCACTCGATGGCCCGATACTATCAATACGACGCTTTGCCGTCGAACGCTTAGGCGTTGACAGCCTTGTTGAAAATGGAAGCTTAACTCCAAGTATCGCTGAAGTATTACATGGAATTGTTAAATCACGATTGAATGTTCTTATATCAGGTGGTACAGGCAGTGGTAAAACGACATTGCTTAATATTGTCTCCGGTTTTATACCTCATAACGAACGTATCGTCACTATAGAAGATTCGGCTGAGCTTCAATTACAACAACCGCATGTAGCAAGGCTGGAAACACGACCACCCAATGTCGAGCAGAAAGGTGAGGTCACACAGCGTGATCTTGTACGTAATAGTTTACGTATGCGCCCGGATCGTATCGTTGTGGGTGAGGTACGAGGAGCGGAAGCGCTTGATATGCTTCAGGCTATGAACACAGGCCATGATGGCTCACTGACGACTATTCATGCGAATACTCCGCGAGATGCACTTAGTCGTGTAGAGACAATGGTTACGATGGCAGGTTTGAATTTACCCGTTCATGCTACTAGATCTCAAATTGCATCAGCAATTAATGTTGTTGTTCAATTGGAACGCATGGAGGATGGGAAAAGACGTATGGTAAGTCTCCAGGAGGTACAGGGTATGGAGGGTGAGGTCATTACCATGTCTGAAATCTTTAAATATCAGCGAAGAGGTCTTGATGAGGATGGTAATGTGATTGGCCAGTTTGAGTCTACGGGTGTTGTTCCGAAATTTAATGAGCACTTACGCCAACGCGGCATTCAACTCGATCTAAAGTTGTTCAGGCCAAATACTGGTCTCTAGATACGGAGTAGTACGCTTATGTCCACCGATGTATTAATCTTTTTGGGTATGGTTTTTGTTGCTGCTTTCTTGCTTGCAACATCAGTGATGGTGCCTACGATTGGCACAGAGAGCAAGGCAACTCGGCGTCTCAGGAATCGGATAAAGGCGATTACCGAAAGTTTTGATCGTGAGTCGATTAACCTGTTACGGCAGAGTCGACTTAATAAAATGAATCCGCTAGACCGTAAACTGGAAAACATTCCGGGAATGAGTGGTCTTAATCAACTTATTGAGCAAGCAGGTTATTCGATCCCTGCCTATCGTTTTGTACTTATCATGCTTGTTTCATCTATCTTTGTATTTATTGCTATGTACTTTATTAGCAAGCATCCAATAATCGCATTATTTGCCGCGAGTATATGCTGGATACTACCATTACAAAAGCTCCGAATTGAGCGCAGCAAACGGATGTCTCGATTCGAGGAGCAACTGCCGGAAGCATTGGATATAATGAGTCGTGCATTACGAGCTGGCCACCCCTTTACAGAAACACTGAATCTTGTGGCAGAAGAAATGGATAGCCCTATTGCTTATGAGTTTGGAAGGACTTTTTCAGATATAAACTACGGTGTTAGTATCAAGCAAGGATTCTTAAGTCTCCTTGAGCGCATTCCAAGTATGAGCCTTATGACTGTCATAACCGCTGTTTTAATCCAACGAGAAACCGGCGGCAATATGGCAGAAATACTGGATAAGATTTCTGCAGTAGTACGTTCACGTTTTCGTTTTCAACGCAAAGTTAGAACACTTTCTGCAGAAGGGCGCTTATCAGCCTGGATATTGACCTTGGTTCCTTTTGTTCTTGCGGCCGTTATCATGCTGCTTAATCCAGATTACTTACCCATGCTGACCAAAGATCCATTGGGTAGAGATCTTATCGTTACCGCCTTCGTAATGATAAGTGTCGGAATACTCTGGATTCGCAAGCTAATCAGAATAGATGTATGAGGTAGGCTTGTATGGAATATTTAATTCAATTCTTCAATAATCTGGCAGCAAATCAGGAGCAGGCACGTTGGCTTTTAGCTTTGTCACTCGGCGGTGCTGCAACATTATTTGCTCTCGGGATCATGTTTCTTGTTACTAATGCTACTGATCCGATCAGGCGTCGTTTACGCATGATTAATAATGGTGATGATAGTAAGTCAAATGAGCATCAAATGGCTGCAATCGTCGAACCGATATCAGCATATGTCCTACCGAAGAAAGAAAAAGAAATTACCAAGATACGCACACATTTGATTCATGCAGGCTTTCGCTCACAGAACGCGTTTGCTTCATTTTATGTCATTAAAACGCTGTTGGCGCTTTCCTTGATGGCGCTTGCATTGTTGGGTGCAACATTATACCCAAAACTGACTTTGTATCAGGTTGTATTAGTTACATTTATAACTGGCTTTATAGGCTTAATCATCCCTAATTTTATCCTCAATCGAAAAGTCGAACGTCGTCAGCGAATATTAATGAACTCATTCCCGGATGCATTGGACTTACTTGTTGCTTCGACTGAGGCAGGTCTGGGTCTCAATGCAGCCCTGGAAAGAGTCTCGGAGGAACTCATGGTCAGCTCTCCTTCACTTGCAGAAGAACTGGCCCTGGTGAATGCACAAATAAGGGCTGGTGTAGACAGAGTAGAGGCTCTGAGAAACCTGTCAAGTCGTACTGGACTGAAGGATATTCGGGGGCTTGTTTCTCTGCTTACTCAAAGTCTTCGTTTCGGTACAAGTGTTGCCGATACACTGCGAATATATGCCGAAGAGTTTCGCGACAAGCGTATGCAGCGCGCCGAAGAAAAAGCAGCACTGATTGGCACGAAAATGATATTTCCACTGGTATTGTGCATGTTTCCGGCATTTTTTGTTGTCGCTGTTGGCCCAGCTATATTGGGAATATTGGAAGTTCTTCGAGGACTCTAATATTTAAGTATTAGTTTGTAGTTACATGGGGAAATGTCTCCACTGCATGTAGATTTGCAATTACAGGAAGCTTAATCATGAAGTATTCAAATAATATCAATCTATACAAACCCGTCATTCTATTGATTTCTTTACTGACAGTTTTGTTATTAAATGGCTGTGCGATGTCGTCAAAATCGACAAAAACAGTATTAACAGAAGCAGAAAAGCATAAGCAGGTACAGCAGTTCACTACGCAGGGCGACCAGGCGTTGCGTGTCAGCGATTATAAGAAATCGATTTATAATTACATGGAAGCACTTAGACTTGATGCTCAAAATGTAGATATACTGTATAAGGTGGGTGCCATACATCGTCAGATAGGTGATCTGGATACTGCAAAAAAAACCTTTGCGCAAATATTGCGAATAGAGCCCGCACATTCAGGTGCATTGGAAGAACTGGGGCTTGTCTTGCTACACAAGCGAAATTACGAAGAAGCTAAAGTTTACTTATTAGAATCGATACGTTTTGATCACAAACGTTGGCGCGCACTTAATGCGATGGGTATTATTTCTGATATTGATAATAACCATGCAGACGCCATTACGTATTTTCGTGAAGCACTGTATATTCGTAGCAATAATCCGATGCTTTTAAACAATATGGGCTATTCTTATTATCTTTATGGTAATTGGGCATCTGCTGAACACAACTTTAAAAAGGCCATCGCACTTGACTCAAAGCATGTGAAAACACTGTCTAATCTCGGCATGTTATATGTACGTCAGGGTCACTATGACAAAGCCCTTGATACATTTACACGCCATATGAAAAAACCGGAGGCTTATCTGAATATGGGTTATATATGCCAGCTGGAGGGTAACTATAGCCAGGCAGAAGTATTCTATATGAGTGCGATTCGACTTTCATCTTCCTACTTTGAAGAGGCACACAAAAGTCTAAATTATGTCCGTTCAACTTATCTCGCGAGGGCAAAATAACATCAGTAAAAGAGATTATAGTAGGGCTATATATTTACAAGCCGCTCTGAATTTATTCATATAGCGAGCATTCTTGACGATCACAGGTAACAGGGGTTGCACAATATATTGGTTTTAAACGTCTGCTTATGTTGTTTGCCAATGCAGCGTGTATTCTCGATGAGCCGCTGTTTCCAAAAACGTGTTTGAGTAAAATACCAGTCTCAGCAGCTATTCAAAAAACCGATGAATCCACATCGGGGAATAATAATTGGGGTGTATTCCTGCGTGCCAACTCCTTGTCATCGTGCCAGGTGAGCAAGTCATAATAGATACGGATGTTTTCAACATAATGGACTGGTTCATTACCACGGGCATAGCCGTATTGCGTTTTCTTATACCATTTTTTCTGACTCAGTAATGGCAGGCTTTCTTTGACATCGATCCATTTATCCGGGTCCTTACCTAATTGCTGAGTGATTTTTCTCGCATCCTTGAGGTGATAATAGCCGACATTATAGGCGGCCAATGCCAGCCATGTTTTGTCAGGTTCACCAATACTATTAGGTAGTCGATCGAGTATGCGACGCAGATACCTGGCGCCGCCATCAATACTTTGTTCGGGATCGAGGCGATTGTCGATGTTAAGTTGCCTGGCCGTGACCTGGGTCAGCATCATGATGCCACGTACACCCGTAGGTGACTTGGCCTTAGGTCGCCAGTGCGACTCCTGATAACCAATCGCTGCCAATAGACGCCAGTCGATATTATAGGCCTTTTCCGCTTTCTCAAAAGAATTCTGAAAATCCTGTAGTCGCGTTTTTATGTGGCGTAGATAAAGTCGTGTACCGACAAAACCCAGTTGATCTGCATGACCATAATAACGTTCAATTAATTGTTCAAGCTCACCGCTGCTGCGTAATTTTCGAAAGAAATTTTTCGCCTCAGCTTGTAGTGAGTTATCGGTATTGTAGGGCATGGCCCATGCCAGTGACTGTGGCTCACTGATAGCAAAAGCTGCATGCACTTCCTTATGATAGCGTTTAAACAGGGTCAGGTCATTGGAATCGGCAATGGTGTAATCGATCACTTGTTCATTGACGAGGTTGAGTAATTCATTGGCGCTCAGGTTGCGGTTTTCTTTCCAGTTTAATTGCGGGTGTGTTTTCGCGTGCTCCTGTAAACTCTCGACATGGCTGCTACCGGCCATGACCTCAAGTTGGCCATTGTGTATGTCTTTCAGTCCTTTAGGTCTTTTGCTGCCGCTGCGATAAACGAGATGTTCGGTAATTTCCTGATAAGCGGGCCCAAAGCGCACGATTTTGCTTCTGTCCGTGGTAACCGTTAGACCCGCCGCAGCCAGGTGTGCCTCGCGGCGAACGATCATTGGCAGGATGTCTTCGAGGCTGTCAGGAATAATGAGCTTCAGCTTGACTCCGAGGTATTTGGCAAAGCGGTTAGCGAGCTCATATTCCAACCCCATGCTGCCATCCGGACCCTGGTAATAAGTGGTGGGACTATTACGGGTGATCACGACAAGTTCGCCTTCGTTGCGAATTTGCTCTAACACGCTCATGGCCTGTTCGTTGCTGCAGGCAGACATATAAAGGAGTAACAATGTGAAAGTGAGTGTGCGCAAAAAGGCCTCGTAATCTATCTACATTTCATTATATCGGGGTCAAACAGCTACACTTAAACCCGTCTGTTTAGATTGGGTTTAAAACTGACCGCTCTTTATTATATTTATCAATAAGATATACATCATAACTAAACCAGATTCAAGTAAAATATTGTTTTTTATTGGCAGTGAATTGCACATCTGACCGTGTCTGCGGCCGCAGCTGTCAGCTAGTTTCTGAATACCTGGCCGGTTTCGTGTGTTTGCAGCTGAGCCTGGACGAGTTCAGCTATAGGTTCTTGTGGTTACTGTATTTGTCCATATTCCGGGCGCAAATCGTGTAAGATAGCGCCTCCATCCTGGCCCTGAATAAGAGCTTGCAGCACTAAAATTGCTGCAACTTATCAGGACATGGCGTTTGCATGATTAAGGTCGTCACTCAATTTATGAATATACTCAAACTGGACAAAGTCAGTCTTGCCTATGGCCACCATCCCTTACTCGACCAGGTTGATTGTCAGGTCACAAACGGTGAACGCGTCTGCTTGATCGGCAGGAATGGTGCTGGAAAATCATCCTTGCTCAAGGTGATCTGCGGTAAACAACAAGCCGATGAAGGTGAGATCTGGTTACGTTCTGGTACGCGTGTGGCCTATCTTGAACAAGATGTGCCGGCGGACGAAATGCTAAGCGTGTTTGAGGTCGTCGCCAAGGGCCTGGGAGAGCTGGGAGACCTAATCAAGCGCTATCATGAAGTCGCCCACGAGGTCTCTATTCAACATACCGATGCGCTAATGACTGAAATGGTTGTACTGCAACAACGTCTCGATGCAGAAGAGGGTTGGGGCTTAACCCAGAAGGTCGAGACGGTGATATCGAAGCTGGACCTGGATGCGGATAAAAAACTGAGTGAATTGTCCGGAGGTATGCGCCGCAGGGTGATTCTGGCGCAGGCATTGGTTACCGAGCCGGATCTATTGTTATTGGATGAGCCGACCAACCACCTGGATATCAGTTCTATTACCTGGCTGGAGGATTTCCTGATTGGCTATCCTGGCACCCTCATATTCATCACCCATGACCGTACATTTTTGCGCCACCTGGCAACCCGGATCATTGAGCTAGATCGCGGTATTCTGAGGTCATATCCAGGCAATCTCGATAATTATTATAAGCGTAAAGAACAGGAGCTGGCCGCTGAAGAGACAGCCAATAAGCATTTTGACAAAAAATTGGCTCAGGAGGAGCAATGGATACGCAAGGGCATCAAGGCACGTCGTACCCGCAATGAGGGTCGAGTGCGTGCCTTAGAAGCAATGCGTAAATCACGTTCACAGCGGCGTGAGCAGCAGAGTAATGTCAATATGAAACTGGAATCAGCAGGGCAGGCCGGTAAGATTGTTGCCGATCTACGCCATGTTTCATTTGAGTATGATGGCAAAAGCATTATCAAGGATCTGTCCACGCGTGTTATGCGAGGTGACCGCATCGGTGTTATTGGTGCAAATGGATCTGGAAAAAGTACCTTATTGAAATTGATCCTGGGTCAACTTGAGGCGCAGCAGGGTGAAGTGGTGCTGGGGACTAAATTGCAGGTAGCTTATTATGATCAACAGCGCGATCAATTGGCACTGGAAAAGTCAGTTAAAGATAATCTAAATGATGGGCAGGATTTTGTTACGGTCAGAGGGCAATCGCGACATGTCATTAGCTACCTGAAGGATTTTCTGTTTCCGGCCGAAAAAGTCAATACACCGGTCAAGGCCTTGTCCGGTGGCGAGCGCAATCGCCTGATGCTGGCAAAGACCTTTATGCAGCCGGCCAATCTGCTGGTGCTGGATGAGCCAACCAATGATCTCGATGTGGATACGTTGGAATTGCTTGAAGAGTTACTATTGGAATTTGATGGTACCTTGCTGCTCGTCAGCCATGACCGAACTTTCCTCGATAATGTTGTGACGTCAACACTGGTATTTGAAGGTAACGGCCATGTGCAGGAATATGTGGGTGGTTATGAAGACTGGTTGCGGCAGGCAAAGGCTTGTTCACAGGAGAGCAATAATAAGTCCCAGACAACGCCTGCTGCAGTAGGGAAAAAAGATTCTACTGCGGCGAAAAAGAAACTGAGTTACAAAGATCAGCTGGAACTGGAGCAGTTACCGGAAAAAATAGAGGCGCTGGAATCGGAAAAGGATCGTTTGCAGCAGGCAATCAATCAACCTGAATTTTACCAGCAGGACCAGCCTGTGATTAAAGCTACGCTGGATGAATTTGCCGTATTAGAGGAAGACTTATCGCGTGCTTATGCAAAGTGGGAGTTGCTGGATCAGGGTTGATGACTAAGGCTTCAGGATTGTGAGACTGATTCAATATCATCGCGATATTGCCAGTGATGAGTAGCAGTAATAATATTTGCTTGATCCATGGCAATCGCGGCGCGGTAGCGTTGCGGTACATCGATGACCTTTACCCACCATTGTTTGAGCAGACTATCCGTAATGACTGTTTCTTGTTGCAGGTCTTTTGCGCTGAAGCTGAAAGATGATAATCCTGCCTGCAAGCCGAGGCCGCCGGCCTTGAGGCAAGCTTCCTTGTGACACCACAATTGATAAAAAAATGCATGTTGTTGTGCCGGTTCGGTACGGCTAAGCCATGTGTATTCATCGTCGCTAAAAAATCGTCTGGCGATAGCAAGAACATTACGCGCAGGTTTTACAGTCTCAATATCAACACCCAGCCTGGAGGTTGGCGATAAGGCCAATAAGGCATAGTTGTCGGTATGACTGAGATTGAAGAACAATTGTTTGTCATTGTCTAATCGAGGCTTGCCGTGTTTATTATTAATATAGGTTATCGAAGATGGTGCTAATTGCAGTTTCTCAGCGAGTATCAGTCGCATGGCAGCATGCGAGGTAATATAGGTATTTTTTTGTTGTTCAGAATGCGCTCTGTCGGCACGATGCTGTTCTGCTGTCGATAGTAATGTATAGAGGCGCTGTACTACGGCATCATCTATGACGGTAGGGATATGCCAGATGGCTAATTGATGTTGGCTGGCGGAAGACATGCGCTAAAATGGATACCTGTATCAGACTATCCTTGAATAATATCAGATAATAGTTTTTTACTATAGTGAGCGCTGTCTACGCTCAGGGTGTTATTACTGATCTCTTGGCGGCAATAACGATGGGTCTATGATTGGCGGCAGGGTGATAAATGATTTCGCGGTGCCCTTTTTACGTACAATAACCTCAGTCTCGTTTGTGTCAGCAGTGGAATCTGAAAATCTTTGTTCCTGCAGAAATGAGTCTGTCGCCGGGTTATCAACTTTGTTCTTGTTGCTGCCGGCCGTTGTTTTCTTAGCTTTCTTGGAAATGCCATGTAATTCAAGACCGGCTCCCAAGCCAGAATCATTGTCGGTCAGTACTGCATCGGAAGTTTCATTGTCCATTAATTCCAGTTCGTCACTGGACAAGGAGCCAAAGCCACCATTCTTGAGTTGCTCCAGGTCGTGACTCTGCTGCATTAATTCCTTCGGGATGGCCTTGATCGCTTCGTCCTTTTTGATCATGTCCGAGATCTTACGCTTCATGATCAGAATGGATATCCTGCGATTAGCGGGGCTATATGGATTCTCAATATCCAGCAGGGAAGTAGAAGCTAATCCTGTGATGCGTCCGACCTTGTCGGGATTGAGGCCACCTTGCAGCAGTGCACGACGGGCTGAATTGGCACGATCACTAGAGAGTTCCCAGTTCGTATACATTCCGTTACGCTTGGACATAGCGCTGATGTCAGTATGGCCACTAATGGTTATTTTGTTGGGTACGGCATTAATGGTTTTGGCCAATTGATACAGGATTTCCCGGGTGTAGGGTTTCAGTATGGCGCTGCCGCTTTCAAACATAGGGCGGTCTTGCTTGTCGATGACCTGAATACGTAAACCATCGTCGGTGATTTCCATTAACATCTGATCTTTGGAGCCTTGTAATGCCGGACTATCACTGATTTCCTCGCGTAGTTTTTCCAGCAATGCTTCCAGTCGTCGTTGTTCCTTGAGCTTGTCAACGGAAACATAGGACATGCCACCATCCCTGATTTTATCTACCTTGGTTTCATCGGCCTTTTGCACTTCGATGGAAGTACCGAAAGATATCAGGCTCATACCGGCACCGCCCGGACCGAGTGATCCGGTCGGCGCTTCGCTGTGTCCAGGTACCATACTGGGGTTCTGGAAGTATTCGGCGATACCACCGCGTTTTTGTGCATCCGTTTGTCCGACCAACCATAGCACCATGAAGAAGGCCATCATCGCCGTGGCGAAATCGGCAAAGGCGACTTTCCAGGAGCCGCCATGATGACCATGGCCCTGTATAATCTTTTTGACGACTATCGGTTGTTTTTTATCTTCCATGTCTGCTTCAATCGGTCAGCGGTCGTTACTTATTTTCTTTTAAATGCGTTTCCATGTCGGCAAAACTGGGTCGATATGCTGATGGCATGGCCTTGCGACCAAATTCGATACAGATCTGGGGGCTGTAACCATTTACATTCGCCATTAAGCAAACCTTCATGACCTGATAAAAACTGGCTTCTTCGGCATTGCGTGTCTCCAGTGAATTCGCCATCGGGCCAACCAGACCGTATGCAAACAGGATACCGAGGAAGGTACCGACCAGGGCGGCACCGACTTTGGCGCCGATTTCTTCGGCCGGGCCGCCGAGAGATCCCATGGTGATAACGATACCCAATACCGCGGCAACGATACCAAAGCCGGGTAGGCCATCGGATACCCGGGTTATCGCGGTTGGAACAGCTTCAGCCTCATGGTGATGGTTGTCCAGTTCAACATCCATCAGATTTTCCAGTTCAAACGGATTCATGTTGCCGCCGACGATGATGCGCAGATAGTCAGTTATGAAATCGCGTACATGGTGGTCCTTGATGACCTTCGGATACTCACTGAACAGGGGGCTGTTCTCTGGGTCTTCGATATCATCTTCGATCGACATTAGTCCTTCTTTTCTTGCCTTTTGAAATATGCCGAACATTAGGGTCAACAGGTCCATATAGATTTGCTTGTTATACTTAGAGCCGCCCAACAGGGACAGGGCCCCTGCGAAACTTTTCTTGACAGTGCTCATCGGATTAGCGATAACAAAGGCACCGAAGGCTGCACCAAGGATGATAACCAGCTCAAAGGGATGCCACAGTGCGATCAGGTTCCCGTTTGAAAATACGTAACCGATCCCGACACTGCCAAAGACAATAATAAAACCAAAAATAAAATTCATGCGTAATCCTTATCTCTTTAATACTAATCCTCGGTGAACTGACCCATTTATCGACCAGATTGATAGCAACTTTAAGAAAAATGCCTAAAATAGATTTGCTTGCGGTCGTCAACTATTTCTGTAATATCAGGCCCTTAAATGACCGCTTAGAGGCCTCAATGGGTCAAGTTTTCAGGAAAAATGCCGACATGCACATCAATAAAACAGTTATTTTCGGGAAATTTGGCCAACGACGTTCATGAGTAATGTAAATTTGAGTCAAACGATGGGATTGCAGGACTGGCTAGATAAGCTGGAAAATGAGATTTTTCCGGTTTTTGCTGAAACCAGTAGCAGTTTGCAGCATATGAGCGAGGAAGATGCGAATCGCTCAGTGGATCGTTTTTGCTCGGAAATCCTGTTCGACCCGGGCGGGGTCATTGCCATACTGCGCCGGGCAAATGCAGGCAGGCGTGGCGGACTCGGTGCCAGGGTATCGACGGTGGAAAATGCGGCGATGATGATTGGCGTGAATTCGATGCGCGCCATGACAGAGGGTTACCCTACCATTGATCCGCCGGGACAGAATGCCGCAGAAAAAGGCTATCTGAAAATCGTTGCCCGTGCATACCATGTTGCCTATCAGGCCTATGACTGGGCCGTTATCCGCGGTGATATGACACCGAAGGAGATTTTTGTTGCCGCATTCCTGCGCGATATCGGTGCCATGACGCTGTGGCTGTATGCCAGTGAACAAATGCAGGCTGTGCACGAATTAAAATGGGAAAAACAGGTGCCGGATGACGAGGCCCAGTATGTTGTATTGGGGTTCAGCCAGGAACAGTTGGGCCAACGCCTGACCGAACTCTGGAGCTTACCCGAGATGGTAGCCGAGTGTCTGCAGGCCGAAGATGCGCATAACCCCAGGGCGTTGACGGTTAAACTGGCCAACCAGATGGTGCATCTATCAGAGACGGGTTGGTATACCGAAGACATGGTCGAGTGCCTGCAAGCCGTGTCAAAACTACTGGACATTTCCTACGACGATCTGGTCAAGCGCGTGCACAAAAATGCCATCGAGGTCGCCCGTGAAACGGCCCTCTATGATGTTTCACCCTCGGCAGCCTTATTGCCCATGACCTCGGCAGAATGGCCGACAGTGCATGGTCAAAAACGTGATGAAGAGGATGGTAAACACTTTTGTTTGGTGCCGCAAAAGTATATGTACGACGCGGCCAAAACCTCATTGCAGAAATTTTTGTCCGAACCCGCAGGCGTTAATGATATTGTTGAAATCGCCATGGCCGGATTACATGATGGCTTAGGTCTAAATCGAGTGGTTTTTGCTCTCCTAAGCAAGGACATGAACAGACTGGAAGGTCGCCTTATCAATGGAGCAGACAGTGATCCGAGCTTCAGTCAGTTTGCAGTGGATGTGGATTTAAGCAGGAATGATCTGTTTACACAACTATTGCAAAAACCACGTAGTGTCTGGGTCAGTGAAGACAATCATGACAGGATATGGCCGTTGGTCCCGGATAAATTCAAGGAACTGATCAATACGACAGAATTCTACACAATGTCCGTATTTGCAAAGGGGAAACCCCTGGGAATTTTCTATGCCGACCGGCATCTGGCCGATTCTCATCTTGACCCGAAGAGTTATGATGAATTCAAGGAACTCTGCATGATCGTATCAAAGGCGATTGATTTCGGTCGGAAATAAAGCGCTCATAGGATGTAAATCCCCGCTAAAAATTGCATCCAGCCTGTATCTGCGGTACGCTTGCGCGTTCAAAATTCTGGAGAGGTGTCTGAGCGGCTTACAAAATCGTCAGGAACGATTTTGAGCGACCTGCGGTCGACCCCGTAGGGGCGGAGGGCATGGACAGCCCGGAGTAACGAGCACGTGGCGTGCTCCGTTCCCAAAGTAATATGATTGTATTTTGAAGTGATTGAGTAAAATACCTGGAGAGGTGTCTGAGCGGCTTAAGGAGCACGCCTGGAAAGTGTGTGTACGTTAACTCGTACCGAGGGTTCGAATCCCTCCCTCTCCGCCACATAAGTAGTAGCTAGGGACTAGTAGCTAGTTGCGAGTAAAATCCTATCTAAGAACTAGGGGAGGGATTAGAACCCTCGGTTATATTAAGCCGGTTCGACAAAATGCCACGGAAGGCATTTTGCACAGCGCGATAGCGCTGCCCCGAAGGGGCGAGTCCCAGGAGGGGACGAGTGAATCCCTCCCGGAGTCTCAGAGCCTATCCTGTTATAAAAGTGTCATACTCAAATATCCTTTTATATTTCTTTCCGCCATTAAAAATAGTAGCTAGTTGCGAGTAGCTAGTGGCTAGGAAAAGAACAGGAAAACTAACCAGGGAGGGATTAGAGCCCTCGGTTATATTAAGCCGGTTCGAAAAAATGCCATGGAAGGCATTTTTCACAGCGCGATAGCGCTGCCCCGAAGGGGTGAGCCCCAGGAAGGGGTGAGTGAATCCCATTGCCCAAGGAAGGGCCGGTGTCGCGCAGCACACGGAAGTGCGAGAGCGACCATTGCCCAAGGAAGGGCCGGTGTCGCGTAGCACACGGAAGTGCGAGAGCGACCATTGCCCAAGGAAGGGCCGGTGTCGCGTAGCACACGGAAGTGCGAGAGCGACCTCCCGGATTATCAGAGCCTATCCCGTTCTAAAAGTGCCATACTCAAATATCCCTTTATCTCCCTCTCCGCCATAAAAAATAGTAGCTAGGATCGATTTGCCAGGTACTAGGTAAAACCAGCCAAAGTTAAACAGAAGGGATTCGAGTGTTTGATATAGGAAGGCGGGGCCTTCCTGTTTGCATGGCTCGACCCTAGACAACTGCTGCTGAGGGTAAGCCTAAAAGCACAACTAATACAGTTTTCGATCACTTAACCAATAAAAACGATACGGTGGTATTACCAGTTGATCCTTGAATAGATTCGGTGACTCGCCAGTGTACAGGTCCTGTAGCTGTCCATATTTAAAGCAGCCCCGATTACTCAGGTCACTGAGGTTCAGTGATTGAGGTGTGCCCTCAAAGTTTCCTATTACCAGTATATTATCATTCAGTTGGAAAGGATTGCTGCGTATGAATACAAACAGGTGCGGATTACCTGTTTCCAGTAGTTCCCGGTTATTAAAGTCTGCAAATGCGGGAATATTTTTGCGAGCTGCAATCATCTTCTTCAGGCCATCGAATATCTGTTGTTCCGGACTGCCGTGTTGATGACGGAGTTCAGCCTTATCCCAGTCAATATCAGGCCGGTGCATCCAGCGATTGTCATGTTTCTTGTGCTCGTCCTGCAGATAGGTATAGTTGTTAAGCGTGCCGATTTCATCACCGTAGTAGAGTAGTGGGATGCCACCGAAAGACATGATCATGCTGTGCATCAACAGAATGAGATCGATGCTCTGCTGAATGGCAGCCGGGTCTTGATTTTCAAGTGCGGTTTCAAGCCCCACGAGCGAGGCCAGTGAGCCGGATATGCGTGCATCGCCAGTTTTTTCATTACGTCCAAAAGGCTGGCCGCGGGCGGGCGAAGCATCATAAATGCCAGTATAAAAATCAACCAGGAACTTCCTGTGTGCATATGGTTTATAGCCGGCCAGATTGATGTCAGTGTCATCGAATCCCAGCCCTATATCATCATGACAGCGCACGTAGTTAAGCCAGGTGGCGCGGTCTAGTTTATCCGGCAGGTTGTGTATACCCTGCTCTAGTAGGTTGGTGTTCTTGGTAGCCACCGCATCCCAGAGTAGCGCCATAAAGGTAGCATTGTAGGCAATTTCACATTCCTTGGCGATGACCGCGTCCTCCCCGAAATATTTGCTTATCTCAACAGGTGCTACAATGGCTTCGGCAATGAATAATACCCCTGGTGCAGTCACCTGGCAGCAGTCTTTCATCAATTGCAGGATGAGATGTGCTTCGCGTTCATTCTGACTGGTGGTACCGATTTTCTTCCATAGAAAGGCGACTGCATCCAGGCGCACAATATCTGCACCCTGGTTGCCCCAGAACAGGATAATGTTCAACATCTCAATGAAAACCGCGGGATTACTGTAATTCAGATCCCATTGATAATGATTGAATACCGTCATTACCCACTTTTCCATAGCCTCGTCGTAGGTAAAATTGCCAGGTGATGTCTCAGGAAAGATCTCTGGCATGGTTTCCTCGAACATGTCAGGGATGTCGCGGTTATCGAAAATATAATAATAGTCTTGATGTTTTTTGTCGCCTTCTCTGGCCATTTTTGCCCAGGCATGCTCATCTGATGTATGGTTTACAACAACGTCCAGTGTGAGCAGGATGTTGCGACGGCGCATGTCGCTGGACAAAGACTGCAGATCGGTCAAAGTGCCAACGCGTTCATCCACGTTGCAGAAATTGCTGACCGCGTAACCACCATCACTTGCCCCTTGTGGGCATTCAAGAATGGGCATCACGTGTATCATGTTGACACCCAGTTCCTGAAAGTAACTGAGTCGTTGTCGAAGACCCTGCAGGTTGCCGGCGAAGCCATCGCTATACAATGCCATGCCGACCCATTCCTGACTGAGAAACCAGTTATGATCATTTTCACGTTCGCGGTCGAGTTGCTTGAG
The DNA here is from genome assembly GCA_947258755.1 of uncultured Gammaproteobacteria bacterium. GTDB lineage: Bacteria > Pseudomonadota > Gammaproteobacteria > JAADHQ01 > JAADHQ01 > JAADHQ01. Next base: position 29,212 of record CAMYJO010000008.1, read on the forward strand.
AATAGAATCACGTCTGATGTACTGGGTAGCCATGGTCTCTACCAGTCGTACCAACTGTTGCTCGAAATCTTCGCGTGAGCCATACAACAAATGAAACAATGAATAGATGGCGTAAAAATTTGCTCCCAGCCGGGTATAGAAATGACGCAAATCCTGCTCACTAATCTCTGGCTTGAGTTTATCAAGAATTTTATTTAGTAGTGAATGTGAAACTTGTTCATACATACAATTGTCGCTTCGTTAGATTTCGAGTCCCCAACTTTCTATAAACGCGAGATAGAATGCTGGTTCGCTCACTATAGCACCACGATGGGTCACCAAACCAGATGCAAAATCCTGCGCTCGTTCTAATGTAATATCCAGTGGCCAGTTGTTGGCAAGACCCAGGATCATTACCGAAGCAAAGGCATCTCCAGCACCTACTGTATCGACCACAGTAATGTTTTCTGTTGGCCTGATTGTGTAATGTTCACCATTGGCCGTAATCAGCTCAGCACCTGCCGATCCATGGGTGACCAGTAGCCCTTTCAGCTTGTGGTTATTGAGAAATTGTTTTCCTTTTTCCGTGCCTTGTTTGTTAGATGTATCAAGCAGATTCAATTCGTCAGTATTGAGTTTGACCCAGTCTGCGCTGTCCAGCATATCCAGTAGTTGTGTTTTATGCCACCAGGGAGGGCGCAGGTTAACATCAATAAAAACAATATCCGGCCTAGCCGATTTGATTGACTCTATTGCCTGAAGAGATGTGCTTTCGCGAAGCGCCAGACTTCCATGATACAGCAGGTGGCAATCGTAGCCATCGGGTTCCACAGCGATAGCATCGTAGGCGCATTGTTCGGATATGTCATACTCAGGTTCACCATTGACAAAATTCACATTGACTCTTCCGGTAGGCCGCTGTGGATCAATCTGCAGCTTATCTGTGCGCATATTCCAATCGTGCATGGCCTGCTTCACCGTATCACCCTCGGGATCATTGCCTACCCGGCTGATAAAGCAGGGTGCCTGGCAGAAGGCTTGCAGATGCCAGGCAACATTAAAGGGTGCACCACCGAGTACCCGTTTGCCATCCGGAAAATGATCAAACAGTACTTCGCCAAATATACATAAACAACCGTGTTTCATGAGTATTCACTCCGCTGGTCTTTAAAACCCATCCATTCGAGCGTTTCAGGATAATAATGGGCGATGCCTTCCAGCATACCCGCGGCATAATTGCCGTTCATGCCCATAAAGTTGCCTTGTGCAATATACAATTGCTCAGCATAACCGTTGCTATCAGCAAGCTGTTGTGCCAATTGCTTCACATCCGGAAGACTGTTTGCAACCAATACTGCAGGAATAGCACTGGCCATTACTTCGATATCATTGCCACTGTCACCGCAAAAGACAGTATTACCAAGATCAAATTTATGTTCCTTCATCAGTGCTTCTACCGCATGAAACTTGGTTGCCCGTTCCGGTAATATATCCAGCAAGCCGATTCCATTTGGTTCATCAACACTCCAGATCAGACTGGCTCGAACATTCACCCGGGATAATCGCTCACGTATCAGTGCTGACAGAGCGTCCTGATCAGATTGCAAAGGAATATAATAGCTTAGCTTGTACCTGTTTTGTTTTGCATGTTGCTGCAGTCTTAATTCCTTTATACCGAGCAATAACTTCTTTAGGTCTGCATGATTTTTGTTTCCCCAGTCTCTGGCGATCTCCTTTTCCCATGCAGTCTGCCGCTGCCAATCCTGTTCTGTGCCTACATGATAAATGCTGGTGCCAACATCTCCGACGACAAAATCAGGCAGTGGCAGACTGTAATGTGCTATGGCTTGTTCTATTAATGCACGGTGGCGCCCGCTGACATAGGTCAGGGTGACCTCGGGGCGATTTACCAGGGTTGTAAAATGTTTCCTTGCCCCTTGTGATTCGGATTGTGGTCCATTGGGTATCAATGTCCGATCGAGGTCAGTGCAGATAAACAGTCTATCGATCATCAAGCCTCCGGAGCTTCGCAGGTATTAAAGAAATCATAGTACTTGATTGCCTCAAGCATGCCGGCCGCGTAGGGTTCTTTGGCAAAATAGATGCGTTCCTGATCAACTAACTGCGACAATTCCTCATGATGTCTATTGCCAACCACCACAGCCAGTGTATTACCTCGCATCATGTCTTCATCTGCACCTGATCCACCCGCTACCAGGATATGCTCCAGCGGGATATCGAGCCTCTGTGCGACATAGCGTAACGCCTGACCCTTGGAGGCACGTGACGGCACAATATCGATGAACTGACCAAAAGAAAAGAGCACGTTGGCGGTAATTTCCTTTTTCCGCATAAGGGCAACGATATCATCCACGGCGGGTGCCTTGTGCAGGTCATAGTAATAAGAAATCTTGAAATGGCTCAGCTCTGTCTTGGGCTGAAGTTCAAGTCCGGGCAGTTCAGCAAGTACTCGCCTGACCCTTTCCGGGCTCCAGTCATGGTCGATATGGTCGGGCCAATAGGCGTCCTCAGTCAGGGACTGACCATAATGTATTCGAGTTCCCAGGCTGCTGATCAGAATATCAGGAGTCGGGATTTTGTATTTTTTTATTAATGCCAAAGCGGTGTCGAGGCGACGGCCGGTTGCTATGCCAAAAGTCACGCATCTACGATTCTGACGCATCAGATCTGAAAACTTTTCCAAGGCTGCCTGATTGCCGAGCAGGTTCTGGTCCAGATCAGTGAACAGGGCCCTGTCACGGTAACGTATTGTGCGTGGCGCAGGGCGTTCATATGGGAGAGGTTCGTAAGTGCCATGCTGTTGACTTATTCTTTCCAGGTAGCTTTCGGCGTGCGCCCACCACGTATAGTGTTTTCGTACCCCATTCAGGCCATTACGTGAGGCCTTTGACCAGGTATCAGGATTTTGCAGCAGCTTGAGTAATGCATTAGTAATTGCTTGTTTATCCAGGGGATCGACCAACTCTCCATTGTGACAGTTGGCGATAATGTCCACCGGCCCGCCATTTTCAGTCGCCACCACCGGCAATCCACTGGCCGCAGCTTCGAGAATAGTAAGGCCGAAGGGTTCGGTCAGTGCCGGATTGATAAACACGCCTCTACTCGATGCAGCCAGACGATATATTTGTGGCACCTCGTCGGGCAGGTGGTTTTTTGGTACGACGACTTTGCCATAGAGATCATAGTAGTCAATCAGTAGCAGGATGTTGGTTAATACGGACTGCGCACCAGTATCCATGTCACGGATATCATCACGATTACCTGCGACAATCAACAAGTTCGCAATTTCCTGTAACTGTGTTGATTCACCAAAGACTTCCACCAAGGTCAGGATATTTTTTCGTTCATCCGGTCGACAAAGCGATAAGATGACAGGTTTTTCCGGTTTACTAAGGAAACGATCCAATTCTGCAGAAAAGGAGATAGTTTCATCGCTGACCGGAGGATGAAACATTTGCAGATCGGTGCCAGGTGGTATAACCACCATACGACTGGGATCATAGTAATTATAGAGTCCGTATTGTTCTTCGATCTCGTTTTTTGTGCTGGTGATGACCACATCCGCATTCGCAAGTACCTCTTCTTCAGCATCGATACGCCGTTCGATATTATAGGTACTTTCAATCTCTTGACGCGACAGACCGCTGGCCAGTAGTCGCTTGCGCTTATCTCTTCCTAGAGAATGTCCAGTATGGACGAGAGGCACACCTAGCATGTTGGTAAGACGTACACCTACGTAACCGGCATCTGCATAATGCGTATGCACCACGTCCGGCAGACTCGGCTGCTCGTTGAGCCAATTCAGCAGGTTGTCCGTGAAACTATCAAGATGATCCCATAGTTGTTCTTTGGGAATGTATTCATCCGGCCCGGCTGCTATGCGGATAATACGCGCCTTCCGGGATAAGCTCTCGACAGGATTGGCATAGTCGTCATCGATAGCTGGATCAATAATTCTCCGTGTAACGAGATCAACCTTGCCGATGTCGCCGTGCTCAGCAAGGCTGCGAGCCAGATCCAGTACATATTTGGTCTGTCCGCCGGTATCGGCATCAGATCCAAGCTCCAGATCATGGCCGCGTATAAGGCCATGAATACTAATCAATAGTATGTAGGGATTATATCGTGTATTCATGCCTAGCTTTGCTGTATGTCTCCATTCTCATGTGTTATTTCCGTTCAACGACTGTGTAGAAATAGAGTATCATTTATTTGATGCCTTTTATAAAGACTACCGTTCATGATTGATGTTTCCCGGTTATGTCTGCTATCATTCGGCGCTCATCTATGGTGGCTTTTGTCGGTCCCCTCGCGACGATAAGCTGTGAACCCCGCCAGGCCCGGAAGGGAGCAACGGCAACAGTGGATTCGGGCGCCGGGGTGTGGCTGGCATTAGCCGCCTCCAATTATTTTTCTTAGACCTGATGTGCATACGGCGCTTTGCCCCGGATTCATAATGGCGTTAGGCGTAATTTATAAGTTATTGTTATTTAACATAATAAACATAATAATTATATTTAAAAATGCTTTATAATTGTGGCATGAAATGTCATCTAACATGGGCCCCTGAGGGTGGCGCTTGAATAGCAGCGTATTTGAGAATCCAGTATGAATTATCAGGTTCTGGCACGAAAATGGCGGCCTAAAAATTTTTCCGAGATGGTCGGACAGGAGCATGTGCTACGCGCACTGATCAATGCTCTCGATAACGATCGCCTGCATCATGCCTTTTTATTTACCGGTACACGTGGTGTAGGTAAAACCACGATCGGCCGTATTCTGGCCAAGTCGCTCAATTGTGAAGAGGGTATCAGCTCTACACCCTGCGGTGTTTGCAGCGCCTGCCAGGAAATCAATGACGGTCGTTTTATCGACCTGATCGAGGTGGATGCGGCATCCAGGACCAAGGTTGAGGATACCCGTGAATTACTTGAGAATGTGCAGTATGCACCGACGCGTGGTCGTTTTAAGGTATACCTGATCGACGAAGTGCACATGCTGTCTAATCACAGTTTTAATGCGCTGCTGAAAACACTGGAAGAGCCGCCGCCTCACGTCAAGTTCCTGTTGGCCACAACTGATCCACAAAAATTACCCGTTACCATCCTGTCACGCTGTCTGCAATTCAACCTGAAACGCCTGTCGGTGAAGGCGATTGCTGATCATATGGAATACATACTTGGACAGGAGGGCATCGAGTTCGAAGCCAAGGCCGTGTTTGCCATCGCGACAGCGGCCGATGGTAGCATGCGTGATGCATTGAGCTTGCTGGACCAGGCCATTGCCCACGGTGGCGGCGGCGTAATGGCTGCCGAGGTCCATGATATGCTCGGTACCATTGAACAGCACCATGTCGAGCACTTATTGCAAGCAGTGATTGCCGGTGATGCCGCACGCGTTATTGATGAAATAGGGCAGGTGGCGGAGAAATCACCGGATTTCCAGGCGATCCTGGCTGATTTGATTTCCTTGTTACATCGAATCGCTGTTGCACAGATGGTACCGACTGCTATCGATGATAGCCTGGGTGACAGTGAAACGGTAATGGCTCTGGCGCAATCGATGGCGGCAGAAGATATTCAGTTATATTACCAGATTGCCTTGATCGGCAAACGCGATTTGGCCCTGGCGCCGGATATGCGTGCCGGTCTGGAAATGATTTTGCTGCGCATGCTGGCCTTCCGTCCATACGAGGTGAATAGTTTGCCGGCAGCAGGTAGTGGAAACAACAGGCCGGCGCAGCAGCCTGATTCACCGCTAGCTCAAAAAAAATCAAATGTTCCTGCTTCCACAGCAACAGCTACTGCGGCTACGGCAACCGCTGTCAACGCCGATGCAGATAGCTCTGAATGGGGGCAAATCGTCGCTGCGCTCGGTCTGAAAGCAATCGCACGTGAACTGGCAACGCATAGTGTTTTTGAAGGGCGCAAGGATAAAATGGTTAAACTCAGTCTTGACCCTGCGTACGAGCAGCTTTGCACTAACAGTGCCAAGCAAAGGCTGGAACAGGCCTTGGCGGCTTATTTTAATGACAGCATTAGTCTTGATATCAAGATTGTTAAGTCAGACAAGGAAACTCCGGCGGCGCACACCGAGCGTAAACAACAGGAGAAACAGACATCAGCAGAACAGGCGATCAAGAGTGATCCGTTTGTACAGGAATTACAGGATGTCTTTAATGCAGATCTGGATGCAGCCGTTATTCAACCTACAGAATAAGTGTTGTGTGTACAGTGAAATTATATTTTTGAATTTGAGGATGAAGCGATGAAAGGTGGTTTAGGCGATTTAATGAAGCAGGCGCAACAAATCCAGGAGGATATGCAAAAGGCGCAAGGCGAGCTGGCGAATCTGGAAATCGAAGGCCAGTCAGGCGGTGGCATGGTGACAGTGACGATGAATGGTAAGCACGAAGTCAGCCGCATTAAGATTGATGATAGCCTGTTGCAGGAAGATAGGGACATGTTGGAAGACATGATCGCAGCGGCTGTCAATGATGCGGTGCACAAGGTCGGTTCTGCGACCCAGGAAAAAATGTCCGGCATGACTGCAGGCATACCGCTGCCGCCCGGATTCAAGTTACCTTTCTAGTACGACTGAATTTATGTCCTTATCGCCGTTGATTGACAAGCTGATTGAATCCTTGCAGGTGTTGCCCGGGGTCGGGCCAAAAAGCGCACAAAGAATGGCATTTTATTTACTGGAAAGGAACCGCGACGGTGCCCAGAGTCTGTCCGAGGTACTGCAGGATGCAGTAGAGAATATAGGTCATTGTAGTCAATGCCGCACCCTGACCGAGCATGAGCGTTGCTCGATCTGTGCCAATCCGGCACGTGATGAATCCCAGCTTTGTATTGTTGAAAACCCCTCCGACGTGATGCTGGTTAACAAGGCCACCGGCTATAAAGGCCTGTATTTTGTGTTGATGGGGCATCTGTCACCATTGGATGGCATCGGACCGGATGAGTTGGGGCTCGAGCAATTGGCCCAGCGTCTTGATAGCGGTATTGTCGAAGAGCTAATCCTGGCGACCAATCCAACGGTCGAAGGTGAGGCAACTTCCCATTATATCAGTGAGATGGCGCGCAAAAGGGGCATACGGGCGACGCGTCTGGCGCACGGTGTGCCACTCGGCGGTGAGCTGGAATTTGTTGACGGTGGCACGCTCTCGCAGGCCTTTAGTGACCGGCGGGACCTCTAGTCAGGGCCGTCACAGCGCGGTTTCTGGCCATTTTCACCTGATTTGGCTTATTGTAAAGATATGCTAAACTTAAGTGATACCTTTGTCTTAGTATGTCCCGTTACCCGGTAGGCCCATGGAAATAGCTGCATATCCAGTACCTTATGTTGTGCCCGCTTTCCCGCAAACAGCGGAAGTACGGCCTGTGCGTGCTACCGACTCCGGACTGCCTTCCAGGCAGGGGCAATCACAGTCGCCACAAGAAAGAGTGCTTCAGGGTGAAGTGCTTAATCATGGCCGCGCGCGCACGGATGCTGACTCCGCATCCCGGTATACCTTCGAGCAACAAGCCCGCAGGGCAAGACCCGACCTGTCGGCACTGACGCCGGGTAGTCGCCAGGCGATCCTCTCTTATCTGGATAACGAAGAGCTCATCAGTCAACAACGCTATAGTCGTTCCTTAATCGACGAGTATGTATAGTTCTGCTAAATAAATCACTTCCTATGTTGGGCATGCGTTTGCCTTGTCAGTGCAAATCAATAAAGAATACAATCTAAATACTAAAAAGTGTTGGAGATAAAATATGACTGATTGTCTGTTCTGTAAAATGGTCAGTGGCGACATCAAAGCGGATGTAGTGTATGAGAATGATCAGGTGTTGGTGTTCCGCGACATAAATCCACAAGCGCCGGTGCATGTACTGGCCATTCCCAAGCAGCATGTTAGTACGATTAATGATCTGACTGCTGCCGACACAGATATGATTGGACAATTATACCTGGCCGCTAAAGAGGTTGCTACGCAGTTGGGTGTCGCCGAAGATGGTTATCGAACGGTAATGAACTGTAACGCCATGGCTGGGCAGACGGTCTTTCATATTCACCTGCATATCCTTGGTGGACGTTCGATGCATTGGCCGCCGGGGTGAAAATAAACCCTTCTCTAAGACTGTAGGCGCAAGTGTATTACAATTAGCCCTGCTTGAGCTCATCAAGCATATCCTGGTAGCTTTGCAGGCGTTGGCCAGAAATACTGCCTTCCTCGACAGCCTGTTTGATTGCGCAATCCGGTTCATTGATATGCCTGCAATTGTGAAAACGGCATTGTCCCTGATAGGGCCTGAACTCCGAAAAACCGGCGGCAATCTGTGCTTCGCTGATATTCCAAATGGCAAAGTCCCTGATGCCGGGTGAATCGATGATGTCGCCACCTAAGGGTAAATGGTAGAGCGTCGATGATGAGGTGGTATGCTTGCCATGATTGGCCTGGCTTAATTCGCTAGTGCGTAATTCAAGTTCAGGTAGCATTTGATTAATCAGCGATGATTTACCGACGCCTGATTGACCGACCAGTATGCTGGTGCGATCTTTTAGTATGGTTTGTAACTGCTTAAGGCCCTGGTTATCTTTGACACTACAAAAAAGTACCTGGTAGCCAATGTTCTGGTAAACAAGCAGGCGTGACGCTATCTCAGACATGGAACTATCATCGAGTAGATCAGCCTTATTGATGACGATAATACCGTGTAAGCCCGTCGTTTCCACAATGACCAGGTATCGATCCAGCAGGTGTTCACTGAGTTCAGGTTCGGGGGCCGCCACGATAATGATTTGATCTATGTTGGCTGCAAATGGTTTGGGTTTTCGATTAAAATCAGGCCGTGCCAATACGCTTTTGCGTTCCTTGACTGCCAGTATCACCGCTTCCTGATCTTCTGGACTGCGCTGATAAATGACCCTGTCACCACAGACTATGTTACCCAGATTTTGTCTAATTTTACAGTTGATCAAGTGGCCATTCTGTTCTTCCACGATGGCCTGCTTGCCATGATGTTGTATAACGATACCTTCAAATTGTTGCTCATGTGGGTTGTCTGAGCTCGATGTAGATTCAATATTTTTTCGGGTTCTATCTTGCTGCGCGCGAATGCGTTGTTGTTGCTGTTTGTTGAGTTTTCGCTGCGCCATCAATCACGAACTTTATTCAATAACTGTTCTATTTTTGCTGCACAGATAAAATCATTGTCAGATAGGCCGCCGATTGAATGCGTACTATAGCGCACCAGACAATGTTTGTAGCCGACCTCCAGGTCCGGATGGTGGTCCTGTTGATGGGCGATCCACGCCAGGGCGTTGACAAAGGCCATGGTCTCATGGAAATTTTTGAATGTGAAATCAAACGTCATGCTTTGGCCGCTGCTATCAATTTGCCATGCATTGTTTAATTCGGCCAATAGGGTATTGGCCTGTGGTGTGGTCAATGCTTTTTCATTGACAATTACTTTACAATCTCTATCGGCCAGTTTCACAATGCTTAGCCTGTCGGTTGACTTTGCTTTTTAAGGTGATCGATGCGCACGGGGGCCGGGGGGTGCGAGTCATAAAAACTGGAATAGACCGGGTCCGGCGTCAGTGTGCTGGCGTTTTCCTCGTACATTTTAACCAGGGCAGTGATCAGTAAGTTGGCATTGCGTTGCTTTGATGCATAGGCATCGGCCTCGAATTCATGTTTACGCGATAGCAGGGACATCAGTGGTGTCAGGAAAAATCCGACCAGAGGCGTTAACAGCATAAACAGTGTCAAACCCATATAGGTTGATGCGGTGCTGACGCCGAGGCCATGATAAAACCAGTCAGGCTTGATTAACCAACCGAGAATAGCCAGGCTAATCAGACTAATGATGCCCATGCCGATCAGGCGTTTACGAATATGATGCATACGGAAGTGGCCCAGTTCATGTGCCAGCACGGCTTCAATTTCATCGCCGTCCAGTTGCTCCATTAGCGTATCAAAAAACACGATTTGCTTTTTATTACCGATGCCGCTGAAGTAGGCATTGCCATGAGCCGATCGGCGCGAACCGTCCATAACAAAAATGCCATTGCTGTGGAATCCACACTGGTCCATTAATTTTTCGATGCCGTCTTTTAATTCACCGTTTTCCAGTGGTTTGAACTTATTGAATAGTGGCGCGATGAAAGCCGGGTAGGCCCACATCAGGAATAAGCTGAAGCCAAACCATACCGCCCAGACATACAGCCACCAAAGCGGACCTGATACTTCCATAATCCACAACACCAGCCATAGCAGCGGCACACCAATCGCCAATGTCAACAAAGTGCCCTTGAAAAGGTCGGCAAAGAAGGTGGCGGACGTGGTCTTGTTAAAGCCAAAGCGTTGTTCGATAACAAAGGTACGATAGGCGGAGAAGGGTAAATCGAGTAATGAACTGATCAGCATGACAGCGACCATGAAGCCAATGCCGGTCCAGATCGGGCTCCACCCCAGGCTGCGCCAGGCCTGATCGAGTATTTCCAGGCCACCCCCCAGTGTCCATATTAACAATAGAATTGAGCCGACAACGGCTTCGTAGCGACTGAAGCGTGTACGTGTCAGTGTATAGTCGGCGGCTTTTTGGTGGGCCTCTAAAGAAATCTGATCCTTGAATTCGTCCGGCACACGAGCACGATTTTTTTGCACGTGGCCGAGCTGACGGGCGATCAACCATAGCTGTGTAGCCAGGGACAGGACGAGTAAAATAATAAAAAAGTTACTTAAAGTATTCATAGTTGTCATTCAAAGCCATTATTTCTGCTAACATGTGATTGAAAATAATATGTTATGGTAGTGGTGCTAATAGGGAATCGCCATCATTACGGCTCGATTCTAGCAAAAAATCAACAATAACTGTATTTAGGATGTCATTATGACACAAGATCCAACGAATCTGATCTGGATAGACCTGGAAATGACGGGTCTGGACACCCAGAACGATGTGATTATTGAAATCGCCACAATAGTGACCGATGCGAATCTGAATGTTCTCGCCGAGGGACCGGTCATGGCAATCCATCAGGATGATGAAATATTGAATGGTATGGATGAATGGAATACCCGTCAACACGGTAGTTCGGGGCTGGTTGAGCGTGTTCGCAAAAGTACCTTCAGCGAGCTGGATGCGGAGCGGCAAACGATCGATTTTCTCGAACCCTATGTGCCGCCTGGCAAGTCACCTATGTGTGGCAACAGCATTTGTCAGGACAGGCGTTTTATGGCGCGTAGTATGCCGGACCTCGAAGAGTATTTTCATTACCGTAACCTCGATGTCAGTACGATTAAAGAACTGGCTGCGCGTTGGTGTCCGGAAATTCTGTCTGGATTGAAAAAAGAGGGCTCGCATCTGGCGATGGACGATATTCGGGATTCGATACAGGAATTAAAATATTACCGTGAGCATTTTTTTAAATAGGTGTCTGCTTTGTGGCGTCGGGGTTGGAGGATGGTGCGGGTTACAGATGGTCTCAAACTCAGAGAATACCGGGCTTCGTTTATAGCGGCCAAGGGCCGCTCCTACATAATTACGACATTTATTTTATTATTCATAATATCGTTAATGAATAGTTTCTAAGAAGGCTTATATTTGTGGGAGCGGCCCTTGGCCGCGAAAACCGCATTCGTGCCATCATAGCTTTTGTGGCATGGTCACTTTTTAAGCTGCAGTTCAAACTGAAAGCGTATGGAACCCCATCTCTTCATTCTTCCCGGGTAGGAGGGTAAAGTTACTTCTCAACCGGCGTGTCCGGCAGATTCCCCCACTCAGACCATGCTCCAGGGTAGCCCGCAATATTTTGATAGCCCAGATGCTTGAGTAAAATATAGGTATGCGAGGAACGGTGATGGGTCTGACAATAGGTAACAATCTGCTTGTCTGCGGTGATACCCAGATCGTTTAGCATTTGTTGTACCTGTTGGTCGGGCAGGAAGCGTAGATTCCGTTGCTGATCCATGGTCAGCATCCAGTCCAGGTTGATCGCATGCGGAATATGCCCACCGCGTGTGGCAAAACATTTTTCACCGCTATATTCCTGAATGGAACGTGCATCGAGTAATACCACGTTAGGGTCTTGCAGGTGTTCGAGGATATAATCCTTGTTGGCAATGCCCTTATTACCAATATTAACTTGATAGTTTGCTGGTGTTGGCTGTACGGCGCCGCTTTCAAGCGCATGCCCTTCATTAGCCCAGGCATGCAATCCACCATTCAACAGCGAATAACGGCTATGTCCGATAATATCCAGGGTCCACAACAAGCGACAGGCCTTACCGCCACCTTCATCGTCGTAAGCGACAACATGGGTGTCAGGGCTGATACCCAACGAACCGAGTACCTCGCTCAGTGTGTTACTGTCAGGCACCAGTCCCATTACCGGTTTTTCTACATGCAATATCCGTGGATACTGCAAATGAACAGCGCCGGGTATATGAGATTGCAGGTAGGTTTCGTCTTTGCTCAGATCAATAATACATATGTTCTCATCATTGAGATGCTGTTCCAGTTCATCGGCTTCGACGATGAGTGCTATTGTTTGCTCTGACATGGTAATCCTTGGTCTGTGTCGTTTGTATGGGTTGTGTATATAGATCGAGCATCACTTGTCAGGTGATGACATCCGGGGCCGCTCGGTCAAAGCGTTTTTCCAGTTCAATGAGCTCATCGGAGATGGCAATCAGTCCCTTCAAGGCCATTTGTACATCCATGTCCTGCTTACTGTTGTCGCTTTCATATTTTTCGATATAAATACGCAGGGTAGCGCCTACCGTGCCCGTACCGGACAGACGATAGACAATACGTGAACCGTCGGTAAACAATATGCGTATTCCCTGTTGCGAACTACAAGACTCATCAACGGGATCGATGTACTCAAAGTCATCACAGTCTTCGACGCTATAACCCGGGAAGTCGGTTTCCTTGATACTCTGCAGGCTGGAGCGCAGGTGTTGCATTAATTCATCGGCCTTCTTGCTATCCAATGCCTCGTAATCATGTCGGGTGTAATAGTTCCTGCCATATTGCTGCCAGTGTTCACGGACAATTTCCGCAACCGATTGACGTTTAACCGCGATCAGGTTGAGCCAGAAGAGCACGGCCCACAGGCCGTCTTTTTCGCGCACATGGTCGGAGCCGGTGCCAAAGCTTTCTTCACCGCACAGGGTGATCTTGCCAGCATCCAGCAGATTACCAAAGAATTTCCATCCGGTCGGTGTTTCATAGCAGGGGATTTGCATTTTTTCGGCAACTCGGTCGACGGCCTGGCTGGTCGGCATCGAACGGGCAACACCGTTAATGCCGTCTTTATAACCCGGGATGAGATGGGCATTGGCGGCAATGATGGCGAGACTGTCACTGGGTGAAACATAGCAATGGCGCCCGAGGATCATGTTGCGGTCACCATCGCCATCCGAGGCGGCGCCAAAATCCGGGCCATTATCTTTAAATAAGGCCGCGACCAGTTCCTTGGCGTGGGCAAGATTCGGGTCCGGGTGGCCGCCACCGAAGTCGGGCAGGGGTTTGCCATTCCAGACTGTTTTAGGTGCTGCTCCAAGGCGGTTTTCAAGAATCTCTTTTGCATAGGGGCCAGTGACTGCATGCATGGCATCAAACGCCATGCTGAAATCGCCGCTGGCAAAGAGTGCTTTGATTTGCTCGAAGTCAAATAAGCCTTGCATCAGTTCGGCATACTCGCTGACAGAATCAATAATGTTGATATTAGCTTTACCCAACTTGTGCTCAGCGCATTCATCGAGTTTGATGTCAGCCGCTTCGATGGTCAGGTAGCGGAAAATATTCTTACTGTAGGTGTGAATCTTGTTGGTGATTTTTTCTGCAGCGGGGCCACCATTGGCGCTATTGAATTTGATGCCAAAATCACCATCAGGGCCGCCCGGATTATGGCTGGCTGACAGGATAATGCCACCAATGGCCTTGTATTTGCGGATAATGGCCGAAGCCGCCGGGGTCGACAAAATACCATTCTGGCCAACGATGATGGTTTTGAATTCATTCGCGGCGGCCATTTTGATAATGACCTGTATGGCCTGCAGGTTATAGTAGCGGCCATCACCACCGACAACCAGTGTGGCGCCCTTGCGCTCGGGGATCGAGTCAAAAATGGCCTGTACGAAATTTTCCAGATAGGCCTTGTTTTCCTTGAAGGTTTTGACCTTTTTACGGAGGCCGGATGTACCTGGTTTTTGGTCTGAATAAGCTGTGGTGGGTATTGACTGTACCTGCATTAAAAAATTTCCTTTAGCCGTTATATAATAAATGATAATGCCGTTCGGATTATCCAGCGGGTATGATATGATTTATCTATGAATGCAGTAAAGCGAAATCAGCTGAAAAAAATCCTGGCACGCAGAAGTTTTGCCGGTCTGATGGAGCTTTATGAGCAGAATTTTAATTTGCTCAAGCTGCTATTGCCTGATATCGTGAAGATCCCGGATAAATTGATTTCCAGGATCTCGGGTTCCCCAGACCTGTATTTGACCATCCAGGAGCGCTGTAAGTATACAACAACAATATTACTGACATATTATTTCCCGGTATCAGAGCAGGAAAGTGTCGCCAACCCTGGACTGGTAATCAAAATATATCATGATGCAGGGCAGGCTGAGGCTATGGCCTGCATGAAAACAGGTTTTATGCCGGTTGAGCACAGCCACAGGAACAAACAGCCCTATGTTGATTGTCGCTGGCAAAGTAATGTTTTTGTCGAGAAGTGGCTGCGATTTACTATACATCAAGGTCATATATTTAGCATGCAAGCGATACAGTCCAATCAGGTTGATCAAGTAGAGTGTGCAACTGAATGTCTGGATAGATAAAAAAGGAATGTGATGAAAAGCCTGAAACAAATAACCCTGGTACTGATGCTGACGTATGCTGCAACGGTCAATGCCTCAACGCTACTGGTCGATACCGACTGGTTGAGCAAGCATATGACTGATACGGATGTAGTGCTGATTGATATGAGTAGTGATGCCACCCAGTATCAACGTTTTCATATCCCCGGTGCGGTCTATCTCGGCTATGGCAATTTGGTGCAGAAACGCAAAAAGGACAAGGTATCCTTAAGAATTTCAGACGAACGTTTATATAAAATCCTCGGCTTACTGGGCATTAGCCGGCAGTCACATATCGTTATCTATGATGATATGGGTGGGCTCAATGCCGGGCGTTTTTACTGGGAGCTGGAACGCATCGGTCATCCACGCGTATCCATTGTCGATGGTGGCCTGGTGACATGGATTCTGCAGGGTCGCAAGGTAGATAACCGCAATGTTACACGCAAACCGGTCAGGTATCAGCCAGTAGAAAAGGTTTTTTCGAATGGAATCGATTTTGCCGGCGTCAGCAAGGCCCTTGAATCCGGGAGCCATACGCTAATAGATGTACGTACTAAAGAGGAATACATCGGTTATCCCAAGTACAAACGCACCGGACATATACCGGGCGCCCAGCTGTGGCCCTGGGACGACTCTGTCGCCTTCGATAAAGGTTTTGTCCTGAAATCGGCTGCACTGCTGCAGCAAAGCCTGGACCGTATTGGGGTCAAAGACAAGGAGCAGCCACTGCTGCTCTATTGTCGTACCGGCCATCGCGCCTCACAGGCCTACTTGACCCTGAAACACCTTGGCTATAAGCAGGTCAAACTCTATGATGGCTCGATGGCTGAATATAGTCGCATTAAACAGGCGCCAATCAAGCAGGGCCCAAAGCCATAAAAATCTTGGCTATCGAGGCAATATGTAAATCAATCTGCAATTATTTAACCTAATTTATCAAATAACAAACACACCATAAATACTTGAATTAATGCGTAAAAAAACTGTCTTAATTGTAGATAGCCAAGAATTTTTTCAAGTTTTACAAAATGTTACATCTCTAATGTTGACTGTTTCACTCAGGTCATCAATACTCTTGGTATAGTTTATTTATCACTACTATATATGTGTATATGTGCACACCAGACAGGGTGCAGGAGAGTCGAAATGAAGTTATCTACGAAGGCAAGGTATGCAATAACTGCAATGATGGAATTGGCCTTGAATGAGAACAAGAAACCAATCACGCTGGCCGATATATCAGAATATCAGAAAATATCCTTATCGTATCTGGAGCAATTGTTCGCCAAGCTAAGGGCCAGAGGGCTAGTGCGCGGCGTTAGAGGACCGGGCGGTGGTTATCATCTTGCCAAATCGGCATCTGATCTTAGTATTGCCAGTATCGTCGCCGCCATCAATGATGAAAAATCAAAGCACGATGCCAATATGGTTATCGAGCAGGGCTCTGAGCAGGAAGTACTGGAGTCCATGTGGGATAATCTGAGTCAGAAAATGTATGGTTTCCTTGAGAGTATCTCATTACAAGATCTGGTCAATGACTACAATCTTCAACAGTCAGAAGCGCCAGCCAGTAATTCGATGGAAACACCGACCAGGCATATGGCCTCGTTCTAGACACTAATCTGCCTGAAAATATGACAGCACATTTAAGCCGTCATATTTTCAGATGCTAGACAATTCCTATGTGTAAACCGTTTAATTCCTTACTTCTCTTTTTTATTGTTCTGCAGTCAATTGTTTTGACGCCAAGCCATGCTGAAACGGCTACCGATGCTGTGCAAGCAATCCTGAAATCTGCCAAGGCACCCACAGGGGTTGTATTCGAGATCGCCTTAGCCGATGCCGATGCCTTGCAATGGGCCATTCCGCGCATTCAGGAATATGCCAAACAACTACGATCTAAATTTCCGCAAATGGAAATCGCTGTGGTGACCCATGGCCGCGAACAGTTCGCATTACAAACAGCAAAAAATGACGAATACCGAAAAGTGCACGAAACAGTCAAAGCCTTGTCAGAAACACAGGATATCCCCGTGCATATCTGTCAAACCTTTGCTGCGTGGAATGATGTTGAACCAGAAGCTTTTCCGGACTATGTCACTGTCTCGGCAACAGGTCCACAACAGGTCAATGATTACATCGATCTTGGTTATAAGCTCATAAAAATAAGGCGTCGATAGCGCTATTAAGTTTGTCGGCTGGTATTCCGTAGTTGCATGCTGATCAGTACAAATAGACCTGAAATTATATAATTGATTATCTTGAATCCGTCGAGTGGAGTTGCTACCGCATGACCATCTGCAATGGCTTCGATCGCACGATAGTACGGTAGCATGACACTCAGTGTCAGTAACAGCATGTTAATACCGCCCTCGATTATGCCAAGAATTGGCTCCAGGCTTTTCCATTTCCACATCAGTCCTGCAACGCACATACAGAACAGATAATAAATTATTTTCCAAACTGGATAATTTTCTAAAGAAGCAATGCGTATGTTCCAGCCGAACAGCTCGTCGACAAGTAAAAATATAGGTGTTGTCAGATAAAATCCAAGCAGTAGTTGTTGTCGACTCAACATAGTCATTTGGCCTTATTTGGGCTGTGCAGGTATAGAGCTGCTGTGGCATAGGCAATATATCATTAGGATGAGTCTGTTAGTCTGTTTTTTTGTTGATAATGGCCTATAATAATTGGCATTGTTGTAATGGCTTAGAAGTTTGTAGGCAGTGGTTTAGTATAACTCAGCTGTTTGTAGTCGTTCGTACCTGTACAAGTCGAGCTAGAAAAATACAGCATCAATGCCATTTCCCGCCAAGGTGAAGTGGTAAACATGGATTAATACACTATATGGAATTAGTAACATCTCTATCTACCCCAATAATATATTCACACTTTAATACCATGCCATATGTATTGTTATAGGTCGGTATAAATGTATTTTAAGGTTTACTGGTGTAAATCTTAACTTTATATAATGAATTGCTAAAGTTTTGAAGAAAGCTGACGCTCATGTGCATGCTAGAGATGTAACAAATCTCTTACAATTAAGGGCTTGTGTGCTATTAGCAAGTTGCTAGACTGTTTCGAGATGGAGAGTTTTTGCTGTTAGAAGGTAGTGCTGAAGGCACGGCTAGGCATTCGCTATAAAAATAACTGGTTTAATATGACCCATAAAATCTGGAATGAAGGCTTATATGAATAATAACAAATGGATCCACAGTTTTTTTATTCTGTTTTTCTACATGATCATCGGAATTCAAACTGTCCACGCAGAAGGCAGCTTTCAGATTGGACTAAATCAAACGCTTGAGGAACATGCGACCACCGGCGTTCGTATGAATGTGGATATTCAAACGGCCGGTGAGGTTATCAATGTGCATCTATGTGGTGATGCAAACAATGATAATGTTCGCGTACGCATATATGACCCTTCTGATAATCGCGTCGTCAATACCACTCTGAGCAGTGGTAACGTGAACTGTAACGACGCGTTCACTGCAGTGCTGACCAATCCCGTGCAGTACGATACCACCAGTGTAGGCGCCGGCACCTATTCGATTGAGCTGGACAATATGGATGGCAGTGTGCTTGAGCGTTTCGACGTCACGGTAACACCCAATACCTCCACCAACCCAGATCCAACAGCCCTGGGTGGTAGACTGTGGTCAAATAAATGGTCTTTTAACAATGGCACTTATGACCTGGCCGATGCAACAGATGCAGATTTTTATCCGCTTGTTCCCGGTGGTAGAGCCAATACAAACTATGTCTGGAAGCTCGATCTGAACCGATTTTCGGGTTTTCAATATAACATTATAGCCAATGATTTTGGCGTCAATGCACCACGTTCAGGCTATAGTACCGCTAAAAGTGGATTTTCGGCCACACCCAAGTTCCCAATTTATGTTTCCTATCCTGCGAATGCGAATCCACGTCCCACAGACCCGCCGGTTATCAATTCATTCCGTTTTATCGATGACGCAAACCAGGACTATGCTATTTCACCTGCAGTGAGCACAGGTACACAGGATAGCGGTAATTTTGAATTTAACTCTGACACTGACGGCACCTATGAAATAGTTATCGATACCAATTCTGACGGTATCTATGATGGTAGCGATGTTCGTTTACTCGGTGTTGCGACGTCGGGTCTTAATACGGTTGCTTGGGATGGAAAAACAGCGACTGGTGCGACTGTCGCAGACGGTACCTACGGAGTGAAATTGCAATTGCGACTCGGTGAATATCACTTTATAGCCGACGATGCCGAGACCAGTGGTGGCGGCACCGATAATGGTCTAACCATTTATCTCGCCAACAGTAATGTTAGTCAAACGGATACATTGGTGTACTGGGATGATGCAACCTTTCTGAGTGCGCAAGGTGGTACAACCACACTGCCTGGCGGCGCTTTGTCATCAACTGCGACGGCCAAGCATACCTGGGGTAACTTCACCTCGGGTGGCATCGGTAATGAAACATTTATTGACACCTATGTATATGGACTGAGTTCTACGGCAACTGCTGTGGTTGCGATCAGCCCTTCGGATGCATTGCAAACCGGTGTGGACGGTACTATCGCTGTTTCGCCAAGTAAGGGCGCACCGGGGGATACATTAACAGCAACGGTAACTGATGCAGATCTAAATCTGCTGGCAACGGTTGCTGAGTCAGTTGTCGTTCGCTTGGTAAACAACCGAAGTTCTGAAATTGAGCAGTTGACCTTAACCGAAACTGGCGTAAATACAGGTATATTTACCAGCACTATCAGTACAGTGTCGAATGCTACGGCAGGCACTAATAATGATGGGTCGATTAATTCTGCTGTCGGTGATGTTATTACTTTCACCTATCAGGACCTGTTGGATTCTGTTGGCGCCAGTGTCGCCAGGACTGCATTGCACTCCCAGGAAGTGGCCGCTGCAGGGACGAGTACGATTTCTACATCACCCGCCAGTATTACCGCTGATGGTAGCAGTACCAGTACCGTTACCGTGCAACTTAAAGATTCGGGTGGCACCAATCTGACTGCAGGTGGTGATACAGTCGTATTGTCCACTACCGCAGGTGCTTTAGGTAGTGTGACCGATAATAATGATGGTACCTATACAGCGACCTTAACCAGTTCAACCGCAGTTGAAACAGCGACCATCAGTGGCACCTTGAATGGCGCTGGCAATCCCATCACCGATACGGCAACAGTTTCTTTTACAGCTGATGCTGCATCAACGGCAACCAGTACAATCACAGCAGCGCCGACCAGTATTACCGCAAATGGCACCAGCACCAGTACCGTCACTGTGCAGTTGAAGGATGCCAATGGTAATGACCTGAGCGCGGGTGGTGATACGGTGGTATTGAGTACCACGGCAGGATCTCTGGGCAGTGTTACGGATAATAATGACGGAACATATTCTGCTACGTTGACCAGCCCGGCAAGCATCGCCGTTGCGACGATTAGTGGTACCCTGAACGGTAGCGGCAATACCATAACTGATACCGCCACAGTTGCATTTATAGCAGGCCCGGCGGCCACGAGCACCAGCACCCTGACGACATCACCGACCAGTATTACTGCCGATGGCAGCAGTACCAGTACGGTAACGGTGCAATTGAAGGATGCCAGTGGTAACAACCTGAGTAGCGGTGGCGATACAGTCGTACTATCTACAACGGCCGGTACCCTGGGTGCCGTGACCGACAACAATGACGGTACCTACACAGCGACTCTGACCAGTTCTACCACGGCCGGCACAGCGACCATAAGTGGTACGCTGAACGGTAGTGGCAATGCGATTGTCGATACCGCGACCGTCAACTTCACAGCGGGTGTGGCTGCGACTGCGATCAGTACCATTACCGCATCACCCACCAGCATTACTGCCGATGGCGCCAGTACCAGCAGCGTGACAGTCCAGTTGAAGGATACGAATGGCAATGATCTCAGTACGGGTGGCGACACGGTCGTACTATCTACCACGGCGGGTACCCTGGGTGCGGTGACCGATAACAACGACGGTACCTATACAGCGACATTGACCAGTTCAACCACAGTTGAAACGGCGACGATCAGTGGTACGCTGAACGGTGCCGGTAACGCGATTGTCGATACCGCGACGGTTGCCTTTACTGCGTCCACAGCTTCGACGGCAACCAGCACGATCACGGCGACACCCGCTAGTATTTCGGCCGATGGCAGCAGCACCAGTACCGTGACGGTCCAATTGAAGGATGCCAACGGTAATGATCTGAGCAGCGGTGGCGACGCCGTCGTATTGAGTACCACAGCCGGCACGTTGGGTGCAGTCACCGATAACAATGATGGCACCTATACGGCGACCTTGACCAGCTCAACCACGGTTGAAACGGCGACCATCAGTGGCACCCTGAACGGTTCCGGTAACGCGATTGTTGATACCGCGACGGTCGCCTTTACCGCCGGTGCGGCCTCCACGGCAACCAGCACGCTGACGGCAGCACCGACCGACATCACGGCCGACGGCAGTTCGACCAGTACGATCACCGTACAGTTGAAGGATGCCAATGGTAATGACCTGACGACAGGTGGCGACACTGTGGTATTGAGTACAACCACGGGTACGCTGGGTGCGGTCACTGATAACAATGACGGTACCTACACGGCGACCCTGACCAGCCCGACCACAGCCGGCACGGCGACCATCAGTGGCACCTTGAACGGTGCCGGTAACGCGATTGTTGATACCGCGACGGTCACCTTCACCGCCGGCGCGGCCTCTACGGCAACCAGCACGCTGACGGCAGCACCGACCGACATCACGGCTGACGGCAGTTCGACCAGTACGATCACCGTGCAGTTGAAGGATGCCAACGGTAATGACCTGACGACAGGTGGCGACACTGTGGTCTTGAGTACAACCACGGGTACGCTGGGTGCAGTCACCGATAACAATGATGGTACCTATACGGCGACCTTGATTAGTTCAACCACAGCCGGTACGGCGACCATCAGCGGTACGTTGAATGGCAGTGGTAATGCGATTGTCGATACCGCGACGGTGACATTCTCACAAGGCTCGGCTTCAACCGCGACCAGTACCATTACAGCGTCCCCGACCAGCATCGCAGCTGATGGCAGCAGCACCAGTACCGTGACGGTACAGCTGAAGGATGCCAGTGGTAATGATATTACTACCGGTGGTGACACCGTCGTATTGAGTAGCACAGACGGTACCCTGGGTGCCGTGACCGATAACAACGACGGCACTTACACCGCAACCTTGACCAGCTCGGCCACAGTCGGTACGGCGACCATCAGCGGTACGTTGAATGGCAGTGGCAATGCGATTGTCGATACCGCGACGGTGGCATTTACAGCGGGTGCGGCATCAACAGCAACCAGTACACTGAGTGCATCACCTGCGGATATTACTGCAGATGGTAGTAGCACCAGTACGATTACGGTGCAATTGAAGGATGCCAGTGGCAACAACCTGAGCACGGGTGGCGACACGGTTGTGTTAAGCACCACGGCCGGTACCCTGGGTGCCGTGACCGATAACAATGACGGCACCTACACGGCGACGTTGACCAGTTCGACCACCGTTGAGACGGCCACGATCAGTGGTACATTAAATGGCAGTGGCAATACCATTACCGATACCGCAGCCGTTACATTCTCCGCACTAGGTACCGCCTCGACTGCGACCAGTACCTTAACGGCGTCGCCGACCAGCATTGCGGCCGATGGTGTTAGCACCAGTACGGTAACGGTACAGCTCAAGGATGCCAGTGGTAATAACTTGAGCACCGGCGGTGATACAGTCGTACTGTCAACTACGGCCGGTACCCTGGGTGCCGTGACCGATAACAACGACGGTACTTACACCGTGACCTTGACCAGCTCAACCACAGCCGGTACGGCGACCATCAACGGTACGTTGAATGGCAGTGGTAATGCGATTGTCGATACCGCGACGGTAGCATTTACAGCGGGTGTGGCGTCAACAGCGACCAGTACATTGACGGCCGCTCCTAGCAGTATTGAAGCTGATGGCAGTAGCACCAGTACCGTGACTGTGCAGTTGAAGGACGCGAACGGTAATGATCTGACGTCGGGTGGTGACACAGTTGTATTATCTACCACAGCGGGTACCTTGGGTGCGGTCACTGATAACAATGACGGTACCTACACGGCGACCTTGACCAGCTCGACTACGGTTGAGACGGCCACGATCAGTGCTACGCTGAATGGCAGTGGAAATACGATTGTCGATACTGCGACCGTAGCGTTCACGATAGGTGTGGCTTCAACGGCGACCAGTACGTTGAGCGCATCACCAGCCGACATTACCGCTGACGGAAGTAGCGCCAGCACGATTACGGTGCAACTAAAAGATGCTGGCGGTAACAACCTGAGCACGGGTGGTGACACGGTTGTGTTGAGCACGACAGCCGGTACCCTTGGTGCGGTGACCGACAATAACGATGGTAGCTACACGGCAACGTTGACCAGCTCGACCACGGTCGAGACGGCCACGATCAGCGGTACTTTGAATGGTGCCGGTAATGCGATTGTCGATACCGCCACCGTTACATTTTCTGCATTAGGTACCCCATCGATCGCGACCAGTACACTGACAGCGTCACCGACCAGTATTGCAGCCGATGGTGTCAGTACCAGCACGGTTACCGTACAGTTGAAGGATGCCAGTGGTAATGATATTACCACGGGTGGTGACACCGTCGTCTTGAGTACCACAAACGGTACCCTGGGTGCGGTGACCGACAACAACGACGGTAGCTACAGTGCGACCCTGACCAGTTCAAATGCAGCAGGAGCGGCAATCATCAGTGGTACGCTGAATGGTAATACGATTACTGAAACAGAGACGGTGTTATTTACACCAGGTGCTGCATCGACAGCGACTAGTACCTTAACAGCAGCACCGACCAGTATTGCAGCGGATGGCAGCAGCACCAGCACGGTCACCGTACAGCTGAAGGATGCCAACGGTAATGACCTGACCACGGGTGGCGACACCGTCGTATTGAGCACAACCGCTGGCACCCTGGGTGTGGTGACCGACAACAACGACGGTACCTACACGGCAACGTTGACCAGCTCGACCACGGTCGAGACAGCGACCATTAGTGGCACTCTGAACGGTGCCGGTAATGCGATTGTCGATACCGCCACGGTGGCGTTCGCGATTGGAGCAGCTTCAACGGCAACCAGTACATTAACGGCAGTGCCGGCCAGCATTGTCGCCGATGGCAGCAGCACCAGCACGGTTACCGTGCAGTTGAAGGATGCCAGTGGCAATGACCTGAGCACGGGTGGTGATACGGTCGTGTTAAGCACAACCGCGGGCACTCTCAGTGCAGTCACCGACAACAACGATGGTACCTATACAGCGACGTTGACCAGCTCGACAACGGTTGAAACGGCGACCATTAGTGGCACCTTGAACGGCGCCGGTAATGCCATTGCCGCTACTGCGACAGTCGACTTCACGGCCGACGCAGCATCCATCGCGACTAGTACGTTAACCGCATCACCGACCAATATCACTGCCGATGGCAGTGCTACCAGTGCCATCACGGTACAACTGAAGGATGCCAATGGTAATGATCTGAGCACGGGTGGCGATACAGTCGTATTGAATACCACTGCCGGTACCATCGGTAGTGTGACCGATAACAACGACGGCACCTACTCAGCTACGCTGACCAGTTCAACCATCGTTGAAACGGCCACAATCAGTGGTACCTTGAACGGCGCCGGTAACACCATTACCGATACCGCCAGCGTCAACTTTACTGCCCTGGCAGATGCTGATGGCGATGGTATACCCGATGTCGATGAAGGCACCGGTGATACCGATGGCGATGGTATCCCTGACTTCCAGGATCCGGACAGTGATAACGACGGCATCCCGGATGTAGATGAGACTAACATCGATGCCGATAATGACGGTGTGCCTAACTACATCGACCTCGATAGTGATAACGATGGCGTCACCGATGCCGTCGAAGGTATGACTGATACCGACAACGATGGTACCGAAGATTTCCTTGATCGGGATACCGACAACGACGGTATCCCCGATATCACCGAAGCGGGTGGCACCGACATCGATGGTAATGGCCAGGTGGACAACCTGACCGATGCCAATAGCGATGGTCTGGACGACACAATCGCCACCAACCCACTGCCGGATACCGATACCGATAATGATGGTACCCCGGATCGCCAGCAACTGGATAGCGATAGCGATGGTATCAATGACCTGGTCGAGGCGGGCGGTCCTGACGCCAATAATGATGGTCTGGTCGACGGCTATACCGATGGCGACAGCGATGGTCTGGATGACACCATCGCGGCCACACCATTACCGGTCGATGATACCGACCAGGATGGCGTACCGAATTACCGTGACCTGGATAGTGATAACGATGGTCTACTGGATGTAGACGAAGGCACAGTCGATACCGATAACGATGGTGTGCCGGATTACCTGGATCTTGACAGCGACAACGACGGTATCCCGGATATCACTGAAGCTGGCGGTACCGATACGGATGGCGATGGCCAGATCGATAACCCGGTCGATAGCAATGGCGACGGTCAGGACGATACTATCGCCACTACACCATTAGCGGATACCGACAGTGATAACGACTCGATCCCTGATCGCCGTGAACTGGATAGTGATAATGATGGCCTGTTGGATCTGGTCGAAGCAGGTGGTGTGGATGGCAACAACGATGGCCTCGTGGATGGCTTCACTGATGTTGATGGCAACGGCTATGATGATACCTTGTCAGCGACACCGCTGAGTCCGCCGGATAGCGACAACGACGGTATCCCGGACTTCCAGGACAATGATGACCTCGACAATGACGGCATCCCGGATACAGCGGACCTGGATACCGACAACGACGGCATCCCGGACTCGGTCGAAGGCACGAATGACTCCGACAATGACGGTATTCCGGATTCACGCGAACTGGACAGCGACAATGATGGTCTGAACGACATCATCGAAGCCGGTGGTACCGATGCCAATAACGACGGAATGGTCGACAACCCAGTGGATAACAACAATGATGGTCTGGATGACAGCATTGCCGCGACACCATTACCGGATACCGACAGCGATAATGATGGTCTGCAGGATCGTCGTGAACTAGACAGTGACAACGACGGCATCCCGGATGCGATTGAAGGACTGACCGACACCGATGGTGATGGTGTTCCGGATTATCGTGAC
The DNA here is from genome assembly GCA_947258755.1 of uncultured Gammaproteobacteria bacterium. Taxonomy (GTDB): domain Bacteria; phylum Pseudomonadota; class Gammaproteobacteria; order JAADHQ01; family JAADHQ01; genus JAADHQ01. The sequence goes on from CAMYJO010000008.1 coordinate 55,334, forward strand.
CTGGACAGCGACAACGATGGTATCCCTGACGCTGATGAAGGCAACGTTGATAGCGACAATGACGGCGTTCCTGACTATCAGGATTTGGACAGCGATAATGACGGTATCGCGGATATCATCGAAGCCGGTGGTACCGACGCCGATGGTGATGGCAAGGTCGATAACCCGGTCGATAATAATGGCGATGGCCTGGACGATACGATTGCCGCTAACCCATTAGCGGACCAGGACAGCGATAATGACGGTACCCCGGATCGTCAGGACCTGGACAGTGACAACGATGGTTTCTGGGATCTGGAAGAGGCGGGTGGCATCGATGCTAATGGTGACGGTATCGTCGATAACTTCACCGATAACGATGGCGATGGTCGTGATGATGCCACTGCAGCAAGTCCACTGACGCCACCGGACGCTGATAATAATGGTATCCCGGACTTCCAGCAGTCTGCTGGCAAGATCGAAACAGGACTGATTGGTATTGGCGGCGGTTGCACAGCCTCGAATCATACAGGTGTGGATCCGGTGTTACCGCTGTTCATGCTGACGTCATTCCTGTATATGTTGACACGAATAAGAAAGGCCAGGAAAAACGATGAATAAAAAAATTAATAATATAGCTTTAGTTCTAGCCTGTGGCCTGTCTGTGCCAGTAGTGGCGGATACTGGTTTTAAAAACGGTTGGTATGCCGGTATCGGTGCAGGTATATCGCACCTGGAGCCGGATACCAACACGACCGGCTTTAGCGTAGATGATGACAGTAGCTCCGGTTTTAAACTATATCTCGGTTACGACTGGGATGAAAAGTGGGGTATCGAGGGTTATGTGGTTGATCCAGGTGAGGCCAGTTTAGCGCCCACGGGTACGGTCGAATACACGGACTTTGGCGTCAGTGGTTTGTATCACTTTTTTAACAACCGCGGTGAAGCCGCCAGAGATAGCCGTACCCATCTTTCCTTGTTCGGTAAAGTCGGTCTCGGTTTTATGAAAAATAGCAGCGATGTACCGTACGACCGTCTTAATGATGCCCATATACTATTGGGGGCAGGGTTGGAATATGGCTTCTCCAATGGCTTTGCCGTGCGTGCCGAGGCGGAGCTGTTCGATAAAGACTCGCAGTTTTATTCGCTCAGTATATTAAAGCGTTTTGGCAAGAGTGCGAAGAAAGCGGCGCCGGTTGTCGCTGCAGTGCCTGCGGTTGTGCCTAAGCCAGTTGCCACGACGGCTCCTGCTCCAGTTCCGGTCGTGGTTGTGGATCAGGACAGTGACGGTGACGGCGTGATGGACTCGGTTGACTTATGTCTTGACAGTAAGCCGGGTGCTCGGGTTGGTGTTCGCGGATGCAAGATTGCCGATGTCATCGTACTTGAGGGTGTTCAATTCAAAACCAGTTCAGCAAACCTGAAATCGGTTTCAATCGACGTGCTCAATGAAGCGGCGGCTACATTGAATCGCTATCCGGACATGAAAGTAGAAGTGGCCGGGCATACCGATAGTCGAGGTGCGGCTTCATTCAACCAACATCTGTCGGAAAAACGTGCGCAATCAGTACGTGATTATCTGATCTCAAAAGGCGTGTCGGCAGGCAGGCTAAGCGCGAAGGGCTATGGCTCCGCTCAGCCAATCGCGGACAATGCCACACGCGAAGGCCGTGCGACTAATCGTCGAGTGGAATTGCATATACAGAAGTAAAACAAGCTTTACTTGTAACCCGTTACATCCAGATGTGTAAGGATGTAGCGGGGCACTTCCTAATAAATCACATCCCTGACAACCTTAATCAGAGTGAGCAGTCTGAATTTCACCTGCCACTTGCTGTGATAGATATCTTTTCTGATGTACCATGTTGTGATGTAATCGCGTAGTAGTGTTGGCATGTTCACATGAATTCAGGAAATTCGCGAATGAGACAGACCAGGTTTTACAAAAGCACGAATTTTTGGCTTTTTCTACTGGTGGCCATACCTTTCTGGTTATGTCTGATCTATGTTTTCAATGTCGAAACCAATTTCCGCTGGTTTCGTGAACATTTGTTGAGCTACTTGTATCTGGCCTTGCTGCTTCCTGTTCTTGAAGAAATAGTGTTCCGTGGTTTCATTCAGGAACAACTTTCTAAGGTCTTTGATAATCGCAGACTAGGTATGCTGAGTTATGCAAACATAGCGACCAGTGTCATTTTCTGTGCATTGCATTTTTTCTATCATCACCCTGTATGGGCAGCGTTGGTTTTTATTCCATCCCTGATATTTGGTTATTGCAAGGATCAGTATAAAACCTTGATAGCGCCGATTATTTTACATGTTTTTTATAATGCCGGTTATTTCCTGATCTTTGGGGTAGGCATAGAATAGTGTAAATTATATCCTTTCAGCCAGTATGCTATGTATTTCGGCATCACTCAACACGATGGGGTTGGTTTTCATGCTACTGCCGCGACTGTTGGCAACTATACGATCAAAATCTGCTTGCTGAACACCAAAGCTACCAAGCCGTTTTAACTGCATGTCTGTTGTCCATTTATCTAGTAGTGACAAGAGATTAATATAGGCATCATCCCGTTCTTTGAATTTTCGGTTACAGAGTATGGTTGCCAGGCGCGCGTATTTCTCCAGTGCCGGGCTATCGGGTTCGCGCTGTTGCATGGCTTTAATATTGACACGCGTGGCAGTACTAACGAGGGTGCCGCAGACATCACCATGCGGGATAGGGAAAAAGGCGCCGAGAGGTGATGCCAGCCCATGCACCGAGCCCAGCCCGGTTTGGGCGAGATTAATGCCGGACAGCAGTGAGGCATAGGCCATCGATGCGCGTGCCTGTTGTTGGTCGCCACTTTTGTGGTACCAGGCCGGTAAGCCGTCACGACAGGCGCGCAGTCCGCTGATGGCGAGTGCATCGGTGATGGCATTGGCCTTGAGTGACACAAAGGATTCCATTAATTGGGTCAGTGCGTCCATGCCATTGGCCGCAATCAGATCTGCCGGGCAAGTCGTCAATAGATCCGGATCAACAAGCGCATATTCCGCCACCAGTTGTTCATCACGAAATGATTTTTTGAAACCATCTTGGCCTTGCATGCTGAGTACCGAATTTTTTGTCGCCTCGCTACCTGTGCCGGCTGTCGTTGGTACAGCGATGAAGGGAACTGCAGGACCAGGGTAGGTTATCTCTGGTCCAACACCCTCAAGAAAGTCCATCACTGAATGCTTAATGCGCAGTAATCCGGCGATGGCCTTGGCGGCATCAAGCACGCTGCCGCCGCCAAGGCCGATGACCACATCGATGCTCTGATTGCGGTAACGATCGACCATTGCGTCAATGATGGCAGGTGATGGCTCTTGAGTAATCCTGACCTGGAAACTGTCTATCTGCACATGACCTAGCCAAGTTTGTATTTGCGGCCATTGCGCTGTTTTCTCAATAGAACCGCTGCCAGTGACCAACAAGATACGGTTGCCATAATGTTGTGCCAATTCTGGTAAGCGGCCGAGTGCGCCACTGCCGAATTCTATTCGTGGTAGCCGGGCAATTGAAAAAGGGTTTATGTACATCGTGTCAGTTTTCCTGTGTCGGTAGTCGGATCATGCAGGAAACAGCCCGGTATGCACAATCCCTTGACGGGGTTGTGACATCCAGTCGGCGACTGTATCTCGCCATTGCAGGTAGTGGGCGGTTTGCTTATGCAAATCGGCCGACTGTTTGTTGTCATAGGCTTCGTATAAGACGAATTTACCGGGCTCGTCCGCCTGTTGCATAACATCAAAGCGTTGATTGCCGGGTTCCTGAATCGAGGCCTGATGGTTTCTGCGCGTCGCCTCAATAAAGTCGGGTATGTGATCCGGCTTTACATAGACATGAACGATCGTAATATACATGACTGCATGTTTCCCAAAACAGTGACCCTATAATGATAAGCAATCTATGCCAATATGCATAGGACTAGATATATCCTATTCGATCTTTGTGATGTCAACGCTGACCCTGGGTCTTCTCCAGTTATGTGCGAGCAGGCCGGTCAGAATCAGGCCGGTACCGGCCAGCAGGGTCCAGCCGACATCCTCGGCATTAAATACATAGCCGATCAGTAATGCTATGACCGGTGTAATCAGGGGTATCAAGCCGATCTTGTTCGCATCCATATTCTTTAATGCATAAAAGAATAGTGTAAAGCCAACGACATTCGCAAAAATACCGAGGTACAGGATCGAGCCACCAGACTTTAGTGGAATAACATCGGGCAGGTGGCTGTCTGTCAATGACCAGACCAGTAGAAATAACAGGCTGGAGATGAGCAGGGTGCCTGTATTAATAATGATGCCGGGTAATCGACAATCGATTTTTTTGATCATGACTGTGCTCAGTGAGTGCAGGCCGGTTGCTGCGATAACGGCAACAATCCCGTAATAAGCGTTACTGCTTCTGGCAATGTCACTATAAAAAACAACAACTAAACCACACAGAGCAATGACAATACCCAGCAGTTTATTCGGTGCAAGGCTTTTTTCCTTTAGCATGAAAGCGGCGAAAACACTGGTTAACAGCGGCGACAGACCGAACAGGACCGATACCATACCTGAGGTAATATATTGCGCGCCCCAGTATACAAACAGCATAGAGCCGAAAATACCGAGACTGGCAGCCAGGTAGGTCTGTACGGCCTGTTTGTGCCAATGTAGACGCAGACGCATGAAGGCCAAAATCAGCAGACACACCAATGCGCCAATCAGCATGCGTGAGGTTACGCCGAAAAGAAAACCGGGACCATCACCACTCCATTTGATTGCCAGTGGCGTGGTTGACCAGATCAATATAATGCCAAGGTAGGCAGCGTTTACGGACATTGTTTGTCTCATGTTCTGTTGCATAAAATCAAAAAGGCCACAGTTCCGATGGGAATCTGTGGCCTTCAGGTTTGCTGAATATGGTTTAAGGGTTAATTAATAAGCTGTCCTCAAGGCGCACAGGAAATCGGTTGACCACATTAGGCGGACAACACGGCGGGCTTTAATTAGTGCGACGACTTTATTCAACATGCGTCTAGACTGCCGAATTCAACTGAGGCTGTCAAGCAATAATTGGACGCCTGCCTGATCTGGGTTTAAAATGACGAATACGTTGTTTGAATTGTGAAAAAAGTTGTTCCGGCGGGTTACGGCCATAACGGAGTTGTATATAGAACCGGGTAATCAGTTCGACTTCCTGGCTGAGGTCCTGGCGTTTCTGTGACACGCGCCGGGCGAAATCCGTCGGTCCTTCATGAGGCTGGCGTTGAAGGCCAATGCGCGCCAGGCGCTGGCAGTATTGCTGGTACAGACGGGCAATGGAGTCCTTGTGTCTTTGCCTGTTTTGCAGGTTCAGCCATAGGGAAATGACCAAGACCATGCTGCCGAGCGTGACCATAATAGCAATGGCAATGTCCTGCCAATTATCGGAATTGATTCCCAGCCGTTGTAGGAAACTGCGTTGCTTGCCGGCATCATAGCCGAGCACCCAACGATCCCAGCGATAATTGATAGAGTCCCAATACAGAATCAGGTTTCGTAGCAACGGACTGCTGCTCCTGCTTAGGCCACCGCTCGATGCGCGTTCCGGCAAAGCGGAATCGATACCGGTCTCGACACGTTCAGGGGCCACGGCTGCGGTAGGGTCAATCCGAATCCAGCCTTTATTGGCCAACCAAACCTCAGCCCAGGCATGCGCATCTGATTGCCTGACAATCAGATAATCACCGAGCTCATTGTATTCACCGCCCTGGTAACCGAGTACCACCCTGGCCGGGATATCGAGCAGGCGCATCAAATAAACAAAACTACCGGCGTAGTGTTCACAAAAACCGCTGCGTGTGTTAAATAGAAAGTCATCAACGGAATTGCGGCCAAGCAGGGGAGGGTTCAATGTGTAACTAAAGTCCTGTTGGCGTAGTTGCGCCAGGACATGTTGAATGCGTTGGTTATTGTCGCTAAATTGTTGGCGTAGTTGATCGGCCCAGTCTCGAGTCCGGGGATTGAGCGTTTCCGGTAGTAATAGGCTGTACTGTCTTTGCATGTACTGCAGTTCAAGATCGATTTGATAGCGATTATATGAGCCGACCGTGTACTGTTTCAGCTGACTGATATCTTTGTTTGCTAGCAGGGTATAGTCGGGATTAATAAAACTTTCCGCTGGCAACTCGACTGGCATGTCCAAGGCAAACAGCCAACGTTTGTGATGCGGCTCGAGGGTGATGGTATAAGTGGTTTTGTCGCCACTATGTTGGATAGATTCAGTACTACCAGGTACCGGTAAAGAACGGTTATACCAGGTACGACCGTCAAAATAGCTTAACACCGGCCCTCGCCAGTACAGTTGTGAAAGCGGTGGCGCTTGTTGCTCGAACTTTACCCGGAATGCCACGGCATCGGATTGGATCAGAGAGCTGATATCGCCCGGACTCATGTTGTCGCTAAGTCCGGTGACGCCGCTTTTTTTATCTTCCGGCATGAACCACAGTGGACTGGGCAATCGTGGAAACAACACGAACAGGATTAGCATCAAGGGTATTGCCTGCAAGACCAGTGTACTGGCAACACGCAGATTACTAAAAACATGCAGACCCTGGTCATGCCGACTTAGCATGACCAGGGTGCTGGTCAGGCCAATACTGGCCAGCAACATATAAACAGCCATTGCGATAGACTGCGAAAACAGGAAGCTGGTGACAACCAGGAAATAACCCAGGAATACGAACAGAATCACGTCCCGGTGGGTTTTCAGTTCCAGTAGTTTTAACGTCAGCATCAGTACCAATAGGGCCACCCCTGCATCCCTGCCGACAAGCGTACTATAACTATAAGCAACCGAGACACAAGCAATGATCACCAGTGCCAGGCGTATCCACATGTTGGGGTAGCTCCACTTCCTGACAGTGATTAAATATCCCCAGGCGGCTATAAGCAGGCATAAAAGGCTGATGCCGATATGCATATGTTGCACATGTGGCAAAACCACAGCGGCTTCACAAAGCAGTAGCCAGCGCATTCTGGGCGCATTTATTTTCTCGCCTATAGCCTGCGTGCTCATGTTACTTTAGACCCGTAGAGTGCCAGTGCCGACAGGCAGCAATGGCGGTGCCGGTGTCCTTTGCCGGGGGAGATGCTATGCCCCGGCATTCGCAGTCCATATTCGTTCCCGGCTGACTCGCACAATAATATCCATGCGCACAGGCGTGACAAGCGTTGTTCCAGTGAATGGCTGCCGGCCATGTCCCAATCCAGCCATAATGACTTGACACCCGTGCCGGAAAATTCTTTGCTGAACATGCCGGCGCCGCGTGCGCTCTGTTTCCAGGCAATAGATTTAATAGAATCGCCGTGCTGATAACGGCGTAGGCCGCTAAAGTCATCCTGTCCACGTTGCCGGGCTTGACCTTCACCCTGGCCTTGTAGTTCAAAGTCTGGAGTTGGGCCATTCTTTTCCGGAGTCGGGTATACCGTGCAGGCAGCATCCGGGTGTATCCACGACCAGGCATGGAAAAGGCCGAGTGGGTATTCGGTTGCGACTTTTAATCGTCCACTCATTAGCCTGCCGCGTTGACGACTGGTAACCGACAACCTGGCCGTGACGGTGCTGGCCGCCGGTACGTTGATATTGATCTCCTCATTATCCATGCGTCTTAAGTTGACCGAGATCTTATCCAGTGCATTACGGTTGCTGAGAACAATAGGGAATTCGGCCTCTTGGCCACAAAAGACGGATTGAGTACTAGCACAACGTATCTGTAAACCAGAAAGGTTTCGATGTGTATGTAGCATGGATACCAGAGCAACACTACCCATCAAAAAGGTCAGCGCAAATGCCAGGCTGTTATTATAATTGATGGCGCCGATCAGCATCAGTATTAATAACACTGTAAACAGACCGCCGTAGCGCGTCGGTAATATATAGATTCTGCGGCGGTGCAGGATGATGGGTTCTTGCTCAGGGCCGACGAGGCGTCGTGTCGAAAGCTTTTCAGCCAGGCTGCTCATGTGTTGTTAGGGAATGGCTACAGACTGTAACAATTGTTGTGCCAGATCCTTCGTAGCACTGGCATCAGACTGTTGGCGCAAACGATGATTAACAACGGCCGGTAAAATGGCCTGAATGTCTTCCGGGATGACCGCGTCGCGGCCATCGAGAAAGGCCCAGGATTGCGCACTGCGTAATAAGGCCAGACTACCGCGAGGCGATAGGCCCGGCCCATCCATGCGTTCACTGCGACTGAATTCGACCAGGTCCTGCAGATAATCCAGCAAGGGTTCAGAAACGTGTATTTGTGGGACCTTGGCCTGATAAGTTAGCACCTGTTCAGGTGAGACACAAGCTTGCATCGTTTGTAGCAACATACTGCGGTCACGCCCGGTCAGGATACGGCGCTCGGCCTGACGTGATGGATAGCCCAGCTCTATGCGCATCATAAAACGATCATACTGGGATTCGGGTAATGGAAAAGTACCAATGTGGTGAGCTGGATTTTGCGTGGCGATAACAAAAAAAGGTTCCGGCAGTTCGCGTGTTACGCCTTCGGCGCTCACTTGTCTTTCTTCCATCGCTTCGAGCAAGGCGCTTTGTGCTTTCGGCGAGGCGCGGTTTATTTCATCAGCTAGGATCACTTGGGTGAATATCGGTCCTGGATGAAATGAGAAGCTATCATTGCTCTGACTATATACGGCTGTGCCAATAATGTCCGAGGGCAGCAGGTCACTGGTAAACTGAATGCGGTTAAACTGAAGACCCATGAGACTGGCAAGCAGGTGGGCGAGAGTAGTTTTACCCATACCGGGCAAATCCTCGATCAATAAATGGCCGCGGGCAAATAGACAGCAAAGTGCCAGCTTGATTTGCTTATCCTTGCCGAGAATGATTTCATTGGCCTGTTCAATCAGTGTCTTGATATTGGAATCCATACATTAGCTACTTTGAAAATAATCCAGATATTATATTAGCATACTAAGCCTTTAACGGATTGGCAGGATATAGTCGCATATGTTTTATTAGCGGCTGCTGGAATAAATACATAAGTGATTAACTAGTTAAGCTACAGATAACATTGACGTAGAACTGTGCAATGGCTATTGCATTGATATTCATTTTGCAAAAATTCAAGGTTTCATGGATTATTTGAAAGAGGATATGACTTGGCAAAGAAAGCCCTGTAATATTCTTTTGTTTGTTGTAGTAATGAGCGTACTTTGTCTTTCTGAGCTGTTATACTAGGCGGTAAAATAGGTTTATCCAGCTCGGCTACTGTTCTACCCAGTTGCTGTATGGCTTCAATAGCATTGACCCGATACTGCAGATATTGCTGATAGCTTAACGCCAGTGGGGTGTATAATTGTTTGACGAGTTTGAGTAGCTCTCTTGTTGTTGCTTGGCTAATGCGGTTTAGATCATATTCTCTCACTCGATGCATACCTGGTACACTAAAATGTTGCAGTTCACCATTTAATAATGACATACCCCTTAATGCGATGATTTTATTTGTATAGTCTGTTATCCGTTCGTTTTTTTTAATATGCATGGCCAGTGCAAACATATCGGCCTCAGTTTCTCGTCTATATATTTCATGGCGGTTGGAGAAATTCTTCATCGACATAGGTATGCCACCAAAGGCGAATGTATCGAGACAATGAAAAGCCTCATGGTCGATAATAAAATCTAGATGACTATCCTTGTCAATAAAATGCGATGCTGGAACTCCTTCCAAAGACAGGTCTATAAAATATTCTGTTGCTACGCGATTACTTATAATAGTGGAGGCCGGATCAATCGTAATCACGCATACATGTTTTTTTATTGCTGCAGGTATTTGACCAACTTTGAATAGGTAGGATGTGGTGAGTTTACTTGCCAACATTATTCGAATTTTTTCAATTGTTGCAAAAAGAAGCTCTTCTCGTAAATCATCAGGGTGCTCATAATCCAGGCAGGTAGCCTGGTAACCGATAAATAGTTCAAGTGCCTGTATACTCTGATACCATTCCTCGCCATTTTTCAAATGAGCAAACTGGATTTCAGGAAAGGTTTTGTTGTAATAATCAAGTTTTTTTTGGATGGCTAGATTTGCTTTTTCAACGTCGGTTTGTATGTCGATTGAAGCTTGTAGTACGCCTGCCTCGGAAAAAAGGAAAATGATCGATAACGCCAATAAAAGGTAACTGATTTTTATCCTAAGATTATGAGTGGAATGAGTGAGTTGTATTGCTACAAAATTATATTTGCTCAATTAGTTTCCCTTTAACCATGTACGAGCAGGTGTTGATACTGCCTTATAATGTAGCTAGTGATTTAATTATGTTTATTGATCAAGGTCAATTTAACATTATAATTAGCAAATTAATAATTACTAAGCAGCTCAATTGCTGCAGGATAAGAGATTATTGATTAGAATAGCGAAAGCCTGAGGTGTAGTATCATTCAGGACAGCGGCTTCGCTTAGCTTCTGGTTTGTTTATCATTTTAGTAGTGGAATTGTTGAGAGAGGAAAGCCTGCCCGGGTTAAGTCGAGTGTGCGCTAAAACCCCGAAGCCGAGGCATGGAGTTCAATGGAGTCAATTTTTCGTCGTGATGGAAGGCCGCCTAAGCGTGCGTTTTCGGTAAATGATAATTGACTGGAGCTATACAAGTGTTTATAGTCACTTTACACATTTCTGGATTAGAAAAGGAATTGCGCCCGGATCGCAAGCTACTGATTATAAAATGAATAACTCTAATGTCCCATCTGAAGCCAGGATAACGCCTTTCCCTGAAATTGGCGGACCGACAGTTAGTGTCATTATTAGTAACTATAATTACGGGCGCTACCTCGGCACTGCTATCAAGAGTGTACTGGACCAGACTTACGATAACATCGAGATCATAGTAGTAGACGATGGCTCAAGTGATGAATCACATCGTGTTATCGCTGGTTTCAGCGATCGGATCAAAACCATATTCAATGATCATCATGGCCAATGTGCTGCTATAAACAGCGGTTTTTCAATGTCTCATGGCGAGATCATTGTGTTCCTGGATGCTGATGACATTTTAATCGATGATGCCATCCAGCGTTTTGTCGATTCCTTTGCCGACAATAAGACCATCACCAAAAGCCAGGGATTCATGCTTGGCGTAGATGCGATGTGCCGTGACCTGCATAAAAAAGTGCCATATCAACTATCGCCGTCCGGGGACTATAAGCAGGCAGTGCTTGAGAATGGGCCGTGGGTCTGTGACCATGCCTGGACATCCGGAAATGCCTGGGCCCGATGGTTCCTGGCGGATGTCTTTCCACTCCCGGAGTATGTCGACAACCAGGCATTTCCTGATGGTTGTCTGAACCCGCTGTCTGTCCTGTATGGCCCAGTCGCTTCATTGAGTGAACCTGTTGCCTACTATCGAATTCACGACAGTAATCATGGTCCAGTTGCACTCAGGTTCACAGCGTTATCATTGCACATGCAACTGACCAGAATGCAAAACAGTTTTACCTTTGCTGCTGAACGTGCTGCACGCATCGGTATTCGTGTGCCGCTCGATGACTGGCTTAAATGGAAGCATAACTGGAAAGATAATCTTTCTCTTTATGCCATTAGCCTGATGGATAAAAGGCAATCACCGCCCGGGTTTTTGCAGATGATCATGACACCCTTTAAAACCAGAAAAAAGAGTATGTTGAAGGCCGTCGGGCAGAGTGTGATTTTGTTTTATATTCGTCTTATTCCACGAAAGAGAAAGCTTGTAGTCATAAAACGTATATTGGGTATCAAGCCGGGGCATGAAAGCGGCGGATTAAAGGGGACTGAGGTGGGTGGTTAAGTCTGATGACACAGAGTACAGAGCACTGGTTTCAGTTGTTATCCCGGCTTACAATGCAGCTGCGTTCATTGAACGCACGCTGAAGTCTGTTAGTTCGCAGACCTGGTCGGAGCTTGAAATCCTCGTCGTTGATGATGGCTCTACCGATAAAACTGTGGATATCGTCACAAGGCTGGCTGAAAAAGATGCGCGTATAAAATTGTTACAACAACAGAACCAGGGGGTTTCTGCAGCGCGCAATCTGGGTATCAGTAATGCACGAGGCGATTATATTGCGCTGCTAGATGCAGATGATACCTGGATGCCGGAAAAAATTGCCCGGCAAATGGAGGTCTTTGAAGATAGCCCTGAACAGGTTGGACTGGTTTATACGAAATCGTTTCGTGTTTTTGAAGATGGCAGGCCGTCATTATATTCCGTTGGTAATGAATTGGAAGGCGAGGTGTTTTTCACACTAATTCAGGGTAATTTTATTGAGAATGCGAGTTCGCCACTGATACGCCGTACATGTTTCGACCGTGTCGGTTTATTCAGTCTGGAGTATCAATTGATGCAGGCGCAAGGTTGTGAAGATTGGGATATGTATCTGAGGGTTGCCGAGCACTATCAATTCAGGCTTGTCAGGGAGCATCTTACCGGTTACTGGCAGAGCACGAGCAGTATGTCCGCTAACTGGGAGGTGATGCTGCGATCGTACCGATTGATGATGGAGCAGGTAAGAAAACGTCATGTGGATATTCCTGGATACGTTTTTCGCTGGTCCCGAAGTAACTACTATTTTTACCTGGCGAACCAGGCTTCACGTGGATGTGATGTAATTTCTTCGATGAAATTAATGGCACGTACAATTGCATGCGATCCTGTTATGCTTTTGAATAGGCGTTTTCAAAGACTCGTTGGGAGGGTTCTTTTGCAAAGCCTGCGTGGTGGAAAAAGAAAGCCGCCGCCAGTTGCAGCCACCGAGAAGGGGAAGAATAATGTTGGCGGTCCTGGTGGTCGTAGTCCTAGAGTGGGGTATATTTGGAGGCAAATATTCAAACAACGGATGCAGCGGTTGAATAAATCAAAAGGGCATGGCGCTAATAGGGGAAAAACAAGTAGATGAGTAAACGTATTAAAGTCCTGGATCTTGATCTCAATCAACCGATAGATGATATAAGCGGCCTGAACGACTACGCTGGAATTCGCGCACTGTTGCGTTGGAATACCGAGCCGGTTGGCTATGTTGAATTACCCTTGGTCCATGGCACTTGCAGTGCCTCGGCAATTCATGCGGCCATTTTATCAAGACATGATCATGTACTACAGAAAACCATGATCAGGCGTGATCTGGAACAAGCATTTACGATTGATACCCAGAACCAAAACAAAAGAGTAGATAATGGTAGCATCAACGAAAACATGTTGGTGACGGTTGCCGTGTGCACACGCGACCGGGCCGATCAATTGAAAGACTGCCTGGAATCGATTCGCAATATCCGCTACCGAAATATTGAGGTGCTGGTGGTGGATAACGCTCCCGCCACCGATGCAACGCGGGCCCTGGTGCAGACCGAGTTTCCTGAATTCCGCTATGTGCTGGAACCGCGGCCCGGATTAGACTGGGCACGAAACCGTGCAATTATAGAGGCCTCGGGGGAAGTGCTGGCCTATACAGATGATGATGTGGTCGTTGATCCTGTTTGGGTCGACGGACTGGTCAGGGTGTTCCAGGCTGATCCAACAGTCATGGCTGTTACCGGCTTGGTGGCGCCTTATGAAATGGATACCGGTGCACAGGTACTCTTTGAGCGCTATGGCGGTTTCGGTCGTGGCTTTACCCGGACCTGGTATCACCGGGATTTTGTCGGCACTGAGGACAAGTCATTTGCAATCGGAGCTGGCCAGTTTGGAACCGGTGCCAACATGGCGTACCGGCGCTCGGTCTTTGATCAGATCGGCCAGTTCGACCCCGCTCTCGATGTTGGCACGGTCACCAATGGCGGTGGCGACCTGGAGATGTTTTTTCGTGTGTTAGAAGAAGGGTATACCCTGGTTTACGAGCCGGCTGCACTGGTTTGGCACAGACACAGAAAAACCATGCCGGAGCTGAAGGTACAATTCACCAATCATGGAGTTGGGCTCTATTCACTTTTCTTGCGTAGCGCCAGGTTTTATCCCCACCGTCGTTGGCATATAGCCCGTTTCGGATTATGGTGGTTCTGGTATTGGAGTATCCGCCGCCTGTTGAAGAGTTTCATAAGCCGGCCGATTGTTCCCCGTAATATGATAATTGCAGAACTTCGTGGTGCACTGATTGGTTTGACGCGTTATCCGAAGGCCAGGCGCAGGGCCGAACAGATACGTGCGGAGTTTCCTGATGAACCGGCTACCGGCGAAGTAAGTGCAGCTGAGCCAGGACGACCCCTGGAGCTAATGCGTGCAGGTACAAAGGGGCAGGAAAAGATACCAGTGGCGATCAGGTGTGTCGATGTTTCGCGTGAATTGCATGCCATCAATGATATCACCGAATATGAAAGCTGCAGGGCCTATGTTTTTTATGATGATCGCCTGCTGGGATTTGTAGATATCAGAAATGCACGTATGCAGGTGTCGACGATGCGTCTACGAGATGCGATAGCCGAGAAACTGTATTTCGAATTGTGTGGCCTTCGTTTTGGTGATCGTCCCTGGCAGCCGGAACTTGAGCTTCTAGAAAAACGACTGGATATAAATGTTGATCGTAGGCCACCGCCTGCGCCAAGCTCTATCAGTGTGTCTATTGCCCTGGCGACCTATGATCGTCCCGATCAGCTGCGTGAGTGCCTGGAGGCACTGACCAGGCTACAGTCCCCACGTCGGATAGAAATCATCGTCATAGACAACCACCCAGCGTCCGGGCAAACACCACCGGTAGTACGTGATTTCCCCGAAGTCATACTGGTCACCGAACCACGACAAGGCCTCGCTTATGCACGCAATGCCGGTTTCATACATGCCACAGGTGATATTGTCATTGCAACCGATGATGACGTCGTTATGCCGACAGACTGGGTGGAACAAATGGTGGCCCCTTTTGAACGTAGCGATATAGGTATTGTGACCGGCAATGTCTTGCCCAGAGAGCTGGAAACCGAATTCCAGTATCAATTCGAGGAGTATGGCGGATTGGGACGCGGCTTCAAGCGCGCTGAATTCGGACCTGGCTGGTTTCGGGCATCACGGCGCCGGGCGGCGCCAACCTGGCAACTGGGGGCTACTGCCAATGCTGCGTTCCGTGCTGAGGTATTTCGTGATCCTAAAATCGGTTTGATGGATGAGGCACTGGGGCCGGGAATGCCGAGTGGCGTTGGCGAGGATACCTATCTGTTCTACAAGATCATCAAGGCGGGTTATACCTTGGTGTATCAACCTGATGCTTTAGTATGGCATACACACCGGCGTGATCGACAATCCCTGCGCAAACAGATATACAACTACAGCAAGGGCCACGTGGCCTATCACCTTACTACCTTACTACGTGACAGGGATCGTCGAGCCGTGTTCCGTCTACTGGTGGAATTGCCGCGCAGCTATCTGAAACGCATTTACTGGCGTTTGCGTGGCCATAGTGATTACCCGATTTCACTCATCTTACTAGAAATTGGCGGCAACCTGGCTGGTCCCTATACGCTCTGGTTGTCACGCCGCCGGGTCAAGCGCGAAGGGCGGAGTGAGTTCCCTGTCCCCACTGACATTTCGGAAAATAGTATAGAGTAATGTCATTAATTGTTTCCAGAATGGTTCAGTATCGCGATCTGATGCGGGAACTTGTGCTTCGTGATATCCGGGTGCGCTACAAGCGTTCTGTGTTAGGTTTTGCCTGGACACTGGCCAACCCACTATTATATCTGGTGGTATTCTACTTCGTTTTCAAGCTCGCGCTGCAGATTGATATCCCGCGCTTCGGGGTATTCGCTTTCACCGGCATCATCGTATGGACCTGGTTCCAGGCATCCCTCGCACAAAGCGGTGGTGCGATAATCGGCAGTCGGGAAATGGTTCGATCGCCCGGGTTCCCTGTTGATATTTTGCCATTGGTCACCGTTACCAGCAATCTGGTCAACCTGCTGGTGGCCATTGTGGTGTTGATTATCTACCAACTGCTTTTTGCTGACGGTATCCACGGCCAGATTATATTGTTGCCGCTGCTGCTGGCATTGCAATTTATTCTGATACTCTGTCTGGCCTATATCATAGCAGGCATCAATGTTATCTTCAGGGACGTTGGTCATCTGGTCATGGTATTGTTGCAATTGATGTTCTTTCTGACGCCTATATTTTACGAGTCCAGTATGATCCCAGAAGAATACCAGGTCTATTATAGGCTCAATCCCATGGTACATATCGTCGAGGCATACAGGAGTATGTTGCTTGGTAACGCATCTATTGACTGGTCGGCCCTGGCTTATATAGGCATTTTGTCGATCGTGCTTCTTGTTTTCGGGCGGCGACTGTTTATCCGATACAGTCACCGATTCGCGGAAGAGATCTAGCTTATGTCTGCACCTATTACCGTCACGGATCTTAGCAAACAATTCAAGCGCAGGCACAAACAAAGCCCGATGACCCTGAAGGAAACACTTGTCAGAAGAAAGTTTAAATCCAGTACATCGGAAGAGTTTCAGGCGCTTGATAAGGTCAATTTCGAAATCGGTAGCGGCGAGATTGTTGGTATCATTGGCAGAAATGGGGCCGGCAAATCAACCTTGCTGCGAATGATAGGCGGGGTCGGCTTACCGGACAGTGGCAGCATTACCGTACGTGGAAAGGTCGGTGCATTGCTGGAACTGGGGGCAGGCTTTCATCCCGAACTGACCGGACGCGAGAATATTTACGTCAATGGCGTTATCTCTGGTCTGACACGCGTCGAGGTCAGTCAACGCTTCGATGACATTGTCGCTTTTTCCGAACTGGAGGACTTCATCGATAATCCATTGCGTACCTACAGTTCAGGCATGCAGCTCAGGCTCGCGTTTGCTATCAGTGTAAACACGGATCCGGATATTCTGCTTATCGACGAGGTGCTTGCGGTGGGTGACCTGGCGTTTCAACAGAAATGCCTGGAGCGTATCGAGTACTTCAAACGTAAAGGTTGTGCCATCCTTATCGTCTCTCATGATGTCGAGCAAGTAAAAGCGGTCTGCGACCGTGTTATCTGGTTACGCGGTGGGACGATTGCCGCACACGGAGATCCGCAAGGTGTAGCAGAGCAGTACGAGCATGCCATGATTATGGAAACGGAGAAAAGACGTGCCACAGAGTCTGCGCAGCGGATAGAAACAGGGCAACGGACCCAGGATGAAAACAACCGCCAGGGCACCCGAGAGATGGAAATAATTGATGTGCAAATAAAAAATAGCGATGGCATGCCGATAGCTGAAGTTGAAAGGGGTTGCGGATTGACCGTAGTTATTAGTTGCAAGTCCAGAGAAATAAACCCGTCAGTAATATTTTCTCTATCGATAAGTGACATGAATGGAGAGATATTTCTTGATACCAATACGGCCGATTTAGATATGCCGGCTATCGATCAGAAATGCGTTGCCCGGGTAAACATCGACAAGCTCGATCTGCCAGACGGTAAGTATTTTCTGGACCTAGGCATATACGAAAAAGACTGGGTGTGCATTTACGATTATCACTGGCACATGCACCCCTTGCGAGTAACCGAAGACGAACGCCATGGTGGCCGGCGTAAGCGACCCAGATGGGAGTTATTGCCAACCGGACAGGCGAACACTGTTGATATAGATTGAAACGGGAGTAATCGATATGACTGAAGACAAGGGAAGATCTGTTCTGGTAACCGGGGGTGCCGGTTACGTTGGCAGCCATGCGTGCAAGGCACTGGCGCAGAATGGGTTCCTGCCGATTTCGGTAGACAATCTGGTATATGGGCACGAGTGGGCGGTTAAATGGGGGCCGCTGATCGAGGGTGAGATTAGCGACCGAGCCTTATTGGATCAGGTTTTCAGTACTTACAAGCCTGTTGCGGTGTTGCATTTCGCTGCCTATGCCTATGTCGGAGAATCTGTTAGCGCCCCGGATAAGTACTACCGCAATAATGTTACCGGTACCTTAGCACTGCTGGATGCCGTATTGGCCCATGGCTGCAATAATTTCGTGTTCTCAAGTACCTGTTCCACTTACGGGGTTCCTGATCAGGTACCCATTCCGGAAAACCATCCGCAACAGCCGATCAACCCATACGGTGCGAGCAAGTTGATGATCGAACGCATACTGCAGGATTATGCGCGGGTGCCGATATCGATGGTGAGATTGGTGAAGACCACGAACCGGAAACCCATTTAATCCCGCTCGTTATACAAGCGGCACTCGGGCAGCGACCATCGATCAACATCTTTGGCACCGATTATCCGACTCCGGATGGGACTGCCATCCGTGACTATATCCATGTCACCGACCTGGCCGATGTGCATGTGCGGGCGCTGCAACATCTGCTCGAGGGTAAAGACAGTCTTGCACTTAATGTCGGTACCGGCAGCGGCTCTTCAGTTCGGGAGGTGATAACGGCAGTCGAGAAGGTCAGTGGCCTGAAGGTGCCGGCGCGCGAGTCAGCCCGTCGTGCCGGCGATCCGCCGGAACTGGTCTCTGATCCCGGCGCTGCATACAAGGCACTGGGTTGGCAGGCCCGCTATAGTGATCTGCACACGATTGTTGATAGCGCCGTGCGCTGGCATCGTCGACATGGGTGAGTTTAGTGTTCTGATAAGCAGCTTAGAGGAAAATAGATAGAACCCACGACAATAGGATTTATTAGTTTCTTGTTTGTCCTGCTTTTAATTTTTCAAGGAGAGGCTTCTATGAAACCGGTTCAATATTTCAGTGATGATTATCTCACCCAATGTCGCACAGCGACTCCCAAGCAGGTGTTAACTTTTCTTGAAGATTATCGATTGATGCAGAGCCCGGATGATAAAAGCAAGCTGATCAGTATCAAGATTCCGGAATCATTATTAGCAGCCTTTCGTACACAATGTGATTTAAATGGTTTTAAATACCAGACTCAGATCAAGCAGCTAATGCTTGATTGGTTGTGTCATAAGTTGTCTGAGTAAGTCATGCAGTAAAAAAAGTGCAAAAAAAACTCCCTGACATTATGTCAGGGAGGTTATTTGGTGGAGGCGGCGGGAATCGAACCCGCGTCCGCAAGTCCTCTGCCATCTGCTCTACATGTTTATCCACGCCTTTAAGTTTAACTGCACGCTACCCGACGGGCAGGGAAAACGAACAGCGATTTCGGTTAAGTTTTAACGAATCCACCCCGAACGTGCTTCATCGCGATTCTATGAGATATGACCCCTGGAATCTGAACGCATAGACACGGCTTCAGTCAGAGGGC
>CAMYJO010000009.1:0-88588 GCA_947258755.1 uncultured Gammaproteobacteria bacterium
AAAGTACTGCCTTACTACAAGATGCCGATGGATATGATCGTCAGTGTACACCAACTTGTCGGGGATGCGCTTATCCTGACAGGACAGAATTCGGATGAAGAGGAAGCTGCAGAAGCTTCTGCAGAATAGAATTTTTTCAGGACATCACAACGATGGCCTGTGGGAAGCAATATTAACTATTGGATCAGCCCTGGCTGTGAAACATATTGGTGATTAGGAGATTGAACGATGGCAACGTCCAGTGACGATATGAATAAAGATCTTACCTTTAGAAAATATGAAGAGGGTGATACCCAGTATGATGACTGGACCGATCAGATCTTCAAAGAGGACACTTCATACAAGTGCCCTACCTATGTACATCGTACTCCACCCTGCCAGGGCAGCTGCCCATCCGGTGAGGATATTCGTGGCTGGCTCGATATCGTTCGTGGTATAGAAAAACCTGTTGGTGACATGACCTGGCAGGAATATGCATTCCGTCGCTCAACCGATGCAAACCCGTTCCCATCAATCATGGGTCGTGTCTGCCCTGCTCCTTGCCAGGACGGTTGTAACCGCAATCAGGTAGAAGACTTTGTCGGCATCAATTCGGTAGAACAATTTATTGGTGATACCGCGCTGGAAAATAAATATACCTTTGCTGAAGTACCTGCATTCACTGGTAAGAAAGTCGCTATCATCGGTGGTGGCCCTGCTGGTCTGGCTGGCGCTTACCAATTACGTCGCCTAGGACATGGCAGCACTATCTTTGATAACCATGATGAATTGGGCGGCTTCATGCGCTACGGCATCCCTGGCTATCGTACTCCACGTGACGTCCTCGATGGTGAAATCCAACGTATTCTTGATCTGGGTGATATTGAAGTCAAAACCAACACCAAGGTTGGCGTCGATGTAACTGTTGAAGAACTTGAAAAAGAATATGATGCAGTACTGTGGGCCCTGGGCACGCACTCTGGAAAAATTGCTCCTGTTCCTGGCGGTGACGCTCCTAACAGCATCAGCGGTATCGACTTCCTGGCTGCCTTTAACGAAGGTCGCCTGCAAGCAGTAACAGGTAACATTGTAGTCATCGGTGGTGGTGATACCTCTATCGACGTTGCCTCCGTTGCCCGTCGACTGGGTGCGATCACAAACATCAATGAAAAAGATCGTCCTGAGAATATCGTTCTCGGCCATACCGCACATGATGTTGCCTCGACTGCTGCACGTGAAGGCGCCAATGTAACACTGACTTCCCTGTTCCCGGTCGAAAACATGACCGCAGCAGAGCATGAAGTTCATGACGCCCAGCACGAAGGTGTAAACATCCTGGGTAGCGTAATGCCTGTTGAAGCCATCAAAGATGCCGATGGTCGCGTTAGTGTAGTCAAATATGCGAAATGTGAAATGGATGGCAACCGTCCTACTCCTGTCGAAGGTACAGAGTTTGAAGTGGAGTGTGACCTGCTAGTTTCAGCGATTGGTCAGAGCGGCGCTCTGGAAGACCTCGGCGTTGACAATGGTCATGGCTTTATCGATGCCGACAAGAACTATGGCGTGCCTGGAAAGCCCGGTCACTTCGTAGCCGGCGATATTGTTCGCCCTCACCTGTTGACGACTGCTATCGGCCAGGCCTCTATCGCGGCTGACAGCATCAATACTTACCTGAACCAGGGTGAGATGGGCAAGCGTCCTAAAGTTGATGTACATCACTATAACCTGCTGCAGAAATTGCAGGATACAGGTCTTGAGCCAACGCAATATGAAGCTGATGAAACTGATCAGCGTGGTACCGATGCTGAGAGCTATGCTGTACATAACTATGAAGACCGCTCAGGCAACGAGATCATCAAATCAACGCAGCTATTCCTTGGTCATTTTGAATTTGAAGATCGTAACCTGCGTAAAGATATTCCTGTTGACCCTGAAAACATCATCGGTAGCTTCCGTGAGCGTATGGAAGGCCTGAGTGAAGAAATGGCACAGGCTGAAGCCGGACGCTGCATGAGTTGTGGCATGTGTTTCGAATGTGATAACTGCGTTATCTTCTGCCCTCAGGAAGCGGTTAAACGTACGCCGAAAGATCAATCTACAACCGGCCGTTATGTTTACACTGATTATGATCGTTGTATTGGTTGTCATATCTGTGCTGATGTATGCCCAACTGGCTATATCGACATGGGTATGGGCGAATAATAGATACGGGAAACCATTATGAAGTATCTGCAAAAGATGCTGGTCCTGCTATCAGTGGTACTACTTGCTAGTACCACTGCTTTCGCAGAAGTCCCCAGCCCTAAAATACCTAAAGGCAATGCAGAGCAATGCGTTGAGCCTACACAGGAAATGCGTGTCAATCACATGGAGTATATTCTCCATCAACGTGATGAAACCGTGTATAAGGGCGTACGTACCAAGCAACATAGCTTTAAAGAATGTATTAATTGCCATACTGTTAAAGATGATGCAGGCAAGGCGGTTAACTTTAAAGATGAACGTCATTTCTGCAATAGCTGCCATACCTATGCAGCTGTTAAAATCGATTGTTTTGAATGCCATGCTTCCACGCCTACCGCAAAAAAAGATGGTAAGGCACATGCTGGCATCAACAGCCTCATCAAGATGACTGCCGCAGAGAGTAATAATAATGAGTAAATCAGAAGCAGCTTCCAACGGTCTTAGTCGACGAAAATTTCTGGGTGCCAGTGTTGCCGCTGGCGCTTCCGTAGCACCAGGTATTTCGCTCATTAGCGTTGCTAATGCGAAACCCGTTGATCAAGCTATTAGCGATGAAAAACGCTGGGGCATGTTGATTGACACCAATAAATGCGCCAAGGGTTGCAGTGCGTGTGTTGACGCCTGCAACACTGAAAACGGCCTGAATACCGGTGACGAGCAGAATTCCAGGCAAGAACAAAAAGCACAATGGATTCGCAAAGTCGACTTACGTGACAAATTAACCGGTCATGAAGTTTCTTTGCCGCTAATGTGCCAGCATTGTGAAAACCCGCCTTGTGTTGATGTATGCCCTACCGGCGCCTCCTTCAAACGTGAAGATGGTGTCGTTCTGGTAGACAAGCACATTTGTATTGGTTGTCGCTACTGCATGATGGCCTGCCCTTATAAGGCCCGTTCTTTTATTCATGAAGAACTGACCAACCAGGTCGAAAATACACCGCGTGGTAAAGGCACGGTAGAAAGCTGTACTTTATGCGTTCATCGCATCGATGAAGACACAAACAATCAACGTGATCCCGCCTGTGCTGAAGCCTGCAACACTGAAGGCCACAAAGCGATGATTTTTGGTGATCTCAAGGATGCCAGCAGCGATGTCAGCAAAGCATTGAAGCAGCATTCAAGCAAAGCCATTCGTGAAGATCTTGGACTTAACCCAGGCATTCGTTACCGCGGCATTTAAGTCTGAGTGACCTTTAACAAGCATTGAGAACTATAACAGATGAAAAAAGTTAATTATCTTGAAATCGAAGGTCGTAGCAGAGGATTCCTTGCCCTGCTAGGCGTGCTTGGCGTTATTGTACTTGCCGGTTTATCTGGCATGTACTACATGGAACATAATGGCCATTATGTCACTGGCATGGATAACCAGATTGTCTGGGGTATGCCACACGTATTTGCGGTTTTCCTGATTGTAGCTGCTTCCGGGGCCCTCAATGTCGCCTCAATCGGCACCGTTTTCGGCAAGGCCATGTATAAGCCTCTCGGCAGGCTATCTTCCTTACTCGCCATCGCCCTGCTGGCTGGCGGCCTGATGGTTCTTGTTCTGGATCTGGGCAGACCCGACCGTCTGGTCATTGCCATGACCTATTATAATTTCAAGTCGATATTTGCCTGGAACATCATCCTCTATAACGGCTTCTTTGCCATCGTTATTGTATACCTATGGATGATGATGCAGGCCAGTATGAACAAGTATTACAGGGCCGCCGGTTTTGTTGCCTTCTTCTGGCGCCTGATACTGACAACTGGTACCGGCTCTATCTTTGGATTCCTGGTTGCCCGTCAAGGTTATGATGCCGCTATCATGGCACCGATGTTCATTATCATGTCGTTCGCATTTGGCCTGGCTATTTTCCTGCTAGTTCTGATGATGGGTTATCGCTGGACAGAAAGACCACTGGGCGATGAAATGATCCGCAAGCTGAAGAACCTGCTGGGTGTCTTTGTTGGTGCAGTCATGTACTTTGTACTGGTTTATCACCTGACCAACCTGTATGCCACCGAGCATCACGGTGTTGAGAAATTTATCCTTGCCGGTGACTCAGAGCACACCCCTATTTTCTGGTTCCTACAGATTTTGGTTGGCGGTGTCGTGCCATTGGTTATTTTATATAGTAAGCTGGGTGCATCCCGCTTATGGATTGGTCTGGCTTCCGTGCTGGTAATCCTCGGCGGCCTCGCCCAGATGTATGTCATCATTATTGGTGGACAGGCCTACCCGCTGGACATTTTTCCAGGCATGGAAATCGTCAACAGTTCATTTGCTGATGGCAATAGCTACCATGCCTATACGCCCAGCATGGCTGAAACATTACTGGGAATCAGTGGTTTTGCTGTAGCCCTTTTGATTGTTACGCTTGGCGTTAGAGTGCTGCGCTTCATGCCAGACAGCCTTGCTGACAAAGATGTAGATCCGCATCACAAGGGATAATCGAGCTTATTTGTTATTCATTACAGACGATATCCATAATGGCGTGAGAACGACTGGATATTAGGCTTTTATCACCTTCAGACCCGGATATACTTGTATATCCGGGTTTATTTTTCAGGAGGCATATTAATGTACACAGAACATCCATTTGCAGAATTCGTCCGCATCCTGGGCAAGGGTAAAAACGGCTCGCGCTCCCTGACCATGGACGAAGCCTATAACTCTATGAAAATGATTCTGGCCGATGAAGTCACGCCCGAGCAATTAGGCGCCTTCCTGATGCTATTACGTGTCAAGGAAGAGACGCCGGAAGAAGTAGCAGGCTTTGTTAAGGCGGTAAAGGAGTCCATTTCGGTCCCTGCCAATATGCCTGAAGTCGATCTCGACTGGTCTTCCTACGCCGGTAAAAAAAGACAACTTCCCTGGTTTATCCTGAGCGCACTGGTTCTGGCCGAAAACGGGGTTAAAATATTCATGCATGGAGCCGCTGGACATACAGCCGGCAGAGTCTACACCAAAGATATCATCGGTAAATTCGGTTTTAATAACTGCACTAATATGGACGAGGTTGCACAATCGATTAGCTCGCAGAATTTTGCCTATATGGATATCGAAGCGCTGTGTCCGGCCATGCATAAAATAATTGAGCTCCGGCCGTTCCTGGGCCTGCGCTCACCGGTACATACCGTTTCCAGGATGCTGGATCCTTTTTCGGCGACGTATAATTTTGAGGGGATATTTCACCCTGGCTATCGACCGATGCATCAGGAAGCGGCATTACTACTTGATATGAAGCATGTTGCCGTTGTTAAAGGCGATGGCGGTGAGATTGAACGTAACCCTGACATGGCTTGCCTGGTGCAAAGCGTTCATGATGGTGAGCTGAGCGATGAGGAATGGCCCGCCATGTTTGCACGGCGTCACATGCGCGATGATGAAATGAACATAGACCGTCTACTAGGCCTATGGAATGGAAGCATTGACGATGAATACGGCGAAGCCGCTGTCTATGGCACGCTTGCCATAGCGCTGAAGCTAATGGGGCGTGCCTCATCAATGAATGACGCGGAAGCGCAAGCAAAAGCTATGTGGGACGCGCGCACTAAAAACAAATACGGCGCAGCCGCATAAGTTAGCGCCTTAAGCCATGTCACACCTGCTCATATCTGCTGCGCACAAATCATCCGGCAAGACCACTGTTTCTATTGGCCTGACTGCCGCGCTACGCTCGATGGGTAAGCAGGTGCAGACATTCAAGAAAGGGCCTGACTATATCGACCCCATGTGGTTGGGTCGCGCCGCTAATCGACATTGCTACAACCTCGATTTCTATACCATGCAGGAATCCGAAATTGTCAGTAAATTCGAACAACATATGGTCGATGCAGAGATTGGTCTCATTGAAGGCAACAAAGGTCTTTATGATGGTCTCGACCTGGACGGCAGTAATAGTAATGCCGCACTGGCTAATCTACTTGGTGCACCAGTCGTACTGGTCATTGACTCACGTGGCATGACCAGAGGAATCGCCCCACTGGTTCTCGGCTATCAACAGTTCGATAAAGATATCAATATTCAAGGTGTCATCTTTAATCAGGTCGGTGGTAGCCGGCATGAGAGTAAATTACGCGCCATCCTTGAGCATTACACCGATGTACGCGTACTCGGTGCTATCCATAAGGATGAAAAACTCAACATCGATGAAAGACACCTGGGCCTGATTCCCAGCAATGAAGAAAACCACGCCGACCAAAAAATAAGGTATATCGAGCAACGCATACAGGAACAGGTCGACCTAGATCAGCTCATATCAATATCCAACTCAGCCAAAGCCCCTACAAGAACTGCTAATATCACCCTGGAGAACAAGCAGGCAACCAGTAAATCAATAAAAATCGGTATTTTCAGGGACGAAGCATTTGGCTTTTACTATCCCGATGACCTCGAAAGCATGCAACAATATGGCGCACAGATTATCGAAATCAATAGTCTGCACGACACTCATCTACCAGAGATTGATGGATTGTTTATTGGTGGGGGTTTCCCCGAGACACAGATGCAGGCCATGCATGCCAATGCTGCCTTGCGAGCAGCTGTAAAGGAAGCTATCGAAAATGGACTGCCCACCTACGCGGAATGCGGAGGCCTGATGTACTTGAGTCGCAGCATCAGCTGGAAGGATGAAAAATATGACATGGCCGATGTCATTCAGGGTGACATCATCATGGAAAACACACCGCAAGGCCGTGGTTATATTCAATTACAGGAAACAACACAGCACCCGTGGGACAGCAATCGTAAGCTTGAGACTGTATTTGCGCATGAATTCCATTATTCCAGGCTGTCTAATTTAGACGCGCACTATGATTATGCCTATAAGGTCCTAAGGGGAACGGGTATTGATGGCGCGCATGATGGTTTGATCTATAAAAATCTATTAGCCAATTATGGTCATCTCCGCAACACCAGCAGCCATGAATGGGTCAAACGATTCATTGACTTTATTAATAGTAAAAAATCAACGCGCCAGCCTATGGCACTTTCATCATAATCACAGTAAACATGACTTCATGATTTAAAGGGTAATACTATGTTAACGATCACAGAGGCGGCAGCCAGTAAAATCATCGAACAATCAAAGCAGACTGATGCACTCGATCTGGCACTTAGAGTGGCAGCCAAGACCAATCAGGATGGCAGCTTCGACTATGGCATGGGCTTTGATGAAAACAAGGAAAATGACGTTAAAACCAGTCAATATAATGTTGAAATCGTCATGGATCCACAAAGTGCTGAGTTACTCGACGAAGCCACCATGGATTATGTTGAGATCGAACAGGGTCAGTTTCATTTCATCTTCTCTAATCCAATAGATCCGAATTATATTCCGGCCAAAAAGAGCAAATAATTTCAACCTGTTGCCTATATGACTACTCTCCTGAAAAAACCTGCACAATCCATTGACCCGGAAAAGAGCGGATCAATAACGCAGGATTGGCGTATCAAAGCCAGGGCAATGATACATAGTGGTTTATTTTGCCCAATCATTGGACTTACTATTGTCGTCTTTCTTCTCGGAATTAGTAGCCTGCTGTACGATTTGTTCCCGGACAACATCCACTATCTTTATATAAGTCAGATCGTGCTCATTATCCTGGCCATCGTTCATATCGGCATCCTGTTACACCGAATTCATCATCAACTGATGATGCCACTTTCACATCTCAAGGAATGGGCACTACAAATGCGTAAGGGCAATCTGTCAGCAAGGATACCCGTACCCCCTTCTGGTGACTTTTCGTCATTGGCAAATGATATCAATACGCTCAGTGTCACCCTTAAAAAACTGTCCAGCGAGATGGACGACCAGGTTTCAAAACAAACCGAAAGAATTGGACAGAAAAACAGATCGCTTGAAATCCTTTATGATGTAGCGGCCAGCATTAATATTTCCCGAGACCTTGATGACCTGCTGGTTCGTTTTCTCCGAATCATGAATGATGTTGTCCATGCCAAGGCAGCAACCCTACGACTCCTCACTGATGACGATCAAATGCTATTGATTTCCAGTGTCGGCCTCAGTGCGGAGGTCGTCGAAAAAGAGAAACTGGTACCGGTCCAACGCTGCCTATGTGGACAGGCCGCCACTGATGGCGACATATTGTCCCAACAAAGTGTCAAGGAATGCAGCTTGCTGGCGGGACACTCTTTCTTCGAAAATGACGACATAGAAATGATTGCAGTCCCCCTGCAATATCGTGGTGAAACGCTGGGTGTTTACAACCTGTTCATCGAAAAACCTGGGCTTGTCGACCGAGAAGATATCAAGGACCTGCTCATCAGTATCGGACGCCACATGGGTATGGCGATTGAGAAAAGTCGACTGGATGCCGAAGCCAATAAAATATCGATCGTCCAGGAACGTAATATGCTATCCAGCGAGTTGCATGACTCGCTGGCTCAGACATTGGCCAGCCTCAAATATCAGGTGGCAAACCTCGATGATTCCATTAACGGTGGCGATGAACTGACGGCTGAACGTGAAATTGCCCAGATCGAAAGCACACTGGATGAGGCCTATACAGAGTTGCGCGAACTAATCGCACATTTCCGCGCGCCCTTTGATCAACGTGGACTGGTAGAATCGATTGAAAAAGCAGTAGACCGCTTCCGCAAGGAGACCGGTATACTGATATTCTTCCAAAACGAATGGGGACAAGAAGAACTCCCCTCTACCCTGGAAATGCAAATACTGCGTATTGTGCAGGAGTCGCTCAATAATATCCGTAAACACAGCAAGGCACATGCGGTTCGTATCCTGTTGCGCGGCAATAAATCAGATAAGCATCTACTCATGATAGAAGATGATGGCACAGGCATCGGAGAGCCTTTATTGGATGGAAAACCAGGAGAGCATGTCGGTCTATCCATCATGCAAGAGCGCGCGCAACGACTGGGTGGAGAATTACAAATTGAAAGTGAAGTTGGTGAAGGTACCAGGATAATATTACATTTCAGTTCACCCCAAAGTAGCCAACAGAACCTACTGGATCTGATATATAAATCATGAAAGTTATTCTCATCGATGACCACGCACTGTTCCGCATTGGACTGGAAAGTATCCTCGAGCGACGTGGAGTAAGCGTTATTGCCTCTCTGGGTGACGGTGAAGAAGGTATCCGCCTGGCTCAAGAACAGAAACCCGATATTGTCCTGCTGGATATGCGCATGCCACTTCTATCAGGCACCCAGGTGCTGGGTAAACTCCGCACAGTCAATAGTGCTATCCCTGTCGTTATGCTAACAACCAGCAATGAAGAGACTGACCTGATAGAGTCATTGAGAAATGGCGCGCAAGGCTATCTGCTGAAGGACATGGATCCTGATGAACTGGTTACCTCATTGCATGATGTATTGCGTGGAAAAACAGTAGTCGCACCGGAACTGACCAACGTTCTTGCAAAGGTAGTGCAACAAGGTGACAACAAACAAGAAGACAAAAGCAGTACATTTGCTGAACTGACACCACGTGAACATGAAATACTCTGTCACCTTGCCGAAGGGCAAAGCAACAAGGTTATTGCCCGCAACCTGGGAATATCAGATGGCACCGTGAAATTACACGTCAAGGCCATATTACGTAAATTGGATGTGCATTCACGAGTAGAAGCTGCTGTTATCGCTGTCGAGCAGCAATTATGTGACAAGTCGAAAAACTCCAATCAATCATAGATTTTCCATGGAGCCTGAAATGAAAAGCTTTGCCAACCTGATCGATGATGTTTTACCGGAAATAACTGAAATTTTTCCCTGGGATCTAGATGAGAAACTAAAGAGCAATCCTGATATTACCTTGCTGGATATCCGTGAGCCTTATGAATTCGAGGTTATGCGTATCAAAGGCTCTATCAATGTGCCCAGAGGTGTACTTGAATCTGCCTGTGATTGGGGATTTGAAGAGACCGTACCGGAAATTGCCTGTTGTCGTGACCGTGAGGTTGTTGTTATATGTCGCTCAGGTAACCGCACTGCATTGGCAGCATATACCATGCAGCAGATGGGATATAATAACGTGGCCTCACTAAAAACCGGCCTGACCGGATGGAATGATTATGAATTACCCCTGGTAAATAATGAAGGTAAAGTTGTCGATATAGAAGAAGGTGACGTCTTTTTCGAGCCCAAGGTTAGGCCTGAACAGATGCCTCCAAAATAGGTTTTACAACCTACTGGTTACACCAGAGAGATAGCATGCATTGTTTTTAATTTGTAATGATATTCCCAATAAAAACGGGCAGTGAACACTGCCCGTTTTTATTGTCCAACTATTGCTTAGGACGCCCGCTTAAATCTTGAACCTACTCACCAGCAATTGCAGATCAGATGCCAAACCAGCCATTTCCTGACTGGCATTGGATGTCTGACTAGCAGCATCTGCCGATTCTTCAGCAACATCATTGATACTAATAATATTTTTATTAATCTCTTCTGCTACTGAGCTCTGCTCATCTGCTGCACTGGCAATTTGCATATTCATATCATTAATATTGGTGATCGAAGAAGTAATGGTATCCAGTGAGGAACCTGCAGTTTGTGCACTGGTGACGCCGACTTCTGCCTGTTTCTTACTGTCTTCAATCGCCTTGACCGCTTCATGTGCATCAGCCTGCAAACGACCTATCATATCGTTTATCTCTTCAGTTGACTGCTGTGTTCTACTAGCCAGGGTTCGTACCTCATCGGCTACCACAGCAAAGCCTCTACCTTGCTCACCTGCACGCGCGGCCTCAATAGCGGCATTCAATGCCAACAGGTTAGTCTGCTCGGCGATACCGCGGATAACATCCAGTACTGTACCGATACTCTGACTGTCTTCCTCCAGTCGCTGAATAACATCGGATGCTTCATTAATCTCGCCGGCAAGGGCGTTAATGGCATCAACTGTGGCCTGCACGACTTCGTGTCCATGACGCGTCTCTTCATCAGCATTGTGTGCCGACGATGCGGCTTCTGATGCATGACGCGCAACCTCTTGCACGGTTGAAGTCATCTCATTCATGGCAGTAGCGACTTGCTCAGTCTCTGAACGCTGTCGCTGTATACCCATATTGGTACTTTCTGTAATGGCAGACATTTCTTCAGCCGCCGCACCCAGTTGTCCTGTGGAGCTACTGATATGCTTAACCATCTCGTGTACACGTTCGACGAACTGGTTAAAGGATTTAGACAATTCGCCTAATTCGTCATTGCTTGTTTCTTCAAGTCTCTGCGTCAGGTCACCTTCACCCTCAGCAATATTATTCAAGGCAAGCACTGTTTTCTTGATACGACCAGAGATACCACGTCCAATAAACCAGGCCACCAACAAGCCAACAACAATGGCAACAACACCAATAATAACGGTGACGTTACGGGCATCCGTATGGGCTTGTACGTAGGAACTACGATCCATGATCAGTTCCAGTATTGCCGTTGGGTTACCTGAAAAGTCCTTGACCGATTCTGTGTAAATTGCTACTGGCGTATCACCGATGACTGATTCGCGAATAACTGATTCACCATTCATGACACTTTCCAAGGTAGACGTTTCTACCTCTAGCGGACTAGCTAATGTAGACGCAACAGACTTGAAACCAGCACCATCCCTTATATACATAACTACGTCTGCTTTAAACTCATTTTTAAAACGCTCGAGAAATTTATTACCCAGCGCTAGACCAAATTCTACACTGCCCTGGTGTTCGCCATTATGTGAAACAGGTACTACACCACGTATACCGATTCCAGCTACACCCTTCTCCAGACCGCGTATTGGTTTTTTTGTCGCGTTCGCCTGAACGACAGTCTTACGAAATCCTGAAAGATCATCACCAAACTTTTTCGGCTTATGGATGCGCAAAAATGAATGACCATTAGGGGTATGAAACTGGAACTGTTTCACGCCATAACGTTCTTTTAATATTTTAAATGATGGCAGCATCGCATCCAGTACACCTTGCCTATCGCGTGCGGCAAATTTTGCACTAATCTCATCCAGACTGGCTACCTGTAATGCCAGGGCTTCAGCCATATGCGATTCAGTAGTGACCGTTTGCTGTAAAGCTGAATGCATTTGTTTTAACTGCATCAATTGGGCATCTTCCGAGATCTTGCCGATATTTCCCAGCACCACCGGGAGGATTACCGCAATGACCAGAATTAATACTGCTCCAAATCCAAGCTCGATCTTTTTTGAAATATCTAAATTCTTAAACATGTCTATATTACCTGCGCATCAATAAATAGTATTCAGCCATAACCTAGCCCGCTGCCAAGATGCAACGGAAGCACAGGTGATTCCTGTACAAGTTATCTACTTATCGGAAAAATGTGCTGATACTTGAGTCTGGAACAGTGAAAAATGACTATCTTGTAGCTGAATTTGCTATCACAGCCAATCTATTAGCAAAATATCACGTAATTCCATTAAATATCATAGAGATATGAAAGATAGATACTTTCTATTACTTATTATTTACATGGATAAAGTAGGCGCGATGTCCGGTGCCTGCGCCAGGCTTATACCTTCAGAGGATAATATTCAGAAACGACTTAGTGCTGGAACCAGTTAAGCCGTTCATGCAGCGTGACAACCTTACCGACGATAATCAAGGTCGGCGGCTTTATGTCAGAGTCTTTCACCGCTTGCGGCATGCTCTCGAGGACACCGGTGACCACTTTCTGCTCCGGCGTTGTAGCCTTTTGCACAAGCGCAATCGGTGTATCAGACGGCATGCCGTGGGCGATAAGCTCGCGGCAAATGACGTCCAGTCCCTGCAATCCCATGTAGAAAACGATGGTCTGGTTCGGTTGTGCCAGACCATCCCAGTTCAGGTTCATGGAACCATCTTTTAAATGTCCGGTGGCAAAGACCACTGATTGCGAATAATCTCTGTGCGTGAGCGGAATACCTGCATAGGACGCGGCCCCTGAGGCTGCCGTTACTGCGGGAACCACTTGAAAAGGCACCTCTTGTTGCATCAGCGTATCGATCTCTTCGCCGCCACGACCGAAAATAAACGGGTCGCCACCCTTCAGCCGACATACCTTCTTGCCTTCCTTACCAAGCCTGGCAAGCAGATGATTGATATCTTCCTGTGGCACGGCATGATTAGAGCGTTCCTTTCCGACATAAATTCTGTCCGCATCACGTCTGACCAGATCGAGTATTTGTTTTGACACCAAACGATCATAGACGACGACATCCGCCTGTTGCATTAGACGTAGTGCTCTAAAAGTCAGCAAATCTGGATCGCCAGGCCCGGCACCCACCAGATAGACCTCGCCAACATCATGATGCTGCTTATTTTGCGCATCCTTAAATTCCTGGCTTAGATACTCACGTGCACGCGCATCCTGTCCTGCCATGACCATTTCAACTACCGGACCTGACAGTATTCTCTCCCAGAAATAGCGTCGCTCATCCACACTGGAGAAAACCTGTTTGGCCATTTCGCGGTTTTCTTCCATGAGTTCACCGAGGCGACCATACGCAGACGGAATCATTGATTCCAGTTTTGAGCGTAAAGTACGTGCCAGCACTGGTGACGAACCGCCTGTTGAAATGGCAATCTGAACCGGCGAGCGATCGATAATAGAGGGCATAATAAAACTACCCAAATCGGGATTGTCGACCACATTGACCGGTACATTGTGTTGATTGGCCCATGACGAAATAGATTCATTGACGGCATGATTATCGGTTGCCGCAATAACCAATGCCTTGCCCGATAAATCATCCTCAGTGTATTCACCCTGACGATACTCGATAATATTTTGCTCTTGCAGTTCTTTCAGGTTGTCACACAACTCGGTTGAAATAACCGTGACCCTGGCTCCGGCATCAAGTAACAGGCTGACTTTTCGCTCGGCAACATTACCGCCGCCAATAACCAGACAAGGGCGCTCGCGGATATTCAGAAAAATCGGTAAGAAATCCATACAACTAACCTGCAATTAATTTTGATGACATAATGAAAGTACAGCGATAAACGACAGCATTATACATTTTTTAGCCCAACGGCTACCAGTCGAGCCATGAATTTTGCGAATTTCATGGCTGATATAGGGCTATAGTACGGCCTGACCACCCATATAGGCATGCAGAACCTGCGGCAGATGTATATTGCCATCACTGTCCTGGAAGTTTTCCATGATCGCCACCAGGGTTCGACCAACCGCCAGGCCCGAACCATTGATGGTATGCAGTAGTTCCGGCTTGCCGGTTTCCGGGTTACGCCAGCGGGCCTGCATGCGGCGCGCCTGAAATGATTCAAAATTACTACAGGAAGAAATTTCCCGGTAAGTCTGCTGACCCGGCAACCAGACCTCCAGGTCATAGGTTTTAGCGGCAGAAAAACCAACATCACCCGCACAAAGTGCGACCTTACGATAGGCCAGCCCCAAGCCTTGCAAAACCGCTTCAGCATGTGACGTCAAGGCCTCTAGTGCCTGGTAGGATTCATGCGGCCTTACTAGCTGCACCATTTCCACCTTTTCAAACTGATGCTGTCGTATCAGACCACGCGTGTCACGACCATATGAACCAGCCTCGGAACGAAAACAAGGTGTGTGCGCAGTATACTTAACTGGCATGCGATCATCTTCAATAATTTCATTACGCGCGATATTCGTGACCGGTACTTCGGCAGTAGGTATCAGGTAATATTCATGCTCACCCTGGATCGCAAACAGATCTTCTGCAAACTTGGGTAGCTGCCCTGTCCCGTGCAGGCTATCGGCATTTACCATGTAGGGAACATAGACCTCTTGATAACCATTCTGATTAGTATGTAGATCCAGCATGTACTGAATCAATGCCCGATGCAGTCTGGCTAATGGTCCACTTAAGACCATAAAACGGGACCCGGTCAATTTAGCCGCCGTTTCAAAATCCAGCCAACCCTTATTCTCGCCGAGGTCGACGTGATCTTTAGCTTCGAAATCAAATTGCGGTGGTTCACCCCATTTTAGAATCTCCACATTGTCCGCTTCATCCTTCCCATCCGGCACAGATTCATCGAGTAGATTGGGAATCCCCAGATAGATTTCCTGCAGGCTTTCCTGCAGTTCATTTAAATCTGATTCGGCCTGCTTCAACTTTTCACCCAGATCGGCAACCTCATCCAGGAGCGGCTGTATATCCTTGCCAGCAGCCTTGGCCTGACCTATTGACCTCGACTTGGTATTACGTTCGTTCTGTAAATCCTGGGTACTGATCTGCAATGTTTTGCGCTTGTCTTCCAGCTGCGCGAGTTGCTCAACGTCCAGGTTGAAATTTCGACGCTTCAGTTTTTCTGCAACCTGCTGCAGATCATTTCTTAATATTTTTGGGTCTAACATATGCTTACCAAATCCTTTACTGCCTATCTGCGTACATGTATGGGCCAACTGACAATATGACCCGCGCTGAAATTGTTTTCAACATGATTGATAATGTCATCGACTTTTTCCGACGCGTCAAAAAATTCGACGACAATGGGTAAATTCAACGACAGATCGATTACTTTCGCGGTATGCAATTGACCCGAGTCTCCATAACCTTCGATGGCCCGGTAAACAGTGACCCCCCTAACCTTTTCAACATCATGTAAAAAACTCAGTAAGGTATCTTTCAGAGAGATAAATACGCACCATGATCATATTATTCTTACTCATAACTGTCGCCCTAACATCATACCCATCCAGGTTGCCCCAAGACAAAGAAACACGCTCATCACAATATTCAAAACAGCCTTCTGTGCTTCGCCATTCTGCATTAATAGCAACGTTTCCATCGAGAAAGTGGAAAACGTCGTCAACGCACCCAATAGGCCTATCTGGATAGCCGCACGCCACTCCGGTCCCAGGCTAAACCGCTCCAGTAACAGAATATAAAGCACGCCCATGCCCAGACAACCAATCACATTGGCCATCAGTGTGCCGTATGGAAAACCTCGGCCTAGCATGGCATGGGTCGCATTCGAAATAGCAAACCGAAGCACGGCCCCTACTGCACCACCAGTGGCTATAAACACCAGAAGCTTAATCAATACGGGACCCCCACAAATTGTTACTATGGCCGCTATTGTACATTTTTTCCTCAGGATTTACCTTTTTTCCTGGCTTTTTCATCTTCTGTCCGCAGGAAATTTAATTTTTCGGCGATCTTGATTTCAAGTCCACGATCAACCGGAAAATAATATTGCCGCTCTCCCATTCCCTCTGGAAAATAGTGCTCGCCCGCCGCATAGGCATCACCCTCATCATGGGCATAACGATAATCCTTGCCGTAATCCATCGCTTTCATCAACTGCGTGGGGGCATTACGTAGATGCATCGGCACCTCTAGTGAGCCGTGCTCCCTGGCATCCTTCATCGCCGCCTTGAAAGCGGAATAAACAGCATTACTCTTCGCCGCACAGGCCAGATAGACGACGGCCTGAGCCAGGGCCAATTCACCCTCCGGGCTACCCAGTCTTTCCTGTACATCCCAAGCGTTCAAGCAAATGGACAAGGCGCGGGGATCGGCATTACCGATGTCCTCGCTGGCCATGCGCACCACGCGTCTGGCAATGTACAAAGGGTCACAACCGCCATCGAGCATACGCGTTAACCAGTACAGGGCGGCATCCACTGCAGAACCCCTAACCGCTTTATGCAAGGCAGATATCTGCTCATAGAAGGCATCCCCTCCTTTGTCGAATCGTCGGACGCCACCACTGACTACATCCTTCAATATTTCCAGTGTAATATTATTTTCAACATCTCTGGATTCGGCAATATCGGCCGCGATTTCGAGCATGTTCAAGGCATAGCGAGCATCGCCATCGGCGGCCAGGGCCAGTAACTGCAAGGCCTCATCATCGATGTGAATTTGCCTGTTGCCCAGACCGCGCTCGGTATCTGCCAGGGCTCGCCGCAGCAGATCAATGATACTGTCCTGGTCCAGACTCTTGAGCACGTAGACGCGAACCCGCGATAACAAGGCATTATTTAACTCAAACGATGGGTTTTCAGTCGTTGCACCGATAAAGGTGATGGTGCCATCTTCAACGTGAGGCAAAAAGGCATCTTGCTGTGCCTTGTTAAAACGATGTACTTCATCAACAAAAAGGATACTGCCACGATCAAACTGCTGGCGATTTAATTTGGCGGCTTCGATGGCCTGTCTGATATCCTTGACACCGGATAATACCGCCGAAAGACTGGTAAACTCGGCATTTGCATAATGGGCAATCATGCGCGCTAATGTGGTTTTTCCGGTACCGGGAGGCCCCCAGAACAACATCGAGTGTAGGTGCCCATGCTCGAGCGCTTGATGCAATGTCTTCGATTCATCCAGAAGATGTGCCTGGCCGACGACTTCGTCAAGCAATCGTGGCCGCATACGATCTGCCAAAGGGCGATAATCTTGCTGCTTGTCGTCCCCGGCATTCAAGACTTTACTATGTGCTTATAATTGATCACCACCGATCACATCAGTACCCGGTGGAACGTTAAAATGAAATTTTGTTGTATCAATATCGGCATTCGTTTTCAGCGATTTGAAATGAATCAGGGTTCGCTGACCCAGCTTGTCTTTGAGCTCCAACAGGGCCAGGACATCATTTAAAAAAGCTACGGAAATCTCGGCGAAGTCCGCATCGTCCTGTTTCGGAACCAGGGTCACCCATTGATGTTTATCACCACGATCGACCTCGATGAGTTTGAAGTCGCGGTCCAAAGGATGTTTTCCGCTTAACACCAGGGCCGGCGCATTGCCCATGGCGCTGTCTTCCTGCTTGACCGTGACCTGGTCCAGTTCCGGGTCATAAATCCAGATGCGTAGGCCATCTGCAACAATGGTCTGTGGGTAAGGCTCATTATATTCCCAACGAAACAAACCCGGTCTTTTAATCCACACCTTACCTTTGGACTCCTGCACCATATTGTCATTGGCATCTTTCAGTTCCTGGTGAAAGTCGGCTTCAATAGTCCGAATGTCATCGTGAAAACGATTGAGCTGGTCCATGGCGCTTGCCGCAAAAATGCTGGCATGAAACAGGCAGAGGGATAATACTAACAATACACGCATAATTTATTCCTAAAAAGAATCTGACTATCAGTCCTTGATCGGCGGCGGAGCGATGACCTCACGACTACCATTGGACTGCATACTGGTGACGATGCCTGCCGCTTCCATGGCCTCAATCATTCGCGCTGCGCGGTTATAACCAATTTTCAGGCGGCGCTGTACCGAAGATATCGAGGCCCGGCGTGTTTCAGTAACGATCATCACGGCTTCATCATACAAAGGATCAGACTCATCATCGGACTCAGAAGTTTCACCCGGTAATAAAACGGGTATTCCACCCTGCTCCGCATCAACAATATCGTCCAGATAATCCGGCTCACCCAGCTTCTTCAACTGCGCCACAACCTTGTGCACCTCATGGTCTTCGACGAAGGCGCCGTGCACACGTGTCGGCAGACCACTACCCGGACTCAGGTATAACATGTCACCATGACCCAGCAGTTGCTCCGCACCACCCTGGTCGAGGATGGTCCTCGAATCCACTTTTGATGAAACCTGGAAGGCAATACGGGTCGGAATATTCGCCTTGATCAGACCGGTAATGACATTCACGGAGGGTCGCTGGGTCGCAACAATCAGGTGGATACCGGCAGCACGTGCCTTTTGCGCAAGCCGCGCGATCAATTCTTCACATTTCTTGCCGACGATCATCATCATATCGGCAAACTCATCGATAACGACGACGATCAAGGGCAGATGATTCAAGGTCGGTGGTGGTTCATCCGGGTCAAAGGCCTCTTCCGGTTTATATAATGGATCCGGTATCGGCTCGTCCTTGTCAATGGCCTCCTTGACCTTACGGTTATAACCGGCAATATTTCGTACCCCGAGCGACGCCATTATACGGTAACGCCTTTCCATCTCGCCGACACACCAGCGCAGGGCATTGGCCGAATCGTTCATGTCGGTAATGACCGGGGTCAACAGGTGCGGTATGCCTTCATAGACTGACAACTCCAGCATTTTCGGATCAATCAAAATCAGGCGCACGTCATTCGGAGTCGCCTTGTATAACAGACTCAAGATCATCGCATTCACGGCCACCGATTTACCCGAACCGGTGGTTCCTGCCACCAGTAAATGCGGCATTTTACCCAAATCGACAACAATCGGATGACCACTGATATCCTTGCCCAAGGCCAGGGTCGCAGGTGAATTGGAATTGTCGTACTGCTGCGATCGCAGGATCTCACTCAAGAAAACAATCTCTCGATGCTCGTTCGGTATCTCAAGACCAATCGTTGATTTACCCGGTATCACCTCGACCACACGCATGCTAACGACAGACATCGCACGCGCCAGATCCTTGGCGAGGTTACTGATTTGACTGACCTTGACACCGGCGGCCGGTTGCACCTCAAAGCGCGTTATAACCGGACCGGGATGGACAGACTCGACCACCACCTCAATGCCAAAGTCACGCAGTTTCAACTCCAGTAATTGCGACATCGCCTCCAGGGCATCCTTGGAAAAACCCTTGGTCGATGGCACCGGATCATCGAGCAGAGACAGCGCCGGCAATTCGGTGTTCGGCGCCGGCTCAAACAATTGCACCTGCTTTTCCTTTTCTATGCGCAAGCTGGGAGCAACGTCCTTGATAGTCGGTTCAATCTTGACCGGCCTACGATTTTCCAGCTTAACTTTTTCGACCTGGACAACATCAACGCGCTCCTTACGTGCCTTGCGCACTGCAAACCATTCACGAACTTCGCCCAAGAAGCCCCGCAACCTGTCAAAGGCATCGATGGTCAGTTTGCCGATGCGGTCCATCAGCTTCAGCCATGAAAGGCCTGTGAACAGGGTGATGCCGGTCAGGAACAGGGCCAGTAATAATAGTGTCGAACCCAGAGAAGCAAAGGCCTTCAATAGTACCAGGGCCACAGTCGAGCCGAGGATGCCGCCTGCCGATTGCTCGGGTAATAAACCTGGCTCTATTAGAAAGTGTAAGGAGGCCAGAGCCGTGCCGCTGATTAGGGTCAGCAGAAAGCCGCCGAAGCGGATTGAAAATATGCGGCCGTCAAACTCGCCGGTAACCTTGCGCTCGCGGTAGATCAGCACCCCGGAATAGATAATCATGATCGGTACCAGATAGGCCAGGTAGCCAAATAGTAACAACAACACATCGGCAAACCACGCGCCGACCTGACCACCGGCATTGCTGACATCGCTGCGGCTGATCGTATTGGTCCAACCCGGATCACTGGTATGGTAGCTGGTCAGAATAATGAAGAAATAGATGCCAATGGCGCCGAATACAAACAACGCTGCCTCACGCAGGCCGCGTGCGACATGGGTACCCAGTGGTTTTGAATCTGGTTTCTTTTTTCGCGCTTGCGCCAAGTTTACACCTTTACTTAAGAATATCCTATAAATGTCTAATTATTATAAATATAAGCGTGTTACGCAAGTGCTTCCTTGAGGCCGGGATGGACGAGCTGCCCAGCTTCAATGTTGATGCCTTTGAGCAATTCCTGCTGCCCTTTCCAGTGCCCGGATGCCAGTTGCAGGGTGTATGGCAGAATCGCTGCTGACAAGGCCTGTGATGCACTCCTCGGCACCGCGCCGGGCATATTACTCACACCAAAGTGTATCACTTCCTCATCCAGATAAGTGGGATCCTGGTAGTCTGTCGGCCTGATGGTCTCCACACAGCCGCCCTGATCGACCGATATATCAATAATAACACTTCTATTTTTCATGTTTTTAACCATGGCCCGACTGACGATATGCGGCGTCTTCGCGCCGGGAATCAGCACCGCACCGATGAGCAAATCGGCATCACAGACCGCCTCCTCGATCGCATCATGATACGGATATAGCGCGCTGACATTGTTACCTAGCTCACGTGCCTGCGATAATTTTTCGCGCAAGCGATCAAAGACCGTCACCCGTGCGCCGATGGCCGCCAGCATACCTGCGGCATTACTACCGGCGACACCGGCACCAATGACGACTGCGTGACCACGCTCTGCCGCCGGAAGGCCGCCGAGTAATACGCCGCGGCCACCACTCGGTTGATGCAACAGGTGTGCGCCGACCTGGGCTGCAACACGGCCGGCGATATCACTCATCGGCGCCAGTAACGGCAGACTGCCTTGCGCCTCGACTGTCTCGAAGGCGACAGCGGTCAGGCCAATATCCTGTAATTGTGTGGCCAGCTCTGGATTGGCTGCCAGGTGCAGAAAACAAAACAGTAAATGCCGCTGCTGTAATAGTTTGACTTCTTCACCCCAGGGCTCTTTGACCTTGATAATCATATCTGCCTGCGCATAGACATCCGCAGCCGTTGGTACGATGCTGACTCCCAACTGCTGATATTGCTGATCGGTATAACCGCTCAATACGCCGGCACCCTGCTCAAGCAGCAGATCATGGCCAGCGCGCACCAACTCTGCACAGGCCTCTGGCACTAGACCAACGCGGCCTTCGAGGATTTTATTTTCTTTCGGGATTCCTATTTTCATCGCGCAAAATATTCCAATATAGGTTAAAATCCGGGCCTGGTTTTATCGTCAACGATCTGACGATAATCCAGCAAAGCCAGTATATTTAATAGCTGAACCTTTTTCGACTACATCAGTCGAATTTGGAACACATAAAGCCTTACATGATCGGAGTCATTATACATGAGTGAAACCAAGCATTGTCGTCTTTTAATCCTCGGATCTGGTCCTGCCGGATATACTGCTGCCGTGTATGCTGCACGTGCAAATCTGGAGCCTGTCCTTATTACCGGCCTTGAACAGGGTGGACAATTAACCACTACCACTGATGTGGATAATTGGCCCGGCGACAATAACGGCGTCATGGGCCCCGAACTGATGGAGCGTATGCGCCTGCACGCAGAACGTTTCGACGTTGAAATCATCTTTGATCATATCAAAGAAACCAACCTGAAAGAGCGTCCTTTCACCCTGGTCGGTGATTCGATGACCTACACTTGCGATGCCTTGATCATCTGCACCGGTGCCAGCGCGCGTTACCTTGGCCTGCCTTCCGAAGAGGCCTTCAAAGGCAAGGGCGTATCGGCCTGTGCAACCTGCGATGGCTTTTTCTACAAAAAACAACATGTGGCCGTCATCGGTGGCGGTAATACCGCTGTTGAAGAAGCCTTGTACCTGTCAAACATTGCTGATCATGTCACCGTCGTCCATCGCCGTGATGAATTCCGCTCGGAAAAGATACTGTCCAAGCAGCTGATCGAAAAATCCAAAAACGGCAATGTCACGATTGAATGGGACCATGTACTCGATGAAGTACTGGGTGATAAAACCGGCGTAACCGGCATCCGCATCAAAAATGTAAAAGACGAGGCCACCAAGGAAATCGAACTGATGGGTGTGTTCATCGCCATTGGCCATTCACCCAATACCGGCATTTTCGAGGGCCAGGTCGATATGGCCGGTGGCTACATCACCGTACAGTCAGGCAACAATGGTAATGCGACCCAAACCAGCGTCGAAGGCGTATTTGCTGCCGGTGATGTCATGGATCATATCTATCGACAGGCCGTCACCTCGGCAGGAACCGGCTGCATGGCAGCACTGGATGCAGAAAAATACCTGGACAATTTGAACAAGTAAGCAACATTCATCTATTTGGTCTTTTAAATCGTGTCTTCGTGGTAAAAAAATATAACCACGAAGACACTAAGGAAGACAGAAAGTAACCTTCTCCTTATTTGCTACCCCCTGTCGCCTTGACAGGTATTCCGGTTTCGTGGGTTTCGTTTTTTCGCGGCCAAGGGCCGCTCCTACAGGGTGTATCGTTTGCCAGGTATTTCTTAGAAGCTTCGTCACTTTATACAGATATTTTTCTACCACGATGACACGAAGAAACAACCTCCAAAGCATTCTGTAGGAGCGGCCCTTGGCCGCGAAAAAACGAAATCAGAGGAAACCATGATATCAGCCAAGCCGTTTGGTATATATAGAATAAGGCAATGCTTACCCTCTATCTTTCTTCATGTCGTCGTGCCTTCGTGGTCATCACGGTTATACCGGTATACACTTTCTTGATAGAAGGAGCATACGAATGACAGTACCCTTAGTCTTTAACGGTATTAATTCCTTCACAGTCAGTTAGAATCTAGTTGAACTTATCAATACATGTATCAACATGGACATTAAACTACACCACAGCATTCTCGATATCCCTAGCGCAGACTGGAACCGGGTACTGAACAGTCGCTACCCTTTCATGCGCCATGAATTCCTCGCAGCGCTAGAACAAAACCACTGCACCGGTGAGAAGTATGGATGGCTGGCCAGACATATTGCCGCCTACGAGGACGGCAAGCTGGTCGGCGTTCTTCCCATGTACGAAAAAGATAACTCCTACGGCGAGTTTGTGTTTGACTGGGCCTGGGCCGATGCCTATCAGCGCAACGGTCTTCCTTATTATCCTAAGTGGGTCATTGCCGCACCCTACACACCAGCCACAGGCCCCAGGATTCTGGTGGATCCCGATCACGACTGGTCAAGTGTATCAACCAATCTGATCACCGCCCTACGCGAGATGGAAGGCAAG
This sequence comes from uncultured Gammaproteobacteria bacterium, assembly GCA_947258755.1. GTDB lineage: Bacteria > Pseudomonadota > Gammaproteobacteria > JAADHQ01 > JAADHQ01 > JAADHQ01. The sequence goes on from CAMYJO010000009.1 coordinate 23,778, forward strand.
GCCGACATTTCCTCGATACATTTTTTATTTACCACAGAAAAAGAAACCCGGTTGCTACAGGATCAGGGTTACATGGCTCGTCTCGGTTGTCAGTTTCACTGGCATAATCAGGACTACCGGGATTTTCAGGATTTTCTTGATACCTTCACTGCAAAAAAACGCAAGAATGTCAAACAGGAAAGAAAATACGCAGCGGCAGCAAAAGCCGATATAGAGATCATTCCCAGCAACCAGGCCAGCGAAGAACAACTGCTGGCGGTGGAACACTTCTATCGCAAGACCTTTGATGAAAAATGGGGAACCGCAACCCTGAACCTTGGCTTCTTTAAACAAATAGCCACAAGCATGGGGGAGCAAATGCTGTTGATTATGGCCAGGCGCCATGGCCGCTATATCGCCGGGGCGATCTGTTTTCAGGATGAACATACATTGTATGGCCGCCATTGGGGTTGCATAGAAGACCATGCCCACCTGCATTTCGAACTCTGTTTCTACCAGGGCATCGAATATTGTATCCAGCAGGGCCTAAAGTCATTTGAACCCGGCGCGCAGGGTGAGCACAAAATCAGTCGTGGCTTTCTGCCGACAGCGACCTGGTCTGCACACTGGATTAAAGAACCGCGTTTCAGCACAGCGATACAACACTTCCTGCAACAGGAAACAGAAGGCATGCAAGACTATATACAAGCCATGCTGGAACGCAGCCCTTACAAAAATCCGCCATTAACAAACTGATTGTTAATCAATATCAACATATTGGTCGATACTGATATTTTCCTGTGTTGATCCAGATCAATATTTCATCCCCATTTATTCCTATACTGCAATTTCATCCCAGCGACCATAAACTCAAGGGGAATAGCGCATCGCGATGACAAGCTAATGGCATCCAACCGCGCCAAGACCATCATGGTATTAATCGGCTTCATGTGTGTCATTATCATCCTGTCTAATATGCTGGCGTAATTTAAGCTGTATCAGCATCCTGAACAGGCATACAAAAGCTGTTCCTGCGCCCGGTGTTTTTGCACAAGGCGTAGCTTATACTGCGCATGACCTTGAGGAAATGATTCTGTCCCTGGAATAAGTTATTATTGCAACTCAGGTAAATGCCGGACTCAACGAAAGCTCATTGACTCAAACCAAGCTGCGAATGACAAACCCTACAGATTATTTACGTCTATGCCCGCCCCTTACTGGATAGAAGAAGACTGCCCGGATTACCGCTTCCCTGATGTCAGCCTGTCGCTGACAGACCCTGATGGATTACTGGCCATCGGCGGCGACCTGTCGCAGGCGCGTCTGCTCAGCGCCTATCAATCCGGCGTTTTCCCCTGGTATTCAGCAGGACAACCTATTTTGTGGTGGTCGCCTGACCCGCGTTTTGTGTTATTCCCTGAGCATCTGAAAGTCTCACGGAGCCTACGCAAGACCCTACGCAAACAACTCTTTTCATTAACCATCAATAAAGATTTCGATGCCGTCATCAAGGCCTGCTCACATACGGAAAGACCAGGGCAAGATGGCACCTGGATTACCGATAAAATGTATCGCGCCTATGTCGATCTTCACAAGGCTGGCTTTGCGCACTCCGTAGAGGCCTGGCAAGATGGGCGTCTGGTCGGTGGCCTTTACGGCGTCGCCATCGGAGGCGTTTTTTTTGGTGAGTCGATGTTCAGTCTCGAAACAGATGCATCAAAGGTAGCTTTCGCTTGCTTTGTCAGACATATCCACAAACTGGGTTTTAAGCTCATTGATTGTCAGGTCTATACACGCCATTTACACAGCCTCGGTGCCGAACCTATTTCCCGCATGCAGTTTATACAACTATTGAAGCAGCATTGCACAACGAAACGTGAGCCGATCCTATTACCCACGGGTAACATCGAATGCAACTTCGACTCATCGCTATAGGCCGCTTGCATGACATAGCGTATTGCTTCCCCGACCAATCTGGCGCAAAATAGTCTTCATTCCGGTTTATAAACCGAATTAGCACTTTCCATGAATAAACAAAACTCGCACTCTGACAAGCCCGACAATCCCGAGCAGCTACGCCTGTCTTTTTATTCGACGCCGACACATGATTGCAGCTACCTTGATGACCGTCAGGCCATCACGCTATTCGCTGATCCACAGGCCGAACTGGATAACCATATCTACTCGACCCTGTCGCAATATGGCTTCCGCCGTAGCGGCAAGCATATCTATCGTCCATCCTGCCCAAGCTGCAATGCCTGCATCCCGATCAGGGTACCGGTCAATGACTTTGCCCCCAAACGCAGCCATAAACGTGTCTGGCGCGCCAATCAGGATATTGTCGTAGATATGCATGGAGCCGAATTCAGACAGGAACAGCATGCGCTCTATGTTAAATATATTCAGGCACGCCACCCCGATGGCGGCATGAATGATCCAGACCCTGATAAATATATGGAATTTTTGACCAGTGAGTGGAGTGTCACCCGCTTCATGGAATTTCGCCTCGACAAGCAACTGGTGGCCGTTGCCGTCCTCGACCAGCTCGAAGACGGTTATTCCGCCGTCTATACCTTTTTTGACCCAGACCTGCCACAACGCAGCCTCGGCACCCTGGGAATCCTATGGAGCATTGAATTTACCCGCAAACTACAGCTGGAATGGCTATACCTCGGCTATCTGATCAAGGAAAGCCCGAAAATGCGTTATAAAACCCAATTTCAGCCCCAACAGGGCTTTATAAATGGTCAATGGGGTTATATTTAAATTATTGTTTTTATTGTTTTTTAATCTATTTCCCCACCTATCTGTGCTGCCTGCCCAGGATTTTAAAGAAATTGTCATAATTGACCGCTAATATGGTCAGGACCGTGATTTATATCAATTCACGGATACATATTAGGCTCTATACTTAAATTAGAGTAAAAAACCAGCACCAAGGAGCGCACTATGTTGAGCTTCATCTACAATCTGGCGAGCAGCTTTGAATCATCACATGGTCTACGGCCCAACCTCCTCTATTTAAACCAGTCCCATCTGCGCTATCTGGCGGAAGGATTCGGCAATGATTATGACCTGTTTCAGATTAAGAACATGCTGCAAATGGAAATCATTATCGATAATGAGGCTGTACACCCACATGTGGCCTGGACGCGGATAGCCGATAGAAAGGCGGCCAACTTCTAAGTCAGGCCGATTTATGACAGTAGCGGCATATGTCCGCCCCCGACACCCGGTTTTGCCCTGATATGGGCAAAACGACCTTTTCCACTCCCGTAAAAAATTTGACCGTGATTCGCTACATTTCGCGCGCAGTTTAGCGTACAATACGCCGCTGTGTTAAACGATGTAGGTAAAGTCTGAATGGCCAAAGAAGATAGTATAGAAATGCAGGGAACGGTGGTTGATACCCTGCCCAATACAACATTCCGGGTTGAACTGGAAAACGGGCATATAGTCACGGCCCATATCTCGGGGAAAATGCGTAAGAATTATATCCGTATCCTGACCGGCGATACCGTGACCGTACAACTAACGCCTTATGATCTCAGCAAGGGCAGGATTGTCTACCGCGCTCGATAACACCCCTCTCCACTAAATAGCCAGCGTTCAGCTTTCCAGCAGTTCCTCATTTTCATATTCGAGTACCAGATCATCATTTTCAACGGTCACAAGAATATGTCCGCCTTGCGCAAGTTTGCCAAATAATAATTCTTCTGCCAGTGGCTTTTTAACATGTTCACTGATCAGGCGCGCCATCGGCCTGGCCCCCATGTGCGGATCATAACCATGTTCGGCGATCCATTCACGTGCCTTCATATCAATATCGATGGTAACTTTTTTCTGTTCCAATTGCGCTTCAAGCTCGATAATGAATTTATCGACGACATTGCCGATATGTTTTCTGTCGAGTGACTGGAATTGAATGATCGCGTCCAGTCGATTTCGGAACTCCGGCGTAAACGCCTTTTTGATCGCTTCCAGACCGTCACTGGAATGATCCTGACGGCTGAAGCCTATAGACTCGCGGCTAATCCTGTCAGCGCCTGCATTGGTGGTCATGACCAGAACGACATTACGGAAATCGGCACTGCGGCCATTATTGTCCGTCAGCGTACCGTGATCCATAACCTGCAATAACAGATTAAATACATCCGGATGGGCCTTTTCAATTTCATCCAACAAAAGAACAGCATGTGGGTGCTTGATAACAGCGTCGGTTAATAGTCCGCCCTGATCAAAACCGACATAACCTGGCGGCGCACCGATCAAACGTGAAACGGTATGACGTTCCATGTATTCGGACATGTCAAAACGGATCAGTTCAATGCCCATAATCATGGCCAACTGACGTGTTACCTCGGTCTTGCCCACACCCGTGGGTCCTGCAAACAAGAAAGAACCGATTGGTTTTTCTATATTCCCCAGGCCCGAACGCGACATCTTGATAGCGGAAGACAGGGCTTCGATGGCATTGTCCTGCCCATACACAACCAGTTTCAGATCGCGCTCCAGATTTTTCATCGCATCCAGATCAGTAGCGGATACACTCTTTGGTGGTATCCGTGCAATCTTGGCAATAATATTTTCAATGTCAGCAACGCCGATAGTCTTCTTACGTTTCGAAGGTGGCTTCAGTTGCATGTTGGCACCCGCTTCGTCAATGACATCAATCGCCTTGTCCGGCAGGTGCCTGTCGTTAATGTAACGTTCGGATAATTCAACAGCCACACGTAAAGCCTTTGGAGAGTATTTGATCTTGTGATGCTCTTCAAAGCGGCTCTTAAGCCCCTTCAGGATCTTGATCGCATCTTCGACACTTGGCTCCTCAACATCAATCTTTTGGAAACGCCTGGCCAAAGCCCTGTCCTTTTCAAATATGCCACGGTATTCCTGGTAGGTCGTAGAGCCAATACATTTGAGCTGACCGTTTGCCAACATGGGCTTGATCAGATTGGAGGCATCCATGACACCACCGCTGGCGGAACCTGCACCGATGATGGTATGAATTTCGTCAATAAACAAAACAGCACCCGGCTCCTTTTTAAGCTGCGCCAGTACCGCTTTCAGACGTTTCTCAAAGTCCCCGCGATATTTTGTTCCCGCTACCAGGGCACCCAAATCCAGCGAGTAGATGGTGCTGTCTGCCAATACCTCGGGAACTTCTTCATCCACGATCATCTTGGCAAGACCTTCGGCGATAGCCGTCTTACCAACACCGGCCTCACCAACCAGGATCGGATTGTTCTTGCGTCGCCGACAAAGAATCTGCACGGTCCTTTCAATCTCGGCTTCACGCCCAATCAACGGATCGATCTTGCCCTGCATCGCCAGCTGGTTTAGATTTTCTGCAAACGATTCCAGAGCCGATTTACTGCTCTCTTGAACCTGAGTTTCTTCCTCAACCAGATCATCGCTACTGCCAGTGCCATCTTCCCCAATTTTGGAAATGCCATGTGATATATAATTGACCACATCCAGCCTGGAGATATTTTGCTTGTTAAGGAAATAAACAGCCTGCGACTCCTGCTCACTATAAATAGCTACCAGGACATTAGCGCCCGTCACTTCGTCATGCCCCGAGGATTGCACATGTAGCACGGCACGTTGTAAGACACGTTGAAAGCCCAGGGTCGGTTGGGTCTCGCGTAAATCGTTGGGCCCTAGTAGTGGTGTCGTTTCTTCGAGAAAATTATTCAGTTCGGATTTCAGTTGCTCAAGATCAGCTCCACATGCGCGCAGCACTTCGGCGGCAGTTGGATTATCCGTCAGGGATAACAGCAGGTGTTCGACTGTCATGAATTCATAGCGTTTCTCTCGGGCCTCATTAAAGGCCTGGTTAAGAGTAAATTCAAGTTCTTTGCTTAGCATAACCGCACCACCACTATAATATCAGGCTGTCTCCATTGCACATAACAATGGATGTTGATGAGTTCGAGAAAATTCATTCACCTGGGCTACCTTGGTTTCAGCAATATCTCTAGTAAATAAACCGCAAACACCTTTACCGCGGGTGTGCACATGCAACATGACCTGTGTCGCCTTTTCCCTGTTCATGGAAAAGAACTTTTCCAGTATCTGCACAACAAACTCCATAGGAGTATAATCGTCATTATGGATGATGACTTTATACATAGGAGGCACTTTTGTCTCTGGTCGTGCCTCTTCCAGGGCCAGGTCATCACCTGATGATGTTTTTTTAATATTACTCATATCTATAATTCTAATACAATTTTTCCAGTTTTCACGATCTTGGCCGAGGGTGATATCTCTCAGCAACTCATCAACTGATCATAGCAGATATGGGGTGCTGAGATAATGCAACCTATTTGACCTTATATTATCAAAGGTTAAATACAAATTAATACTTGACTAATTTACTGCGAGGAATAAAGTGTACTGGCAGGCTCGCAAAACAATAATAATATTCCTGTTGGAGAACATGGTGTCGACATGCTCTCATTTCAAGCTCGACGCCATCATTTATGGAAAGGCTATAGCCTAATAGAAACAACAAGAGGTAGGAGTCAAATGGCGACTGGAACAGTTAAATGGTTTAGTAACTCAAAGGGATATGGCTTCATCATGTCAACCGATAACGATGAAGATATTTTTGCTCATTTCTCTGCCATTGAAATGGACGGGTATAAAACCCTGAAACAGGGCCAGCCTGTGGAATTCGATGTCACCGAAGGACCAAAGGGCTTAACCGCCACTAAAATTCGCATGCCGAATTAGTCGGCACGCTAGCAACCCCGCTCCGGTTCTGAATACCGACGGAACAAGGTACCTGGACTGGACACGCCATTAAGTTGCGTTAATGGCGCTAGATATCTTGCGGCTCTCAGATTGCCTCTCACCCCGCTTCTCACAGGCTACTGGTATGAGCTATTCCTAGGTAACAGCAGCGTTTCATCAATGAAACTCAGATACGTCACCATGCATTCAATGGTTCGTGCCTGCATATAAGCAAAAGCTCCTCCGCAGGCCAAGCTTAAGACAAGCTGTTTTGCCAAACCGATTAAAGCATGATACAAAACCATACTTAAATCATTGCCCTTTGCCGAAATCGGCTATTCATTTAATCTCTAATTCATTAAAGACCAGCAGACCAAGCAATCCCATGACCTGGAAACCCCATGTAACCGTCGCCGCCATTGCCCAGATACAAGGGAAATTCCTGATGGTGGAAGAAGTCATCGATGGTAGCATTGTCTATAACCAACCCGCAGGACACCTGGAGCCCGGTGAAACCTTACTACAGGCCGTGGTCCGCGAAACCCTGGAAGAAACCGCCTGGCATTTCAAGCCGAATGCCGTTACCGGCATCTACCAATGGCATAACAATAAAAGTGACACCTCTTTTATCCGTTTTTGTTTTTCCGGGGATTGCCTGCAGCATGATCAGCACCGTCCTCTCGACAGCGACATTCAACAGGCCGTCTGGTTAAGCATGGATGACATCGAAAAAAGAAGCCGGGACTTACGCAGCCCCATGGTGTTGCAATGCCTGCGTGATTACCTGAATGGCAACCAACAACCCTTGTCGATCCTGACCGGGCTGGCCTAATGAAGCAGAACAAGAAAATCATTGTCGGCATGTCCGGTGGTGTTGATTCCGCGGTCGCTGCTCTACTGTTACTTGAGCAGGGTTATCAGGTAGAAGGCCTGTTCATGAAAAACTGGGAAGAAGACGATACCGATGAGTTTTGCACCGCCGAACAAGACCTGAAGGATGCGGCATCGGTCTGCACGACGCTAGGCATGCCCCTGCATACCGTAAACTTCTCAACCGAATACTGGGACCGCGTATTTGAATACTTCCTGGCCGAGTATCGCGCCGGTCGCACGCCAAACCCGGACATTATGTGCAATAAAGAGATTAAATTCAGGGCCTTCCTCGATTATGCATTAGACTTGGGGGCCGACGGCATTGCCACTGGACACTATGCCCGGATTGACCAACATCAGGGGCGATATCGCCTGAAAAAAGGGCTGGACGAGAATAAGGACCAGAGCTACTTTCTTTATGCCGTTGGACAAAAACCACTAAGCCAAAGTCTGTTTCCGATCGGCGAACTGCAGAAGTCCGAAGTGCGTACGCTTGCCGAGAAAAATCATTTTACTAACGCCCGCAAAAAAGACAGTACCGGCATATGCTTTATTGGCGAAAGAAATTTTCGCGAATTTCTGCAAACCTACCTGCCTGCACAGCCCGGCGAAATACGTACGGCTGAGGGTGATTTAATCGGCACCCACCAGGGACTGATGTACTACACATTGGGTCAACGACAAGGGCTAGGCATTGGCGGTCAGAAAACCGGCTCGGAAGAACCCTGGTATGTGGCCGACAAAGACCTTGCCAACAATAGGCTTCTGGTCGTGCAGGGACACCATCACCCGTTATTGTACAAACCGGATTTGATCGCCAGGGATTGTCACTGGATAAATGAAAGTATGCCAACCGCACCCCTGGCTTGCAGCGCAAAAACACGCTATCGGCAAGCCGACCAGGTATGCGAGCTCATCCCGCAAGACAAGGATTCTGTCAAAGTGATCTTCAAGGAGCCACAACGCGCTGTTACACCGGGCCAATCAGTAGTATTCTATCAGCAGGATATTTGCCTGGGCGGCGGCATTATCTGTTAACAATAGCCAATAACAATTTAATGTAGCCAGATACGGACATGCAACAGAAGCATTCACACATCATCAAGGTTAGTGGGCTGAACTCTCACTATGGAGAACGTCAGATCCTGCATGATGTCAATCTTGATGTCAGGGAAGGCGAGATCATGGTCATCATGGGCAGTAGTGGCTCAGGCAAAACAACATTACTTCGCACGATGCTCGGCCTGAATAAACCGAGTCAGGGTCAGGTCCACCTGCTGGGCAAAGAAATTACCAGCATGCCAACCAGGGAGCTGTATAAGATTCGCCAACAGTTTGGCGTCTCCTTCCAGGGTGGCGCATTGTTCAGCTCGATGTCAGTCAAGGAAAACATTCAACTGCCCTTGCGTGAACATACCCAGCTGGATCAAACCACGATGGACATTATGTGCCGACTGAAGCTGGAAGTGGTTAACCTGTCCGGTTTCGAGCAACTGATGCCGGGCGAATTATCGGGTGGCATGTTAAAACGCGTAGCGCTGGCGCGCGCCATTATCATGGATCCGAAACTGCTATTTTTTGATGAGCCCTCGGCCGGGCTCGATCCGGTTGTCTCCGCTGAACTCGATGAATTGATCATCCGCTTGAAAGACGCCATGAACATGACCATTGTCGTTGTTACCCACGAACTCGAAAGCGCATTTCGTATCGCCGATCGTATCACTGTGATCGACCAGGGCTCGGTATTGATTACTGGTAGCGTTGACGAAGTTAAAAACTGCGATAATGAGCGCGTACAAAACCTGCTAAACCGTCGCCCGCGAAATGAAATCATCGATGCCGATGAATACATTAAACGCCTGACTGGAACTCAATAATGTTACGTAACAGCATAGAAAGTCTCGGCCGCAGCATGATCGGGTTCACCCATACCACCGGTATGATGGGCGTGTTCCTGTACCAGTGCCTGCGACAATTATTGCTACCACCGCATAAACTGCATGCGATTATCAAGCAGGTCTATTTTATCGGCTCACGCTCCACCATTGTCATTATTTTTACCGGACTGTTTACCGGTATGGTATTGGCATTACAGGGTTATCATAACCTCAAAGATTTCGGTTCCACGGACCTGCTCGGGTCCGCCGTCGGCCTTGGCCTGATCCAGGAACTGGGACCGGTATTAACGGCATTGATGGTGATCGGCCGTGCCGGTTCGGCGATATGCGCCGAAATTGGCATCATGCGCCATTCTGAACAAATCGACGCACTCGAATGTATGGGTATCGATCCATATCGCTTCCTGATGGTGCCCAAGTTTATCGCCGCGCTGCTGTCGCTGCCGATCCTGACCTTCCTGTTTGATGTAATCGGCATTCTCGGCGGTTATCTGGTCGGTGTGCAGTTGATGGGGGTCAGTGAAGGCTCCTATTTCCAGGGCATGTATGCATCGGTCGACTGGGCCGATGTCCGGCTGGGCTTCGTAAAATCGATGATCTTTGCCATACTGATAGTCTGGATTGCGACCTTCAAGGGTTATTTCCTGCACGTCCTTAAATCGGGCGGGCATGGTGCTGAAGGCGTCAGCCGGGTCACAACCGACACCGTGGTGCTATCATCGGTTATCATCCTGGCCAGTGATTACCTGATCGGCTCTATTATGTTATAGCGGCATCGTCGCAAACTTTAAGTGCAAAGCGTTATAAAGATAGGATAAATATTATGCAGAAATCCATGCTTGAATTAACTGTCGGCAGCTTCATGATCATTGGCCTGGTCTGTTTTTCCTACCTGGCTGTCATCGTCGGTGGGGTTGACTGGTTTAGTGATGAGAGCTATCGGGTTAAGGCACGTTTTAACTCCATTTCCGGGCTCAAACAGGGCGCGATTGTCGAGATCGCCGGCGTTAAGGTCGGTAAGGTCGAACATATCGACCTCGACAATGGCGAATATGAGGCCATTGTGGAACTTTCCTTAAAAAACGGGGTTAAATTACAGGAAGACAGTATCGCCTCGATACGCACGGCTGGCATTATTGGCGATCGTTTCGTTAACATCAAACCGGGTGGCGCGGATGATTTAATAGAACCCGGCGGTACGATCATAGAAACAGAATCCGCTATCAGCTTGGAAGAACTGATCAGCAAATATATTTTCGAAAGCGATAACAAATAACATGAACAAAACCAATCGCCACGGCAATCACAGACAAGCATGGGTTGGCATGAAGCTGATCCTGCTGACCTTTTGCATGCCCTTTCAAGTGCAAGCCGAAACCCAAGCCGGCGCGGCAAGCAACCAGCCTGTCAACAGCATTGCCATTGAAGACGACTTCACTCAGGAAGATACTGATGAAGTCCAGGTGTCCGACCCATTTCAGCCTTTTAACCGCGCCATGTTCACTTTCAATGACAAGGCCTACGTCCATGTACTCAAACCAGTGGCCGTCGGCTATCGCAATGTGGTGCCGGAGAAAGGCCGTATTTCAGTGAGCAATTTTTTCAGTAACCTGCTGGCCCCGGTGCGCATCGTCAATGCCAGCCTGCAGTTAAAAGGTGAAGATGCGACGAATGAATTCTGGCGCCTGCTGATCAACACCACCCTCGGCCTTGGCGGTTTTTTCGATGTTGCCAAAAACGACTTCAAGATCGGCATCAAAAAGGAAGATTTTGGCCAGACCCTGGGCCATTACGGTGTCGGCAACGGCCCGTACCTGGTAATACCCTTCCTCGGTCCGTCTACAGTGCGTGATGGTTTCGGGCTGGTAGTCGATGGTTATGCCTTCGATCCCATGAAGCATATTTTAGAAGATGAAACCGGGGAGCTGGTGACGGCCAAGCTGTTAGATATTGAAACCGGCCTGTCTCTGGACAAGGACAGCTATGAGGCCATCAAAAAAGATGCGATCGACCCGTACATATTTCTACGCGATGCCTACATACAATTCAGGGCAGGAGCGGTCGCCAAGTAGAGCCCTGGTTACATTTGCAGCAATAATGACATGAAATAACGATATTTTCACGAACATGGCACTTTTCGTCTGGCGCCAGGTCAGATAAAATAGCATCAAAAGGACTAATAACCGTGAATATACTCAAACTTAACAGCATCATGCTTGCCTTGTTCCTCGCATTCCTGGCCCCGGCCAGTCAGGCACAGGCCTCGGCGACCGAACAGGTCAAGAGCACTGTAGAAAGTGTCCTCAACGTATTAAGGGATAAATCACTGGATACGGATTTACGTCGCGACAAAATCCGCGAATTGATCAAGGGACGCTTTTATTTTCGCGCCATGTCTCAAAGCGCACTGTCGCGCTACTGGCGCAAAGCCAATCCGCAGCAGCAAGACAGGTTTGTCGAACTGTTTTCACGCCTGTTGGAAGCGACTTATCTCGGCCGTATCGAAGCCTATACCGATGAGCGCGTTGAGTACCTGCGTGAAAAACAAAAAAATCCGAAAAGGGTCGTGGTGTATACACAGATTGTCACCAATTCCGGAGACATTCCCATTAATTACAAGCTGGCCAAAAAGGACGAGCAGTGGATGGTCTATGACGTCGTCATCGAAGAAGTCAGCCTAATCAGTAATTATCGTTCCAGTTATGCCGAAATCATCAAGAAGGAAGGCATGGAAGGACTGTTGTCAAAAATGCAACAGAAACTCAACGACAAGGACAAGCAAGAAAAAGCGGCAAGGCTTGATACCTTATTGCTATCGGCACAGCTATGATACCGTTAGCTGTTTGTCGACTGTGATGCTAGAGCCTATCCTGATTATTTTGTCGGCCATTAATTCACACCCATGAAACACACGCTGTATGATCAGGTGTTAAGCCTGGCAGGGGTTTTTCAGGCCGCTGCACTGGTTAAACGCGGTGCCCGGCATCGCCTGATTATTGATAACGATATTGAGACCAGTATCAACAGCCTGTTCATGGTCAACGCGGACTCGGTTGAACAGATCTATAATGGACCCGCCTATCTGCGTCAGGGACTGAGTACACTGATGGCGCAACTCGGCAATCAAACAAGTCTGAGGGATGTAGAGGTCAGCCGTTATGTCATCACCCTGTTGTATCTGGAAAAAAAATTATCACGCAACAATGACCTAATGACCACCCTGGCCAATGGCATCAGCAGCGCCCAGGAACAGGCCGAGTTTTTTAGCCCGACACATGAGAACGTCGTCGCTGCCCTGGCCGACCTCTATCAACAGACAGTCAGTACCCTGAACCCCAGAATCATCGTCAATGGCGATCCACAGCTGTTGCAGGAACCACAGAATGCCAATCTTATCCGCGCACTGCTATTGGCCGGCATTCGCTCCGCTATGGCCTGGCGACAATGCGGCGGCAAGCGCTGGCAATTGCTATTCAAGCGCCAGACCATCCTGAATGAGGCCCGTCAGACCCTGGATAAACTCCCCACCATCGATGCAAGGGTATGATATAATTGCCCTATCTGGGTAAAAATACCACCGTAACATATTGATTAACTTAATGTATCGCTGAAATCAGCGCTATACAGGGGAGTCTTCATGAGTAACAGTTTTAACGCGCGCGCTGATCTTACAGTCAACCAACAACAATACGAGATTTTTCGCCTCAAGGCTGTCGACAATGCCGATCGCCTACCCTATTCGCTGAAAATCCTGTTGGAAAACCTGCTACGGCATGAGGATGGTATCAACGTCAGCGCCGATGACATCCAGGCCCTGGCCAACTGGCAGCCGCAGGCCGAACCAAGTATCGAGATAGCGTTCACGCCCGCACGCGTATTGATGCAAGACTTTACCGGCGTGCCTGCCGTGGTTGATCTGGCAGCGATGCGCGATGCCATGCGTGCACTGGGTGGTAACCCGGAAAAAATCAATCCGTTGCAACCCGCCGAACTGGTCATCGACCACTCGGTACAGATCGATATGTTCGGTAATGCCGATGCGATTCAGTTCAATGCCGATCTGGAATACCAACGCAATCAGGAACGCTACAGCTTCCTGAAATGGGGCCAGAAGGCCTTTTCCAATTTCAAAGTCGTACCACCGGACACCGGTATTGTTCACCAGGTCAACCTGGAATACCTCGCGCGTGCAGTCTTTGCCAAGGACAATAACGGCCGCCTGCAAGCCTATCCGGACACCCTGGTCGGCACGGATTCACACACCACCATGATCAATGGCCTCGGCGTACTCGGTTGGGGCGTCGGCGGTATCGAAGCTGAGGCTGCGATGCTTGGTCAACCGGTGTCGATGTTGATCCCGCAGGTCGTTGGCTTTCGCCTGACCGGCGCCCTGCCCGAAGGCGCGACCGCCACTGACCTGGTCCTGACCGTGGTCGAGATCCTGCGCGAGCATGGCGTGGTCGGCAAATTTGTTGAATTCTTCGGTAACGGTCTCGACCAATTGTCACTGGCCGACCGTGCCACGATCGCCAACATGGCGCCCGAGTACGGTGCCACCTGTGGTATTTTCCCGATAGACCAGGAAACACTGAATTACCTGAAACTGTCCGGGCGTGATGAGCAATCAATCGCACTGGTAGAGGCCTATGCAAAAGAACAGGGCTTCTTCCGTGATGCACAGACGACTGAGGCCGACTACAGCGCGGTTATCGAACTGGACATCTCTACCGTCGTACCCAGTCTGGCAGGCCCCAAGCGACCCCAGGATCGAATTCCGCTGAATCAGTCGCAATCAATGTTTGTCGATGATCTTGCCAAACTGAAGCAGGAACGCAGCCTCAACAGCAAGGCCGTCAGCACGACAATCAATGGTGAACAGGTCAGTCTCGATGATGGTGCCGTTGTTATCGCATCGATCACCTCCTGTACCAATACCTCAAACCCCTCGGTCATGATCGGCGCCGGCCTGGTTGCCAAAAAGGCGGCCGCCCTTGGTCTCAAGGTCAAACCCTGGGTCAAGACCTCGCTGGCACCCGGTTCACGCGTGGTCACCGAATACCTGAAACAGGCTGATGTCTTGAAGGACCTCGAGGCCCTTGGCTTTTTTGTCGTCGGTTATGGCTGTGCAACCTGTATCGGTAATTCCGGTCCGTTACCGGAACCGGTTTCTGCTGCGATTAGCGAAGGCCAGCTCTCGGCTGCATCCGTGCTGTCTGGTAACCGTAACTTTGAAGGGCGCGTGCACGCCGAGGTACGCATGAACTACCTGGCCTCACCACCGCTGGTCGTCGCCTATGCGATCGCCGGCACCATGAACATCGACCTGCAAAACGACCCGCTGGGAGAGGATACACAGGGAAATCCAGTCTATTTGAAAGATATCTGGCCGGCACACAATGAAATCCAGCAGGCCATACAGGAAAGCGTCAACCGCAGTGAGTTCACCGAGGCCTATGGCGAAGTCTATAAGGGCGAGGATCGCTGGATCAATCTGGCCTCTCCAGAGGGACAGCTGTTTGACTGGCAGCAGGATTCCACCTATATCAAGAACCCACCCTACTTTGAAAACATGACGTTGACCGTTAACCCGGTCAAAGACATCAGTGGTGCACGGGCACTGGCACTGCTGGGTGATTCTGTCACCACCGACCATATATCTCCGGCAGGAGCGATCAAGGCCGACAGCCCGGCGGGACGTTACTTACAGGAGCAAGGCGTCAAACAGAGTGACTTTAACTCGCTGGGTTCACGTCGCGGCAACCATGAGGTGATGATGCGCGGTACCTTTGCCAATATCCGCCTGCGTAATCTGCTCGCACCCGGCACCGAAGGCGGCATTACCGTGCACCAGCCTAGTGGCGAACAAATGAGTATCTTTGATGCCTCGGTCAAATACCAACAAGAACAGGTGCCATTGATTGTCATCGCCGGCAAAGAATATGGTTCAGGTTCGTCACGCGACTGGGCCGCCAAGGGTCCGCGTCTGCTCGGCATCCAGGCGGTTATCGCCGAAAGTTATGAGCGCATCCATCGCTCCAACCTGGTCGGCATGGGCATTCTGCCACTGCAGTTCATGGATGGAGACAATGCCAGCTCACTGGGCATTACAGGCAAAGAAATATTTAATATTGAAGGGCTTGGCGATGGTTCCTCGAAACAAGTTAATATCAGGGCCGTGGCAGAAGACGGCTCAGAAAAGCAATTCGCTGCACGCGTGCGCATCGATACGCCGCAGGAAATTGAGTACTACCGCAATGGCGGTATCCTGCATTATGTCCTAAGGCAACTAGCCCAGGACTGAGGATTTATGACATCAGGTTCTGCAACATCTGTCTGACCGCATCGGGCTCAAACGGCTTGTCGCAGATACCTGATACCCCCGCCTGTTGAACGGCCGACAGGCGACTGTCGTTCGCTTCACTGGTCACCATCAAAATCGGAATCGCATTTTGCGAGCTATTCTCACGTATATAGCGTGTCAACGCCTCGCCATCCATCTCCGGCATATTGTAGTCGGTGACAACCAGATCGTAATAATTTGCCTCGATCATGGCAACCGCCTCACGACCGTTCTTGGCGGTCTCAATTTGCGCGATACCAAGATTAGTCAACACCCGGCTAATATGTTTTCTCGCCAGAGAGCTGTCATCCACCACCAATACCTTTAGCTCATCCAGTTGAATGTCGGCCAGGGCTTGCTCATCCGGCATAATCAGATCTACGGTCGAATACAATGCACGCTTGAGATCTTCAGCGGCAAAGGGTTTGGGTAGAATGGCGACAACACCGGCCTGCCGAATCGGATCGAGACTGGCCCAGGATGTCTCACTGGATATCAGCATATACGGCACCGCTTCCAACGCCGGGTCCGCACGCAAACCAAGGACCAAATCGGTGCCGGTCATGTCGGGTAAATACATGCTACTAATGACCAGGTCGGGAATGGACTGCTTGATATTATCCAGCGCCGTTTGCCCATCATGAAAGAGCTCGACTTTACTGACATCCAAATCCTGCAAGCGCTGATGAATTATTCTGCCTTGCATAGCCGAGGGCTCAACGACCGTGATCGCGAGGTCTGAAATCGGGATTTTTTCCATAACCATTTACATTACATATTGATACATACAGCTTTTCGGCCTGCTGATTGAATCCTTTAAAAACAGCTTATAATTCATTGATATATTATAAATAATAGCAGCTAGGCCTGCCTTAAGGCCCGTCTCTTGTGAATAAAATACATTACATATATTTATTATCTATATGATATCTTTAAATAATGATCCCGACACCGTCCTGGCGACAGAGACGCAACCCGATTTTTACTGTATGATCCGATTGTTTTTTCACGTTGTGATTTGGGAGCATCAATGGATTTAACTACACTCAATGCTGTGTCACCCATCGATGGGCGCTATGCAGGCAAGACCAGCGATCTCCGGCCTATTTTCAGCGAATTTGGCCTGATTCGTCACCGCGTTCTAGTCGAGGTGCGCTGGCTACAGACCCTGGCCAAACAGACAGCCATAGCGGAAGTCCCCGCCTTGAGTGCACATGCCAATGGCATCCTGGAAGGCATCGTTGACAACTTCAGTGAAGAAGATGCACAACGGGTCAAGAATATTGAGAGCACCACCAACCATGACGTCAAGGCCGTTGAGTACTTTCTGAAAGAAAAGATCAGTGGCAACGATGAGCTGGATGCCATCAGCGAGTTTATTCATTTTGCCTGCACGTCCGAAGACATTAATAACCTGTCACATGCCTTAATGCTGAAAGAAGCCAGGACGCAGTCACTACTACCGCTGGCCGATGAACTGATCGGCGCCGTTGGCGACATGGCCAAAGCACTCGCCGATCAACCCATGCTATCAAGAACACACGGTCAACCCGCCTCGCCGACCACCATGGGCAAGGAAATGGCTAATGTCGTTTACCGCCTGAAACGGCAGAAAGAACAATTCAGCACAGTGCCGATGCTCGGTAAAATCAATGGCGCGGTTGGCAATTACAATGCCCACCTGTCGGCCTATGCGGACATCGACTGGGAGCAGTTGGCCGAATCCTTTGTCACCGAACTTGGGCTGGACTGGAACCCGTACACTACCCAGATTGAGCCGCATGATTACATCGCCGAGCTGTTTGATGCCGTCGCCCGTTTTAATACGATCCTGATCGACTTCTGTCGCGATATTTGGGCCTATATCTCCGTGGCCTATTTCAAGCAAAAAACCATTGCTGGCGAAGTCGGCTCATCGACGATGCCTCACAAGGTCAATCCGATTGATTTTGAAAACGCCGAAGGCAACCTCGGACTGGCCAATGCTATTCTCGGCCACCTGTCAGCCAAGCTACCGATCTCTCGCTGGCAACGCGACCTGACCGATTCAACCGTGTTGAGAAATCTCGGTGTCGGCATCGCCCACAGTGTCATCGCCTATCATTCATGTCTGCGTGGCATCAGTAAACTTGAAATTAACAGCGCGGCCCTGCAACAGGATCTGGATAATAATTGGGAAGTCCTCGCCGAACCGATTCAAACTGTGATGCGTCGTTATGGTATTGAAAAACCATACGAAAAATTAAAGGCCCTAAGCCGCGGTAAGAAACTCGACAGTAACGCGATCAAGGACTTTATCGACACCCTGGATATTCCCGAGCAGGCCAAATCAGAATTGAAACAACTGACCCCGGCTAACTACACCGGTAATGCCCGTGATCAGGCCAGTAAGCTCTGATAAACAGGTGATGCAGTCACCTGTTCGCGACACCACAAACTGTGAAACAGCACACAGTTTTATCGAACAGAAAGGGTAGGATTTTAATTATATAGTTTGTTAGCCCTCTTATCCCGCGATATTCCCCGCAAGGTCTAACAAAACTATATTCCTCGCCCGAACTGCCCCCCGCAATGCAGTTCGGGTATTTTTTTGCCAACTCCGTTATTATTCCACAGATGAAACTGAACAACCCTCTCGGTGACTTGCACCCGGACGAATTTTTGCAACAGTACTGGCAAAAAAAACCAGTGCTGATCAAACAGGCCATAAAAGATTTCAGTAGTCCGGTCAGCGCCGAAGAACTGGCCGGCCTGGCCTGCGATGAATCGTTTGAATCACGTATCATCCTGGAAAAAGATGGACAGCACCCTTGGGAGTTAAAGACCGGGCCATTCAAGCAGGATGATTTTGCCCGCCTGCCCGCCACACACTGGACGCTATTGATTCAGGATATCGAAAAGCACCTACCGGAACTGAGCTACATAATCGAGGCCTTTCATTTTATCCCGGACTGGCGCCTGGATGACTTAATGATTAGCTACGCGCCCGAGCACGGTTCGGTAGGCCCGCATGTAGATGCCTATGATGTCTTCCTGCTACAGGCCCAGGGTAAGCGGCACTGGAAAATTAATACACAAATTGATCAGTCTGCTGACATACTCGACGATACTGACCTGAAGATCCTGAAAGACTTCAGCTGCGAACAAGAGTGGATACTGGAACCGGGAGACATGCTCTACCTACCCCCCGGCGTCGCTCACTATGGGGTAGCACTAGGTGATTGCATCACCTACTCGATCGGCTTTCGTGCACCGTCTCATCGTCAGTTGTTACAACACTATTTGCAGACAGTCATAGAAAATATTCCGGAAAATGCCTTTTATACGGACCCGAACCTGGACAGACAGCAGAACCCGCATCAGATCACTGAGCAAAACATTGAACGGCTCAAACAGACGATCAGCGACTATCTGTCACTGGATAAGGAACTACTCAAGTATTGGGCCGGCACCCTGCTCTCCGAAAGTAAAGAACTATTCCAGACCGATGGCATCGACGAACAAACGACCCTGACCGAGTTTATCGACCAATGGCAGAGCAAGCAGGCACTGTATAGAAATACTGCGCTAAAATTTTTGTATATTGTAGATGATATCAGCATCAATTTTTACATCGATGGGCAGGTATTCAATGCCACTACAGAATTGTCGCAACAGGCAGAATGGTTATGCTCTGCAGTGCACATCAACTACCCTGAACTGGGCCACATAGAACATCGTGATGCCCTGCTTTCTTTGATGTATGATCTTTATTGCCACGGCCACTATTATTTTTGATGATCACAAACACACAAACAGCATTTACCGTGTCATGGGTCAGCTGGCAACAAGCCGAAGCGGACTTGCGATCCATTCGCGAACATGTATTCATCCAGGAACAACAGGTACCCGTCGCTCTGGAATGGGATGGTCTGGATGCAGACTGCCAACATCTGCTGGCACAAGACAGTGACGGCCAGGCCATCGCAACCGCACGCTTGCTAATGGATGGTCACATTGGCCGTATGGCCGTACTCCCGCAGTGGCGTAAACGCGGTGTCGGCACGGCATTATTAACAGAGCTATTACGGTATTGCCGACAACACCACCTGGACCCCTTTCTAGATGCACAAAACCATGCGCTGGAATTTTATCGTAAAATGGGCTTTATCGCAGTCGGTGATGAATTTCTCGATGCCGGCATACCACATCACAAAATGATTATGGCAAAATAAGCAAATGAAACTAGATCACTACAAACTAGGCCAGACCAACGAGCAAGCAGCATTTGAGAACAGACTCGAGAATCGTGAGATAGCCACTGCCCTGATCAACCAGGCGCAACAACAGCTACGTGTATTCACCCCCGACCTGGAAAAATCCGTTTATGACGATGCTTATGTTATCCATGCCATTGAGCAACTGGCCCTGCGCAGTCGGCAAACACAAATCCGCGTGCTAGTCCGGGACTCCGGCGCAGCCACCAGATCGGGACATCGCCTGATTGAGCTGTGCCGACGGCATACATCAAGCATTCATTTACATATTACACCTAAAGACATCGATGACAGTGACAGTGCTTTTTTGCTAGTTGATAACGCCGGATATATATACAAAACGATCAGCAGTACATACAAAGGCCATTTCAATGCCAATGACAAACTCAAGGTACGCGAATTAGGCAAACGTTTCGAACTGGCCTGGGAACATAGTCGACCCGACCCGGAAATGAGGCGACTATTCATATAACACGCTACCTTTATCAGACCCAAAAACCAGCCGTGGTGTGGATGCAATGGTTCTGT
Organism: uncultured Gammaproteobacteria bacterium; assembly: GCA_947258755.1. Lineage (GTDB taxonomy): Bacteria > Pseudomonadota > Gammaproteobacteria > JAADHQ01 > JAADHQ01 > JAADHQ01. The sequence goes on from CAMYJO010000009.1 coordinate 44,390, forward strand.
CTATTTCATTGAAGCTGCTGAGGAAAATCGAGGAAACCGGTTTTAATGATAGCCAGGACGCGTTTCTTCTTAATGTTAGCTTTTGAGAGGCTGAAGGAGCATCAATTTGAAACAATGGTATGAACAGCTTTTCGAGAATTACAGTAAAAAATATGATGAAGAGTCTTTCACTCAAGGAACAATGGGTGAGTGTGACTTTATCGAGAAAGAGATAAATCATATTGAGCGCACTCAGATACTTGATATTGGATGTGGAACAGGAAGGCATTCAATTGAACTGCGCAAAAGAGGATATTCAATTGAAGGTATCGATTTATCTCAAACGCAAATCGAACGAGCGATTGAAAAATCAAAAACGGAAGGATTAAAAATCGATTTTAAGGTGGCTGACGCCAGAAAGCTGGAGTTCGAATCGGAGTTTGATCTCGTTATTATGATATGCGAGGGCGCGTTCTCTCTCATGGAAACAGATGACATGAATTACCAAATTCTGAAAAACGCATCAAAAGCATTAAAACCAAAAGGAAAACTGATCTTTACAGCGCTGAATGCACTATTCCCCTTATATCACTCCGTAAAAGACTTTATAAACTCGGGAGCAGAAAAAGGTGCGACTTCCGAAAACACATTCGACTTAATGACATTTCGAGATCACTCAGTTTATGAAACAGAAGATGATTCAGGAAACAAGCTATCACTGAAATGTAATGAACGCTACTACGCACCTTCAGAAGTAAGTTGGCTGTTAAAGTCCCTAGGTTTTACCATGGTGGATATTTACGGGGCCAAGCTTGGTGAGTTTTCAAGAACGGATCGTTTAACCACCGAGGACTATGAAATGCTGGTAATCGCGGAGAGATAAAAAAGCTAGCAGTGTACAAGTGAAGTCAGATCACAGTTTTTCAATATGAGGAACAATTGAGATCTGACCCCACATAATAATGCCAAGATGAGATGATTATTTATCTAGCCGCATCAGATTTTACTGCCAGCGCCGCTAGCAACGGCTGTTGATACTTCGGTGTAATATTTGTATAACTGCCCTCCACCTTGCTTGGCCGAATACATGGCAGCGTCTGTATGCATAAGCAGCGAAATCCGCCAGTTTAGCTTGATGTGAGAGCTTATGGGACAGTAGTGAGCCTGGCCCCATTGATCGCTATTGATCACGGTGCCTGTAAGCCGTGCTCGTCATACAGGCTTTGCGCCGTATTACCTTGCATGAATGTAACGAAATCCGCACCCCACTCGCCTCCGTCCGCGACGAGCCCTATGTGATACCGGGTTGTAGGGTTTGAGGGGGAGCGCTCCCCTGATTGTACGCCTCCAATATCCACGAGTTCAAATATTTCGGGAAAGATTCGGGAATAGCGAAGTGCTAAATGGTAGTAGATTATCGCTGCATCTGCGTAGCCCGCACCTATCAATTCCGGTATTTCCCTGTGGTGGATGATTTGTGAATGTATCGTCTTTGGGCCTGCCGTGAACAGTTTCGCCACCACTGCATCTCCATCCGAACCGGCTTCCAGTGCCAAGCCTCTGGCGGCTTCCGCATAAACTGCGTAACTCGCCTTTTCGGTCACCGGGTTTGAGCACGCCACCGTGATATCGTCGGATAGCAGGTCTGAGATAGAAGCGATACCTTTCGGATTGCCTTTGCGCACCAGGATGACATTACCTCGGCTCTCGGCAAACGGTACGTGCTGGGTAATTAAATTAGCATCTACCAAGTTATCCAGAATATTGCCTGGAGCGATAAAGACATCCGGCTTGCGACTGATGCGCAGGTTACCTAATACAAGGCCGTCGCCCACCAATGCATCGACCAGTGGCGCGGGCGGTGTGGTTGTATAGAACACATCAACCACAGCCGGGTTTGCAGCAAGGAAGGCGCGCACGGAGGCTTCCAGCGCCATATGGTGATTGCCATCAGAGAATACAGCCAGACCAGCCTTAGCCGGATCGCCATGGAAGTCCAACACCAGGTTGCTGCCGGACGCGGCAAAGGCGCGTACAGAATCTTCTGGGTATTGCGCGGCCTCTGGTGGCCAGAACAGAGGGCTGTTTAATGAGGTCATGAATTAGCCTTAAGCAGCGCCTGACCCAAAAAGACTGCGCAGATGGTCGGATTGTACGATATGGATGTGCTGATTCACGGCGCGGACCGCACCCATTTTGCGCAGACGCGCCAAGCTCGTAGTGACGGTCTGGCGGCTAGCCCCGATCAAGTTGGCAATGTCCTGATGTGTCAGACGCACGTTTACGCACAACTCACCGTTGGTGGAGCCGGTACAGCTGCGTGTGCCCGATGACACTGCTGCTAAACGCACCAGCAAACGAGCGATGCGGGTTTCTACGTTGTCGGAGGCCAGCCCCGCCAAGACCTGACCTAAGGCACGAACCCGTGCTGACAAAATACCGATAGCCTTCATTGCAGCTTCCGGGTGTGCACCCAGAAAATCGATAAAGTCTCTGTGGCGGATAGAATAGACCTGGGTTGCTTCATTAGCCACGGCATAGCTCTGTCGGTCATTGCCCCTCCAGAGTTCGGCCATGCCGAAGATTTCGCCAGGGAAGCTGAACCACAGAATGGTTTCCTTACCCGTGGTCGAGCTCTGAAACAAACGGATGCAACCGCTGGCTACAATATAGACGTCGTTGGAATGGTCACCGGCACGGAACAGATGATCTCGGTACTTCAGATCCAGGTAGCGAGAGCATTTCAGCAAATCCCGCGTCTCCGCTTCTGACAGGCTAGAAAGGAAATTTGCATGAGCATCCGACCAGGCATCCCCCTCATCCTCGATACTGAAAAAATCACTGGTCCCAAGAGTCGTTCTGATTCCTGGAAGCGGATCCATAATGTGTTTACTGATGGTGCTCACTGGTAAATGTCCTTCCTACCTCTGCGATACCCATCATGGCATGTCAGGCCCTCTGTTGCTAGAGGTTATATTGTTATAAAAATGAAATAAAAACGGCGGGCTTGATACGTGTAAAGTCACAGCTACTATTTTGTTTATTAAATATTACTTTAAAGGTCTATTCCAATTTTCTAATATCGACCCACCTGGGTAAACATTGTCACCTAGGCGACAATATTACCGACTCACATTCGCTAGTATCAAGTCCTCAGAATGAAAAATGGCCGTTCGTAATATAAGGGGCCGGATAACCAAGATAATCCGATAGTATGGAGGAGTGACAATGAAAAAACTGCTTATGATTGGACTCGGCCTTATGATGGCTGGAGTCATTACCAGTATCAATGCAGCTGAATACCCTAACCGTCCCATTACGTTCATGACCATGACTCAACCTGGCGCACAGATCGACCGCCTGACACGTGGCCTGAGTCAACGTATGAGCAAGATTTTAGGACAGCCCATTAATGTCAAAAACGTGACCGGTTCTCACGGCACTGTCATGGCGACCGAACTTAGTAAGTCCAAACCCAATGGTTATAGCCTCGGCGTAACTTCATTAACCGCCTATACTTACGCACCCCACCATGCCAAGCTGATTTACAAGCCTGACGACTTCGACTACCTGACGCTGGTAGCTCTGAACTCTAGTGGTTTCATCTCCAAGAAAGACAAACCATGGAATACATTGAAAGAGGCCTTTGCCTGGCACAAGAAGAACAACAAGGCCATGGTCGCCATGTTTCATGGTGCCGATGACCGCGATGCAATTATACGCATCGCAAAGAAGGAAGGTGTGAAACTATCGCTGATCCCATCCAAAGGCGGCCCTTCAGTCATCAAAGCCGTTACCGGTGGTCATGCTTCTGTTGGTTACGTAGGCGCTATCCTTTATAAACACGTAGAAGCCGGTTCGATCAAGTTAATCGCTGCGGCCCTGGGTGATCGTCTACCGCCGATTCCTGATGTACCTACCTTACGTGAACAAGGCTACGACGAGCAGGTAGAAATGATCGTCGCCCTGGTTGCTCCGAAGGGACTGGATGCTGGTACAAAGGCCAAACTCCTGGCCGCCGCTAACAAGCTGGCGAACGACAAGGAAACACAGGAATTCATCACGGGCAACCTGTTGATGCGACCGGTTAAGTGGGGAGAAGCACATGCTGATAACACAGCAAAAGAACTGTATAAGACCTTCGGTGAACAAGCGAAAATGAAATAAACCGTATCGCCGGACCGGAACGCGTTTCCGGTTCGACGTCATCGATTCCCTTTATGCTCCCAGCGAAAGGCTGTGAGAAAGAGGTAAAACATGTGACAAGAATAATAAGAGATGCGATCGCCTACCTGCTGATCGTCGGATTTTGTATTTTAATGCTCACCTGGGCAATTCCAACCTACACACCTGCTTATCCAGGTTATGGTGCCTCCCCTGCACTCGTACCCAATGTAGCTGTTTGCGTTATGTTGTTCATGGCATGCCTTTCGCTAATACGTGTAGGGGTTGCTTTGTGCATGAAGAAACCGATAGTGGTGGAAGAAAGCGAGTTCCCGGAAGACCTGGAAGAGGATGGCGGTTTTACACAGGTAGGCCGGGTGAAAATAGTCCATCTTGTCAACCTCATGGTCCCGTGCGTACTACTGGTGGTAGCGATCCAATACATTGGCTATATGCTAGCATCTTTCGCCTTCCTGATGGTTCTCCAGTACGTCATCGGTAGTCGCAAGTGGACTCAGTCGATAGTGGTATCGATCATCCTGACGGCAGTACTCTTTATTGTTATGCGCTACGGCTTCGGTGTGCCTGTTCCGGGTCCACAGATTTTCGAATAACAATGACAATAAGCGGAAAACAAACTTTATGGAAATGATCATTGCGGGGTTGCTGGACTCCATCTCACCTGCCAGTTTGATGTTTGTATTACTCGGTGTAGCCGTCGGTGTACTTATCGGCGCCATCCCCGGCATCAATGGCCCCATGGCCATCGCTTTATTCATTCCTATTACTTATTACATGACACCTCTCACTGCCGTCGGTTTCCTGGTGGGACTGAACAAGGGTGCGTTCTTTGGTGGTGCTGTGTCGGCGGTATTATTGCGTACACCGGGTACGCCAGAAGCTGCGGCGACCTCCTGGGATGGATACCCGCTTACCCAGCAGGGAAAGGGTGAAAAGGCTCTCCGTATGGCGCTCTATAGCTCGGTAGCCGGTGACTTCATCTCCACCATTGTGCTGATCTTGATCGCTGCACCCCTTGCCGCTATCGCGTTATTCATGGGGCCGTCAGAAATTTTCGCGCTGATTTCGCTGGCCCTGACGGTTATCGCGGGTATCGGTACGACTTCAATCTGTCGTGGGTTGATCGCGGCTGGCTTCGGCATTCTGCTGGGCCTGATTGGCACCGAACCGGTAACCGCATTACCCAGGCTTACCTTTGATGTTTATCAACTTGGTAGTGGCTTATCGCTCATACCAGTAGCCATTGGCCTGCTGGCATTTTCAGAAATCCTGCTGCAAGTGGAAAAGTTTACTGTCAAGGGTGGCAGCGCTCAGTCTGCTAACAAATTCTCTTCCAAACTCGAAGATCGACTGATTACGTTTAAGGAATTTTTCTCAAACATCAAAACATTATTACGCGGTAGTCTGATCGGCATTGGTGTCGGCGCCATGCCAGGCCTGGGTGCGCCGGTGGCGTCGTTCATGTCCTATGACCAGGCAATGAAGCGATCCAAACACAAGAAAGAATTCGGAAAGGGCCGCCTGGAAGGTATAGCCGCATCTGAATCCGCCAATAGCTCAGTGGTGGCTTCCAGCTTGATTCCTTTGTTTGTTCTCGGCATCCCCGGTAATTTGGCCGCTGCCATGTTAATGGGAGCATTCATGATTCACGGAATGCAACCAGGTCCCTTGCTGTTTAAGGAAAATGCCCAGCTCATGTACGGTATCTATGGCAGCCTTGTGTTGGCTAGCCTGTTCCTACTCGTAATTGGACGCTTCGGACTTCGTTACTTCTGTAAGGCGGTAGATATCCCCGCAATGATCTTGTACCCGATCGTGATATTCACCTGCATTATGGGCGCTTACCTGGGCAAGTCATCCATGTTCGACGTGGGCATTATGCTCACGTTTGGATTCATCGGTTACTTCATGCGAAAGTTCGACTATTCCTATGTCGCCTTTCTAATTGGCTTTATCCTTGCGCCAGAATGGGAGCGTTCACTACAACAAGTAGTGATCATTTCAGAACACGATCCATTCATGTTCATCCAACGCCCCGTTGCCATGGGGCTGATGGTACTGACCTTATTCGTTATTGCACGTACCTTCTGGTGCAGCATCGGCGCCGGACGCAAGAAAAAACAAGTGGAAGCCGCTACTGCTGCCGCTGGGCAACACAAAGCGGACTAAGTAAAAGCGCACTATTTGTCACTTGAGTGACAGTAGCGGACTAGACATCACGCTAAACTTGGGCCAAACGACTCAATGAAAAGACTGGGCGGCTTTTTCTGCCAAGCAGCAAGGGTTGAGCTGGGACGTAAATAAATCCTGTGACTTAATAGTATAAAAGATTACAAGTAAAGAGGTAGATTCGATGAAAAAAATGACTGATGCGGAATTGAAGGAAATATTAGGCGACTCGTATACTGCACCTGTAGGGCTGTATGCAAAGACCAAGGACATGCCATTTCTTGGCTCGGTCACTTGTAATATAGAAGAGATGGTTGCAGGCTCATGGCAAGAAGTAGTGATTGTTTATACTTTGGGTCAATCAGGCATGGCCGATGGCTCCTGGTTCAAGGCAACCTTCCGCTTTTATTCTGATTGGGAATTATTTCAAACCACCGACCCTAAAGCCGCGAACTATGTGTCTGCAGAATATCATGCAGCAGCAACAGTCGAAGGACAAAGCCCTGCGTCAGTACAAAAACTATCTGTTCGATTCGACCAGAAAGGTCATGAGCGTCCATTCCAGAAGGCGGTCATCGTCGATACGTATGACGGCTACTTAAAAGCCGGTGATCAGATTGTTATCCGCATGGGTGATCGCCGCTTTGGTGGACCGGGTACACGCGTACAGACTTTCACAGAAGAGTTTTTTAAATTCCGCTGCTATGCAGACCCACTCGGTACTTCACGCTTTGCTGCGGTTGAGCCTGATCTGACTATTAATATCAAACCGGGTGTACCCGCCCTATTGCAATGGTCAGGATCGCGTCTGGTCAAACAGGGTGAGAAAATACCATTACGTATTCGTGCAGAAGATGAATGGGGCAACACCTGCTGGTCACGCCCTGACAAGGTACACGTTAAGGCAACCCTGGATGGCAAGGATTGTTACGAAAAAGACATCATCTTACCCGAAGAAGGTTGGTCTGTACGTTTGCTCGAAGATATGCCCACGAATAAACCGGGCGAGCTAGTCGTTACCGCTATCATGCCCGATCACCCTGCCGTCAAACTACATACTTTTTACGTCACGATTGACAAGGAACTTGATTTCCCACGAATTTACTATACCGACCTGCATGTGCACTCGGAAGATACGGTTGGTACCAACTCCACCAGTTACAACTTGAACTATGGTCGTGATGTGACGGGCCTGGATGTGCTGGCCTTTGCCCACAATGACTTCAATATCACCACCGAGCGCTGGAATAAAACCGTTGAGTTAATTCGGGAAATCACCAAAGACGGTGAGTTCGTCGCCTATCCGGGTACGGAATGGTGTGGTAGCTCCTGTGCCGGTGGCGACCATAATGTCATCTTCTTGCATGATGATGAACCTGAGTTTCCTTATTTGAAGAATGGTGAACATGTTCGATCAGTTGACTGGAATGAAGACTCTGGAACGACCGAAGCCATCCCAGGTGCTTGGCCATTAGAAGAACTTTGGGCTGCCTATGCCCATGACCCAGAAGGTCATTTGCTTACCCCTCACATTGGTGGTCGTCGCTGTATCATGGACTGGCATCACCCTGAATTAGAAAAATTAATAGAGATTGGTTCTGCCTGGGGCCACTTTGGCTGGTTATATCAGGACGCGATGTCTCGTGGCTACAAAATCGGTGCCAGTATGGCTGGTGATGAACATCGTGGCCGTTGCGGCGGTGGTGTACCAGGTACAGCAGTATTTGGGACCAAGGGTGGTATTTCCGGCGTAATCTCTCCAGCTTTATCGCGCAAGGCAATTGGTAAAGCCCTACGTGCACGCCATACCTTTGCTTCTACCGGTGAGCGCACATTTGGATTAATAAGCTGTGATAAGTACATCATGGGCGACGAGTTCGATCATAAAGGTGCTGCACAGGTAAATTATCGTTTCCTCGGAGATGTAGGCTGGGATGAAATAATCGCCTACGATCAGGATGGTGAGATCTGGAAACGCGACCTACAGAAAGAGCTAGGTTACTCCGATCGAAAGATTCGTTTCCGCTGGGGCGGCGCGCGGATTAAAGACCGTTATCGCTGGGCTATATGGAAAGGCAAAATTACCATTATTGATGCAGTTATCAACGAATTTGAAGGACTGGGATTTGAACACAAGGAAGAAACCTGTTGGCGCGAAAATACAACCACCATTGGTTTCAAGAGCGATACATACGGTGATGTAGATGCCATTGAAATGGATGTTTCGCACCTGGCGACTGCAAAAATTAAAATTGAAGGCACCATTGATGGCTATGTAAAAGTCGGCGACCCATTAAAAGGCAACCCATTTGTACACTGCCCGACTTTTGAATGGGAATTCACCGGCGCAGAGTTACTGGAAGCTGCACGATTGAAAAAAGATCTTCCAGGCGTTGAAATGTTTCTAGCCATGGAGCGCATGAGTGACTCCAATTCACCGCGTGAAGTAACTGGTAATTTTGAAGTGGCACCTAAGAATGGTCCACATGGTCATCGTCCAATTTATGTCGTTGCTCGCCAGGTCGATGATGCAAAAATATGGACATCATCACTATTTATTAATTTTAAAAAATAACAAGTGCTTTATTCTCGTACTACATGCCACCTTCGTGTGGCATTTTTTTGGCCACAAAATCTAGATCACAACATTTATCGACGCAGAAGACTATGTTTTGTATGTAATTGCGTCACCCTATCACTGAACATATAGCCAAGAAAGGCGTTGCCTCCATAACTGTCAGTTCTTAGCCGGCAGGGCTTAACTACTCTTTCAAGTAAGCCGATCCTGACCAATACGACCAAACTATGCATTCATGCTTATTGGCGCCTCTACTGGATTGGTAAAAGCCGTACATTTATGAGAAAATACAGCGCTTTATCTTAACCATTAGAGAGCCTGTGCACAGCGTTTCCCCATTTCACCCGGTCATTCCGAACCGCGATAAGCCCGTCGTCCATTGGGGCAAACTGTATGGCAATAGCCCTGGCCTGCTACTGGCCTCGTGCGCACAGGAATATGATGGTTTTCTGCTCGTTGTTACCAGCGACATGGTGCAGGCCCATCGGCTTGAACATGAGCTCAAGTTCTTTCTCTCCGGGCAACAGGAAATATCCATCCTCTCCTTTCCGGACTGGGAAACCCTGCCCTATGACCTGTTTTCTCCACATGAAGACATTATTTCCAGGCGCCTGCAAACCCTAAGCCACCTGCCACAGTTTGCAAGAGGCATCCTGATTGTGCCGGTCGCCACATTGATGCAAAGACTGGCTCCGATCGAATATGTACAGGCTTCGACATTGGTCCTGGAGTTGGGTGACACCCTGTCCATTGCAAAAATCCGCAAGCAACTGGATAGCGCCGGTTATCACCATGTATCGCAGGTCATGGAACACGGCGAATACACGGTGCGCGGGTCGATTCTGGATTTGTTTCCGATGGGTAGTGAACTGCCGTATCGCATCGACTTATTCGATGAGGAGATCGAGACTATCCGTAGTTTCGACCCCGATACACAAAGGACGATTAGCAATATTGACGGCATTCGCCTGCTGCCTGCAAATGAATTTCCAATGCATGAAGAGGCCATTAGCCTGTTTCGTCAGAATTACCGTAAACGCTTTGAAGGTGATCCGCAGAAAAGCACGGTTTACAGTGAGGTCAGTAATGGTAATGTCACTGGTGGACTGGAATATTATCTGCCCTTGTTCTTTGCACAAACACGATCATTAACGGATTATCTACCCGATAGTACCGTCGTCATCAGTCTTGAAGGTGCAGAAGAGGCAACTGAGCAGTTTTGGCAACAGGTTAATCAGCGCTACGAATCACTCAGTCATGATATTGAACGACCTATCCTGAAACCGGAAGAAATCTACATCTCACCGTCTAGCGTGCTTGAGGCCTTGTCACAACTACCCCGTGCTGACCTGCAATGGTTTGAATATAGCGATGACGTCCAGCATGACTATCCGGTCATCAACTATCAAACCTCGGCACCACCACCGCTGTTCATCCAGAACAATGCATTGGAACCGCATACAGCGCTGCTTAATTTTATTGATGGCTTTCAAGGGCGCATCTTACTGGCAGCTGAAACCACTGGCCGTCGTGAAATCATTCTGGAAATCTTACGCAAGCTGTCATTGTTTCCGACCGTGCTCGACCATTGGCAGGACTTCTATCGCTCCGACACTGAGCTAGCCATAACCGTCGCGCCACTGGAAGAAGGACTGGTTTTACAGGAGCCGGCACTCGCCATCATTGCCGAGTCACAATTATTTGGCAGTCGCGCGGTACAAAAACGCCGCCGCAAAAAAAGCAAGACCGATGCGGAAAATATTATCCGCAATCTTACCGACCTGCACCATGGTGACCCCGTTGTGCATGAAGAACATGGCATCGGACGTTATTTAGGGCTGCAGAAATTAAATGTAGGCAACATCGAAACAGAATTCCTGACGCTTGAATATGCAGACGAGGCCAAACTGTATGTACCGGTCGCATCGCTGCACCTGATCAGCCGTTACTCAGGTGCGTCCGCAGAGAATGCGCCCCTGCACCGTCTGGGCAGTGATCACTGGCAGAAAGCCAAACGCAGGGCCGCAGAGCGCGCCCGCGATGTCGCCGCTGAGCTACTCGATGTCTATGCACGCCGCGCTGCCCGTAAAGGTCATAGTTACGCGCTTGACCATCAGGAATATACCCGCTTTGCCGCGGCCTTCCCTTTCGAGGAAACCCCCGACCAGCTCGCCGCGATCGACGCAGTGACCGAGGACATGAAAGCGCAACAACCGATGGACCGGGTTGTGTGTGGTGATGTCGGTTTCGGTAAAACCGAAGTGGCCATGCGCGCGACATTCATTGCCGCGCAGGCAAACCGCCAGGTCGCCATCCTGGTGCCGACTACCTTACTGGCACAACAGCATTACCAGAATTTTCTCGACCGTTTTGCCGATTGGCCGTTTAATATCCAGGTGTTATCACGATTTCGTAGCGGCAAGGAACAGGATGACATTATCAATGATATTGAAGATGGTAAAATTGATATTGTTATCGGCACGCACAAGCTACTGCAAAAAGATATTCGCTTCAAAGACCTTGGCCTGCTGGTCATCGATGAAGAGCATCGCTTCGGTGTTCGCCAGAAGGAACGCCTGAAGTCGATCCGCTCCGAAGTGGATATCCTGACCTTGACCGCCACGCCAATTCCGCGCACCTTGAATATGTCCCTGGCCGGCCTGCGCGACCTGTCGATCATCGCCACAGCACCCACTGAACGCGTGGCGATCAAAACCTTTGTATCCGAATGGGTAGATAACCTGCTGGTCGAGGCCTTCTTACGTGAAATAAAACGCGGCGGTCAGGTCTACTTCCTGCATAATGAAGTCTCCACTATCGACAAAATCGCCAACCAAGTAGAACAGTTGGTGCCACAGGCCAAGGTTGCCATCGCGCATGGGCAGATGCGCGAACGCGAGCTGGAACAGGTCATGCTGGATTTCTATCATCAGAAATTCAATGTCCTGGTGTGCACGACGATCATCGAAAGCGGTATCGACGTCCCGTCAGCCAATACCATCGTCATCAACCGTGCTGATAAACTCGGTCTGGCGCAACTACATCAGCTACGTGGGCGTGTCGGCAGATCGCATCACCGCGCCTATGCCTATCTACTGATACCGGGTCGTAAAAGTATTACTGCCGATGCACTCAAACGTCTGGAGGCGATTGAATCACTGGAGAACCTCGGCGCCGGCTTCATGTTGGCGACACATGATCTGGAAATCAGGGGTGCCGGCGAACTCCTCGGTGAAGGCCAGAGCGGACAGATACATGAGGTCGGCTTTACCCTTTATACTGAACTGCTGGAACGGGCCGTCGAGGCGATGAAATCCGGAGAAGAACCGGACCTCGAAAAACCACTGGATCATGGGCCTGAAATCGACCTGCAAATACCGACACTGATACCCGAGGACTACCTACCGGATATTCACAGCCGCCTGGTATTGTACAAGCGTATCGCCAGTGCAGCCGACAAGGAGCAGTTAAAAGACATCCAGGTTGAGATGATTGATCGATTTGGACTGTTACCACCATCTGTCAAGAACCTGATCAGTATCACCGAGCTCAAGACCCATGCAGCCTCGATGGGCATCACCAAGATTGATGTCGGCGATAAGGGTGGGCGCCTACTGTTTAATGACAATCCGAATATAAACCCGATCAATATCATTAAACTCATTCAGGAAAAACCTGATATTTATAAGCTTGATGGTAAAAATAAGCTTCGCTTTTACATGTCATTAGAGGATAATGACAAGCGATTCCAGGCGGTAATGGAATTACTGGAGCTGCTGCAGGCGGCATAACCATCTTCATCGCTAACGTACAGTAAACGACATGACTTTTAAAAACGTATTCGCACTATCAATACTTTGCCTAATGGCATCCTTGGCCAACTCTGCACAGGCCAGGCAGTATCGATTTGAAATTATCGTATTTGAATACAATAAAAATCAATACACCGATAGCGAAACATGGCCGACCAGCCCCGGTGAACCCGATTTCGGTAACAGCCTGTCTTATATTTATGGAAGTAGCTACCGTTCAGGTTCAGCCGTCAACCGACGTGGCTATACGTTCAGGCAGCTGAAACCTGGCCAGCTGGAATTGAAAAAGGAAGCAAGCGCCATCAAACGTTCATCCAGCAGAAAATTACTGCTGCACACCGGCTGGATTCAAAATATGCACTCAGAAAAGAAGGCACGGCCTATCGCGATCAAGATCGGCAAGGAATTTACCAGCCTGGAGACAGGTGGCATCAATCAGTTCAGCCAATTCCAGACGCCGCAATCTTCATCCGCTCGCCATAAACAACTGGAGGGTACGATCAAGATATCCATCAGTCGCTATTTACATGTCTGGTCCGACCTCATCTTCCGTCGACCCAGCGCCGCCGGTACCTCTAACGACGCCGCATACTCGACTGTACGTGCCTTCCGTTATCAGGACCACAGACGCATGCGCAGTAAAGAACTTCACTACATCGATAATCCGAGTTTCGGCATGTTGATTTATGCCCTACCGATCAAGCCCGCCAAGAAAGCAAGCGAATAACGTACAACAATGTACTTACAAGCGCGGTAACGCATACTCCAGTAAGGCGCGCACACTATCCATACCAGACTTCAGGTTTTGTTCAATCTCCTGCATGGTGATGATAGCACCATCAATGCCTGCGGCCTTGTTGGATACTACGGCACAACAGGCATAACAAAGCTCCAGTTCACGCGCCAGCGCCGCCTCGGGCATACCGGTCATACCCACTATAGCACCACCATCATTGGCCAGGCGTCGGATTTCAGCGGCGGTCTCCAGTCTCGGCCCCTGGGTCGCCGCGTAGACGCCTTCAGTGACTGGATCAAGCTGTGCCTGTCGCGCACCTGCAATCAGTTGCTCGCGTAAGCTTTCACAGTATGGGTAGGTAAAATCTATATGCCTGACATCCTGGTGGCCTTCAAAATAAGTACTCTCCCGGGACCAGGTATAGTCTATAATTTGATCGGGTATAACAATCCGGCCTGGTTGCGTATCTTCTCGAATACCACCAACAGCAGCAACGGCAATGACATTACTGGCTTCAACTTCTTTCAGTGCCCACAGGTTCGCTCGATAGTTCACTTGGTGTGGCGGAATCGTATGGCCACTTCCATGGCGCGCAAGAAAGACGACACTGCAACCACAGATCTCTCCAAACACCAGTGGCGAAGAAGGCTGGCCATAAGGCGTATTCACCATTTGCCGATGGGTGATGGTTAAACCCTTCAGAGAATTTAGTCCGGTTCCACCAATGATTGCGATATTCGTCAAGTGTCTACTGCGCCTCTCTAATCAAGTCTCAATCATCGACCGCATATATTCCAGCGGCATTTCTGAGATAGCCTTTGTAATCCATGCCATAGCCAAACACATATACATCTTCAATTTGCAAACCGACAAAATCGGCATGTTGACAGCCCGATTTACGCGCATGCTCTTTCTCGACTAACACACAGCTATATATTGCGGCAGCATTCTCAGCGTTACAATAGTCCAAAATACTTTGCAGGGTTATGCCTTCATCGAGAATATCATCAATGACAAGTACAGTCCTGCCACTTAGGGAATGCTGAGGTTCTACCGTCCAGTCAAGTTCAGCGCCTTGAGTCTTGCCACGGTAGCGCGAGGCGTGCAGATAATCGACATGCAAAGGAAAATCCAGGCGTGTCAACAAATGGCCTGCGACGATCAGACCGCCATTCATGACCGTAATGATCACTGGATTACTCGCACTCAGCTTATCGCTAATATCCACAGCCAGGCGGTCCAGCGCCTGTTGCACCTGCTCATTAGTATAAAGGCATCTTGCCCTGCTCCGGACTTCGGAGGCTTGCTCTGCGGTAATAGTCATTAATAGGTAAAGGTCACTGTGCCATCGGACATGGCCTCACTGATTACATAGGCCGAGCCTATCGTTTCAGTAACTTCGGGTATCAGGTTGTCGCCCCATAAATCAAGAGTCGGCGTACAAACCTTGAATACCACGCCTGCCTCATAGGCTTCTTTCATGTAATCATACACTGAACGGGTGTTTCCCATATGTAAGAAAATTTTCTCTGCAATTCCCACTTTTGCCAGCTCGCCAGCGCGACCTGTCAGGATTACTTCCACTTCGTAGTCCATCGAAGCTGCTACCGTCGCCTGAAAAAAAGGCGCACCTAATTCACTTGGGTTTGCAGGGTCTGTATTTACCATCACTATAACAAGCTTGTCGGCCATCATCAAACCTCACTGTTGTCGTTTAGTTTTCTTCATTCATAGCAATACGTATATTATCCGGGATATGCATCGTCGAGGTCGGAAAGGCAGATTCCGCGCCTTCATCCTCGATAATTTGAAGAATCTTCAACAATACATCCTGTTTGATTTCATGAAACCTGACCCAGTTAGTTGTATGGGTGAAAGTATAAACAAAGAAATCCAGCGAGGATGGTGCGAATTTATTAAAATTGACGATCATGGTCTGCTGTTTGTCAATTTCATTATGCTCGGACAGCATCGCTTTCACTTTTGTGATGATCGCGGCCATTTTCGAAGCGTCATCGTAACGAATACCAATGGTTTCATAAATCCGTCGGTGCGTCATCCTCGATGGATTTTCCACCGCGATACTGGTAAAGGTAGAATTGGGAATATACAGCGGGCGCTTATCAAAAGTACGTATGCGTGTCAGCCGCCAACCGATAGCTTCTACCGTGCCTTCGATATCACGATCAGGGGAACGCACCCAGTCACCCACCGCAAAGGGGCGGTCCATATAGACCATCAAACCACCAAAGAAATTGGCGAGCAAATCCTTGGCGGCAAAACCGATCGCAATACCACCGATACCGCCAAATGCGAGCACACCGGAAATACTATAGCCCATGGTTTGCAGCGCAACCAGGCCGGCCGTGATCAGGATCGAGATGCGAACCAACTTGGCAATAGCATCCACGGTGGTCAGATCGATCTCTTTTTCAGCGTCACGGGAATAAGCAATTATATTTTCCTCGACACGTCTGGCGAAACGTATCAGGAACCAGGTAATAACGATGATCACACCAACATCCCGTATTGGCCCGATTGCTTCAAATATCACTGCTTTGGTTTGTGCTTGTACAATTTCAGCAGCAAAAGCGATACCCAGTATCCATATCAATACAGACAAAGGCTTTTTAATGGCATCAACCAGCGAGTCGTCCCATGGATTACGCGTCGTCTCCAGCTTTTTCTGCAGTCGCAGTAGAATTTTCCTAACTACATAGTTCAGTAATAATGCCAGAAAAATAACCACAAAGACCTGAACGACCCAGTCTCCTCCGGCCTTCACCCAGGCAACAAAACTGTCCCAGTACTTCACTATATCCATTTTAATCTCTCGATATTTTGCGTTTATTAAAAATAACCATGCTTATTTAATTTATTCATCGCTACTCGATATCCATGTCCAGCAGTGGCTCCAGATCATACTCTTTAATGAGCTCAACCGCCGCTTTCCATTCTTCGCTCTGATGCAACTGCTGCCAATCGGTCTCATGTCTGCCATGCATGCGCACAAGTCGTAAATGACTGACTGGATTGTCCAGCTCGGCAAGATTTTCCAGGACCTCATCGCGGCCTTCGATATTATTACACACCAACACCATATCACAGCCCGCCTGCATGGCCTGGCGCGCACGCTCGGCATAGCCACCTATGCTATGTGCAGCGACCATACTCAGGTCGTCACTGAATACCGCACCGTGAAAACCCATTTGATTACGTAAAATATCCTGAATCCAGACCTGCGAAAAACTGGCCGGTTTATCGTCTACTTGTGGATAGATGACATGGGCCATCATCATCGCAGCCATATCATAGTGAATCATCCTTTCGAAGGATAACAGGTCATCATTAACAAGATCGACAAAAGGTCGATCATCAATCGGTAAATCCGTATGCGAATCGGCCTGCACCGCGCCGTGGCCGGGAAAATGCTTGCCGGTCGCTGACATCCCGGCCTTACGCATGCCGGTCATATACGAATGTGCCAGATCGGCGACAACCTCGGCCGAACGATGGAAGGCGCGATCACCAATGACCGTACTGACACCATAATCCAGATCCAGTACCGGGGCGAAACTGATATCGACTCCCAGCGCCAGTAACTCTGAGGCCATCAGCCAGCCAGTGGCCTCGGAGCATCGGCGTGCATATTTCGGGTTGTCCTGATAGAGCTGACCAAGACGTGACACCGGCGGCAAGCGGACGAAGTCGTCACGAAAACGCTGTACCCGACCACCCTCCTGGTCGACGGCAACCAACAGACGCGGTGAGCGAATCTGATGGATGTCTTCAATCAGTGCGCGTACCTGCTCGACAGACTGATAATTTCTACTGAACAGGATGACGCCTCCGACCATCGGATGAGCCAGCATTTCGCGCTCTTCTGCGCTCATACTCAGACCCTGTAAATCGACCATAACAGGCCCTAATGACATAGCTAAGCCTCTCCTTTAATAGATTGTGCGCGCACATCAAGACGATCACGCAAACGATCGCCTGCCAGGTTAACGGCCAATACCACCGTCATCAGGGCCAGGCCCGGTGCCAGGACCAGATGTGGCGCGACCAGCATATAACGGGTACCGTCACGAATCATACTACCCCAGGATGCATCCGGCGCCTGCACCCCAAGACCTAAAAAAGACAGGCCTGCCTCGGCAATGACCACAGAGGCAATGCCGAACGTTGCCTCCACCAATAATGGCGCACTGATCAACGGGATCAGGTGCTGAAAAATAATTTTGCGCTGACGGCTACCCAGGGCCTGTGCTGCCTGTACATGTTCACGTTGCTTGACTGACAGGGTCTGCGCCCTGGCCAAGCGTGCAAACCCGACCCAGCCAACCACCGACAGGGCAATAATAACATTATCAATACCCGGACCCATGATACCCGCCAGGGCAATGGCCAACAGGATACCTGGAAAAGCCAGAAAAATATCGATCAAACGCACAATCACCAGATCGAACATGCCACCCAGATAGGCGCTCATTGTGCCAATAATGGTGCCGATAATCACGGAAAACCCGATTACAGTCAGTGCGACAATGCAGGAAGTATAGGAACCTGCCAGCAGGCGTTCAAGTACGGGACGACCTAGATCATCATGGCCAAACCAATGTTGCCATGACGGGCCATTCAGGATCGACTCGAGCTGCACCCCGCTGATGTCCAGTGACAACCACTGGCTGGCTATTGATCCCAGCACCCAGATAATTACCACCCACAATGACAAGCCGTATTGGTTCATGAGCGGCCGCCGATGCGAATGCGCGGATCAACCCAGGCATAGATGATATCAGTGAGCATATTGACGACCACATAGGTCAGGCTGATCAATAACACGCAGGCCTGCACAACGGGATAATCGCGCTTCATAATAGAATCTATTGTCAGCTTGCCAATACCGGGCCATGAAAATACCGTCTCGGTGATTACCGCGCCACCCAACAACACCCCCAACTGCAGACCCAGCAAGGTAATAATCGGTAACATGGCATTCGGTAATGCATGGCGGATGACAACCTGCAAATGCGAATTACCCTTGGCCCGGGCTGTACGAATATAGTCCTCGTGTAACACCTCCAATAAGGTACTACGGATCATGCGTGACAAGACCGCAGCCAATGCGGTGCCCAGGGTTATCGCGGGAAGCACCATCGAGGCGGCACCATCGCGTCCACTCACAGGTAACCAACCCAGATATATAGAAAAAATCAGGATCAGTATTGGGCCCAATAGAAAATTAGGGATCGACACACCCAGCATGGATGCACCCATCGCCGTGCGGTCCCAGCCCTGCCCCTTGTTCAAGGCGGCCACAATACCCAATGGAAAAGCGATTGCACAAGCCAGTAACAGTGAAATAATCGCCAACTCTACAGTTGCCGGTATTCTTTCGGCCAACAGTTCTGATACCGGCACGCGGCTATGCAGGGAATGCCCCAGATCACCTTGCAGCAGATTATTAAAATAAGTCAATAACTGCACACCCATAGGCTGATTTAGACCCAGCGCTTCACGCAGTGCCTCGCGGTCGGCCATTTGCGCATTCTCGCCAAGCATCATATCGACAGGGTCGCCCGGCACCAGATGTATCAGTAAAAAAACCAGAAAGGCGACACCGAAAACAACGATCGCTGTACTAAGTAAACGTGATAATAGGAATCTCAACATATGCTCATCCTATCTGTTTAAAACCGTTTTGATAAAACATTGGCACTGGTCTGACTACTATCGCGACTGCTTAGCTTGACGAGTTTTTGAAGGCCATCATAACTACCGTCCTTGGCTAACTGGTAACCAGTAATATTATCGTTACTGGCAACAAAATGTTCCTCATACCATAACGGAACATACGGCAGGTCTTGCAATAACGTCTGCTGTATTTGCTGGTAGATGACGGCACGTTGGTCAAGATCCTGCGACGTCTCGGCCTGGTCGATTAACTGGTCGATCAAGGCGTTACTGTAATGACCGCGATTGGCGCCTTTTGGAGGGCGTGATTGACTATGGAAAACATAGCGAAAGATATTCGGATTTTTGATACCGACCCAGCTCAGTGAATACATTTGAAAACGCCCTGACTTGATATCACCGTAGAACGTTGCCCAGTCAAAGCTGCGCAGGTTTACAGTGATTCCTACCCTGGCCAATTGCTGTTGAATGATGGTCGCAATACGAATGCGAAAAGGATCGTTGGAGGTTTTATATTCGAGCTGCAGCGGATGCGCTGCATTGAAGCCTGCCTGTTGTAGTAATTCACGTGCACGCGCGGGATTATAAGCATAGGCCTGTGCCGTTTTCAGACCGGCCCAATGATCGGGGGTTAATATGGAATTAGCCACCACCGTCTGACCACCCAACAGGAATTTTATGATGGACTGTCGGTCCACTGCATAGGCTATCGCCTGCCTGATCCTGTGATCCTTCAGAATCGGATCTTCCTGATTGAACCCCAAATAACTAAAATTATTGCCGGCCAGGTGTTTAACCTGAACCGCATCTCGTCTTTGTAGATAATGCACCAATTCCCGCGGCAGATCATTCTGTAGAATATCGACCTCACCACGCATCAACTTCAACACCCTTACCGTCGCGTCCTGCACATGAATGAACTCAATACGTTGCCCGTCCCTGCGCCGTTCGATTATCAGCCTGCCCTGACTGGGCCAAGCAACAAAACGAAAACGCCCACTGCCAGCGGATCGGGTGTTTAATATCTCTCCTTGTTCTATGATGTTTGCAGGAACGATACCGATGACAAGGTTTGCCGGGAACAATGGGTCTGCTTTTTTTAAATGGAAATCCACGTTGTCATTATCGACAATATCGATCCGTTCAATGTTGACCAGTGCACCACGCTGCGGCGAGGCATTGGCCGGATCGAGGATATAGTCATAGGTCGCCTTGACATCGACACTACTCAAAACAGACCCGTCTTCAAATTCACGCCCATGCTTGCGTAAATGAAAACGATAAACAGTGGGTGATAACAGTTGCCAGTCAGCTAGTGACGGTATCATCTGAAACTGATCATCAAAATCGACCAGGCCTTGATACAACAAACGATTAATTCTGCTTGATGTGGCATCGGTGGCAAAACGCGGATCGAGACTGATCGGCGCGCTGGCCAACGCAAAACGTACCGTATCACTCTGCGGCGAGCTGCAGCCCAAAGTGGCTAGCAGTACTATTGCCGCCAGCATGGTAATTAAACAGTGACCGACGTTTGCCGTCCGACTCATCACCAATCCTTGTACGGGTGCTGAACCAAGCAGACATTGTAATAACGTTTGTCATCGGTCACTTCTTCAGCCACCCAATCAGGTAAGGTGATTTTCTCATCCATGCTGTCCAGCTCGACCTCTGCCACTTCAAGGCCACTGTTGTCTCCAGCAAATACATCCACTTCCCACAATTTTCCCTGGTGCATTACATGATAACGGGTCTTTTCAATCAATGGCTTTATACATAGCTGTTGCAGCAGCTCTATCGCCTCGGCTAGCGGGATCGGATACTCGTACTCCAGGCGATGCATTCCCGGATTGGCACTCTTGATATTGATATTGGCCTTGTCGCCTTCAATGCGTACACGTACTGAAGCCGGTCCATCCTGAGTCATATAACCCTGCTTGAATGGCGTACCCTGATCGGCCTCTGCACGCCAGCGGTCATTCTGTAGTAGGAACTTACGCTCAATCTCTATGCCCATGAACTTGTATTATTCCTATTTTTCAATTATTTATAATATTATTGTGATACGCTCCAGACCATTATGGTACCTTAATCACGGTCATTTGACACGCGTACAATGACCGATAGATGAAGCGCCTGGAGTACGATAAATAAGACACATGACAGCCCGAATTAAGCCGGGATCCTTAACTTTTCCAGGTGGGTAACCGATACAGATAGAGCAGAAGCATTCTAAAAAGGATACAGGTAGCGTAATATATCGATTCACTGTTAACAGGTATTGACACAAACAAATGCGTATAGGAAAACTATCAACATTCATTTGCTTAAGCGGATTGCTTGTTCTGCTCTCTGCGTGCAGCACACCCTCCGATAAGGTCTTCAAGCAAAGAGCCGAAGTTTTGGCAAGACAATTACTGGATACCATGGCAGCGGAGAACTATGCCGATGCAGTAAAGCTGTATGACCCACGCTTTTTCGAACGCGTCACGCCAGCGGAATGGCAAACCATCCTGAAAAGGCTCACTGAAAAGCTTGGCAGTTATAAATCACGGGAATTAACCGCTTCACGCGTGAAGCATGGCTTCAGCACCATCAGCACCGCAACCACCGTACTGGTGTACCATGTTCACTATCAGAAAAGTTATTCCGTACAGAAATTTACTTATATGTCGAATGCAAAAGCGGAAAACATGACCCTGGTAGGACACTACATCGATTTTCCGGTACAGAAAAAGTAAAGCTAATCACTAGCCCCTGACAAACAAGGCCATAGATTCCACATGCGCGGTATGTGGAAACATATCCATCACCCCTACTGACTTTAGTTTGTAACCGAATCTATTCACCAGCTCACCGGCATCACGCGCCAGTGTCGCCGGGTTACAGGATACATAAACAATCCGTTCAGGCGACATAGTGGCAATCGTCTGCATGACCTCAAACGCACCGGGACGGGCAGGATCAATTAATATTTTATTATAATCGCGTTGCGCCCATTCAACCTCTGCCAAATCATGGGTCAGATCCTGGACAAAGAATTCAGCATTATCGATTCCATTCAATCGTGCATTGTCACGGGCCCGATCGATCAAACCAGCCTCACCTTCTATGCCAACCACCTGCGCAGCTCTTGTTGCGATTGGCAGGGAAAAATTACCGAGACCACAAAACAGATCCAGCACCTGATCTTCCTTAGACAGTTCAAGCAATTCCAGTGCCTGTCGGATCATCTGTTGATTGATGCCGACATTAATCTGGGTAAAATCGGTCGGCTGAAAACGTAGACTCAGACCAAAGTCCGGCAATGTATAACTTAGCTCAGAGCTTTCCGGATAGATCAAATGCACACTATCAAGACCGCCCGGCTGCAGATAGATATGATATCCATGCTGTCGTCCCAGCTCGATCAGTTTATGCTGATCCTTTTCATCGAGCTCAATAAGGTTACGAAAAATCAGGGCAACCACCTCTTCGGCAATGGCCACCTCGATTTGAGCAATTTTATTATAGGCTTGCAGACCCTGAATACAGGCCGTAATACTATCGATATGATGCCCTACCCTTGGATCCAACACCTCACAGCGATCCATATCGGCAAGAAAGGGACTGTGCTTTTCACGAAAGCCTACCAGTACGCGTTGTTTCTTATTGACAAACTTGACACCCAACCGGGCCTTGCTGCGATAACCCCAGAAATCCGCCACCAGAGGTTCTAGAATTTGCTCTGCTTGTAATTGCGCGGTTCGTAACAACAGGTTTATCAGGATGTCCTGCTTTGACAAGATCTGTTTTTCGGGTGACATATGCTGCATGCTGCATCCACCACAAACCGCATGATACTGACAACGCGGATCAACGCGGTCTGCTGACGGCTCAAGCACCTCTTCGACCCGGCCCTCATCATAATTACGGTGAGTAGCCACATACTTGAAACTGATTTTTTCATTCGGCAAGGCACCATCGATGAATATCACCTTATCATCGATATGTGCAATTCCTCTACCATCATGGGACAGTGATTCGATCCGGGTGCTAACAGGATCAGCACTGAGCTTTGCGGATTTTCGACGCCTACGAGCCATAATTAAACCATTAAGAAATTATTTATAGAATAATAAAAGGGACAACAAACAACATGCCTGCTGTTATGTATTCATTCGGGAAAAACACCGGTAGACAGATAGCGATCGCCACGATCACATATAATAGTCACAATCACCGCATTATCGACTTCCTGTGACAATTTCAATGCAGCGGCAACGGCACCTCCCGATGATATGCCAGCGAATATGCCTTCACGCGCAGCCAGATCGCGCGTCGTTTGCTCGGCTTCCTGCTGACTGACATCGATAATACGATCTACCCGGCTTTCATCAAAAATCGCCGGCAGGTATTCCTTCGGCCAACGCCTGATACCCGGAATGGATGAACCTTCACTGGGTTGCACGCCAACAATCTGGATCGCGCTGTTCTGTTCCTTCAAGTAACGGGAGTTACCCATAATAGTTCCGGTAGTGCCCATGGCACTGACAAAATGCGTTATTTTTCCATGCGTATCGCGCCAGATCTCCGGCCCGGTACCCTGATAATGCGCCAATGGGTTATCCTGATTGGAGAACTGATCCAGAATCTGGCCCGTACCCTGCGCTTGCAGCTCGCGTGCCTTATCAATCGCGGCCTCCATGCTACCTTCCTTTGGTGTCAGGATAATATCAGCACCGAAGGCCTTCATCATCGCTCTGCGCTCCACACTCATATGCTCGGGCATGACCAGAATCATTCGATAACCCTTGATGGCTGCGGCCATCGCCAGGGCGATACCGGTGTTACCACTGGTAGCCTCAATCAACGTATCGCCTGGTTTGATCTGCCCTCGGGACTCGGCATGCTGGATCATACTGATCGCCGGTCGGTCTTTAACAGACCCTGCCGGGTTATTTCCCTCCAGTTTGACCAGGATCGTATTACTGCTATCACCGGGAAGGCGTTGCAGCCTCGCCAGCGGTGTATTGCCGACAAAGTCTTCAATGGTAGAGAAAATATGATCATTCATGGACGTATTTCCGTTTATTCGGGCCGAATTCAGCTTGCACCTTCAAATACAAGTAATTATCATTAATATTCAGGATGTTACTATATCTAGCCATAGACTGAAACAGGGATAATGATGAATTGGGGTTTTCGAGGAAAAGTAATCTTGGCATCGATCATACCGGTGCTACTGATGGCAGTAATTATCTCATTCGCAACCATCAATTATCAGCTTGGTCAGCAACAACGCGACTTTCAGTTACAAGCGCAAAGTATTAGCCGACTCCTGGCCGGGGAACTGGGCAGCCCCGAAGTCTTTAATAATCCCGACTTACTACAACAAGTACTCGATCGCTATCTACTAGAGAACTATGTCAGCGCCATCGTCATTAGCGACATAAGAGAAAAGGAAATCATCAGAATCGGTACATTTAAAGACAGTGACAACAAGCAGCAGTACAGCACGTCGTCGATAATCCAGAATACTTATAACCTCGGCACTGCACCCAGAACACCACGATCAACTTTAATTCTGGGGACGGTAAAAACCTACTTTTCCAATCAGCACCTGACTACGGTAAAGAATAAATATATCTGGCATATAGTAACCGTCGTAATGGTGGCAATCATCGCCAGTGTATTAATAGCGCTGGCCTTCTATCGATCAATCATCCAATCTGTCAGCAAACTCAAAAATGCCATACAGCTCATCAGCCAGGGCAGATTCGATACAAGAATCGCGAGCACCTCGTATGATGAAATAGGCATGCTGGAGAAAGAAATCAATGAGATGTCATCGATATTACAAAATATACAAAATGATATGCAGGAAAGAATCGAGGCTGGTGAAAAACAATTACAGGTTTCACGGGAAGAAATAGAAGACAGAAAGCAGGAGTTTATACAATCAGGTAAAAAAGCTATGGAAGCCGTGCGTATCAAATCGGACTTTATGGCCAATATGAGTCATGAGATCCGCACACCAATGAACGGCATCATTGGCTTCGCTAACCTGTTACTGAAAAGCAAGCTAACCCAGGAGCAATATGAATACACACAAACGATAAAAACATCGGCAACAAACCTATTGGCTATCATTAATGACATACTCGATTTTTCCAAACTTGAATCGGGAGAGCTGATCATTGAAAACAGCGACATTAATCTACGCGAGGTCATTGAAGATGTCATCAACTATATGTCGCCATTTGCCCATGACAAAGGATTGGAAATCCTGCTGATGTTCTATAATGACGTGCCCGAATACATCATTTCCGATGCTGTCAGATTGAGACAGGTCGTCTCGCACCTGATTGCTAACGCCATCAAGTTCACCAAGAAGGGTCAAGTCCTGGTGCGCATAATGCTTGAAGATGAAAGTGAGAAAAACTGCGAGATAAAAATCAGTGTCCAGGATAACGGCATTGGCTTGAGCCTGAAAAACCAGAAAAAATTATTCACCGCTTTCAATCAGGCCGACACCACGACCACCCGGGAGTTTGGCGGCGCCGGGCTCGGCCTGGTCATTTGCAAAGGCATAGCCGAGAAAATGAATGGTACACTCGGCCTCGAAAGCAAGCTCGCTATAGGATCAACATTCTGGTTCCGCTTCCCATCTCAGAAACAGACTGGCCGACTGGCAATACAAACGCAGGACGCACTCACCGACACAAGGTGCCTGCTCTATGACAGCAATGATAGCTCCAGAAATGTTTCTGCCAACCATTTACGCAGCTGGAATATAGAATTAACCGAAACCGACTCAACAGAGAACCTGGCGCAGCTAGTTAACAATGCCAGGAATGAAGGCAAACCATTTCAGTTCATCGTCCTCGGCTTAAGCAACCAGGAGGTGAATGGGAATGCTGTTACCAGTATCATGGAAAATATCATTGACGAACATCACTACGCATTCGTCACGCTAATCAACTCAACCAGCCAGGAAAATTATGACGCCTGCTACCGTATGGGGGCCGATGTCTGTTTACCGAAAAACGTACGTAAACGTGATTTTTACCATAGTCTGTGTAGCCTGTTACCCAATCATTTCAATCTGGCAGTCAGTGTCAACACTGAAAAACGTGAACTATCGACAACTCCCTATGATTTATCGGCTTTAAAAATAATGGTTGTCGATGATAATCGTATTAACCGTAAACTCGTCACAACCTTATTACAACAAAGTTTCGCTCAGGTGTTCGAAGCCACTACCGGCAAAGAAGCTGTAGATCTGGCACTGACTAGTTCATTTGACCTGATTTTCATGGACATACATATGCCGATCATGAACGGTATAGATGCCACCCAGAAGATTCGCACCTCCGAACATGGCGCACAGCGAACACCGATTGTCGCATTAACGGCCAATGCCGTCCGTGGCGAAAGAGAACGCTTGTTACGCTCTGGTCTCGATGCCTGCCTGATAAAACCGATCCATGAGCAGGACCTATGGGCTACGATCATAAAATGGGTCGAACCGACTAAAATCAAACCCATTCAATACAAAAAAATTACACCCAAACAAGATATTCCTGAATCCAGCCAACAGGCTAGCTATACCCAACACGCCATTGGCCGCATAGACACAGATCAGGCCCTCGAACTGGCTGGAGGCAACAAGGAGTTAGCGGATGAACTTTATACGATGTTCATTAATGACCTTCCTAATATGAAACAAAAACTAATCGATGCATTTGAAAAGAATGATCTATCCCAAATTGAGGAAGAAGCCCATAAAATTCACGGCGCCGCCTCCTGCTGTGCCGTTTTTCAGATCAAAGATGCCGCCAATAATCTGGAAAAGGCTACGATCCGTAGCAAAACCGAAGAGATACCACAACATTATCAATTATTACTCGGGACCATCGACCAAATGCTGGATGAAAGGCAAACGATAAACTAGCCTCCCAGTCTGCACACATCCGAAACGCGGCATTGATCTCTGCCTTTCTAATCATCTGGCTTTCCTTAAACGTCATCAAGAAACGCAGGGGAAACAGAATCAGTATTGGCGATGGCGGCATTGATGAATTAAAAACGGCCATGGCTGCACAATCCAATGCAGTAGAATATATCCCTATTGCGTTATTACTGCTGTTTGCACTGGAATACAATCAGGGCAATATACTTATTGTACACTTGCTGGGGATAGCACTTATCACCGGGCGAACAGTCCATGCAAAAGGTATTTTATCCGGGCAGCTACCAGTACGTGTACTCGGTATGCAGGTAACTATTTATACAATAATGGCCTTGGCCATCTCTAATTTCGCTTACCTCCCCTATGAAAAATTCTTCAAGCTCTGACCAACAAAACTCTATCGACTAATCCAGTCAATAAGACACCATGCTATAATCTTTTAAACAACTTACTCAGGAAGCAACCATAACGTGAAAGAATGTAATCAATGCGGTAAGTGTTGCAGCAAATATAGCAACGGTGGATTATCGGCATCGGCCAGCGAAATTGAATGGTGGGAGATTTACCGACCCGATATAGCCCGCTATGTAAGCCACGGAAAAATCTGGGTGAATCCTGAGACAAAACAGTTAACTGAACTGTGTCCCTGGCTGCGCAAAGCGCCTGATCAAAACATATACACCTGCGCTATCTATTTAGATCGCCCCGACGACTGCAAATACTACCCCGTCACCATCGAGCAAATGATCAACGATGAGTGCGAGATGCTGGAAGCTCATGACCTGACCAAGCCTAAACAAGCGCAGAAGACCCTCGATAGGCTCATGGCTGATAGCCGGCCGTCATTTGAATAAGACGGCTCAATGGAGGAGTTTATTAATAAACCGCCACTATCGACCAAATTGTATGGATAAGATCTGGCAGTTATTACTCTGACCCCAAATATCACTCTGACTCCAGATAGCAACCGCAAATATCATATTTTATAAATCGTCAGTGTAATAAGCCCACTTCCCGAAAGTAACTGGCCGCACCAGGATGCAAGAGTGCAGCTGGAACTTGTGCCACAGTATTTTGTGCTCGTGTATATTGCCCCTGCTTAAGTCGCTTTGCCAATGCGGCCTCACCTCGATGAATTGCACGCGCCAAACGATACACTATTGCATCTGGTAGCCCAGGCTTGACCAGGATTAACGACCAGAGACCAATTGAATCAATCTGCTTCTCTTGTCCCTTATATGTTCCTGCCGGAATCGACATTCTTTTCAAATGTGGATGTTTAACAAGTATCTTTGTAATCTGCATATCAGTCGGCGCAATAAAGTGACTACCCGCTGGCCCGTTACTCACTTTCACAAAACCCGGCCAGCCTATGCCCGCCCCCCAGAGGGCTTCCACTTTTTTGTCCAGCACCAGGAGTGGCCCTTCTGCAGCCTTATTGAGAATCACCTGGCCAAAGTCACGTTCTGGATTCAAACCCAGACCATCGAGGACATCATTGACCAGAATGCGCAAACCTGATGCACGCGTACCAAAGGCAATGGGCTTACCCTTAAGATCTTCAATGGTTTTATAAGTAGAATCACCACGCACCACAAACATACCAGGATTCGGATACATCACCGATAACACCTTTAAATCCGCCTTTGCGCGCCCTACACCATCCAGCGCCTGCCGCGCAGCATTGCCCTCCACCTGACCGATATCGATTTTACCCTGCTCCAAAAATGGGAGATTCTGTTTACTGCCCTTGGTAGCAATCGCTTCGACTACCAAACTACTATCGACAGAGTTAATAACTTCGGCAAGATGGCTACCAAAAAGCTGAAAGCCTCCTCCCTTGGTAGCAGTACCCAGTACTACCTTAGTTGGAGCACCCTCTGCCAGCGCCATAGCACACGCAAAAGTGTGAGACAACAATAAGAGAAAAAGAAGGATAAAATGCTGCTGACGAAGGTGGCCCATTGTCCGTTTCCTCTCTTTAATTATTTAGATTTAATTAAAAGATAGCAGGATGGTTGCGAAAGTATAGGCTCAACATATTGGCATTTTGAATCTGGGCAGATAGGTGAAATAAGGTATAGAAATAGATAACTTATTGATAAGTCAAATGCTATTAGCGCTATTAGTATTTTATACTTAAGTTTCGCTAGAAACTGGATTCTTAATATCAAGCAAATAACTCAGCATCGCGACTCTGAGTTTAGCCCCTGTTTTCTATGTGGAACTGGGGCTAATCAGCCAACATACGCCCTTCCAGCATCAGGCGCTTCATTTCTCTGACCGCAGCATCAAGACCGGTAAAGACTGAACGCGCAACAATGGCGTGACCGATATTCAGCTCTGCTATATCCTGTAGGGCCGCGATCTCGCGGACATTGTGATAATGCAGGCCATGACCGGCATTGACCTGAAGCCCTAGATCAACACCCACCTGTACGGCATGCGTTATCCTGTCATACTCTGATTTTAGCTGTGCTGCATCCTTGGCATCGGCATAATGCCCGGTATGGATTTCGATGACCGGTGCACCAGCCTTGGCCGCGGCTTGAACTTGCTTCTCATCGGCATCAATAAAAAGCGAAACCCTGATATCGGCAGCTGCCATTCGCTTGCAGGCCTGCTCAATCCTGGCAAACTGACCGTCTACATCCAGCCCCCCTTCCGTGGTCAGCTCCTCACGCTTTTCAGGCACCAGGCAACAGTCCTCAGGTCCGATCTGCTCGGCAATAGTTAACATTTCATCGGTCACAGCCATTTCCAGGTTCATTCTGGTCTGGATGGTCTGCTTCAGATGCAGGACATCGCGATCCTGGATGTGACGACGGTCTTCACGTAAATGAATAGTGATCGAATCGGCGCCGGCCTGCTCAGCAACAAAGGCGGCCTGTATAGGATCCGGGTACTGGCTTAATCTGGCCTGGCGCATGGATGCGACATGATCGATGTTCACGCCCAGTAATATATTTTTTTGTAATTTCATCGTCCTACTTTTCCACGACTGTCTAATAAGCTCTGCCAACCGGTATTAATAATACCTGAAAAGTTCGCGAGTTTTTAAGGGTTTTTCGCCAATATATCGCCCCAGTATGAAGCGCATCAGCATTTTACTCTCTTTCAGCTCCTTTTCGCCACGCAACTGTCCGCAACCCATGGACAACAATGTCTCACCACTCAACAACATCCCACCGCCTACAGGTCGGTCAGATTTGATCGGCCCTGACTCAGGCAGATAACAGTACTGGCTTTTCGGGTCGAGCGCTGTACCATCGACATCCACATCCAATAGCAGTCCGTAACCCAGTTCCTCCAGTATGTTTTTCTCATAATTTCTGAGCACCAATTCTACTGATGCTGCGGTAGACAAGTCTCTGAGCGTTTGTTCATAGAGAGCAAAGATTTCCGCATGCGGATCATGTGGATGCAATAGACGCGTCAATAGCTCATTCACATAGAGTCCACTGACCAACAGCTTATCTTCGAGGACCAGCGGCGCCTCAACTTCCTCAGCCGTGGTCAGGGTCTTAAGCTCTCCCCTACCTGCCCAGGCAATAGTAAGCTTCCTGAAGGGCTGTAGATAGGATTTGCGTCTGGCCTTCCCTGACTTAAATCCTTTCGCCAATAAGGTCAGACGACCGTATTCAGGTGTAATGAAATCAATCAGGCCACTGGTTTCCCGATAGCTTCTGACATGTAACACATAGGCAGGCTGCAACTCACTATTCATCGGGAGACTCCGTCAGTTTATGTCATCATATCCCATGCGTTTCATCAAGCCTTCATTATCAGACCAGCCTTCCTTAACCTTGACCCATAAATCCAGGTGCACCTTGCGCTCAAACATATTCTCCATATCAATACGCGCACTCCTGCCTACATCTTTCAGGACTTCACCATTCTTGCCGATAACTATTTTCTTTTGGGTGTCGCGCTCCACCCAAATCACTGCAGCAATATGCAATATCCCTTTATCCGTTTTGAAAGTTTCGATCTCGGTCGTCAATGCATAGGGCAATTCTTGCTGTAAGCGCCGCATCAGCTTCTCACGAATAATCTCGGAGGCAATGAAGCGCTCGCTCTTGTCGGTAACCTGTTCTTCCGGAAACAGTGGCCCGCTTTCAGGCAGGTAACTTTCAATCAGCTCTTGCAAGGTATCGAGGTTATTGCCTTTTTTCGCCGACACGGGGATGACTTCTACAAATTCCATCTTGCTACTAAACTCGGCAATCTTTGGCAATAATTGCTCTTTTTGTTTTAATTGATCAACCTTGTTAATCACCAACATCACTGGCACTTGCTCGCGCTTGAGCCTGTGAAGCACGTTATCATCTTCTTTGCTCCACTTACTAATATCGATCACAAACAACACCAAATCAACATCACTGAGCACGGTGTTGGCCGCACGGTTCATATAGCGATTCATAGCTGTTTTACCACCAAGATGCATGCCCGGCGTGTCGACATAGATGACCTGCAAGTTATCAGTGGATTTTATCCCAAGAATCCGGTGCCGTGTGGTCTGTCGCTTTTTTGATGTGATGCTGATTTTTTGCCCAAGGATTTTGTTCATCAGCGTAGACTTGCCGACATTGGGACGACCCACTATCGCGACAAAGCCGCATCTTGCTATCGTCTCAGTCATCAGTTAATGCGCTCAAGGTATTTTCTGCGGCGCGTTGTTCCGCTTTGCGCCGACTGGTTCCCTGCCCAACGATAGGCGAATCCAATTCGGTCACCGAGCATTCCACAGTAAAGGTCTGTGCATGTGCCTCACCATTGATATCGATAACATTATAATCCGGTAAGGGTAATTGCCTGGATTGCATATATTCCTGCAAACGAGTCTTAAAGTCCTTTGTCGACGATGCTTTAGGAAGGTCAGCTAGTTCCTGCTGATAGAGATCAAGAATAACGCGCTTGCAGGTATCAAAGTCAGAATCCAGAAAGACCGCGCCAAAGATAGCCTCTAAGGTATCGGCAAGAATTGATGAACGCCTGAAACCACCGCTCTTGAGCTCACCTGAACCGAGGATCAGATAGTCACCGAGCTGCAGCTGTTGTGCAAGTTCTGCCAACTTATCCCCTTTCACCAGACTCGAGCGCAATCTGCTTAGCTCGCCTTCACTGGCCTTGCTCTCACGCGCGTATAGATACTCGCTTATAACCAGGCTCAATACGCTATCACCCAGAAATTCAAGCCGTTCATTATTTTTTTTTGCCGCACTTCTGTGTGTTAACGCAGTCGTCAGATAGGCGGGCGATTTAAATTGATAGTCAATACGCCTGGCCAATTCCTCAGCGGGTTTTCTCAATTCGCTATGACCTTCACTTCTTCCTTAAATACACCAACAATATGATAGGGATTGATGAATGAAGTACGATTCTCGTATTCGATCTTCACGGTTAAAACACCCTTTTCTTTGGTAACAGTAATATTATCCTTTTTGACATGGCTAACATCATCAATGCTGAACTGGTTGGTGAGAATACTAATAATCTCTTTTTTAGACATCTTAGTAACTTGTGGAGTCTGATTTAATCGCTCCAAGGCTGAACGCACTTTGTAGGCTTCGATCTGAATCGGCAACACCTTTAATCCAATCAACACGAAAAAACCGATCAAGGCCAGTACTGTTAACCAGCCGATACCTGTCATGCCTTTCTGTTTATTCATCATATCTAACCTCATCTCTTTTTATTCTATTGTTTGCCCTATTCTTGATGTATCCAGCCCATTACCGTCCGAATCCCAATGCATCCACACCATGAATGCCTTGCCGACCAGATTTTCATCCGGCACAGCGCACCAGAAACGACTATCGTTACTATAATCCCTGTTATCGCCCATGACAAAATAATGTCCCTCAGGGACCACGAAAAGTCTGCCGTCCTGCATGCAGGAATAGACATGATCGGGTTGTTCGGTCCTGATCAGTATTTTATGGCTAATATCATCAATTGTTTCATCACTGATCCGGGTGCCGGTATAGCTGACCCCGGAACCAGAACCGACGTAAATACCTTCCTGCTTGTATTTCAAAGGCTTATCATTTATATAGAGCATTTTGCCAACGTATTCAATACGATCGCCCGGCAAGCCTATCACGCGCTTAATATAATCCGTGCTGGGATCGTCCGGAAATCTGAAAACAAGCACATCGCCACGGACCGGATCATTATTGTCGATTATCTTTTTATTGATCACCGGCAACCTGATTCCATAGGCATATTTATTCACCAATATAAAATCGCCGGCTAACAATGTCGGCATCATAGAACCCGATGGAATCCGGAATGGCTCAAACAAAAACGACCGCAATAACAGTACGATCAAAATAATCGGAAAAAATGAGCGCGCATATTCGACTACGACCGGCTCCTTGTCTTGCGCTTCCCTGCCGGGCTTCCAGAACAAAACATCGGCTAGCCAGATCAAGCCAGTGACCACAGAGGCCAGAAATAAAATTGTTGGAAAATCAAAATTCATAATATGCCCTCAGGATCTCAGCCTGTGCTTATTTTTTATCGCTCACTTTTAACACCGCCAGAAATGCCTCTTGTGGTATCTCGACCCGGCCAACCTGTTTCATGCGTTTCTTACCCGCCTTTTGTTTCTCAAGTAGCTTTCGTTTACGGCTAACATCACCACCATAGCATTTCGCTGTTACATTTTTACGCAGCGCCTTGACCGTTGTGCGTGCAATTATCTGCGCGCCAATGGCAGATTGAATAGCAACGTCAAACATCTGCCGCGGTATTATCTCGCGCATTTTTTCAGCGAGCTCACGCCCTCTGCGCTGACTGTGCTCACGATGAATAATAATCGACAATGCATCCACACGCTCGCTATTAATTAATACATCAAGCTTAACCAGGTCAGCAACCTGGAAACGTAAAAAATGATAATCAAAAGAGGCATAACCACGGCTGACAGATTTTAGTCGATCAAAGAAATCCATAACCACTTCACTCATCGGCATCTCGTAAACTATGGATACCTGTTTACCCATGTATTGCATGTTTTTCTGTACACCACGCTTTTCTATACATAAGGTAATCACGGCACCGACATAATCCTGTGGCACCAGTATATTGGCCTGAATGATAGGCTCGCGTATCTCTTCGATCTTGTTGATCGCTGGCAAACTGGATGGATTGTCGATCGACAGGACTTCGCCGGTGGTCGTCAACACCTCATAAACCACCGTCGGTGCTGTGGTAATCAGGTCCAGGTCGTATTCGCGTTCCAGACGTTCCTGTACGATTTCCATGTGCAACATACCAAGGAAACCGATGCGGAAACCGAAGCCGAGTGCATCTGAGGTCTCTGGTTCATATTGCAAGGCAGAGTCGTTCAAGCGTAGTTTTTGCAATGCCTCCCTGAAATCCTCGTAGTCATCAGAACTGACCGGGAACAAACCCGCAAAAACGCGCGGCTGTAATTTCTGGAATCCAGGCAACGCCTCTTCTGAGGGGTTGTTGAACGTAGTCAGGGTGTCACCGACCGGCGCACCATCGACGTCCTTGATACCGGCAATGACAAAACCAACATCGCCGGCGGACAAACCTTCAGTATTCGTCCGCTTTGGGGTGAAAATACCGACATGATCGACCTGATAGGTCGCACCGGTCGACATCACCTTTATCTTCTGTTTCGGTTTGATAGTCCCGTTAATGATACGCACGAGCGAGATAACGCCAACAAAATTATCGAACCATGAATCGACAATCAGGGCCTGCAGAGGCTTATCCGGATCACCTACAGGTGCGGGTATTCTTTGTACCAATTGTTCGAGCAGATCCTCGACACCAACACCGGTTTTTGCACTGACTTCGATCGCGTCCGTTGCCTCGATGCCAATAATGTCTTCGATCTCCTGAATAACACGCTCTGGTTCAGCTGACGGTAGATCGATCTTATTCAACACCGGTACAACTTCAAGCTTCAGGTCGATAGCAGTATAACAATTGGCCACGCTCTGGGCCTCTACGCCCTGCGATGCATCAACAACCAGCAAGGCACCTTCACACGCAGCCAGTGAACGCGAAACCTCATACGAGAAATCGACATGTCCCGGCGTATCAATGAAGTTTAACTTGTAGGTATGTCCATCCTTGCTCTTATAGTCCAGCGACACACATTGCGCCTTAATCGTGATGCCGCGCTCTCGCTCCAGGTCCATGGAGTCCAGCACCTGCGCCTGCATCTCACGATCACTGAGGCCACCGCATGCCTGAATAAAGCGGTCAGCCAAGGTGGATTTGCCGTGGTCGATATGGGCAATAATAGAAAAATTTCGAATATACTGCATATAATTTATTGTGAGTTGCCCATTATTTCCCTGAAACGATTTACATCCAGATGGTAATGACACACTTCCTGTTGTTGGCAAACTAACACTGGCACCTTGTTACCGTATTGTCTTTCAAGATCATCCTTTCCTGTAATATCGATGACAGTCAGCTCAAAATCATACTCGTTGGCGAATACATTCAGATGCTCCAGCATTTCATCACAAAGATGACACCCATAGCGACTATAAACCTGAAATTGGACTGACATTGTCAATGCTTCTCTGTAGTAGTCACAGGCTTGAATGGCTGATATCACTATACTGAATTACTCGTACACAGTCGCCAGCTATCTAGCCGCTAAATCGGACTATTATAGCGTGTTATGCCTATCGCAGGCCAGCTGTATCCCCCCTAAATCATACATTTAGCATACAATCTCAGCGGGAATCACGGACGATGGAGGATTCTCAGTAAAAGACAGGATTTCCGTCGACGCTAACGGCTACGTCGTAAGATAACGGGTTGATATTGCGCTTGCCGGTCCGAGCTGCGCGTATAGTATTTTTGCAGGAAGCTGAAACTACCTACCAGCCCCAGAAGACCGAATATTATACTGGCCGCCTCCCGATGACCCCAGGCCAGCACTTGATCAAGGTAGCTGCCAACAAAGGCCCCACCTATCAGGAATAACAATGGTAGCATGTAGATGATAAATGAGCCTTTGACCAGGGCCTGCTCAGGAATGCCAATGATGACCTGCTCACCCGGCTTTAGGTTCTGATTGTTGACAACTCGGAGACGATTCGGCTTACGTTTGAACCATTTCTGCAAACTGGCCGTGCCGCAACCCTGGTTAGCTGAACAATGAGAGCAGCTGTTACTACTGGCCGCTTCCACCCAGGCGTATTGCTCATCTGCATCGACAATAAGACCTGTTTCCTCAATCATGCCTAGCCCTCATATCTCACCAGGATCGCGGGATCAGGCGCGGGATTCGTGTTCGTAGGCGCCGCTCTGGAGCGAAAAGCGTAGCCGTAGCTACGGTATGAGTGAAGAGCAAGCATGCGGACACGAAGACTAGCATGAACTGCGATAGGCAATCTAAAAAAACACTCTGTATCTTTGACATTACACGTTTCTCTATCGTTGTCATATAGTTCCCGTTGCCTTTCGCCGCCTGGTGAGATATGAGGGCTAGCGTCCTGATTGGTGACGTACGGAATCGGCGATCATCTTCACAGCCGCACGCGGCACTTGGCCGACCACCGTGACATAATGGTCGTGCATAGTTGTAGTATAGGCATTGACCGCACCGATACTGGAAAAGCCTTTCATCATCGGTTTGCTCTTGTTGATCTCTTCGATATACACCGAAACAGAAGAAATTCCATCAGTGAACATCAGGTGCTCAACCGGCATGCGACTGGTAGGCAAGCCATGCATCTTGTGCATGCCCTGCATATAACCTGCAGGTAATTTCATCACCTGCCATTGACTTTGATGTGGCTTACCGGCATCGATTATCTGCTCCTCCTTGTACCACTGAAAGCCCTCGGAGTTAATCGTCGGTTCTAGACTACCGTCAGGAATATGGTCCTTGATATCAATTTGCGTGAACATGACCTGCTCGACCGCTTCGTCGTCTTCGTTGACCAGTTCCGATTTAAGCAGCATGCCGGTGTCTTCATCCAGCCATAAATGATAACCGTAACGGTAAGGATCCTTAGGATGGACGTCAATCATATCGGCTTGCCTGCCTGTCATGCGCTCTTTGCCAACGACCCTGAAAGAATAATAACGTTTTAAATTGGTCGTTACATGCTGTAAGCCGGTAGGTAAATAATTTTTTGGCAGGCTTTTTTCGACGACGACGGATTTACTATCCGGCAGGATGCATAACAGGCGATTGTTGTTTCTCAGTATCTCACGTGGAGAACCGACCAGAGATAACAAGCGCTCCTTTTCTATGCCATCCTCATTGCTGTGTATGATGCGCATAGTTTCCATTTGTTTGCCATGGATAAAAACAAAGACACCCTCATAATTAAGTGTCTTCATCGCCACGGTCATGCGCTCCAGCAGTGCCTGCGCCCGTTTTTCGCTAGAGCCAGCTACTGTCGTTGTAGCGAACAGTACGCAGCAAACGGCGACAAGGTTTCTTAACATTAACATCCTAAATTAATCCTGACCTTGTGCATCCAATTATTGGTCCTGCCTACTGTCATAACCGGCAATCCTGGCATAGTTAATCATTCCTTGCAGGCTGATTCCTGATGTGTATTCACTATGGTTGACCAAGTAACCGTTCAGGCGCATCTCGGTATCCGGTTGCTGCATGTTCCAACGCGTACCCGATACCCGCTGTATTGCCGTAGCCGGCTGTGTTTGCGCCAGGCGTGGGGAGCTTTCATAGGGCGAAACATCTTGCCCCAGATTCTGCAGGCCGATAATGGCCATCGCCGCGACTGATGCAGCAATCGCCAGGCCAGCAACGGGTTTGAATACTCGCAGACCTGCTGACGAAGATGATGAGGTAGCAGTGATTGCAGGCTCCTGTTCAATTTGATCGTGGATTGCCTGCAGCATATGTGGATGTGCAGCCGTGTCCAGGCGATGGTCCATGGCATCACTAATAAGCTGATAACGACTCCACGAGGATTGTAACTCAGGGTCCTGCTTCAAACGGTGCAGCAGAAGTTCCTGTTCCTGGTCGTCCAGCTCTTCATCGAACATTGCCGATAACTGTTCACTGATTTTTTCATTCATTACTGCATACCTCAATTCACTCTGTTGCAAAGGTATTTCACTTTCCGGTGCACGCCTGTCTGACAGCAACCGCGTTTATAACAATGGTTTCAATTTCGTATCAATCGCTTCACGTGCCCTGAATATCCTTGAGCGGACGGTACCGACCGGACAATCCATAGCCGTAGCGATGTCTTCATAACTCAAACCTTCAAGTTCACGCAGGGTGATTGCCGTGCGTAAATCTTCAGGTAAATCCTGTATTGCCTGATTGACGGTATTTTGAATTTCTTCCGTCAACAACATCCGCTCCGGTGTTGCATTTTCACGTAATGATCCAGCATCCATATATTGCTCCGCCTCCTCGGCAGCCACATCAGTACCCGGGGGACGCCTGTTGCGTGCAACCAGATAATTCTTGGCAGTATTTATCGCAATTCGGTAGATCCACGTATAAAAGGCACTATCACCACGGAAATTTCCCAAGGCTCGATAGGCCTTCAAAAATGCCTCCTGGGCTACATCCTGCGCCTCATGTGGATCATGTACAAAACGGCCGACGAGATTGATTATCTTACTTTGGTATTTCAATACCAAAAGGTCAAACGCTCGCTTGTCGCCATTTTGCACTTGTTTGACCAGTTCCTGGTCAACATTTTTTCCCGCCATCAGGGTCTTTCCCCTTGTCCTGGTAGTTACCCTGACTAACACTGAATATCGACAGTGATAAATGGGCTAAGTTCGGCTAATAATTGTAATAATGACCTATTTTCATCTATTTGAGCCGATTTAACAATAATGGCAGGTTTCTTCCCTATCCCAGCACAGGTCTGACACCAATAACCTGCAAGGGTTGCATCGCTAGATTGCTTAATGGGCGCATTTTCCCTGTTGAACAGGAACCGTGGTCTGATGCACTATGCGTGTTATGAAAAAATATAATAAATTCGACGTACTCATTATCGGCAGTGGAGTCGCAGGGTTGAGCCTGGCATTACGCCTGGATACCCGCCTCAAAGTCGCGCTGTTATCAAAAACACGTCTGTCAGAGGGTTCCAGCCTGTATGCACAGGGCGGTATTGCTGCCGTCCTCGATCAGGAAGACAGCTTTGAATCACATATTCAAGACACCCTCAATGCCGGGGCCGGGCTATGCTCAGACGAAGTTGTGCGCCATGTCGTCGAACATGGTCCGGCTGCCATTCACTGGCTGATAGAGCAAAAGGTACCGTTCAGCTTTATCGACGATGATCACCCCGAGTCCGGTTACCACCTGACCCGGGAAGGTGGTCACAGCCACCGCCGAGTCATTCATGCCGCCGATGCCACCGGCTATGCAGTTGAAAACACCCTCGAACAACAGGTCAAGGCGCGCGATAACATTCAGCTATTCGAAAACCATATCGCCATTGACCTGATCACCGGCGACAAGCTGGGTTTACAGCAGGACCGTTGCTACGGCGCCTATGTGCTCGATCGTGACCATAATCATACCGAGGTGTTTGAGGCCCCAGCCGTTGTCCTCAGCAGTGGTGGTGCCAGCAAGGTCTACCTCTATACCAGTAATCCGGATACCTCGACCGGTGATGGTATTGCCATGGCCTGGCGCGCCGGCTGTAGGGTCGCGAACATGGAATTTAACCAGTTCCACCCGACCTGCCTGTATCACCCCCGAGCCAAGTCATTTCTGGTCACCGAGGCACTCAGAGGCGAAGGTGCCCGCTTGCTACTGCCCGATGGCAGTCGCTTTATGCAGCAATTTGATGAACGCGGCGAACTTGCACCCAGGGATATCGTCGCCCGCGCCATCGACCATGAGATGAAACGCCTGGGTGCCGACTATGTCTACCTCGATATCAGCCACAAGTCGGTTGAATTTATCAAACACCACTTTCCGACTATTTACGCCAAGTGCCTGGAATTCGATTACGACATCAGCCAGGAACCGATACCTGTCGTTCCCGCAGCGCACTATACCTGCGGTGGTGTAATCACCGACCTGTCGGGCAAAACCGACCTGCAAGGCCTGTATGCCACCGGTGAAACGGCCTTTACTGGCTTGCATGGAGCCAATCGTATGGCCAGTAATTCATTACTGGAGTGCCTGGTTTTCTCCGCCGCCGCCGCCGATGATATTAACCGCACATCGTCAACAACTACCCCGCACCCGACCCTGCCTGCCTGGGACGAAAGCCGGGTCACCGATTCTGATGAAGAAGTGGTGGTCTCGCATAACTGGGATGAGTTAAGACGTTTCATGTGGGACTATGTTGGTATTGTACGCACCAACAAACGACTGCAACGCGCCAAGCGCCGTGTCGATCTACTGCTACATGAAATCGACGAATACTACGGTAATTTCCGTATTACCAGTGACCTGATTGAGCTGCGTAACCTGGCCATGGTCGCTGACCTAATCATCCGCTCTGCACAAGCGCGCCATGAGAGTAGAGGCCTGCACTACACGCTCGACTACCCGGATACCGATGTTGTCGGCACACCACAAAATACGGTCCTGAAGCCGGCCCAAAGGGCATCGAGCCGGCGTTAGCATCCAAGCACAAGCGGCTCGGGCCATTCGCATTACCGAAATTATATAAAATGTGGCATTTGAAACATTTATAGACTATTATGTGTATATAGCACAAATATATGGGTGGCCACATGAAAATCATTGAAAATAGCATGCCGGATCAAAAAACGGTGTTATGCAAGGCCTTTTTCAATAGTCAGCAAGCACTTGGTATGACCCAGGAAGACCTCGGCCATGTCATCGGCCTGGACCGCACCACAGTGTCGCGATTGAAGACACGTGGCGAACTGGACCCGAAATCTAAAGAGGGTGAGCTGGCGGCCTACTTGATCCGTATATACCGCTCCCTGTACGCATTGACCGGTGGCGATCAACAGGCCATGCAACACTGGATGCAGACTGTTAACCAACATCTTAACGGGCGACCGCTGGATCTCATCGGTCAGATCCAGGGACTGCTGCGTACGCTTGAATACCTCGACGCGATCAGGGGCAAGGTATAGGTGGCGGACATATGGAGCCGCTGTTCCGGTCAGGAACACATACGCACACTGGATACCCTGGCCTTCCGTATCGTTGAGTCACAGGAAAAAGTGGCGACCATGACCCTGGTCGATAATGCCGAAGAACAGATGTTGCTGGAAGCGATTTTGGAGGACAATAAACCCCCCGCTGTTGATGATCCCGATGCACATCACTACCTGATCACGACACCGTTTCGCTACCCACCCTTACGTCATGGTTCCAGGTTTGGCCTACGCACGCGCCCTGGTCTTTTTTATGCCTCGCTGGAAACCCGAACTGCTCTGGCTGAATGCGCCTACTATCGCTTTGTTTTCTGGCAAGGGATGTCTGAGCCACCACCAAACCCACGCATCATGACCGATCACACGACCTTTGCAGTCACGGTCAAGACCGACAAGGGCCTCTATCTTGAGCAACCGCCGTTTACTGAATTCAAGGAAGACATCAGCAATCCCGCGCATTATCAGTCAAGCCAGGCGTTGGGAGAAGCAATGCGTGGCGCCAACGTCGAGGCCTTCATCTACCCTTCCGCGCGCGACAATCAAGATGGCGCCAATATCGGCATTTACACGCTGGCCGCTATTAAAAGTAAACGACCATTACGCAAACAATTATGGTCCTGTATCACCAGCGCCGATCAGGTTTCGTTTATACGCCTGCATTCTAAAAATGATCCGTTCAACTTTCCGCTACAACAGTTTTTAACCAATAAAGTATTACCGATGCCCTCTTGCTAACAAGAACGCAATTTTTTTTCATGCTGAATCTCATTGGTAATCAATGCAGTAATATCATTCATTTGCTCAGCGATGAGCTCGATAATATCATCCACTGACAAGAGCCCTTCAAGTTCGCCTTGATTGTTTACAACAAATAGTCGCCTTACCCCTTTGCTGCGCATCAACTTCAGAGCATCTAAATGCTTCGCATCTTCTGTGACTGTTACCAATTCATAACTCATTACCTCACCCACAGTGACTGACTGCATATCAACATCTTTTGCAAGGACCTCCATTACGATGTCACGATCCGTTAAAATGCCTATTGGTACAGGTGAATCATTTTTTCTTTCTACCACCACGGCATCACCTGCTTGATGATCGCACATCAGCCTGATAGCTTCGCGGACAGATTCCGTTTTCTCTACGTTTACTACATCACGAGTACAATATTCTCCGGCGGACACAG
This sequence comes from uncultured Gammaproteobacteria bacterium, assembly GCA_947258755.1. Taxonomy (GTDB): domain Bacteria; phylum Pseudomonadota; class Gammaproteobacteria; order JAADHQ01; family JAADHQ01; genus JAADHQ01. The sequence goes on from CAMYJO010000009.1 coordinate 86,786, forward strand.
ACTTATCCTTCTCTCTATACAGCTATGATATTTCTTGGAGTATCATTACTATTGCGCATGATGTTTACCTTCCACATGCACAGTACTGGCTTGGACACCGTTCTCACCCATCTCTTCATTAAAATGAACTAGTTTACCAACTTCAAGATTATCAAAATCAGCATTAATGACACTATTGCGATGAAAATAGATTTCCCGATTATCCGATGTTTCAATCACCCCATAGCTCTGATCAGGATTCAGAGTCTTGATAACACCATGGGGCTCCACTTCATGAGCTTTTACCTTGCCTCGACGACGCCTGACATAATCTTCCAGCTGACGACGCGCCGCATCAAATGCATCACGCATCGCCACATAGAGATCCTCATGCGCCTGATGTTTATCAGGATGGCGATTGGCCAGAATTTCCTCGCCGGGCAATGTGATGTCTACTTTAACTGTGTATAGATTACCTTTGTGGTGATGTTTATGCGGGGCTTCGACGACGACTCGACAGCTGGTGATATGTTCAGCAAAGCGTTCGAGTTTTTGCACTTTTTCGTGAACCTTTGCTTCGATTGCATCAGAATGCTCGAGATTATGAAATGTAATTTGTAATGGAATTTGCATGGCCACCTCCGATCAATTGCATTTAATACTATGCTCGTTTGACCAGTAGTACTGAAATCCGCTTGTTCTGCAATGACCTGGATCAAGGATAAGCACAACTAGCAGCCAATTTCTCAGTTAATCGGCATATAAAAGGTAGTCATTAATGCATTTATTACAAGACCTGGAGAAGAGGCATCCTGCGCAAGCATACAAACAACATGATATGGCCGGCTGTAAAATGAGGTTTTACGCCTGCATTCCAACAATGACCCATTTAATATTCCACTTCATCAGTTTTTGCACAATGACATGTTACCCATGCCAGCGTGTTGAACTACATCGATAAAAAAATGATAACGTTAAATTGATCTGAAAAAGCAGGCTAATTGTTACCGCTTATTCTATAGGTACTATTTCTCACTATTCTATATCACCTGCAGATAACTATTTTTGTGCGCCTACTGCAAGGCATTAATCTTTTCGTTATTCTCTTTCCAGGTCAGGTCCTCACGTTAGTTAGATACAATCAGCTGTCATTGTATTTTACTTGTATCGTTGTATTAACAATTTGTAATTCGACGCGATACTTGAGCTTACCCAGATGCATGACTTTATATTTACAAAATGCAGGCGCATTGATATTTTTTTTCAATCGGCAACTTGATTTATCTGGGAAATGACGTTTAAACAAATCCACATAGCGCTTCTTCTGTTTAAAGTTCAACTCTGCATCATGTAAATCAAAATTACCCGGGAATTGATATTTAATACTTTTAATCGGCACATTGGGATTGCGACTGACCAGAATGGTCTGTTTATTTTTTTTATAGTCCTTAATGACGCCTGCTTGAACTGTTGAAGTGTATCCGGCCGCAGTCAATATCTGCGTGACTTGGTCGGCATGCATGCCTAACTTGATACCTTCTAAATACGGCACACCATCGATGATACTGAGCGGGAGTAAATTGGAGTCTGGTTGAGGATCAGCTGCATAGACATCACTGATGGCAAGCATCAAACCTGATAGGGTTGCCACACGTAATATGAAAGCCAGCATTTATCTTCCTCTATTAACATTGACACATCGAAACTGCCTATCCATAATTTAATATTGCTATTTTATTGTCAAGCAAAAACACATAAATATTAGGATATTTGGCTAATTTTAAGCCCTTAGCTAAATTACACGCGCTATAACTTTACCGATAC
>CAMYJO010000009.1:88631-111980 GCA_947258755.1 uncultured Gammaproteobacteria bacterium
GAAGAAATTCAAGCGGGACGAGGATGTTATTTATTCAGGCAGACCCAGCAGCTCGCACAGGCTCAGTAAAATGCGCTAAAAACAGATTGGTTGTTAGCCCGCTTCCAGGCGCATACGCACCAGCAGGTCACGGTAGGTCTTGCTATCGAGTGAGTCGCGTAACAAAATAGCAGTACGTCGGCCGCCTTCCTGAATGTGAAAGTTGAGGACAACCAGATAGGTGTGAACATAACTATTGGGTAACAAGTTGGCCTTGAGTTCGTGTCCCTCGCCATTGATCAAGGTCCAGTCACCATCATCGCTCCAGACCATATTCAACAGCGCGTATTTTCCCCAGCCCATCACATGCACAGTAAAGGTGGTGTAAAAGTTCGCCAACACCGCGAGTGACAGCACAATGGAAAGCCAACCGGGCACGGTCAGGTTCGCGGCTACTACCAGGGCCATGCCGTGCAGGATAAATAATGCAAGCGACAGGTTCCTGGAGCTATGAGGCTGTAGATGTAGCGATTGATCGAATTTTTTTGACGACACTGGCGATACCTTCATCAGCAGCGATGGACTTACCCATCAATAAATCAAACAAAACTGCGTCCGGATAATCCAACAAAATTTTGAAGATTTTGCGATCCGGTAGCTCCAAACTATTATATCCTTGATAGATGAAGTCTTTCAGTAATAAATCAAGTTCAAGCATACCACGCCGGCAGCTCCATAGCAGGCGCTTATTAATAGCTTCATTACTCACTGCTTCGGCCATGTGAACGAATCCTTTACCGTGTTTATCAGCATAAACGGCTATAAATTATGCATTGCGGTGAATTTTGGAAAAAACCGTTTCATAACAATCACCTAGATCGATCTTTTCAACATTAAGTGTTTGATTTTACCTATTGCCTTTGTAGGATTTAAGCCCTTCGGGCAGACATCAACACAATTCATGATGGTATGGCAACGGAACAAACGGTAGGGCCCCTCGAGCTCCTGCAGACGCTGCCCTTCGGCCTGATCACGACTGTCCGCCAGAAACCGCCAGGCCTGTAGCAGTGCCGCTGGACCGAGAAATTTGTCCGGGTTCCACCAGAAAGACGGACAGGCAGTCGAACAGCAGCCACACAGGATGCACTCATAGAGACCATCGAGCTGGTCACGCTGTGCGGGTGATTGTTTATGTTCCACTTCAGGTACGGGGTCATGCACAATCAAGTATGGCTTTACATTCCGATACTGCTGATAAAATTGTGACATATCCACGATCAGATCCCTGATCACCGGCAAACCTGGCATCGGCCTTAATTTAACCGGTTCACTGAGACTGTCCAGCGGTGTGATACAAGCCAGTCCATTGCGGCCATTGATATTCATCGCATCTGAACCGCACACTCCTTCCTGACAGGAGCGACGAAAACTGAGGCTCTCGTCCTGCTGTTTCAATGCCAACAAGGCATCCAGCAGCATCATTTCATTTCGTACATCTTCCAGCACCATCTCCTGCATATAGGGCTTGTCATCTACATCAGGGTTATAGCGGTAAATGGAAAAGCGCATATTCGTAGTCCTCAGTAGACTCGGGGTTTTAGCGGAAACGGCGCCACCGTCATCGGCTTCAGACGCACCGGCTTGTAATCCAGACGACCGTCTTCAAAGTACAAAGAATGCTTGAGCCAATTGGTATCATCGCGCTCGGTAAAATCCACGCGTGAATGCGCGCCACGACTTTCAGTGCGCGCCAACGCCGAGGCCACTGTGGCGATGCCGATATCCATCAGGTTTTCCAGTTCCAGCGCCTCGATGCGGGCGGTATTGAATATCTTGCTCTGGTCCTGGATACGGGCATTCTGCAGGCGTTGGCGCAACGCCGTGACCTTCTCCAGTCCGATGGCCAGGTTGTTTTGCTCACGGAAGACACCGCAATGATCTTCCATGACCTTGCGAAACTCTGCCCGCAGTTCCGGCACAGACTCGCCCTCACCTTGTTGCTCCCAGCGCGCCAGTCTAGCCATGGCCATGTCAATACCGTCATCGTCCATCTGTCGATGATAACGATGTTCCTGTAAATAGCCGATGATGTGATTGGCGGCCGCGCGCCCGAAGACGAGGATATCCAATAATGAATTTCCGCCCAGACGATTGGCGCCATGTACCGATACGCAGGCACACTCACCGGCCGCGTATAAACCAGGCACCGGATCCTCCGGCCCTTCTCTTTCCGGTACCACCACCTGGCCTTTGTGATTAGTGGGTATGCCGCCCATCGTATAATGTGCCGTCGGATAGACCGGGATAGGACTTTCGATCGGATCCACATGAGCAAAGGTGATGGCTGAATCGCGGATTCCCGGCAGGCGTTTCTTGATGATATCGGCACCGATATGGTCCAGTTTGAGGAATACATGGTCCTTATCAGGTCCACAACCCCTGCCCTCTCTGACTTCGATAGCGATGGCGCGGCTGACGATATCACGACTGGCCAGGTCCTTGGCCCGTGGTGCATAGCGTTCCATGAAACGCTCGCCATCGGCATTAACCAGATAACCGCCTTCACCACGTACACCTTCGGTTATCAATATACCTTTACCGGCAATCCCGGTCGGGTGGAACTGGAAGAACTCCATGTCCTGCAAGGGCACGCCGGCGCGCAAGGCCATGGCCATACCGTCTCCAGTATTGATCAGGGCATTGGTGCAAGTCCTGAACAATTGTCCGGCACCGCCAGTGGCGATCAGCGTGGTCTTCGCTTCGATCAGGATTGGCTCGCCGGTTTCAATTTCCAATGCCATAGCACCGAGTATGTAACCTTCCTTGTCCTTGATCAGATCAATGGCAAAAAACTCGTCAAAAAAATGCGTGCGCGCGTTGATATTTTGCTGGTAGAGGGCATGCAGTATGGCATGGCCGGTACGGTCGGCAGCGGCGCAGGTACGCGCAGCCTGCTCACCACCATAATCCTGACTCTGACCACCAAAGGCACGCTGGTAGATGTTGCCATCATCGCGTCGCGAGAACGGCACACCAAAATGATCAAGCTCATACACCACCTTCGGCGCTGCCCGGCACATGTACTCGATGGCGTCCTGGTCACCGAGATAGTCACTGCCCTTAATGGTGTCAAACATATGAAAATGCCAATTATCAGGCGACACATTCGCCAGTGCAGCATTGACTCCACCTTGCGCTGCCACGGTATGGGAGCGTGTAGGAAAGACCTTCGATACCACGGCTACTTTGGCATCGGCGCGAGCCAACTGCAAGGCCGCGCGCAAGCCACCGCCGCCGGCGCCGATAATCAGGGCATCAAATTTTCTTCTTGTTATTGTCATGTCAGTATCGCCTTAATCAGTACCCTGGATAACCACAACAGGCAGACCATAAATCCCAGGCCTGCCAGCATCAGTGTCAGTGAACGCAACACGATCGAGTGTATATAATCCATGATCACGTCCCTGATTCCGACCCAGGCATGCGCAAATAACATCAGGAAACCAATGTATATAATAATGCTATTTACCGGCCCGCTGATCCAGGCATGCCATTGCGGGTAATCAAATTGTTCGAGCATCAGGATAGAAATGACGATGTAAAGCAGGAACAGGGCCAGGTACAGGGCACTGACCCGCTGCCACATCCACAGACGTAGCCCCTGTACCCGCCGACTCATAGCACGGTACCCAAAAAGACGATGACCGGGATCAGCAAGCCGCTGACGACAACAGTCGTGGCGCTGACAGCACTGGCCTGTTTACCGCTAATAAGCTCCAGATCAACCAGAAAATAACGAATACCGGCGACAAAGTGGTGAGATATAGCCCATAATAACAAGTAGAGATACAGGCAGATCAGCGGATGCCGGGTGATTGCTAATGCTTTATCGAATGCATCCGCATCATGCAGAGAAAGGTCAAATAAATAAATCAGAAAAGGCAGTGATATAATCAGCAATACACCGGCGATACGATGAAGAATAGAGGCGATCGCCGCTAACGGAAAGCGGATATTGAACAAATTCAGATAGACCGGCCTTATTTTACGCTGTCGCATCTCCACCCTTTAGTGGTTCTTCATTAGCCTATAACTTAGTATACTCAGTATTGAATACAAGTCATTTTTATTATTTGTTGCCAAGAGCCTATCTTTCGACTCCTGCCAACATCATACATACTTTAAAGAGCATTGCATATGAAGCAAGAATGGACAGATTTCCTGATAAACAACGGCGCCGAGATGGAAGATTGCGTGTTACAGCATTTTGGCAACCCCTTACGTGAACTGAAGCTGGCAAGCCATGGTGATATCCTCACTGACTTGTCCCATACCGGCTTGATCGCCATCCGCGGTGACGATGCGGAGTCCTATTTGCAGGGTCAGTTTACCAACGATGTCCGTAAAGTGACCGATGAACACGCGCAGATCAACGGTTACTGCAGCCCCAAGGGACGACTGCTGTGCAATTTCCTGATATTCAAGCGCCATGACAGCTATTTTCTCAGGCTACCCAAAGAGCTGATTGAAAGTACGATCAAAAGACTGAAGATGTTTGTGCTGATGTCCAAGGTCACGATAGAAGATGCCAGCGAAGGCCAAATCCACGTTGGTTATAGCGGACCCAATGCCGAAAAAGAATTGAGCGACTTGCTGGAAAAAGTACCGCAACAGGACTTTGATACCGTCCAGAGTGACGAGCTCACCCTCATCCGCCTGCCGGGAATCAATCCACGCTTTGAAATCCTTGGCCCACTGGATGACATGAAAAAATTGTGGGACGCTCTCAACGTTCGTGGCGCACCGGTCGGCTCGGAAGTGTGGTCGTGGCTGACCATACAAAACGGCCTGCCAATCATTACCGAAGAAAACGTCGATGCCTTTGTGCCACAGATGGTCAATATGCATGTCATTGACGGCGTTAGCTTTAAAAAGGGCTGTTACACTGGCCAGGAAATTGTCGCTCGCATGCAATACCTCGGTAAACTAAAAAGACGCATGTTCCTGGCCCACGTCCAGACTGAGAGCAGGCCCGCAGCCGGTACGGCCCTGTTCGCGGCCTCCTCCAAAAGTGGCCAGGGTAGCGGCAGGATCGTCAATGTCAGCGCCTCCCCGGAAGGCGGTTTTGATGTCCTCGCCGTTATCGAGATTAACACTGCAGAATCAGGGGATATCCATCTCGGTGATGCCAGCGGACCGGAGCTGATACTTAAAGAATTACCCTATTCGGTCGATGAAGGAGATAACAAATCATGATCTAAAAGGGTACAGGGGTAAGAATATGGATACTGAAGAACTGATACTAACGGGTTTTCTCGACGACCTGGAGCATAACCGTCTTATCCTGCCTACCCTACCCGAAGTTGCACTCAAAGTACGTGATGCCGTCGAGAGCGACAAGGCCAGCGCCGGTGACATAGCCAAAATTATCAGTACTGACGCTTCCCTGTCAGCGCGGCTGCTGCAAGTCTGCAACAGCCCCCTGTACCGTACCCGACGCACGGTTGAAGACCTGCATACCGCAGTTGCCCGACTCGGTAATATCCAGGTAAGGAACCTGGTCAGCAGCCTGGTCATGCAACAGATGTTTCAGGCCACCTCCGATGTCCTGGATAAAAAAATGCGCGCCAGCTGGGAACACTCGACCAACGTCGCTTCACTTTGCTATGTCCTGGCCACGGCTGCCGGCGTCCCTAAAGACCAGGCACTACTGGCCGGGCTAATCCATGATATTGGCGCACTACCCATCCTGGTGCATGCCGAAAATGTTGACGAGCTGCGTGACGACCAGGCCTTACTCGACAATGTGATCCGCAAGCTGCACACAATGATTGGCGAGAAGATACTCAAGGATTGGCAATTTCCACAAAGCCTGGTCGATGTCGCCGCCCAGCATGAAAATCTGCAACGCGATCCGGGCACTGAGGTCGATTATGTCGATGTGGTCATCGTCGCCAATCTGCAAAGCTATATCGGCACCGACCACCCTTACAATGATCTTGATTGGAGTGAGATCCCGGCATTTCAGCGCCTGGGAATCGAACCCGAAATCAATATTGTCGATGTCGAAGAAAACCAGGAAGATTTGCAGGAAGTCAGATCCATGCTGGCGCATTGATCAAGCAGGAAGATAGCAAAAATTCTAGGCAGTCTGACTGGCCTATTTATTCAATCTTTTTTTCTCGAAAAACGACTTCAGCAACTGCGCACATTCATTTTCCAGCACACCACCCAAATAGGTAGGCTTGTGATTATGATAAGGCTGATCCAGGATGTGGGCAACACTTTGAATAGCGCCGGTGCGCGGATCATAGGCTCCAAAGACCAGGCGCTGTATCCGGGCATGAATAATTGCACCCGCACACATCGTGCAGGGCTCTAGTGTTACATACAGGGTCGTACCAGGCAGGCGATAATTAGTTTGGCCTTGGCCGGCATTACGTATCGCTTGAATTTCGGCATGCGCGCTTGGGTCATGCGCATGGATTGGCCGATTCCATCCTTGTCCGATAATCTGATTATCCTGTACTAATACGGCACCGACCGGCACTTCATCTTCTGCTTCGGCCTGCTGTGCCAGGTCCAGAGCTGCACGCATCCATGACTCGTCAATGGTAGATCCCGGCATGACCTAAGCGCTCGTTCTCTCAGTTTTTATTTGCATAATAGCTGATCGTTCCTGTAACGCCGTTAAGTGGTTTATAGCGTTTATTTTAATGATATAGACTGCCAATTATATTGTAATTCACAGACAAAGCTAACAGCAAAAAGGCCTCATATCACATTGCAGATAGAAATATAGTAAGATTTATTAGCACTGAGCGATAATCAAGAGACTGAATTTACACAAGATGTAATAATTGATGGAACATCATAAAATATCCGGCAAGACACTTAAAAGATTAAAGGATTAACTGTTCTCTTCATCGCGCTCGAGGATGCCTTCGCGCTCCAAAAACCTGGCCACGCGGTGGCTGATCGTGTGTACCAGCTCCTTCAGTTCCTGCTGTTCCGGCCCGTTGGTTCGCTGAAACCGTGTTCGACCGTGTTTGGTTTCCGTGTAAACCCCATCCAGGAACAGCATATGGAAATGTACATTGAGATTGAGCGCACTGCCGAATGAAAAACCGGGTCTGAAAAACCGGGTCAGAGAACAATATTCTCTAATATTAACAACAATTGTTCTCTGATCCTGTTTTTAATAGCGGTGGTAATATTTCATACGCCCCGCCTGTTAAAGGTGTTGCCTACTTCGGCGTATTCAAATAATATTTATTAAAGTTTAAGAGGTATTAACATTTAGCATGAGCCTGTAAACACGCCCATTACTTGGATAGTGAAACGTATCATTACTTGATCGGAGTCATAAAAGTAATAAGTATTAATGAAAAGTAATCAGGATATAATTATCAGTTTAAGTGTTTTAATAATCTGAAGGCATACTGAGGGAGGGCGAGGCATGATGAATCGATCTATCGCTATTGGCTTTCTTTTCTGCGCATTGCTGTATTTCACAGGCTGCGCAGTAACATCCGGGCGATTTTCCCTGCCCGATAAGGATCCAGAAAAAAAGGCAAAAACATTTATCTCAAAAAAAGACAGGTCACTGATTTATATATACAGGAAGGGTCAGACGGGCGCAGCAACCCTGGCCGCGATGTCCTTTGACGGCAAGGTCGTCGGGCGAACCGGGCAGGACACCTTCTTTTTATGGGAGACGATACCCGGGCAGCACCGCATTTCATCCAGGGCCGGAAACACTTCAGATCTTAGGCTGGATACAGCCGCAGGCAAGATCTATTTTGTACGTCAGGTATTGTCAGGGAAAGAGGGACGGTTGAATACCGAGCACGAAGTAGTCAGCGATTCTGACGGTATGGCAGCAGTCAAGGTCAGTAAACTCCTGGCTGTAATCAGATCAGGCAAGAAGTCCAGACGTATTGAGCAGGATACTCTCGCGATCTATCCTCCGATAGAAGTGGAGGCCAAGCCAGAAACTGATGTGACACAGCATGCCGATAATAAAGGATTTGAGAGTTTTCCGAAAATAATAAAGGGTAAAGCCATCACCGCTCATTTCAGGAAATATCGTCACTTGAGATTTGACAGCACGCCGGGTGCCAATTTTACGATTGATGTACGGCCTGGTAATACAGTGGAACGCGCGTGTAATACCTGTAATACACCGCATGATTATGGCGAGATGAAAATTCAGTCCGCAAAAAACCTAGTCTGCTTCGACTGGGAGGTGGTTATATATCCAGCCAGCACCTGTTTCAGGGTCATTCAGCTGACAGACAATCGATTTCAGCTGACTGGCATCCTAAATAATGAAATTTACGGTTATAAAGTTCGGCAGTAGGTATGAGATAAGTCAAAATTAGGAGCTTAATAAAATGTAATCGGTGCTGCCAGAATAACCTTGAATATGCCTCCCATCATGATGAGAAGCATGGATGCTCCTGCACCCTCCTCGAAAATTCTTCTCGATTCCAGCCGACTTATCTCATTGAATGGTACGCTGACATTCTGGCCGATAATTGCATCCCCGGTCACTTTGTCGATTTCGAATTCAAAGACCCATTCATCTTTGGTAGAGATACTGACGATGTCGCCCTGCCTGAGCAGTTTGGCTAATTCCTTATAATGCTTTTGGGGAAAATATTCCTTTTCGGATTGGCTAGCACCTACACTGGCGGTGCCAGCCATCAATAAGATCAGTGTGATGAATATTCTGAAGATTTGCATACTGTTACCTATCGCTGTGCCGGTTAATTATTATTGATGAATATTTCATGCTGTCAAGCCAGCAGCAGGAACATGCTGAACAAGCGGCTGGAGTGATGCACTGTTATGCTGAGGATTGGGAAACAGCCAAGGCCTCTCTTGATCTGGGGTTTTATATTTCATTTTCAGGTATTGTGACATTTAAAAATGCCGAAGAGCTCAGGGAAGTGGCGCGTAAAGTACCCCTTGATCGAATCTTGGTTGAAACAGATTCGCCGTATCTTGCACCTGTACCATACAGAGGTAATCCCAATGAGCCAGCCTGTGTATTATATGTTGCAGAAAAAATGGCCGAACTCAGAGGTTTATCTGTTGAGGAAATAACTGCAATTACAACAGAAAATTTTAATTGTCTGTTCAATATTTCGTATTAAGATTATTTCTAAGGCGCCACCTTGAATTCAATCCAGAAAGTGCTTCCTTTTTTAGGTTGGCTACTGATACCAATATTACCCTGCATAAGTTCGGTTAACTGTTTGGCAACAGAAAGCCCGATACCTGTCCCTTCAATAGATGACTGATCATGGCGTATGAAAGGATTGAATATATCATCGTGTAATTGCTCCGGTATACCGGGTCCCGTGTCAATTATATTGATGCGGATTTTTTCGTTATTTATGGGTTCTACCTGTATGCTGACATTCCCCTGGTCCTGATTAAACTTGATGGCGTTTGATAACAGGTTAATGATAATCTGTTTGAGGCGAACGCGGTCAACGTGGATATAGCTATTGTTATGATCAACTGTTTTCTGGATGTTTATATTTCTACTGTCAGCCAGGGGTTTAGTCAGTCGCATGCATTCATCAATAATCGGGGCTATTGGGGCCTTCACAATATCTAATTCAAATTTACCGGATTCGATTCTTGCAAGGTCAAGTACTTCATTGATAAGGTCTAATAGATGTCGACCGGCATTGATAATCTCCGCAACATGGTCCTGCTGATTAGATGAAAGGGATGGGTCTTCATCGATATCGAGTAATTGTGCAAAACCGAGTACAGCATTTAAAGGTGTTCTTAGCTCATGGCTCATTCGAGAAAGAAATTCTGTCTTGGCCAGGCTGGCTTTTTCTGCAATTTCTTTTGCGTGTCTTAGTTCTTGTGTGCGCTTTAGTATGGTCTCTTCAAGTGAATCATAAAGTCGCTTGTTTTCCAGTTCCATGGCAATTCTTGCTGAAAAAATACCGAGAAGTGGTTTTACCAGAGGTGTGATTTCCATGGGATGAACATCCATGACAGATATTAATCCAGTGATTTTATTTTCATTGATTAATGGAGAGCCAAAATAGCTTTCAACACCCATTTGCACAAGCATTTCATCTTCCTTGTACAATTCCGATGCGTTGTTAGGAATGAGCTCTTTATCGTAATTAAGTATATCCTGACAGGGCGTGCCTTCGAGTTCATATTCAAAATTGTCGACTTGTCGCCCATCATCGACCACAAACAGTGTCCTGACATGGGTATTTTCCGGTCCGATCAATTGTCCAATAAATCCGAATTTAGCGTTATATAGCTGGGTAAGTTGAAGTACACACTCGAAGAGGAAATCATTAAAATTCTCTTGTGAGACACCTTTACTTAACAAGGCTGTTAGTTGATCAATATTTTTGCGCTTACTAATTTCACGAGTCATTATCAGTACGGCTTCATTATCTTGCCATATCATATTAGACACGGTGATTTCTACATAGACGCGATTACCATCTTTTGAACTAAATACCGTCTCGTATTGATCTAGTTCATCATGACCTTGTCGTCGATTTTCCAGGTATTCAGAAAAATGATTATACTCGTCCGGGTGAACAATACCGACCTGCCCAGATTTCAGAGTTTCTGTAGTATCTTCATATCCGAGAAGATGAGCTATTTTCTTGTTGGAATATACGAATTGACCATGCTGATGAACAAGGATGCCTTCATTAGCATTCTCGGCTAACAGGAAAAATGTATTATCTGTAGTCATATTTTGTATTCGAGCTATTCAATTAACCTATAGGTATAGCTAATGTCCTTTAAGCTTACCTAGATTATTACGGCATTATTTCTAATTTCTTTATTATTTTTTATTTATATATTATATATTTAAATATATTTTAGCAGTATAGGAAGTATAAATCCCCTTTTACTGAAAAACCACCCGGCCCACCCCGAACCAACCCTGCTAATTCGCGGCCAGACGTAGTCAATCTCATCTGATGCAGCGACTTAATTGGCTAGATCGGGCAGATTCCGGCCCCGTAACCCTCTCAAACCAAAACGACAGCCGAGTGCCACCCTTGCCTGGTGCCGCCGGCAACATCCTTGTGATTCACTAACGAATTTTCCTTACCCAAATAAGCCCGTTTGCGGTGGGCCGCGACTCTCAGACAATCGAAACGCATCCTGGTATTCACCTTTTTCCTTCAGGTGATTCAGGATCTTCTGGAGAGCCTGCCCCGCGAGCGCAGCGAGTGCTTTGGGCATCACTACCGGGTCTTCGATGCGCACCGCCGCAGGCGCTGCAGATTTCGATGTCAATGTTGAAGACACGTTTAAGCCGCTGTGCCCATATCATAGACGCTCGCCGTTGTGCGGGTGTTGGCGGCTCATCGACCACCCTGACCGGGTTGCTCTTGCCCCGCCTGGCCGGCGTCACCAATGCCCGGTACTTGCTGTTGGGCGCGACAAAATCGCCAGGAGCGATTTTGAACAGCTGCAAGCTGGCCCGAAGGGTGAAGGGCAGGACGCCCGGAATAATACGCCGTGGAACCGGGTCAGGTTTACTCTCGGTTTCGGTACCAGTGCCGCCAGCTTGGCAATGGCTGCTCCTGCGCATCCCTGCGCCCGCAGCATACACTACATCCTGTACATAAAATCCAGCGGCTCGAAAATGACATGCGTGGTTCCATCGCTGTCTGGTATGCATTTTACATTGGAGATTAATGATAAAAAATTTATGAGCAGTTTGAGCAATCAAGAGATAACCATACCAGCCTTTAGCGATGCTGTGGTTGATGCAACAAGAACCACAACCTTGTTTGGTATCGCTCGCCAGGTTCAAGGCCTACAGGGTAGCACCAGGTCATCATTCGCATACCGACTGAGCGGTAACATTAGCATCCGTGATCAGGCCTTCAGTCTCCCCTTTGATATAACAGACACTTTCAATTTTGAATAAACAGAATAGGCCAGCGTCAACATCACTTTTGTTGATACCTGGATTTTTATCAGCCACGCCGCAATAGCCGCTTCCATATTGACCCATTTATAAATTACAAACAGCACCATATTTTTTGGTAATTATCTGCGGACTGAATTTTGTTTACTTCTAATAATAAAAAGCCACCCCTTGCAGGGTGGCTTCCTCATGGTAAAAGGTTAACGTTGAATAAGAATATCTGTTTCCCAACCCATTCCTTTTAACATATCGTTTCGATAGTAACGTGTATTACCCGCGTTATCGTACAACAGGACATAATAGACAGACCATACACCGTTCTCCAGAAACTCACTGACAGGTGGTGTCATGATTTCACCATCATAATTCAGCAAGTCGCTAGTATTATAGGTATAGGCATATTGATATTGGCCTGATGGACCGCGAAATACAGTATAAACCCTACTTGTACCGGACACAGCATCAGTCGCATTAATCTTAATACGAAATGTCTGCTGACCTCCGGATGGATCAACGATAGGTGTAAGGATGTCAAATTGCTGCAATTCAGGAGCAACAATATCACTGAGTGGATTGACAATCGTAATGGTATTATCAAATCCCATCTGGGTTAACATATCACCAGTGTAGTAACGTCGATTACCTGCCCAATCTTCCAAATGAACCCGATAGACAGTCCATTCGCCTGCTTCGCTGTATTGATCCAGTTTGTTACTGTAATACACTTGATCTACACTCAAAGGCTGATCTGAATGGTAACCATAGGCATAGGTACGATGTACGCCGGTTGGGCTCTGTAGATATGAGACCATAGATTTAATACCCGATACATTATCAAGCAATGATATTTGAACAGGTATACGCGCTATATCTGAACTGACATCCAAAGCCTGGTTATTGAAACCTAGCTGTGTAATCTCTGGTGCACTGATGTCAGCCTGGGGATTAATAACCTTGATGGTGGTCGGCAGACCTGCCGCTTCAAGCGCAACAGATGAGATCGATGATATATTCTTGGCTTCATCATATATCAGTACCTTCACGACCTTCCAGTCACCTGATTCGAGATATTGATTCAGTGGCACTGATTCAATATGAACAGGAGCAACACGTGCACGGTCTGAAGTCCTGATATATTTATACGAGTAATGATAGGTTCCCAACGGACTTCTCATCATAACAATAATATTATTAATACCGGCTGCATTATCCAGTACCGTCATATCAAATTTAAAATGTGCACTACCGGTGCTCGCATCAATAACAGGCTCTGGTATATTGAATGCAGGTAATATTGCCTTTATGCCGTCTGAAACAGGCTCAAAACAATTCGGTATACCATCTATATCTGAACCAGTTGGTTTTGATACAGCATTATTAGGATCCGCACCTAACCATGCCTCGATATAACCAAGGTAACCATCCATATCGGCATCAAGGTTAAAGGGGACAGTTGGATTATAGGCAAGTATGCGTGAGTCTTGATTAACAGGATCCGTTCCATATGCGACCTCTGCTATATCAAGGAAACCATCTTTATCGCTATCATGGTAAGGACCCATACCATCACAAGCAGTTTGTGTACTGACGATAGTCACTGAGACAACGCTTTCAACCGCTTTACTGATGCCATCTGACACCATAAAACTAAAGCTATCCTCTCCCGATTGGGCAGGTTTTGGAGTATAGGTATAATTACCTGTATTTGCATCCATCACCACAGTACCTAATGTCGGTTGTTTATTAACGGCATAACTAAGTGGATCGCCATCAGGATCGGACGCGACAGCAGAACTTGCATAAGCAATATCCTGATAGACACGGATAGTGTCATTTTCGACAAGCGGCTGACGGTTGGTTACAGGCGGCTCATTCACCGTCACCATAATACAATCGATATGGGATTTACCGCTCCTGCCGAGTTCACCACTGACACACACTTCGTGAGTACCCGCTGTTTCAGGTGTGATGCTGACAACATTTTTTTTGTCTGGCAATGGTGATACTGAGATTGCTTTACCATCGATGCTCCAGATCAGCCCTGAGTGCTTATAGGATGCAGCATTAGATGAGTAATGGATGATATAGGGTGTATCAAGATCCTGCGTCAGATTGCTTGTAGTCAAACGAATAAACGTTTGGTCTACCTTGAAGGCTGGCTTTACAACAGGTGTTGCTGGTTTTTCTGGTTTTGTAGACTTAGGCCCTGCTATTGATTGCATCGAAAATGCTGTCAGGATACAACAGCCGGCCAGTAAAGATATTTTATTCATACAGATCTCCAATCAAAAAATTGAACGAAGTTCTGCAAAGGATCAGATAATGATTTTTGCATTTCTGGTAGCCCCGCTAGCATAGATATTGAATACCCTTAACCCGGAAGCTTTGCGTCACCGCCTTTCGACAGTTTTGCCCTTTACAGTACGCTTAAATAATAAATGTTAGTTTTTATTTAACACTATTAGCTTGTTTTAAAATGTGAACTAGCTCACAAAAAATGCACAGGGGAAACAGGAACACTACAACCTAATGAATATAATGATAATTACTGGGGCCTCACTATTATAAAAATTATTCAAGACTAGCAGTCAGAGGAAATTTCCTGCTGAGATCACACCAAAGAACCTTTTGAGTTCATGATTCAATACAAATAATTCGCATTTTGCAACGCAATAACAAAAATATAAATTACAGACCTGTTTCTACATTCCAATATTACTTACATATCATATCTAATTATCTGTATTTACTATGTTTTCTCGATAATTAAATCAGTATTGTCCAATTTGGCAACATTCTTGCTCATATGTCTGTAGACGAATGGAGATGTATCAGTGAACAGCAATAAGTCGATAAAGCCTTTAATTTGGGTACCACGATACTGGCCTGCGATAGGTGGTGCAGAGATGCATAATCGCAAGCTTGCACATGAGCTCTCGAAATGGAGCCAAATCGGGATACTAACTCATTGTGATGAGATGAATGTGGATTTACCCATAGGCGCCACTAAAGCTAAACAACAAATGTTAACTGATCAGAAAATCACAACATGGCGTACTGGTTTACAAGGCATAGCGCAACGGTTTTTGCATTTACTTGCTTGTCAGCATAAAAATATACGCACATCAAGGCCATTCTATGCCTTTATGTTTCGACATCTATTCTTCAAGCAGGCTTACCGGTTTTGTAAACAATATGATCTTATTCACTTTGTATATAACGGACTTACTGAAAGTGCAGAACTGGCTGCAGACATTAGCCAAGCCCTGAATATCCCATTTGTCATGACACCCTTGGTATGTACCGATAAGGATCATGTCACTGCATGGGCAACGACCCGCTTTCGTCGATTGTATCGTCGTGCAGACGCCTTGGTTGCGCTGACCCAACATGAGCGTGAATGGTTAATAGCTCATGGCGCTCCTGCAGAGCGCGTTCATGTTTGCCCCTACGGACCATTACTGGAACCATCCAACAAAGAAATTTGCTTTCGCACGCAGCATAAACTGGGCAACAAACCACTGGTTGTTTTTCTAGGTCGTGTCACAAGAGAAAAAGGCTGTGATTATTTACTCAACGCAGCCACTAAAATTTGGCAACGGCATGCTGATGCCTGCATTGCTTTTATTGGGCCGCAAGATTCATATGCAAAGGCCTTGTTTTCTTCTATACAAGATGATCGCCTTCTTTTTATTGAGAGGATAAGCCAATCTATGAAAGCCAGTGCTTTGAAAGCATGCACTATGTTATGTGTGCCTTCAAGAGCAGAAAGCTTAGGTGTCGTGTATCTGGAGGCATGGTATTACCAGAAAGCGGTCATCGCATTGAACTTACCTGCGTTAAATGAAGTCATTGATCACAAACATGACGGCTTACTTAGCGCACATCACCCCGAAAGTATAGCCGATGCAATTTGTTCATTACTTGATGACGCAGACTATTGCAGGAAAATGGGCGAGAATGGTTATTATAAACTGCAACAGAAATATGATTGGAATATTATTGTCTCGAAAATAAACTCTGTCTATACCATAGCATCACAAATGCATAGTCAACGACACCCAGTAAAAACAATGTCAGTGAACTGGGCTCCCTTTAAATAACCAATGAGCCTGTCGATAACAAAGACTATTACTAATTCTGGCCTAAGAAAACTGCTAGTCAATGTTAGCTGGTTGGGTGGTGGCCAACTCACAACACGCATATTACGCTTGATAACGATTATTGTCGTTGCCCGTTTAATGTTGCCGGAAAATTATGGCATCGCAGCACTGATCCTGGCAACAAACGAATTATTTCACAGTGTCTCGCATGGTGCTGTCAGTAGTAAACTTGTTCAAGCTAGTGATGCTGAAGTCAATACACTAAAAACAACCGTATACTCTATGAGTTGGATACTAGCGCTGATGCTAGCCATTATCCAATCATTACTCGCCTGGCCGATGGCTGAATTTTACCAACAGTCCGCACTCATCGCCCCATTATGCCTTCTATCCTTAGGATATTTGTTACTGCCTACTGCCACTGTACAAAGTGCCATGTTAATCCGCGAAGGTCGTCTTGGTGTTGTTGCGAGAGCAGAGGTAATGCAAGCTCTCACTGAGAGCATTCTAATAGTCGTTCTCGCTATAGCAGGCTTTGGATTTTGGGCATTGGTTTTACCCAAATTACTTGTAGTGCCAGTCTGGGTTATTTACATAAGGGCTCACTATGCATATAAACCCAAAACGTCGTTTAGTTACAAAGGCTGGCGCAGCATACTTAAATTTGGTATTCCAGTAGCATTAAACGATTCGTTACTAGCCCTGCGCACCTATTTTAGTGCTGGGGTGATTGGAGGAACGCTAGGGATTGAAGCACTCGGTATATTTTATTTTGCTATGAATGCAGGCCTGGGGATTAGCATGAGTCTGGTTCGAGTACTCAATCAGGCTTTGTTTTCACATTTATGCAGTCACGAACGCGTTAATCAAGGCTTGAGCAATCTTGTAGAATTTCGTTCTGTGATATTCTTCGGTCTTGCACTTATGATACCGGTCATATTACTACAAAGCCTGCTCGCACCCTATTATGTGCCGCTTCTATTTGGCGAGCAATGGCAGCATGCTGGAGCCATACCGGTACTCATACTGCTTTGCGTGTCAGCATTACCATTACCAATAGCAAGTGTTGCCAGCCAATCATTGCGCGCCATGGGTCATGTAACAATAGATTTGTACGCACAACTCTTGTTCACCATGCTATTTATGGTTTCTATTTCAATAGGAATATTTTGGGGCCTACAAGGTGTCGCCATCGCATTTGTGTTTGCCAATCTATTGTTTAGCCCAGTCTTCGCGTTATTTGTCTGGAACAGGTTACGTAAGAACATACTAAGATCTGCTGCGTTTTACTGAATCACTTCGCATAATGCGAATGGATATGCGATTGACCGATCGCTACACCTGACCACGATATATTTCTTAGCATAAACACCTGTTTTTATTCGTCTTGTAAGGTTGGTATGAAAACTGCTTTTAGTAACTTAAGTACATTGAGCACCTAAAGATAAGCATTTATTTTCCAAACGAATCGCTGTCCAGGAGAACAACCATGTTAAAAAAAGGCACGAAAACTTTAACTATTATGAATATTAAATCGATGAAGCGGGGATTCGTTTTACTATTGTGCGCAACAGGAATCGCTGCCTGTGGTGGCATTGGTGGTACAGCGGAAAGCCCATCACAAAACCAGAATACTGCCCCTGTAGAACCCATTGCTACAGCCATTTCTGACAACGTTTCATCAAAAGAATTTTCTTTCGAGCAATTCAGTCAACAAATCGTAACGGTTGACATGACTGAATACGCACCCCATTTGTCAGGTGACTACTACATTATCAAATTGTACGATGAAGATAAGACGTATTACCTGGGTACAACACCGACCTTATCCACACTCGAGTTACCCATATCCTTGCCAAGGCATGTATCGACACTATGGCTGGAAATATTCACCAATCAGCCTTCCTCAGGACAGATAAAACAGGAGATTTGGTTATGAGAAATTATCTAAAATCATATATGGCTGGCTTATTCACCCTATGGTTAGGCTTTACTCATGTGACAGTCGCCGAAACGACCATTAGCAGTTTCTTATTTGCAGATAACATTCGCTCTACTGGGGTAGGATCCATAGACCTGTACAAACCCAAGACCAACTCTCGTGTTGTTAGTGGTCCGTTACTGGAAGCATTTAGACAAGATAACAATGGAAAACTGGTATTCGGTGTCGATGTTAACGAAGCATCTTCCGGGTCTGAATTTGCTGATAGCCAAGGTGTCGCAATCGAGTCAGCTGTATTAACTGTCTATTTTGGACGCACATCCGTGCAATTTACATCATTCAGCACGCCCACCCGTAGCTTGTTGTCGCAAGCAGGTAATACAGAACGTGCTGAGTACTACACACTGATTGGCACGAGTGGGACAAATCGTATTTCTCCTAACAGCGACAGTGAGATGACGAATTCATCGATAGATGAAACGCTTCATTTTGATATAGATATGGATTTGAGCACTGCTTCAAGTGCAGTATTGGATGTTACCTTTCTGACAACTAATATAAAGCTTGGAGATCCTGAAGCCTTTTATGACTTTAGTAATGGTTTTGAAGAAGTGGCCTTATTGACTAGCGCAGATGTCACATATCTTGATCAACTTATGCCCGGGCGTGATCTGGCCCCATTGGTGATTACAGATCAGCCGAGTTATAACTGGGTGTATTATCCTTCCAGCCAAAATTATTATATCGTGTCTTATGAGGATTTGTATCCTAATAAAGGTGACTATGACTTCAATGATCTAGTCGTCGCTTATCAGGTCAGTTTTGGACTGGATACCGAAGGAAACGTCGCTGTTATACGTGGCAATGGCTATTTAATGGCCCGTGGTGCCGCCTATGATCATGATTGGCGTTTGCGAATAGAATTACCAGACGGGTCAACGGGTACAGCAAGCTCTTCATTATACCCGGCTGAATCATACACCGCCTACCAGGGATACCCACGCAGCAGCAATGTTAACGGTAGTATAGACCTACTCCTCGTGGAACATGTCGCCTCTATCTATGCGGACGATGGCTCAACCTACGTCAATACATTTGATTACCAATCCCTGAAAAAAGGACCCAAATTTGATTTTCAGGTAACGCTCGATAATGCCATCCTGCCTTCTCAAGTGGCCATGGCGCCCTTTGACCCCTATCTGTATGTCCATGATACTAATTATGAAGTCCATCTCGTGGACAAGTTACCCGTACTGGAATATTCCAACAATACATTAACCAGCATGAGTAGTTTTCGTGATGAAGCCGGCTTTCCCTTTGCTATCGTTGCTCCTGACAATTGGCAACCACCATTGGCTGGAATCGATATGGGACTCGCCTACCCCACTTTCATCAATTTTGTTAACAGCAATGCCAGTAGCGATAAGCAGTGGTATAGCAAGCCTGCTGTGGAAAACATTAAGGAAATCCCGCCTTCTATATGGAAATGGTAATTATGGCAATGAATCATGCCATTGTTTAATAGCATGCATGCTAATAAATACACGGGGTCAGAGTACAGTTGTTTCTATTATTCCAGGTACAGCACTCTGACTCCGTTATCTGTTATAACTGATTCACCGAGATCAAATAATCACTATTCTCGACCCCATATACCTCACTGAAAAACCACTCCGCCCACCCCAGAAAATCCGGGTCAGAGAACAATTGTTTCTAATATTGAAATAAGCTTTAACGAATATTAGAGTTAATTGTTCTCTGTCCCCGTTTTTCTATAGATTGTATTTCAGACAGTGACATGGCCGGTGGAGCCGGTGGTGGAGGTACTGGTGGTAGTGGCGCTTCAGGCGTTATTTTTCGACCACTGCAGGAAGCAATTGTCGAGAGGTACGCATGGATGAACTCTATTTATCACAATGAGGCCGAAGCTTCACTGCTCCCTTACTTGTTTTTGATTATTCTCTCTGTGATCCTGAAAACGATATTCTGCTTTCCATCCCTTGCCCTGATTTTTACTATCGGTCACAAACCAGACCAGAACTTTATTGCGCCAGGTAGTGAATTCCGGTGGGATATCAGGACCACTAAAACCAGCCATAGTTTTTTCATTCGTTTTTTCTCCGTCGAAAAAATATACCCAGTCTACTTGTGCCTCGGTATCAAATTCGGTGAACTTGAAATGAATAACTTTTCCCCTCGGTGCGGTGATCAGCCATTTACAACTTGATTCCATCGAATAATTTTCAGATCCGCTGCCATCTTCCAGAATCCCTTCATCCGTTAATTTTTGTGTGCCCTGACAATACAAATTTCTATGGTCGATTGTTTCAACTTCGTATTCCACTAACCCGTTAAGTTTTGGATTAATGATATTTGTCTCCAGAACCACATGAGCCTGGCTACCAGCAATATAGACAGACTCAGGTGGATTAGATAAAGGAAAACTCTCAATAAATTTCGACCCTCTCGAGTCTTTCGAGTAAAACGACAACACACTTTGACCAACGTTGTTTTGAATCGAAACCGGCCTGAATCGAATACCCTTAAATTGACCCATTGGTTGAATCGTCCAGGAAATCGTTTTACTTTCGGGCGAGTTGAGATGTAAAAAACCCTGTGGATGGTATAGCTGGTTCTTCTGTTTCATCTGCCCGGTTAATATCTCGCACTTAATGGCCTTCCCAATATTTAATCGACCCGCTCCCAGTTTTCCAGTATGCAGCGGATTGTAAATCTCCAGTGCATCGGTAGAACTTTTCAAGCAAGCTTCCACTTGCCGAACTGAAAAAGAAGGATGCTGCCACCGAACCAAAGCCGCGGCGGTTGCTACCATGGCGGTTGAAAACGAAGTGCCGTCCTTTGATGCATAGCCCGTATCCGATAGTGAACTGGCTCCCTGTATATTTATGCCAGGTGCAGACAGATCAACAAATTGTCCGTAATTGGATTTCTCGGACAACGCCCCCTGTTGATTAGTGCCAGCCACCGCTATCACGGTGGGGTGAGCCGCCGGGTATTGTTTGCGATCTTCTGGAAAATTACCCGCTGAAGCAACAACCACAATGCCTTTGCGGTGTGCTTCCTCTAGAATCGCCGATTCATATGAAGAGATATTCGCGACATTCCATGCACAAAGAATGATGTCAGCACCTGCCCGTACCGCGTATTGGACACCCTTAAAACCGTCACTCAGATAAGATTTATCCGCCTCATCTGCCAGACTTTTAACCGGCATGATCTTGATTAAGCGAGAAGCCGAATCGCCAAAATAGCTGCGTGCAATTCGACTGACAATACCCGCAAGATGTGTGCCGTGATAATACTCATCAAGCCTATCCGGAGGCGGAGAGATGGTATTGTTGTTATCCGACACATCCCAGCCGTAGGTGTCATCGGTATAACCGTTGCCGTCATCATCAATATGGTTACGAGGTTTTTCCCTGGGGTTAGTCCAAATAAAGTTCTTGACGTCTTGATGAGTGGTTCGAATGCCGTCATCCACAATAGCGATCACGACCTCTTTTTTACCGTGTGCAAATGCATTATTTTGCGTAATGTTTAAATGGTCAAGATACCAGTCACCGTTCTGCGCAGTTTGGCTATGAGCTACCCCCGTTACGAAAAAGGCTAGCACGTACAAGAGTGTTACCGACGTTAAATTCTTCAGCATGCGCATGGATTATCAAACCGAATCATGTAAAAAAGAAGCCTGCTTTTTAAAGGCAGGCCTCTTCGTTTATGGTAGAAATATCAAAATAACTTAGCGTGGAGCGGGATCATTAGTCTCCTGCCCTCCTTTTTGTCCTAAGCGGTAAGGCGATAGTCCAGGTCCAGTTCCACCCCCGGCATGAACCGGAACTCTACCACGCAAGTCAGGCAAACCAAAAGTGGTTCTACCGTCACCACCGTAATTGGTTCCCAACAGGGAAAATAATGCGGAGTATTGTGAGATGGGCAATAATTGACCATCACAAAAAGCCCAGCCACGAGGTGCAAAATTACCACCAAACATTATGATTTCAGCTATGAAAGGGTCAGCTGAACTACGGCTTGGGAAAATGCCCTCTAGCGCGATTATATAATTGACAGTCTGATAGGGCTGCAGATTGGTTTCCTCTGGGATATCGATAACTCTGGGTGGCTGCGCGATCCAGTTGTTGCCATTCCATGTCAGCAGATTTCCAGCATTCACACCCTCAACTAGTCCAATCTCATCAGCAAAACCCACATTACCGCCCGTGCCACCACTCAGATCAACGTCAGTAAAGGCCAGTAGATCAACAGATTCGTCGGCTAGATCATCGACAAAACTGATATGGAAAGCATCACCTTCGTCCGTGACTTTCACATCCATGACCCCATTATCAATCAAACCAAACTCCAGGTTAACGAGTGAGTTCAAATCACGCTGTAAGTCGGTAGCTGAGATATCAAAAGGCAGGTATACAGTTTCATTTGTCCCAAGACCCAGTGTAAAGCCTCCGAAGGTTGCATCGACAGAAAGGCGTTGAATACCATTTATCGCAACGGGTGTCGCAGCAACGTATTGCACGAGCCCTCCATTCAAACCTGCAGGACCAGGTATACCTTGCTCACCTTGAACTCCCTGGAGACCATCTGCGCCATCAGCACCCGCTGGTCCTTGTAGTCCCTGCTCACCTTGTGGCCCTGTGTCACCCTGGAGCCCTGGAACACCTTGTGATCCCTGCTCACCTTGCGGCCCTTGCTCACCTTGTGGCCCCGTGTCACCCTGGAGCCCTGGAACACCCTGTGGCCCCTGCTCACCTTGTGGCCCCGTAGCGCCTTGCAGTCCCGTTTCGCCTTGTGGTCCTGTATCGCCTTGAGGGCCTAAATCACCCTGCGGACCTGGAATGCCTTGTGGCCCCGGCTCACCTTGTGGCCCCGTCGCACCTTGAGGGCCTGGAACACCTTGCGGCCCCGGCTCACCTTGTGGTCCCGTCGCACCTTGAGGTCCCGGCTCGCCCTGTGGTCCTTGTTCACCTTGAGGCCCCGGGATTAACGAAATGTTATCGATGCTGTTTTGTAATGCAGCGTCAGCCGCGATGCGTTCAGCGACCTCGGTGTTGAAGCTTTCAAGCGTGGCCTTGGGCCCCGACGAATTATTTGCAGAAAAAATAGTCTGACTGAACAGCAAGGCTGGGAACAGTAGACTTAGTTGAAGTACGCTTTGTTTTATGTTCATTTATGCACCTCTATTATCTGGGTTATTCATAAACGGCATTCCCACAAATGTCGTATGTGAAAGTATAAGCAGGATAACCGCAACACCCCTGTATTTCAAGGCTGAGAACTGGAGGCTGGATATGCCTGAAATATCCGTCTATCCGGCCTCAATCTATTCAACCTCCCGGATT